>JAIPJY010000065.1 GCA_021733925.1 Prosthecobacter sp. | reverse complement strand
CTCTGCTTCCGCACGGGCGGATGCCCGTTCCTTCGCCTCCGTGGCAACGTGACGCGCCATGATCAGCGAGAGATTTTCCGGCAGGCGATGCTGAGAGATGCCTTCCTGGATCTCCTGCTGCGCCGTCTCCCATGCGCCTCTCAGAAGAGCGAACTTCTGCTGCATGCGCCGGTACATGTCTGTGCCGATCACATTGGCACCACAGCGTGCTGCCGAGCGCCGGATGAGCCAGAGCGTGACCGCACTGACCAGCCGGGCAGCGATCGCAAAAACCATGAAGGGAATTTTGGCCGCCCACATCCAGCCGCGCATCAGCCTGCGGCCCAGATGGTGCCACTCGGGCTCGCGCTGCGGCGACACATGCGTGTGAATCTCCCAGGGGTCACGCTCCAGCACGGCGCGGAAAAACCACGCGTTCATCTCCCGCACGACATGTACAAAGGGCGTACCAATGCCGCCCGCGCTGTAACTGAGCTCCTGAGCCAGCAGGCCGCCAAGTTCGCGCGAGGTGATGACAGACACCACCGGCAGGCCGAGGTGCAGCACCGTCTGCCCGCTAAGGATGCCGGACAAACCGCCCATCATGGAACTGCGCACGGTGACCGTGCTGTCCAGCCACACCTGCACTGGCGGCTGCGCACGGAGATGCCAGGAGAGCAGGTGGATGATCTCAAAAAGCTGCGGCTGCGTGGACACGCTGACCTGCACCGCCACCTGTGCGCGCTTGGCCCGGGGGAGCAGGGGCCGGAGCATGAACACCCAGGTGACACCCATGAACAGGAACTTCAGCAACTCAGGAATCATGCGCCAATGCAGCACCTCGCTCCACGCCTTGTGTCCGGTGAGCAGCCAGGCCTCCCAGCCCATCCACAGCAGCAATCCCATCACCAGCAAGAAATAGCAGATCTGCAGGGCCAGCGTGCAGGCGGCGGACAAGACCAGAAGCCCAAAATACAACGGCCCGCGCCATGGTGCGATGCGCACTGGCTTGTCGGGCAATGGCTGTGAGACTGGGGGGGCAGGCATGAAAAATCCGAAGTACCTGAAAGCGGCACCATGACTCATAATTAACCCAGTTTAATATGGTATTTCTAGTTAATTATTGGTGTTTAGGGGTGCTTTAGCGGTGTTCTAAACACCGATTCAGGGAACGTGGGCCATGTACCAGCCATGATTGCCGCCGTGAAGACGCGCTTTTTCTCGTCCAGTTGCGGGTCTGGGGGTAAGGCGCAACGCTTTGCAACTCCGAGGACTGAGCCGGACAGGGATCATCCTGTTCCCTGCTGGTAGAGGGGCGGATATTAAGCACAACGCGCCTAGGGACGGGTAGATCAGTGAACGCAACGTTTTGTGATTAAATCAACTCAACACGCATCTACTGTACGATCGACAATCGCACACTGATGCCCTCAGATGTCGTGAAGATGAGTCGTGGCGGGGGATCATTGCGAAGTGCATCGATGCTGGCTTTGTGTGTCCCACGTTCTTTCACCATGATCCAGGAGAGCCCGTTGTGCTTTCCGTAATGGGCACTAACATCTAATGTTTCGCCATTCGGCAAGACGACCAATTGATCGTAAGCAATGAGGAGTTCTGGGATGACATGGGCACGGTCCGAATGCCATTGGCCAAGGGGCAGTTCTTGATGACACACCCAGTCATCGTCCTCGTTCGCATCCGGCACCTCTATTCTCAGTTTCATAAGGTGTAGTGGTTAGCCGTCAAATACGATGGGAAGCCTGCGTTCGCAGCTGAGGTCTGCATAAGCGAACATTAAGGCGCATGCATACTTGATCGTCGCCATCGGATCTGATTCGTCTGCAACAGTCTCGTCATCTGCCAGATCCGTCCAAGACTTCGTGAGTCCGATTATGGATCGAAGCTCGTTCAATTCAGACAATAGGCGAATAGAGGAACCAGCAAAGAGACCTGTCTTTTGATTGAGATTTATCGGATGCTCGAAATCTACAGGAAACCAGAAGCCCTGATTGTCTGCGTGCTGAATGAGATGCCGAAAACGGGTCTTGGCTCCTTTCCAAATCTTTAGAAGCCCTGGGTGGGCCGACGAATCGTCGTATGGGTTGAAGTCGATTGGTTTCTTTCGGAACACGCCAGTCATCCTTGGATATTCCTGGTGGGCTGCGAAAGCACGCAGCGCATTGAACGCTCCATAATCAAACTGCTCGCCTTTCGTTTCGCCGCTATCGTCCCACACTGACGCCAGTCCAAATATTTCCTTCAGTGCGTCCTGCAGTTTGGATACAGATTCAATCGCCTCAGCGGCTGGTGCTGCGCCCTTCTGACTCCCAACGCGGTGAGCTTTCGCTCCAAAGGCAGCTTCGAGGGGACTGGTATAATCGCCGCTGAAGAATTGGTTCAGAGGCATGACGTAGATATCGAGGCCCATTTGTTTAATGCTAACTACTTAACTGGACACAATGCTGTGGAGTGCCTCAGCATAATTAGGGAGACTGATTTGTCGAGCCTCCATGCTTTTTCGGCAGCATGGTTGTAGTTCTTAACGCACCAGAGCGTCACATCCAAAAACCATTTTAAACGGCTTTGTCCGGGGCCAGTTGGGCGTTTGAATATGACCCATGCCCTGCCTTTGATCCGGCATTCGATCCCGCCGGGCAAGTTCGACCTTCGCTGCCCGTTTTCATGACATGTTTTCCTCCCTGAAGAGCCTCTGTATTCTCGCCCTTGGGCTTGTCTCCATAGCATCTGCCACCGCTGCGCCGCGCCCCACCAACCTCGTCTTCATCCTGACGGACAACCAAGGTGCTTGGACGCTGGGCTGCTACGGGAACCCGGACATCCGCACGCCAAACATCGACCGGCTCGCGGCGGAGGGCGTGCGCTTCACGCATGCGCTCAGCAGCAACCCGGTGTGCTCGCCCACGCGGGCGACGTTCCTGACAGGGCTGATCCCCTCCCAGCACGGCCTGCATTCTTTTCTCGATCCCAAGTTCATGATGGGGCCGGAGGCCTACAACACGCTGCAGGAATTCACTTCGCTTGGCGAGGTGCTGCGGGATGCGGGCTACACCTGTGGCCTCAGCGGCAAATGGCATCTGGGCGCGAACATGACGCCGAGCGAGGGCTTCACCACCTGGACGACGAAGCCCGACGGCAGCACGATGGAGTTCTACGACCAAAAGGTGATCGAGAACGGCCAGATCCGCGTGGAGCCCGGCTACACCACGGACTTCTGGACGCGCAAAGGCGTGGAGTTCATCGCCGCGAACAAGGACCGGCCCTTCTTCCTCTACCTCGCCTACAACGGCCCCTACTCCCTCGGCAAGCTGATGTCGAACGAGTCCAAAAACCGCCATGCGGCCTACTACGCCGACAAGCCGCTGCAGTCCTTCCCGCGCGATGCCATGCACCCCTGGCAGCACGACAACAAGGCCTTTCACAACACCGACGCCGCTCGCCGCCGCATGGCCAGCGAAGTGAGCGGTGTGGACGACGGCGTGGGCGAGATCATGGCCGCGCTGAAAGCAAACGGGCTGGAGGAAAACACGCTGGTGGTTTATACCAGCGATCAGGGCTGGATGGGCGGCCAGAACGGCATGTGGGGCATGGGCGATCACTTCCGGCCCATCGGCGCGCATGAGCAGATGATGCAGATTCCGCTCATCTTCCGCCAGCCCGGAGCCATCCCACCCGCACAAACCTGCGACGCCCTCGTCAGCAACTACGACTTCATGCCCAGCGTCCTCGCTCAGCTCGGCCTCGGCGACAAGATGCCGCAGCAGCCGAAATCCCCAGGCCGTGATTTCTCCCCTGCCCTGCGCGGCCAGCCCCTCGCGAACTGGGACAACACCGTCTTCTATGAAATGGAAACCACCCGCGCCATCCGCACCGCGCGCTGGAAATACGTGGCCCGCTTTCCCTCCGGTCCCTATGAACTCTATGACATGCAGACCGACCCGCAGGAACGCTTCAATCAATACAGCCAGCCCGGCACGGAAGAGATCAAAGCCGATCTGGCCAAGCAGCTCGATGCGTTCTTCAACCTTTACGCCGATCCGAAGTATGACATCTGGAAAGGCGGCGGCTCGAAGGCGAAGCGGCACGTACCGTGAACCTGGAGTGCATGCGTCTCGCGTGCTGTTTCCCGCGTCCTCGCGGGAAACCGTTCGAGGATTTGCGACTGTAGATTTGGCCCTCAGCTGAAAAAGCGAGTCAGGGGACGGCATTCAGCGAGGACGCTGAATGCCGCACGCGAGACGCGTGCGCTCCAGTTCACATGACTGCGCTCACTTCCCTTCAAACCTCTTGCGCAGTTCATTGAAGTAACGCCGCACCTGTTCGCGGCGTGCGGGTGGCAGGGCAGCTTCATCCAGAGCGGCTTCTTCGGCTTGGATCGCATCGAGTGCGGTCTGGGTGGAGGTGCGGGAGGACTGTTCGTTGCGCGCACCTCCTTCAACGCTGCGCACGGTGCTCTGGCCCTCGCTGCCTTGCTGGGCGCGGACCACGCTTTGATCCCCGGTGCTTTGCTTTTCTGTGGGCGTGTTGTTGAGATCAGCCTTGCCTTTGCCCGGCGGCAGACCATTGCCGGGCATGGTGAGCATGGGGCCATTGGGGTCAGGCGGAGCGCCGTCACCGCTGATGATGATCGTGGGGGCTTTGTCATCCGGCTTGCCTCCACCAGGAATGGGGGCGAGCAGCATCGGCCCATCGCTGGGCTGGCCCTGCTTGCCAGCCTGTCCCGGCTGCCCTTGGCCCATGCTCATCATGGGCTGCTGCTTGCCCTGCCCCTGTCCGTCCTGAGGCTGCTGCATTTGGTTTTGCTGCCCAGACTGGCCCGCGCCGGGAGGATTGAGCATCTGCTGGGCATTCTGCCCCTGTCCCGTCTGAGGTGCATTCTGCTGCCCCTGCTGCTGAGATGACTCCCCTTGCCCAGCCTGGCTCATCTGCTGCATCGCCCCATTGCTGCTGTCCTGCTGTCCGGCGATGTTGCTGCCAGAGTCACGCAACTGCTGCGCAAGCTGCTGCAGCTCCTTGCGCGACTGCTCACGCTGCGCGAGGTCGCGAAGCTTATCAGCGAGCTTTTGAAATTCTTCGCCAGCACCCGCCGGTTTGCCCTGCAGCATCTGATCCCCCGCCGAGAGCACGTTCTGACCGACGGCACGTTTGCGATCCTCCTGGTCAGCCTGCTGCTGCGCATCCTTGAGCGTTTCATTCATGCGCTCCTTCGCTTCAGTATTGAGCTGGGGTGATTTGAGCTGTGTGGCGAGCGACTCTGCGGCCTGCGATGCAGTCTGCGCATTCTTTGCGGCCACGGCGTCGCCAAGATCCGCCGTGTCGGCATGCTGTCGCAATGCATCGATGAGTTTTTCGGAGGCCCAGGGTTCCTTGCCGTTGCCCAGTTCCTCCGCGAGCTTCTCCGCTTCACGCGCACGCTTTTCCAGCTCGGCCAGCACATCGCGCGCGTCCTTGCCCCCCGCGCTGGCAAGCGCTGAGGCGGTCTTTTGCAGCTTCTCTTTCAAGTCATCCACCTGCTTGGACTCCTCATCCTTGAGACCCGCGAGCTTTTTCTTTTCCCAGTCCGTCTGCGCCAGCTTCTTCGCCTCTTCGGCGGCTTTGCGCGTCATGTCCTGATCCATCACCACCACCTCCGAAGGCGGTGTCATGACAATGCTGATGAAGCTGCCAAGAATCGCAATGAGCAGGGGCACAGCGAGCCAGCGGTCCGGCCGCAAAGGCAGATCCTGTTTCAAGGATGCAGGCCATGCCTGCGCCAAAACCTCACGCTGCGCGTCAATGTGTGCACGTGCCGCATCACCTACTTCGGCGTGCTTTTCAAACCACCAGGCAGAGGCGAAAGCCTCGCGACGCCCCGCCGCCTGATCCCACAAGGCCAGCGCGCTGAATTCTCCGGGACGCTGCCACCACACATAGCCGAGACAGCCGGCCAGCCACAGGACCAGCCCCAGCCATGGTGAGAACACCGCGCCTGATCCACGCAACGCGGCCAGCATGAGGAGCACTAGCACCAGCGAGGCCGGAAGCAGCGTCATGCGCAGCACCGCGAGCCAGCGCCGCAGCGCCACCCACACCTGGACACGCTGTGCCACGAGGGCAAAGGCCGGGTTGTGAGAGGCAGTCTGGCTCATAAGTGGCATTACACCTCAAAACGCAGACGAGGCCAAGCATTTTGACGGCACCCGCTTGAATTCCGCAGCCACTGGAGAAACGCCGCATCAATCAGGCCCGCCCCTTCAATCCGGGTTCGATTTATGAAACCACCCTTTCATCTTGCCCAGAAGCTCTTTTTTCGGCTCGGCCTCCACAGTCTCAGGCGGGGGCAGCAGCGCATTGGGCTTGTCAGCCTCCGCTGGAATGGCCCGGGGCACGATGGTTTCCGGCATGCCGGCAAACTGGGCGGCTTCATCAAAGTTGGCGCTGTAGCCGCCAAACTTCGCCTGTTCCAGCAGGTGCGCGGTGCTGTCAGGCAGGATGCGTGGCTGCACAAAAATCATCATCTCGCGGCGTTCCTTGGCCTGGTTGATGCTGCCCACCAGGTATTTGATCAACGGGATGCGCACCAGAAAGGGCAGCCCGCTTTTGTTGTTGGTGTCACGTTCCGTGATCAGACCACCGAGCATGGCGGTGGCACGATCCGCGACGATCAGGCTGTTGGACATCCCTTGCTCAGAGATGTTGGGCACCTGATTGCCGTTGATGGTGGTGTAGTTGGAGATGTCGTTGTTCTGCTGCTTGAATTCCAGCATGACTTCCGCGTCATTAAAAATGTGCGGGGTGATGTCGAGTTGGAGCCGCACGGGAATATACTGAGTGGTGGAGGTGAATCCGCCGCCGACCACACCGCTGGTGTAGCTCTGTCCGGCAATGGCCACCTGCTGGCCGATGTAAATCCGCGCAGGCTGGTGGTTGAGCGTGGTCAACGTGGGCTTTTGCAACACGTGGAAGCGCTTGGTGCTCTCCAGTGTCTGGAGGAAGATGTTGAGGTTCTTGTTGATCTGCCCGTAGGCAGTGAGGCCGCCAATCGCCGCAGGACCGCCAGCCCCAAGAAACCCGGCGATGTCCTTCAAATTGGAGGGATTGGCGAATGCGGTGCCCTGCGTGTTGAGCACCCCACCGACCAGACCGTCATCTCCCACCTGCTTGAGTGACTGAATCCAGTCGAGACCGAAATTGAAGTTATCGCTCAGCGTGAATTCACCGATGATCGCGGAAAGCAAAATCTGGCGCGGACGCACATCGAGCTCTTCTGCCAAATCCTGCAAGACCTTGATCTGATCTGGTGGTCCGCTGGCAAAAAATTTCGAGCTCGCAGGATCCGCAATGACCAACGTGTTCGCAATGAGAATGCTGATGGGCTTTTTGGTGATCTGCAGATCCGCCGCAATGTTTCCAGCGCCAAAGCCCTGCCCTGCGGATCCTCCGCCTGACGAACTGGAACCGCCCTGACTGCTTCCCCCGCCGACACCGCCCAACGCTGAGCCGGAACCGTATGGCTGGGAGGTGTTCGCAGGCTGCGTCGAAACAGACGACTGCGCCTTCTGCTGCGACACCAGACTGTTGTCCTGCTGCTGGGGATCATTCCGCATCAGCGCCTTTTCCGCGATGCTCAGGAAGACGGAGAGATCGAGGTAGTTCAGTTTACCCGAGAAGTAGCGTCTGACCGACGCCTCAGCATCCAGTTCACTCACTAAGGCCTCAATTTTTTGCAAATCGAGCGGACGAGCGACGACCACATGCTGTTGGTTCTGGCCACCGCCTGCATCAGAGGTCTGGCCGCATTCATCGAGGAGTTTGCCAGCGAGGCAGCGGGTGCCGGAGATGCCGAGCCAGGAGCGGCGGCCCCGGCAGAGGGCTTGTCCAAACCTAGCAATACCTCAAGCTGCTCGACCACTTCCTGCGCCTCGGCACGCTCAATGCGGATGGTTTTCTGCACAGTCTCCATCGGCGGCTGATCCACCTGCTGCGCCAGTTCGAGATAAGCACGAATGGTCTGCGAGGCTTCGGAGATGACCACCGACTGTGAATTGGGCACGGCAAGCATCCGGCCATAGGGATGCAAAGGAATGATGGTCTGAAATGCCATGCTGGCATCTTCGGCACCCAGGTGATTGAGCTGCAGCACATGCGTCACCACCTGATCTGCATCCGGCAGATCTTCGGGCCGCAAAATCATCGGCACGTTCTGTGAAGACGGCAGGCTTCCCCCTTCCGTGGCGACCAGCTTGAACAGATTGCCACCACTGGGCACCAGCGAATAGCCGTGCGATGAAAAGCAATGTCAGTACGGAGGCGTTCATAAATTGGAGGACTCGGCGATGGCTGGCGCATGCAGTCGGCTGAAGTGGATGATGGCAATCACGCTGGCTGGATCTGCACCATCAGGCACCACCTTGAGTTCTGTCACCACGCAGAAGGATTCGGGAGAAAGGATCTGATGCATCCAGCGGAACAATGCAGGCAGCCCGCCTTTCACCGTAAGCGTCACACCAACCTCGCGGTAAAACTTCTCACTCACTGGCTCATGCAGCTGCTTCTTCTGCACCACGAACCCCTGCGCAGCCGCCGAGGTCAGCAGGCCTTCCAGCAGTTCCTGACTGGCCTCATTTTCACTGGTCATGGGTGGTTGCGAGACTTGCAGCCATTCGAGGCGTTGCTGCCAGAGATCCGTTTCGGCCAGCAGCGCCTGTGCCTCCATCAGCCGGAGTTCCAGCGTCTGCTCACGGCGCTCAAGGCCATGCTGCTGACGCAGCAAACGCTGAGACAGGACAACCCCAGCACACACTGCGGCCAGTACCCCAAGGATCATGATCAGCCGCCGCTCACTGGCCTTCATCGACGGCACCTCCTTCATTGAGTGTTCCCACCGCACGAAACTCCGCACGATTGTCCTCGCGAATCGAGGGTTGCGGCAGTTTCCACGCATAATGCTGCAGCGCGTTGCATTCAGACAGACGTCCCTTGAAACCGAGTGCCTGTTGCACGTTCGTTGCTTCGCCGCTGACAATGATTTTGCCATTTTCCATCTAAAACTCCTTCAGACGAATGCCTTCCCCCGGCAGCAGCGACACGATCTGATGAAACACCTCCACCGGATACAGGTCAGGATTGATGGCTCCCTCCATAGCCATCCAGTGTGCCTGCGCCTGGGTCACCCGGCCGATTTCAGGCTGCCGTATGGCGAGTGCAGTCTCTGCATGGTGCAAGCGGCCCTCCCGCCACTGCAGACGCAGCCACCAAGCCCCGAAGAAACACAGATACATCATAGCCGCCGCCGCCAGCAGCAGCAGCTTCCCCTGTCTGATTTGCTGTTGGTGACGTTGCGTTGCCACCTGTAGCGGCAACAAGCCACCCGCTTCCACAGGCGGTCGTGGATCAGGGCGGGGCTCTTTACGCACACCAGCCTCCACAAACAAGCAGGCCAGTTGCGGCACAAAATCGGTTTCATAGGCCGTCCAGATGTGGATGGCTGACGGCTCATCCATGAAATCATGCGCCTGGAGAGCAGCGCAAAGGTCACGCAGTTCAAAAGCTGCATCTACATCCAGCATGCGGGAACTCAGCACAGTTGCATGCAGCAGCATGCCTTCACGGGTGAATGCGACGACGTAGCGGCCCAGCTCCTTCCAGACGGCGATGCCATTTTCTGGCAGGGGCAGCATCAGGACACTGGGTTCAAACTTTTCGGGATGGGTACTCCAGCCTTGAGAGGCAAGAGATTCCTCGGTCAGGGCCAGAGTGGCTACCAAAGCCCTCTGGTTTTTGCGAAGAATCGTCCAGTGCAGACACAAGGTGCCATCACCTGCATTGGACAGACCCAGCGATTCCCAGCGCAGGGCGACTGCTTCTTTGGGAACGTCTCCCTGGGTCAGGCACCAGAAGGGGGCGCTGTCGAAGGCGAGGGTTTCGATACCCATGAGCCCGCCGGAGACTGGATCCGCGCGCTGCCAGACATTGTTTTAGCAGATCCATGTCTCGCGGGCTACTTCACCGGGAAAACAGACGAACTGAGAGGAAGGATTGCGAAAGGTGCTGCGCTTCATGGCAGCTCGGCTCCTTTCACGGAAAATTCGCGCCACTCGACCATGCGGGGTGTGCCATCTTTGAGGTCCAGGATCAAAGCGATGCCGCAGCGTGCATCTCCTGCCCGGCCAATGCTTTCGACATGCCGTGTCGGGCCGGACAATGTCATAAAGTTTGTGTCGGATCCGGCAATTCCGAGGATGGCGGCGGCCTCTTCGAGACTTTGAATCGGAGCCCCTTTCGGGCCGGTGCGGGTGCTCACCAGTAGCTCGGCGTTTTCCATAGAGGCACCGGTGACTGCGGCCAGGATTTCTGCGGAGGCGGTGTTCACATCGAGCTGGCCGTTGCCGCGGAGGGTGAACCAGGTGCGCCAGTCGGGTTTGGCTGCATTCAATTCTTCCACTCGGGCGACCAGATCCAATTCATCGAGACTGGCGAAGGGATGGTTCGGTGGAAGGCCCTCATGCTGATAGTCGAGCTTTTCGGCGCTGCCGGGACGACGTTTTAAATCATCGGCGTCGGTCCAGTCCATCAAGGTGGCGGCGATGTCTTGTGCATCGGCAAGGGAGAGGCCCCATGACATGAAGATGCGTTCCAGCAAGGGCAGGCGTTCTGCGGTGAGCAGGGAGTTGAGGTTGAGCAGGCGCTCCTCGGTGGTCAGAGTGGTTTCGTAGCTCTCGATCCCGGACACTTGGCTTTGCAGCAGAGGATCTCCTGCTTTGAGCTGCGGGTGCGATGCCACGGCAATGCCGGATTCGGCGAGCTGGCGTGCGCGCATCATGGTGGTGCGGGCCTGCTGCATTTCGCCATGCTCTCTGGACATCGCGGCGGTGGTGATGATCAGGAAGGACAGGACTGCGAGCAGACACAGCACGGCCAGCAGCACCGAACCGGTAGCCGCAGCCTGCTTGTGAGATTGGCTGGCACATTTCAACAGCCTGAATCGGCATGCATAGCGCGTGATGCTCAAGTTACGGAATCTTCGCATTGAAACAGTGGCCGAACGGTCCCCCGCCCTGCATGCGCCGCACCTCACTCCATGCCTTGGCAACAGTCTTGTCACATTCGTGACTGCGCGACTTCAAATGTCGTCATGAGCCGAGATTGACTGAGAGCTCGATGATAGAACACGTCGCATAATAATGGATGGAGAGGAAGAGCCGTCCGGGCAGGCCCCATTGGGCTGTTGGTATTCCGTCTGGCATGTCTTGCCGATGTCCGTGGAGCAGCCGCTGCGAGTTGTTCGCGCCGGTGCAGATCACACAGAGATAACGGACGACAAGACCGGTGAGGACTGTCGGCGGCGGCGCACCAGGAGGCCAGCTGTACCAAGCATCAGCAGCAGCGCGCGTGAAGGCTCGGGAGCTGAGGACGCCACAACGAAACCAAGATCGTCGTAACGAATGAAGTTATTTTGGGTGAGCGAAAAGCTCTTGATGTAGTTAGTCCCAGTAGCTGACAGAATCTGGAAATAAGTGTTGTCGCCATCCGCTCCCGATGTGCTGGCGGTGGTGTCGTCCAGAAAGGTAACCGACAGTACGGATGTGCGACTGGCATCATTCCGGTCCAAGCTGAAGATTCCGATGCTGGACATCAACGTGCTCAGAGTGAAAACTCGGGTGGACGCATCGCCGCCGAGCCCTAGTTCAAATGACCCGGAAGTCGCTTCCCCAACGACATTCCCTTGGTTGATACCGTTGGTGCCGCTCAAGCCCAGAATCACGCTGTTGGCTTGCGAAGCGCCATAGTTCAAGGTGATGGTCTCGCCGGCATTGACTCCGAAATTGGCACCGTCAAAATCCCAGACACCTCCAGTGTCGTTGGCATATGCGGTTGCGATGATTGAGGCAAAAGTCGTCGAGTCCATGGAATTTCCCGTCGCCTCGAGGATTGTCTTACCGTTCTCGTTTACAGTTCCCACGGCGTTGACGATGATGGAGGCCGCAGGTGCGCTGTCAATGGAGGCCGCCAAGATACCGACCAACGCGAGAATGGACCTCCACCGTTTTGCATTGTGCTGGCTGGCAAGAAACAGCGAGTGGCAGGAATGTTGGATTTTCGGGCAGGTGTTCGGAACTGGCTTCATGGTGGTGGGCGTTCGGTGGTTTGTACATTTGACAAAGAATCAGTCCATCCGTCGAGGTTCGAGGCATGGCACTTTAGTCCTGTATGGCCCGGCGGCGGATGGTTGAAGCTTTCCGGGCGCATTCAATGACGCTAGATTGCCATCCGTGTTCATGCCCACCCGCCTCCTGACCGTCATCGCAGTGCTCCTCCTTCAAGGCGCGCTGACCTTTGGCGTCCACGCCGAAAGCGGCAAGTCTCTCACGACCATCGCCGCCGTGCAGGCCCTCACGCTTGACGAAGCCGCGCGGCATCATCCCGTGCAGGTGCGCGGTGTCATCACCTACAGCCAACCTGCTTACGGCATCGGCTTCATGCAGGATGAAACCGGCGGCATCTTCTTCAAACCGCCTCCGGTGGGGGATCCCGGTTCGCCAGATCTCGCCGCCGGTGATCGTGTGGAAATCTTCGGCGCCACACGGAGCGGACAGTTTTCACCCAGCATCTCCCTCCATCCTGATGATGCTCCCCGCACGGGAGAACCCTTCGTGATGCGTGTCGTAAAACTCGGCAGCGGTCCGCTGCCTTCAGCGCCACTCGTGAGCGTGGACCGGATCAACACGGGCGACTTCCATGACCAGTTTGTGCGGGTGCGGGCGACCATCCGCCAGGTGGTGGAGCATCCGGACACCGCTGTAGGGCAGCTCAATGTGGACGCCAGCAGCCGCTATGGCCCGCTCAACATCATTTTGATGTGCCCGAAGAATGAGCAGCCCACCGTCAGGCAGTGGGAGAATGTCGAGGTCGAGATCAGCGGCGTGGTTTCCGGGGAAGCCAATGAACGCAGCCAGCTCAGCCGGGTGAGCCTGCGAGTCGCCTCCGCCACACTGATCAAGCCTGGCCTCGCCACCATGCAGGCCTGTTTTGAGCAGCCAGCGCTTGGATTCCGCGAGCTGCTGCAATACCGCCCTCCGCAGCCTGGTGGCACCGAGACGCGGCAGCACGTCTCCGGCATCGTCACCCTGGTGAATCCCTCGCGCGGCGGCTTCTATTTAGGCAGCGATCAGGGCGGTCTCTGGGTGCGGACCCCGCAGCAGCCGCCCGTGCAGCCCGGTGATGAACTGGACGTCATCGGCTTCATCGCTGGAGGTGCCGAAGGCGTCTGGCTGGAGGACGGCATCCATCGCATCGCACGACGCGACGTGCCCTTCGCACCACGAGTGAGCACCGCAAAGAAGATCGCCCAAGGCGGCGACTTCGGCAGCCTCATCCAGGTGGAGGGTCAGTTGATCGACCAGTTTGACCGCCCCAGCCATCGCCTGCTCTATCTCGGCGCGGAAGGACGCACCTTTTATGCACGGCTGGCGGAAAGCGGAGACACCACCCCGCCTCTCGCATTGGAAAATGGAAGCTGGCTCCGACTCACCGGTGTCTGTGAAAAACCCAACGACCCAGCCGCCCGCGAGTCCTTCTCGCTCCTCCTGCGTGAGAATGCCGACATCGCGCTGATCAGCCGGCCGCCATGGCTCAGTGCCCAGCGCCTGCGCTGGCTGCTGGGCAGCCTGCTCGTGCTCACCGCAGCCGTCAGCGCGTGGGTGCTGCTTTTGCGCCGTCAGGTCACCCGCCAGACCCAGGTCATCGCCCATCAGCTCGAGCAAAAAACACTCAGCGGCGAGCGACGCCGCATCGCCCGCGAACTGCACGACACGCTCGAACAGCAACTCGTCGGCGTGAGCATCCACCTCGACACCGTCGCCGAATGCGCGCCGGAACTGCCCGCGCCCGTGTCCCGCGCGCTCGACAACGCCCGCGCCATGCTCGCTCACAGCCGCACCGAGGCGCACCGCTCCATCCTCGAACTCCGCTCCCGTGCCATCGAACATGTCGGCCTCGTCGGTGCCGTGCGCGAGTCCGTCGATGCCCTCCAGATCATCACGCCGCGTATCACCCTCGAAGTCGAAGGCGAGGAGCAGCGGCGGTCGCAGCACATCGAGTTCCAGTTGCTGCGCATCGTCCAGGAGTCCATCACCAATGCCCTCAAGCACGCCCAGGCCGACAACATCGCCGTGTGCTTCCGCTTTGCTCCAGATGAACTGCGCGTCACCATCACCGATGACGGCACCGGCTTCGACGCCACCCAGCCCCCCGCAGTGCATGGCACCCGCTTCGGCCTCCTTGGCATGAGAGAGCGTGCCACGAAAATCCGTGCCACACTCCACTTTCAAAGCACTCCCGGCACCGGCAGCATCGTCACCGTCACCGTTCCATCCCAGCCTGGCAATCAGCCCCCCGCACCCCATGAGTAAAGCCACCGCCATCATCCGCGTGCTCCTCGTGGACGACCACTTTTTCGTCCGCTCCGGTGTCAAAGCATCCCTCGAAGCTGAAGGCGACCTGCAAGTCGTCGCCGAAGCCGACAGCGCCACCGCCGCCATCGAGCAATACCGCCAGCATCAGCCCGACGTCACCCTGATGGACGGCAATCTGCCCGACAGCAGCGGCATCGAAACCACCGGCAAAATCCGCGCCGAGTTTCCCCAGGCGCGAATCATCATGCTCACCATCAACGAAACCGAGGAAGACGTGTATCAAGCCGTCGCCGCCGGAGCCGTCGGCTACCTCACGAAGTCATCAGGGCGCAAAGAAATGCTCCACGCCATCCGTGAAGCCGCGCGGGGCAAACGCTACTTCCCGCCCGAACTCGCCGCCCGCCTCAACGCCCGCCGTGCCCGCCCGGAACTCACCACCCGCGAGGCCGAAGTCCTCCAGCACGTCGTCGCCGGCACCCCGAACAAAAATATCGCCGACGCCCTCGGCTGCACCGAGCAGACCATCAAAAACCACCTCAGCCACATCTTCTCCAAACTCGGCGTCCAAGACCGCACCTCCGCCACCGTGACCGCATTGCGCCGCGGACTGGTGAAACTGGAGTGACCTGCGGATTAACGCCCGAAGTGCACCACCGCCTGATAAATCATTGATACTCTCAACTCATGAAACGCTGCAATCATCTCACTGGCTTCCACCGCAGAACCATGGGGCAATTGCTCAAACAGGGCGTCTCCAAACGGAAAATTGCCATCAATTTGGCGGTGCATCCCACAACAATCTTTCGCGAGTTCAGACGTAACAGATCCAGCGCGTGGTTTGGATGTGAGATCGGGCGGCCTGTTTTATGACGTACTGATGCGGCAGCGGAAAAGCCCTTTCCAGGCTGAGGGTAGGATCTGCGAAAAGGATAAGTCTGCCTGAAACCCCGCCGACCTGCCCTCTCCGCGCGGCTAGAGCAGATGCATTGAAATCTAACGAGCACATTGAAAATCAATATATTGAACAGCTTTCATCCTACATAATGCCTGGCATCTTTTTTTTGGCAACAGTCTTGTCACATTCGCGGGTGAGGGAATTCATATGTCGTCATGATCCAAGGTTGAGAGCGGAACACCCCGGATACGTCCAGACTCACATACACATCCGACACACTGTGCCGCAGTTCACCGGTGCAGGCATCGACGTAGGTTTCCTCCGCCACCTCACCGCTTTCTTCCTTCACCTGCGGTTTGGAGTCCGACATCGGAGCGCCGTTGAGCCCACTTTTCGATAGCGTGATCCCGCCCGGTCCATGGTGCTCACCCAGTGGGATTCATTCGGGTGGGGATGACCATTTTTTCAAGAATTTGCACCCCGGCCCTTTTTCCCGGCGATCATGTGGGGATGTCTTCCGGAGCGAGTCGCTGCTTGCGCTTCCATTTCCATTCCTCAATGGCGGAGAACAAGCAGGGCACAATGAACATGGTGACGAGGCTCACTGCCATGCCACCGAGGGAGGGCAGGGCGATCGGTTGCATGATGTCGGAGCCGCGACCGGTGGTCCAAAAGACGGGCATGAGGCCGAAGACAGTGGTGGCGATGGTCATGAGGTTGGCGCGGATGCGTTTCAAACCGGCCTGGACCACAGATTCGCGAATGTCGGCGACGCTTTGCATCTCCTTGCTGTCAAAGATGTCCTCCAGGTAGGTGGAGAGCACGACGCTGTCGTCATCCACCACGCCGAGCAGCACGAGAAAACCCACCCACACGGCGACGGAGAGATTCGCGTCCCACAGCGGCAGCAGCAGGAAACCTGCGGCCAGCGAGACGATGACATCCATGAAAATGATCGGCGCAATCCATTTGCGCCGGAAGCCGAGGTAGAGCGATACAAACATGATGGCGATGCAGATGGGGACGAGAATCTGCATGCGCTTGGTGGCGCGCACCTGGTTCTCAAACTGGCCGCTCCATTCCCAGTAGTAGCCCGCAGGAAGCTTGAGGCGTCCGTCCTTCAAGGCGGCCTGCAAGAGCTTCTCGGCATCTTCCACGACGCTGACTTCATCGCGGTCGCGCGTGTTCATGGTGACATAGCCGACGAGCAGGCCGCGCTCGCCTTTGATCTCCTGAGGGCCCAGCACGCTTTTGATGGTGACGACCTGGGCGAGCGGGATCTGCGCGCCGCTGCTGGTGGGGACGAGGATTTTTTCCAGTTCGGGGATGTCCTCGCGGAACTCGCGCAGATAGCGCACGCGGATGGGGTAGCGCTCGCGGCCCTCGACGGACTCCATGAGATTCATGCCGCCGATGGCGACCTCGATCACGTCCTGCACGTCGCGAATGTTGACGCCGTAACGAGCGATGCGGTCGCGGTCGATGTGGAATTCGAGATAAGGCTTCCCGACGATGCGGTCGGCGATGATGTCGGTGGCGCCGGGCACATCTTTGAGCAGAGACTCGATTTGCAGACCGAGGCGTTCGATCTCGCCGAGGTCGCCACCGAAGATCTTCACGCCCATCATGGCGCGGAAGCCGGTCTGGAGCATGATGAGGCGCGTTTGAATCGGTTGAAGAAACGTCGGCAGCACACCGGGGATGGCGGTCTTTTCCTGCAACTCGGTGAGGATCTCGTTTTTCGTGATCTGACGATGCTCCGGCGCGATCCACGCCAGCGGTGCCTTGAGCCAGCCGGGCCAGTTTGAAAACCAGCGCTGCACCGGAATTTGCCGCCACTCGTCTTCGGGTTTCAAAATGATGATGCTCTCCATCATGCCGATGGGCGCGGGGTCGAGGGCGGTCTCAGCGCGACCGAGCTTGCCGACGACGCTTTCCACTTCGGGCACGGTGGCGATGGCCATGTCCTGCTTCGCATTCACCTCGATGGCGGGACCGAGTCCGCCCTGCGGCAGCAGCGAGGGCATGTAGAGGAACGATCCTTCATCCAGTGGAGGCATGAACTCGCGCCCGATGCCGGGCACGATGCGAGTTTCCGAAACGACAGCGAGCCCGCCCTTGGTCTCGTTGTGCGCATCGGCCTCGCTTTGTTTGCGCCAGAGCATGCGGCGGGTGGGCGGTTCGTCGCCGTGGCGGATTTTTTGCCAGCGCAGCTCGCCCAATTGCACGCGCGGCTCGTCCGCGCCGAGGTTGGCGATCCACTCGACGGGTTTCAAGGTCACGCCGATGCCGAGCCAGATGCTCATGCCGACGAAGAAGATCACCGCCGGGGCGATCATGAAGGTCTTCTTGTGATCCAGCACCCAGCGCAGCGCTGGCACATAGACGCGTGAGATTCTGCGAGAGACTGGATTTTCCTCCATCGGCAGGAAGCGCTCGCGAGTCATACGCACCACGGCCAGCACGACGATGACGCCAACGACGATGGACATCGGCCAGCCGCTGTAATGCGAACCCGCAAGCGCCCACATGAAAATCGCGTGCGTGGCGAACACGGAGGCGATACCCATGCTGAGGGCGATCTTCCAAACGGTGCGGCGCGACCACTTCACCGGCTGGAACAGGTAGTAGCAGATGAGCGGCACGACGGTGAGCGCGAGGATGACGCTGGCGCCGATGGCGAAGGTCTTGGTGAAGGCGAGAGGACGGAAGAGCTTGCCCTCCTGGCCGAGGAGAAAGAACACCGGGATGAAGGAGACAATGGTGTTCGAGACGGCGGTGACAATCGCGCCGCCGACCTCCGTCGCGCCGTCATAGACCTTCTGGAAGTGGCTCTTCTTCGGATCACCCGTGGCGATGTGCCGGTAGATGTTCTCCGTCATGATGATGCCCATGTCCGCCACATCCCCAATGGCGATGGCGAGACCGGCGAGCGACATGATGTTCGAGTCCACACCGAAGGCGAACATGAGGATGAAGCATAGACAGACGGACAGCGGCAGGGTGACGAGCACCGCCGCCGTGCTGCGCAGATGCAGCAGGAAAATGAGAATGACGATGCCAGCCATCAGCGCCTCCTCGCTGAGCGCGCTTTTGAGCGTGTCGATAGTCTCATTGACGATGTCCGTGCGGTCGTAAAACGGCACGACGCGCACCTTTGAGATGCGGCCGTCAGCAAGCGTCTTCTGCGGCAGGCCGGCTTCAAGCTGCTTGATCTGCGCTTTGACCTTTTCGACGACGTGCTGGGGGTTTTCGCCGTAGCGCATCAGCACCACGCCGCCCACGGCTTCGACACCGCCTTTATCGAGCGCACCGCGCCGGAAATCCGGCCCGAGCGTCACAGTGGCGACGTGTTTCAACTGGATCGGCGTGCCTTGTTTCTGGCGGATGACAACCTTCTCCAAATCCTCCGTCGATTTGATGAAGCCGACGCCACGGATGAAGAACTCCAGGCCGTTTTTCTCCAGCACCTTCGCGCCGACATCGATGTTGGCCTTCCGCACGGCCTCATACACGTCGAACAACGTCACACGTTGCGCGCGCAGCTTGTCAGGATGCACGTCGATCTGATACTGCTTCACGAAACCGCCGATGCTCGCCACCTCGCTCACGCCTTCGACGGCATTGAGCTGATAGCGCAGATACCAGTCCTGGATGCTGCGCAGTTCGGCGAGATCGAAGCCCTCACCTTCAACCGTGTACCAAAAGACCTGGCCGAGCGCCGTGGCATCGGGACCCAGCACGGGGACCACCTCCTTCGGCAGCCGCTGCTGCGCCACGTTCATGCGCTCCAGCACTCTTGAGCGCGCCCAGTAGTAGTCCACGTCGTCTTTGAAAATGACGAAGACCATCGAGAAGCCGAAGCCCGACATGCTGCGGATGGTCTTTACACCAGGGGTGCCGGTGAGGCTCGTGGTGAGCGGATACGTGACCTGATTGTCCACGTCCTGCGGCGAACGGCCCGGCCAGTCGGCAAAGACGATGACCTGCTTCTCACCGATGTCGGGGATGGCATCGACGGGCATGTTTTGCACCGCGTAGTAGCCGCCGCCGACCAGGGCGAGCATGAAAAGAACGACGAGGAACGCGTTCTTCAGACACCAGCGGATCAGGCCGTCGATCATGGCTTTGGCTTGGGTTCGGTGAGCTTCGAAGCTGCGTGACCTTCATGGCCTGTGGCTGTGGCAGGTGCGGCAGCGGGTTTCGGCGCGGTGGCACCACCATGCTGCTGATGCCCTGCGGCGGGAGCCTGGCCTTTCGCGTAAAACAAGCTGGGCAGTCCCTGAATTTGAAACTGGCTGTCGAGCAGGAAATTGCCGCGCACCGCCACCTTCTCGCCTTCCTTCAGACCGGCGAGCACGGAGTAATAGTCACCGGCGCGTGGGCCGAGCTTCACCTCCATAGGCATGAACTCACCTTGAGAATGCTCCACATACACGAGCTTGCGCACACCGCTGTCCAGCACGGCGGCGATGGGCACGGCCAGCACGCTGAGATCGGCATCCGTGGGTTTGGTTTTGCCACCGTGGATCACGACCAAGTCCATGCCGCAGCGCGGACAAGCACCGGCCTGGGCCTGCAACACCTGCGGGTGCATCGTGCAAGTGAACTGGCCGCCGAGGCCCGTCGGCGCGGCTTTGCCACTCGCCAGCACCGGCACGCGGATGGTGGCGCTGACAAACATGCCGGGCTTCAGCTTTTGATCGGTGTTGGCAATGTTCACGAGCACTTTGACCGTGCGGCTTTCTTCCGTGAGCACGGGATTGATGAACCAGATGCGGCCGGTGAACGACTCGCTGGGATAAGCCTCCGCTTGAATCGTCACGGTCTGCCCCTGCTGCACCCAGCCCAGCTCGGACTCGTAGATGTCGAGATAGACCCACAGGGACTCCAGGTTCGCGAGCTTGTAGAGCATCTCGCCGCTTTTCACCATGGCCTGCTGCACGGCCATGCGCTCGGTGACGGTGCCGTTGATGGGCGAGAACAAGGTGACGCGTTCGCTGACCTTGCGCTTCTGCACCAGATCGTCCACCTGCTCCTGCGTCAGGCCCCAGCGCAGCAGTTTCAGCTTCGATGCCTCAATCAAGGCGTTGTTGGCCGGACCTTCGAGGCCGACGAGCAGTTCCTTCTGCGCAAGGACGAGGTCAGGGCTGTAGATTTCCACCAGATGGTCGCCCTTCTTCACCTGCACTCCGGTGAAGTCCACGTAGAGCTTTTCGATGTAGCCCTCGACGCGGCTGTTGATCACGGCGAGCGCGGATTCGTTGTACTGCACCTTGCCGACCGCGCGAATTTCATGCGTGATCTGGCGGCGCTGCACGGGCACGGTTTCCACGCTGGCCATGGCTCGGGCGTGTTTGGAAAGCGTGAGCATGGCCTCCGGCTCCTGGGCTGCCTGACCTTCTTTCTTCGGCGTTGCTGTCGTGGCTTTGGTGAGGATCAGAGGCATCTCGCAGATTGGGCACTTGCCGGACTTTGGCAGCCGCACCTGCGGATGCATGGAGCAGGTCCAGACCTGACCGGCGGGAGCGGGCGCTCCGGCGTCATCGCAACTCAAACTGACAAACACGAGAGCCGCCGCGATGCTGGCGAGCAGGATGCGATGGATGGATGAAGCGGACATGTTGTTACCTCCTGGATGGATCGAGAAAAGGAGCGCCCGGCGGCGGCACGCCCATGACTTGCAGTGACAGATCGGCCAGCGCCAGCTCGCGCTTGATGCGTGCCTCCACCTCGGCCAGGCGGAACTCCAGCAGCGTGCGCTGGGCATCGATCAGGTTGATGAAATCCGTCCCGCCGGTGGAATAGCCCGAGCGCGCAACGTCGAGCGACTGCTTCGCCTTCGGCAGAAGGCTGTTTTGCAGCAGTGCCAGCAGCCGGGTGCTTTCGCGATACTGGTAGCTCTTCATCGCCACCTCCACGGTCAGCGTGAGACGTTCGTTGGAGAGACGGGCTTTCGATGCGCCTTCCAAATGGCGAGCGCCTGCGATCTCCGCCGCGATCTTGTCGCGCCAAATGGGCAGCGTCATGCCGCCCAAGGGACGCACCATGACGGGAGACGCCTTGACATCGGCCATCACTCCCAGCGCGAAATCAGGGATGCGTGTACGCTGCGCCTGCGTGATGGCGGCCTCCGCACGTCGCACATCGGCCTCCATGGCCTTCAGGCGCGGATTTCGCGCCAGCGCCGTTGCGAGAATCCGGTCGCCACTGGTGGAAAGCGGTGACGATTGCAGCGCCCGAGGCAGCGGCGGGGTCGGATCACCCGCACCAAGTCCGAGCGCTGCCTTGAACTGTATGGCGAACCACTGCCTTGAGTCGCGCAAGTTTGTCAGCTCGGTTTGCAGCCGCTCTTTCTCGATCTGCGTGCGCAGCAGATCCTGCAAAGTGCCCTTGCCCACCTCTGTGCGTGATTGCGCGAGCTTTTCGAGGTCTTGCAGCAGCGTGACCATCTCCTGGTTCACGCGGATGCGCTCATCCACGAGCCGCAACTCATACCACGCCTTCTTAAAACTGTAGGCCACCTGCAGCACCGCCGTTTCAAACTGGAAGTACTTCATCCCGCTCTCCGCCGTGGCCGCATTGGCCGCCGCGCGGAGTTTTCCCGGCCCCGGAAAATCCATCATCAGCCCCGGCATCAATGCCATGATGATCTGCGTGAGGTCTGCCTGGAAAGTCAGCCGTGGATCAGGCAGCGAGCGCTCACGGGTGATCTTTTCCACCGAGGCCAGCCATTCGTAATACGCCGCCTCGACCTGCGGATGCTTGTAGATGGCGTGACGAACAAAAGTTTCCGGTGAACCGCCGCTGCGCAGTGCAGGCAGACTGGGCGCTGCATCTGCCGGGCGATACTTGCTCAGCACCTTCTGCACCCTCTCCCTTGAATCACGTTCACCCGGCGTTTTGATGCCAACACAGGCGGCTGAAAAGCCACAGGCCGCTGCCAGGACGATGCGAGCAAGTCGCACCGACGCCCGGCCATGTGTGGGAAATTTCATCATATTCGAGTCCATGCCATAAGAGGCACCACCATCGTCCTTCAAGACCATTGATAGGTCATGGTTTCAGCTTCGCCATGTATTTGGCGGGCTCTTTGTTAAAGTCATCCAGGCACGATTTGCAGCACAGACGCACCTCGGTGCCCTCATGCGTGAAGACATGGGGCTCGCCCATGCTATCGAGTTTTTCACCGGAGACGACGCAGGTGGTGAGCGGGTAGGAGCCGTCATTCGATGTTTTGCCGCAGGAAACGAGACCGAGGCAGATGAGGAGTATGGGAATGGCTTTCATGGAGGCAATGATGGCTTGTTGTTGGGTTGGCAGAGATGCTTCGGGTTCGGGAAGTCCTCTGGCTGTCGTTCTTTCAGCACTGGTGCATGACGCGTACGGATGGTGCCAATGGGGAATAACCCTGCTTTGGGTCTCAAAGTGTGTTGAACACCAAACCGCCGACGGTCAGTCCGGCGGCGGCCCGGTGAAGGCGTGGGATCAGTGGCTGGTGCAATGATGCAGTGTGCCGCCGCAGGTCTTGCAGGCGTGCTGGGTGAGATTGCCGGTCTTCAGCATGGCGACGACCTTGTTTTCACAATCCGAGCAGGACATGCTATCGGCATGGCGCAGCGTGACGAAGCCGCTTTTCGCGCCAGCGGCTCCAGCGCCGCTGGTGACCGGGGCGTTGAAGTGGATGGTGTGGCACTTGGAACAGGTCACGGCGCTGGTGGGCGTGTGAGCCGGAGCCTGGCAGGAGACAAGGGCCAGTGTGCCGAGTGCGGCCAGGCCGAGGAGGGCGGAGCGGATGAGTTTCGTTTTCATGGTATGTTTGTGTTGGTGATTTCAGCAGTGTATCTGCCTTCGTTAAGTCAAACACCCCATCGGGGCGAAACCCTTGAAGCTGCCAAGAACCGCTCTCCCAGACACAAGATCAGCTCAGACGTCTAAATCCTTTAGCAGGCTCCTGAGCATCTGCCGCGCCCGGTAGATGCGGGTCTCCACCGCTTTGCTGCTGCAATGGGCTGCCTGGGCAATTTGTGCATAGCTCAGATCATAAGAAATATGCCGGGCGTTATGTCAATATGGCAAAAGGTAAGTCATTGAAAATGAATAGTCAATTAAGGCATGCGTTCGACCGATGGAGGCGCGTGAACCTAGCGGTCCTGACAGCGGAAAAAGACTCCAGGACGCAGGGCCGTGCGGAGGAATGGGTGCTTGCGGCGTGCTGCCTTCTACGCCGAGGCTACGAAAGCCGGGAGCAGGGCTATAGCGAATTCAGGAAGTGAGTTCCGAAAAGGGGGCCTGGGGATGGTCGACGGCGGCGGGAGTACCAACCGCCCTACCTTCACGGCATGAACTCTCGCCTCACAGCTGATATCGCGACCGGTTGAAAACAGGTCTGTCTCTGAGCCGGTGAAGGCTGGGCCTAGGAAACGGCTGGCGGATCTTTTCTGACCCATGTGGCAGGTGACAGAAGGCGCGTGTGAGGCCGGGATGTGTGCACTTGGGGGCGGGGCTTTTCAAAAGGGGGATGCGATGAGGCAAGGGACCACGCTGGGGCGAAGGATTCCACGGACGCGCACAGCGCATCCCTACCATCCAGAGCCAGCGTGCGCCACAGGGCGCTTGAAGGGGAAAAGTCCCCTCAATCCCGGGCTTTTAGCACGCCGACCATGTCCAGCTTACGAAGCATGCGGCTGACGACGAGGAAGGAGGCGCAGGAGGCGGCGGCGACGACGAGGACGGCCATGGTGTAGGTGTGCAGGCTGATGACGAGGGGCATGCGGATGGTTTCGGTGCTGACCTTGGCAATGATGAAGGTGGCGAGGCCTTTGCCGAACAGGAGGCCGGCGGGGATGGCGGTGGAGATGAGCAACAGCAACTCGCCGAGCAGAACGCCGGCGATTTCGCGCTGGGTGAAGCCGACGACGCGGAGGGTGGCGAGGTCACGGCTGCGCTCTGAGAGGGCGATGCGGGCGCTGTTGTAAACCACGCCAAAGGCGACGACGATGGCTAGCACGAGGTAGAGCTTGCGCAGGATGCCGATGCTCTGGCCGGTGGTGCTGCGGAAGGAGTCGAGCTGGTCCTGTTTGACCAGTGTGATGGCGATGCGTGGTGTGTCCTTCACGGCACGCATGAAGTCGCTCCAGCGGTTTTGATCCACGGTCATGTAGGCTCCGCTGACGGTGTCCCCTTCACGCATGAGGCGATGCAGGGCATTGATGTCCATGAAGGCGGAGATGCCGGCGAAGTCTTCCATGAAACCACGGATGGGAACGCCCACGGTTTCGCGCCGGCCCTCGAGGGCCTCGACCTGAACCACATCGCCGATGCGTGCGCCGAGGATCTTTCCCAACTGGGCGGACATCACGATGCCTTCCTCCGGCAGTACGATCTGCCGACGTTCGGCATCCATCAGGCGGTTCAGGTCGGCATCACGCGGCAGACCTGTCACCGCGAGCTTGCGTGAATGGTGGCCGTAGTGGATGCGAGCCTGCACTGCACGCACGGGCTCGGCACGCTGAACGCCGGGCAGCTGCTCCAGATTGTGCAGGGCATCGCCCGAACTGGGCTCGGCGAAAAACGCCACGACATCCTGCCGCTGCACATCGTTCCATTGATAGGTCAGCATGTAGTCGATGCTGTCTGCCATGGAGCCGGGCAGCACCATCAGGCCCGTGGCCAAGGCGAGACCGAAGACGGTGAACAGAGCCTGCACGGGACGACGCTCGATGTTTCTCAAGGCCATGCGCAGTGCTGGACTGCTGCCACGGGTGAGGCCCATGCGCTCAAGCATCGAGGGCTTGAAGTCTGCGGGTGGTTCAGGCCGCATGGCCTCAGCTGGGGGGAGCTTGACGGCCATCCAGACGACACTGAAGACGCCAAGGAATGAGGCTGCGGTGCTGACGACCAGAGCAATGCCCAATGCGCTGTAATCCATGCGGAAGTTGAGTGCGGGGAAGCGGAAAAAGAGATCGTAGATGCTTACCAATGCGCCTCCCATCCAACGTCCCACCACGCCGCCGATCAGGGTGCCCAGCACGACAATGACCAGCGCATAGTTCAGGTAGTGCCGGCCCACCTGCCAGGAGGAATAGCCCAGGGCCTTGAGCTGGGCGATCTGCTCGCGCTGCAGACGCACCAAGCGCGCGAGCACTGCATTTACCATGAAGGCTGCCACGCTGAGAAACACCACGGGGTAGGCCACGGACAGCGCACGCACGACGCGCAGTTCGTCATCCAGGCGTTGCGCGCTGTTGTGCTCGCGCCGGGTGTAGGCGCCCTGCGCGCCGTAGCCGAGCAGCAGGCGGTCAATTTCTGACATCACCGGCCCTGACTGTGCACCCGGCGAAAGATCGACGCAGAGATCGTTGAATGCGCCGTCGAGGTCGTAGGGCACGGCGATGGACTCGTAATTCATCCAGAAGACACCGTAGCGTTTGTTGTCCGGCAGGGTTTGGCCGGGCCGCGCCTCGAAGACGAACTCAGGCGAGAGGCCGATGCCGCAGATGATGATTGAGTCGCGGTGCCCGTTGATGATGGCGATCAGGCTGTCGCCAATCTGCAGCTTGTTGGCCAGCGCGAAGGATTCACTGACCACGGCCTGCCGCCGTTCATCGGGCTGTGGCAGCCGGCCCAGTCGGATGAAGACCTGGTTGAGTGTCTGCGGCCGCCCTTGGGGAAGTGACACCAGATGCGCCGTCGCGGGCTCCGTCATGCCCACGAGATCGAGCGTGGCATCGACCACCACCCGGGCTTCGACCGCAGCCACGCCGGGGATCTCCGCCACGCGGTCGGCCAGCGACAGCGGCGCGCGTTTCAGTGAGGCAAACACATCCGCCAGACGGTAGCGCTGGTAGTAGGCATCCCGCGTGCTTTCGAGTGTGAGCACGATGCTGCGGGTCATGATCATCATGGCCAGCCCGCAGGCCATGACGAGACTCACCGCCACGATCTGGCCCTTCATGCGACCGAGATCGCGGAAGAGTTTCAAATCGAGCGGGGTGAGCATGGGTAGGTCTAATACGTTCAGTCACGCGCCTTGAGGACGCTTACCAGATCGAGCTTGTTGAGCATGAAGCCGACCACGGCAAAGGAGGCGCTGGTGGCAGCGAGCACCACGAGGACTGAGCTGGCATAGGTGCTGGAATTGATGAGCTGGGGAAGGCGGACGGTTTCATTGCCGACGGCGGCTATGACGTAGGAGGCGAGGCCCTTGCCGAAGACCAGACCCAGGGGCAGGGCGAGGAGCACAAGGAGGGTGAGCTCTCCGAGGAGAACGCCGGCGATTTCGCGTTTGGTGAGACCTACGACGCGCAGCGTGGCGAGATCACGCCCGCGTTCGGAGAGGGCGATGCGGGCGCTGTTGTAAACGACGCCGAAGGCGACGATGACGGCGAGCCAGAGAAAGAGTTTGCGCAGCATGCCGATGCTGGCCCCGGTCGAGGCACGGAAGGCGGCGAGCTGATCTTTTTTGGCGCTGGCAAAATCAATCTTGGGCTGCTTTTTAACCTCGCGCATGAAGTCGTCCCAGCGATTGGGATCGACCCGTAAAAAGGCGCCGGTCATGGTCTCGCTTTCCCGGAGGTTCCGACGCACGGCATCGATGTCCATGTAGGCGGCCATGCCGTAGAAGTCCGACATGAAGCCGCGCACTGCGATCTCGTGGGTTTCGCAGCGTCCTTCGAGGGTTTGGACCTGGACGCGATCGCCGATTTTCACGCCGAGAACCTCTCCCAGCTTTTGGGAGACTACGAGGCCTTCGGCAGGCAGCACAATGGGCCGCCCTGAAACGTCCCGAGGATTGATCAGGCGGCACTTTTGCGTGAATCCCATGATGAAAAGCCTGCGTGAATGATGGCCGTTGCTCACACGTGCCACAAAGCCGCGAATCGGCTCGACCAGGGTGACTCCGGCGAGGTGCTCGAGGTCGTGCTGGGTGCTGCGGGAGGCAGGCTCGCGCATGCTGACGATCACATTTTGACGGAAATGGTCATTCCACTGATAGGTGAGCAGATGGTCGACACTGTCTGCCAGGGCACCCGGCAGCACGAGCAGGCCGGTGGCCAGCGCGAGACCTGCGACGGTAAAGCCGGCCTGCCAGGGTCGGCGCTCGATGTTTCGCAAAGCCATGCGAAAGACCAGACTGGTGCCACGGGTGAAGCCCATGCGCTCAAGGAGGGAGGGTTTGAAGTCCGTGGGAGGCTCGGGGCGCATGGCCTCCGCAGGTGAGAGCTTCACCGCCAGCCAAACGGCACCCGCCACGCCCAGGACCGCAGCAGCCACGCTGACCAACAGGGCCATGACGAGGGCATGTTGATCCATTTCAAACGTCAGCTCTGGAAAATGAAACAAGAGCGAGTAAACCCGCAGCATGGTGCCACCCAGATACCAGCCGGTCGCGACCCCGCCCAGACTGCCCAGAACGACGATCACCAAAGCGTAGTTCAGGTAATGCTGCCCGACCTGCCAGGAGGTGTAGCCCAGGGCCTTTAACTGGGCGATCTGCTCACGCTGAAGGCGTACGAGACGGAGGATGACGGAATTGACCATGAATGCGGCGACGCAGAGAAACACGATGGGATAAGCGACTGAGAGAGCGTGTACGATGCGCAGTTCGTCATCCAAGCGCTTGGAACTGGGGTGGTCCTTCCGGGCAAAGGCCCCGGGAGCGCCGTAGATGGTGAGCATGCGGTCCACTTCCTCGATGACTCCCTGCGGATTGGTACCGGGTGACAAATCCATGCACAAGTCATTGAAGGCACCATCCAGATCGAACGCGACCGCGAGGGAGTGGTAGCGCATCCAGAAAACGCCGAAATGCCGGTTGTCGGGGAGGGTCTGACCTGGTGGTGCCTCGAAGACGAACTCAGGCGAGAGGCCGATGCCACAGATGTCGAGGTGATCCCGATGACCATTGAGGATGGCGGTGATGCGATCCCCAATGCGAAGATTGTGAACCAGGGCGAAGGCTTCACTTACCACGGCCTCCCTCTGGGAGCCCAGCAGCGGGAGCCTGCCGCGTCTCAAGAAGATTTGATTGAGGTTCTGCTGACCACTGTCTGGAAGCGAAACGAGGCGGGCTTTGACCGGCTCCTGCACGCCCTCCATGTCGAGAAGGGCGCCCTGCACGACACGCAGCTCCACGGTGGCAACGCCTGGAATGTGGGCGAGGCGAGGCTGAAGGGAAAGAGGGGCGCTTTTGACGGAGCCAAACACATCCGGCATGCGATAGTGCTGATAATAGGCATCCCGCGTACTCTCCAGGCTGAGAATGATGCTGTGAGAGACGATCATCAAGGCCACTCCGCAGGCCATGATGAGGCTGACCACCAGGAACTGGCCCTTCATGCCGCCGATGTCACGGAGGAGTTTGCGGTCAAGTGTGGTAATCATTCAGAATGAATTTGCAACGGCGCCATGACAAAAAGGTCACACACTCTGTTCAAGCCCTGACCCGTTGAGTGTGCAACGCCGGATATCATGCTATTTCCGAGCCGGTTTCTTGACAAGCTGCACCGTGAGCAAGTAAGCAAGTATTCCAACCAATGCCAGAACCAACCGCCGTAGACCCCATCGCCATCATTGGAATCGGATGCCGCATGCCTGGAGGTGCCAACGACGCCCGTTCCTTCTGGGAGATGCTCATGGGCGGGGTGGACGCCATCCGCGAAGTGACTCCCGACCGCTGGGATCACCGCTTCTATTACGACCCCGAGCAGGGCAAACCCGGCAAGACCTACTCCAAGTGGGCGGGGCTGATTGATGAGATCGACACATTTGATCCCGGCTTCTTCGGCATCACACAGCGTGAAGCACCTTTTATCGACCCCCAGCAGCGGCTCCTGCTGGAGGCCACCTGGGAGGCTCTCATGGATGCCGGCCAGCAGGTGGACATCGTCAAAGGGGAGGACACCGGAGTGTTTGTGGGTATCTCCACGCATGACTACGGGGACATTCAGCAGAATTCCATGGGCCGGGGCCTGGCCTATCCACATTCCGCCACGGGTGTGGCAGCCAGCATCGCCGCCAATCGGATCTCGTACGCGCTGAATTTCCAAGGCCCAAGCGTGGCGGTGGACACCGCATGCTCCTCCTCGATGGTGGCCGTGCATATGGCCTGCCAGGCGCTGTGGAACAAGGAATGCACCCGGGCCATCGCCGCCGGGGTGAACTGCATCATCACAGCCTTCCCCTTTGTCGCATTCTCCAGCATGGGAATGCTGTCTCCGGATGGACGGTGCAAGGCCTTTGATGCCAGCGCCAACGGCTTCGTCCGCGGTGAAGGTGTCGGTGCCGTGTGCCTGAAACCGCTCTCCGCCGCACTCGCAGATGGAGATCCCATCTATGCCGTGATCCGCAGCACCGCCGTCAACCAGGACGGGCGCACCTCCGGCATGACGGTGCCAAGCCGTGGCTCCCAGCAGGAGCTCATCGCCACCGCCTGCCGTCTCGCGGGCGTGGCTCCGCATGAAATCCAGTACGCCGAAGCCCATGGCACAGGCACCACCATCGGCGATCTCATCGAAGGCAGCGCGCTCGGCACCATCCTCGGCGTCGGTCGTCAGCCCGGGGATGACTGCCTCCTCGGATCGGTGAAGACCAACATCGGCCATCTGGAGGCTGGCTCCGGCATTGCAGGTCTGATCAAAGTGGCGCTGTGCCTGAAGCACGGCATGGTGCCGCCGAATCTGCATTTCAACACGCCGAATCCGACGCTCAACTTCGAGCGTCTGCGTCTGAAGGTGCCAGTCACTGCCACGCCATTGAAACAGGATGCGCAGCACCGACTGCTGGCCTGCATCAATTCCTTTGGCTTCGGTGGGTCCAATGCCCACGCTGTGCTGGAGGCCGCACCGCCGCCCGCTGCGCAGGTGCCAGCACCTACCCCGGCTGAAGAAGAGCCCGAACTCATCCTGCCGCTCTCTGCACGTGGCACCGATGCCGCGCTGGTGGCTGTGGCGCAGTCCTTCCACTCCTTTCTGGAGTCGGCGGATGAATCCATCTCGCTTAGAGACATCTGTGCTGCTGCCAGTCGCAGGCGCACGCATCATGAGTTTCGTCTCGCAGCAGTCGCCAGCACACGCGCGGGGATGAGCGCGGCGCTGTCCGCCTTTCTGAGCGGGGAGCAGGCACCTGGACTCAACCTTGGGCAGCCCGTTAAAAACGCCCGCCTTGTGTTTGTCTTCAGCGGTCAGGGACCGCAGTGGTGGGCAATGGGGCGTGAGCTTCTGGAGCAGGAGTCCGTGTTTCGCCAGACGATCCAGACCTGCCATGATGAGCTGCTCAAGCTAGGCGGCTGCTCGCTGCTCGATGAACTGAGGCGCGATGAAAAGACCACGCGGCTGAATGAAACGCAGATCGCGCAGACTGCGCTCTTTGCCATTCAGGTTGGACTGGCGGCGCTGTGGCAGTCCTGGGGCATCCGACCGTATGCTGTGGTAGGACATAGCATGGGTGAAGTGGCCGCCGCGCATGTGTGTGGCGCGCTGTCTTTGCCGGAGGCTGTGCGCGTCATCCACCATCGTGGGCGTTGCATGGAGAAGACGCCGCTGAGAGGAAAAATGATCGCCGCCGCGCTGACGCGCGCGGAGGCTGAGGAAATCATCGCCCCCTATGGCAGCAGGGCTTCGCTCGCGGCTGTGAACGGTCCCAAGATGGTCTCCATCTCGGGTGACAGCGATGCGGTGGATGAGATTTTCCAGGAGATGGAGGAGCGTGCGCTGTTCGTGCGCCATGTGCCGGTGAACTACGCCTTTCACAGCGCCCACATGGACCCGGTGAAGGAGGAATTGGAAGAGTCCCTGGCAGGTCTGCAGCCGCAGCCGGGCAACGTCAAAATTTTCTCCACCGTCACGGGACGGCTGGCCGAAGGCACTGACTACGATGCGAGTTACTGGTGGCACAATGTGCGGCAGAGCGTGCTCTTTGCACCAGCCATTGATGCGGTGATCGCCGCAGGGCAGACGCATTTTCTTGAGATCAGCCCGCATCCTGTGCTGTCGAATTCCATGACGGAATGCCTCGCGCAGGCGGATGCCATTGGGCTGGTGCTGCCTTCGCTGCGGCGTCAGAAGCCGGAGCGCGCCACCTTGCTGGGCACGCTGGGTGCTCTGCATGTGAACGGCCATGAGGTGGACTGGCCGGCGCTCCACCCGCAGGTCAGCTCTGCGCTGCGACTGCCGGAGTATCCCTGGCAAAAGGAGCGCTTCTGGCATGAGCCCGCGTTTTCGATGCGGCTGAGGACGAACCCGCAGAGCAATCCGCTCCTCAAGCTGAAACTGCAAAACATCCACCCCACCTGGGAAACCGCGCTGAACAACAGCGTGCTGACCTGGCTGAAGGACCACCGCGTGGGCCAGCACCTCATCTTCCCAGGCGCAGGTTACGTGGAGATGGCGCTCGCCGCCGGAGAGCAGCTGCATCCGGACCAGCCGGTGCTGCTTGAAGAGCTCGAAATCCTTCGCGGCTGCATCCTCCCTGCGGGAGATGACTTCCCCATTCTGCAGATCTCCTGCCTGCCGGATGAAAACACCTTCGTCATTCAAAGCTCGCTCACGGAAGATCCGCCGAGCTGGGTGCCGCATGTCACCGGCCGCCTGCGCGCGGAGCCCGAGCGCAAACAGCCTGCGGCCTTTGATCTTGCCGCCATTCAACAGCGTTGCGGGTCGGAGCTTGACGGCAAAACCTTTTATCAATCCGCAGCCGCTGCCGATCTGCACTACGGGCCGCAATTTCAGGCGCTGACGCATGTATGGGCGGGTCAGGATGAGGCCCTCGGCCGCATTGAGCTGCCTGCCGCTGCCGTGGCGGAGATGGACCGCTACATTGTGCATCCAGCGCTGCTGGATGCCTGCATCCATCCGACCATCGCGATTCCGGCAGACGGCCTCTACCTGCCTGCGCGCATGGAGCGCATCCGCTGCTATTCCAGGCCCGGCGCCAAAGTCTGGGCCTATGTCCGCAGGACGCAGGCGATCGCGAAGAAGATCATCGTCATCGACCTCTTCATCCTCGATGACGCGGGCAACGTGCTGCTGGAGATCACCGATTTCCTCTGCAAGCACAGCACCATGAGCAGCGCACCGGGCTCCGGTGCGCAGGCAGACTGGCTGTATCAGTCCGAGTGGCAGCTCAAGCCGCTGTCCGCAGTACCGATCGCACACACGCCTGCGGACTATTTGCCCGACAACGCGACGATGGCCGCGCAGCTGCGTGTGAGCGCTGCGGACTTCAGCACCGCGCTGGGCATGAATGCGCGCTATCAGGAGTGGGAGCCGCGCTTTCTTCAGCTCTGCCGCAGTTCCATTCTCACGGTGTTCAAACAGCTCGGCTGGCGTCCCAAGCCGGACGAGACTCTCACGCTACCTGCCTTGCTGAAACGCACGCAGGTGCAGCCCGAGCATGAGCGTTTCGTGCACCGGCTGCTCACGCTGCTTGAGCCGGAGGGCTGGCTGCAATCTCAGCCTTCCGCAGACGCACCGACGTGGACGGTCACGGCCAAACCGGCCGCGCTGAATCGCGACAAGGCCTGGCAGGACCTCGTCTTCCACTTCCCCGCCTTTCATCCCGAGCTCATCCTGCTGGATCGCTGCACCCAAGGGCTTGCCGATTTGCTGCGAGGCAAGTGCGATGCCGCAGCCGTGCTCTCCGCCAACATGCTGGAGCACTTCCAGGCAGCGTCCGTCTTCAACCGTGTTTACAATCGCCTCATTGGCGAAGCTGTCACCGCAGCACTGGCGCAGGTTCCAGAAGGTCGGCGCGTGCGCATTTTGGAGATCGGCGCAGGCACCGGTGGTGTCACCGCCAGCGTGCTGCCACGCCTGCCGAATGTGGGTGTCGAATACTGCTTCACGGATGTCTCGGAACGCCACTTCGATCAGGCTGGGAAAAAATTCAGCGATTATCCTTCGGTTCAGTACCGGGTGCTTGATCTCGATCTCCCGCCGGCGGAGCAGGGCTTCGCTGACGAGCGTTTCGATATTGTGCTTGTCTCCAATGCACTGTCATTGACGCAGAATGTGCAGCAGTCGCTGCAGCATGTGCGGCAGCTGCTCGCTTCCGGCGGCCTGCTCATGGCCCTGGAGCTTGAGCACCCCACACCCTGGCATGATCTGGTATGCGGGACGGATGCGCGCTGGTGGAACTTTCAAGACACGGCACTGCGTGCGCATCATCCCCTGCTGCCATCTGCTGACTGGCAGAAGGTCATTGCTGCGGCGGGCTTTGCCAGCGTGGAGACTGTGGCTGATGCCACCAACCAAAGTCAGAGCGGGCAAGTCGTCGTACTCGCGCGTGGCCCCGAATTGCCGCAGATTGCTGCCGTCATTGAGGAAGCGCCCGCCGGGGCCGGCCGCTGGCTGGTCTTTGCGGATCAGCATGGCCTCGCAGCCTCCCTCGTGGATTCCCTGCGCCAGCGTGGCTACAGCTGCATTGTCATTACTGCCGCAGATGCGTTCAAGCGCGTCTCAGCCGATGAAGTACAGCTCCGCGCATCCAAGGCGGAGGACTACACCTCCCTGCTCTCCGAACTGCCACCATCCGCGCCTCTGCGTGGCGTCGTTCATCTCTGGAGTCTCGATGCCCCTGCGGGTGCGGATGTCACGACGGCAGAGATCGCAGAAGCGCAAACGATTGTCTGCCACAGCCCGCTTCATCTGGTACAGGCGCTGAACGCAGCGGGGCATGCGACTCTGCCCGGTCTTTGGTTCGTCACGCGTGGCGCGCAGCCTGCTGGTGAAAAAACGGCTGCGCTCTCCCTCTCGCAGTCGCCGCTTCACGGCATGGCGCGTGTCATCATGAGCGAGCATCCAGACCTGCAATGCCGCAGCGTTGATCTGGATGGCGCTGCCGGAGAGGATGACAGTGCGATTTTGCTCAACGAAGTGCTGCATGCCGATGCGGAAGCCGAGATCGCCTGGCGCGGTGAGGCACGCTATGCCCACCGTTTGGTGCATGGATCACTGGATCATCTGGCGCAGACTTCCACGTCCACGCTCAAGGATGAGCAGTGCTTCCGGTTGGAGTCGGCCAAGCCTGGCTCTCTGGACAAGCTGGTGTTTCGCGCGAAGCCGCGCCGTGCGCCCGGCCCTCATGAAGTCGAGATCGAAATCTGTGCCGCTGCGCTGAACTTCCGGGATGTGATGAAGGCACTGGGCATTTATCCGGCCGAAGCTGCCGATGCCATGCTGCTCGGGGACGAGTGTGCGGGACGCATCGTGCGCGTGGGTGCGGGTGTGACGCAGTTTAAAGCGGGTGATGAAGTAATGGCGCTCGCGGCCGGGTGCTTCGGGACGCACGTCACCACCGTCGAGCATGCGGTGCTGGCAAAGCCCGCGCATCTGACGATGGAAGAGGCGGCGACGATGATGGTCACGTATCTGACGGCCTCCTATGCGCTCTCGCATCAAGGGCGCATGACCAAGGGTGAACGGGTGCTCATTCATGCCGCAACGGGTGGTGTGGGGCAGGCGGCGGTTCGCATTGCGAAGGCAACGGGCGCGGAAATTTTTGCCACTGCTGGAAGTGCGGAGAAGCGTGCGTTTTTGAAGAAGATCGGCGTGGAGCATGTGCTGGATTCGCGCACGCTCGCCTTTGCCGGCGAGGTGATGCGCATCACGAATGATGAGGGCGTCGATCTCGTGCTCAATTCGCTCGCAGGCGAGGCCATTCATCAGAGCCTCTCGCTGCTGCGCCAGTACGGCCGCTTCCTTGAAATCGGGAAGCGCGACATCTACGGCAACACCAAGGTGGGGCTGTTCCCATTCCGCCACAATCTCTCCTACCATGCCATCGACCTCGGGCATGCGCTGGATCCGCGCAATTCGAAGCCCCTTATGGGCAGCCTGAAAAAGCTGTTCACCTCCCGCAAGCTTCCTGCGCTTCCTTACCGCACCTTTCCAATTGCGGATGCGGCGCATGCTTTCCGTTATATTACGCAGGCGCGGCAGATCGGCAAAGTGGTGCTCACCATGGCTGATGCCAAAGTCTCGCTCAGCGCCAATGCGCCGGATGCCGCGTTCAAGCTCGATCCGGAGGTCACCTACCTCGTGGCGGGAGGACTTGGAGGCTTCGGTTTGGCCATGTCGCAGTGGCTCGTAGAAAAGGGCGTGCGCCATCTCGTGCTTTCCAGCCGCAGTGGAGCCTCCACCGATGAAGCACGCGCAGGTGTGGCTGCCATGCAGGCTGCAGGTGCTGAGGTCACCGTGATCCAGTCGGATGTCAGCGATCCCGCCAGCGTGGCCTCGCTTTTGGAGGAGATTGCGCAGTCGCATCCGCCGCTGCGTGGGGTTTTCCATGTCGCGATGGTGCTGGATGACGGCATGATCTCGCAGCTCAATGCGGAGCGCTTTCAAAAGGTCACGACGCCCAAGATCAATGGTGCGTGGAATCTGCATTTGCAGACGCAAGGGCTTAAGCTTGATCACTTCGTCATGTTCTCCTCACGGTTTGAACTGGAACATGGGTGACACTTGTACCGGGGACATAGGTTACACTGCCTGCTCCGTATTTTGAGGGTGTTCACAGCCAGGCAGCGAGCGGAGCGAGTTGCATGGCTGTGAACACCCTCAAAATACGGTCG
>JAIPJY010000126.1 GCA_021733925.1 Prosthecobacter sp. | reverse complement strand
ACCTGCGTCTCAGCATCGACTGGCTGGCTTCGGACTACTTCACCGGCAACCAGGATGAATTCAAACCGCTGCGTGACAGCCTGCTAACCCATGGCGATCCCTTCCTCGTCATGGCCGACTACGACGGATACGCCGCCTGCCAGACCGAGGTGGACAAAGCCTACCGCGACCAGCCTCGCTGGCAGAAGATGGCCATCCACAACACCGCCCGCATGGGCAAGTTCAGCAGTGACCGCACCATCCTCGAATACGCCAAAAAAGTCTGGAATCTGCCGCAGATCGGTGTGTGAATTTGCCGCCGAGTAGGCGGTGAAATTGCAGCGTGACGGGCGGGGCATTGCCTCGCATCGTTCTGCGGCTAGAATCTGCGTGGCGATTTTTCTAGGCAGATTGGCATCGTCATGTTTATGCACCGTGGCGGCGCGTGTGATTTTGTAAGCTCGGTTACACTAACACCCGCCGCCCCAGCCGATTACGCGCCAAAATGCGGCTGTAAAAGTCAGTGGAAATTCACTGAAAATCAGCGGCTTGCAGCCAGTGCTCCCTGTGTAATGGCTGGCATTTTATTCTGTGCTTTAATTAAATTTAAATTAAGTTTTCTTGTTGTGGGTTGGAGCCAAGGTAAGATATAGACTCGTTACTAGCGCATATTTCGCCTATCTAATAATCCCAATTCACTGACATAACCAATTTGCGTGCTGCCGTCACTGGCAGCGGGGCTTCACCGAAACTGCGAACTTCATCGCCCAATGCTCGAACAATCCATGGGAAACGCGCCTGACCGGGGCGCGGTCTGACCGCGCCTGTTCGAGCGGGCGCTTCGCGGTGCCAGGTGAAAGGGTGCGACAGGCCGACGCCCTCTTTTATGTCCTCGCTGGAGTGTTGAAGGCACGCGAGTTCGATCTCCGAAAACACCCTCCACATGAACTATTCTCAGATCCTTATTCTGTTGCTGCTCACCTCAGTCCCAATCACCGCTCAGGAGGTGGCAACTGCCTCCGTCCAGCCGGTCTTCCGTGTGCTGTCCGAATCCACTGTGAAGCACCGGGACGGCAGCAGCATCACGTTCCGACAGGTGGCACCGCCCGTGGTCACGCCGCTGCCACCGCCCGCACCACCGGCTGCGGACCCTGTGCTGACGGCGGCGGAAGAAGCCGCGCTCAGCCAGTTGTCGCGGAAGGAGTTCAAAGTACTGAGCATCTCAGCGTCCGTGCATGCCAATGGATTCACTGTGCTTCGCTGGACTTGTGGTGAGTCCCGGCGGCTCCAGGCGGTGAGCAACGTGGATTTTCGCTGTCTGACGGGCTTGGGTAATTTAGCGTCGGAGCAGGCAGACTATTGCCTGATCCTGAGCGCCGGTCCGGACGAGCAGGCGATGACGGACGCTGAAGCCCTGGCGGCGCAGTCGCTGCCCGTGAATGGCATTGCTTCCTGTGCCCTGCTCAGCGGCAGCACCCCGGCGGGTCCGGCGGATGAATCGGCCTTGGATGCTATGGAGTCTTTGCTGGAGTACTTCGACACCCATCGCGAAGAACTCATCCAACGGCAGGCGCAGCGTGAGCAGGAGCGTGCGGCACGTGAACTGGCAGCACTGCATGCCCAACCGCCGCCCCCACGGCACAGCATCGTCCATTTCTGGCCGCTGCAGCCAGCGCAGCGCGCAGCCATTGAAAGCTCCCAGCGCGACAAAGGAGCGACACAGCCATGAAGCGTTTCCTTTTGATCGGCATGACTCTGTTAGTCTGGAGCCAGATGCCAGCACAGGCGCAAACCGCCACCGATACAAACGAAGGCGTGCGCGTGACGGCGGACGCCGCCACCGGCGCGCAGGTTCTCACCTGGTGGGGCAAAGCGGGCCGGACGTATTTTGTGCAGCAGTCGTATGATCTCATCCACTGGACTTATGTGCCGGTGGTGCGTGACGGCGGCGCAGCCGTGGACGGGCTGAATTTTGCCAGCACCGATAAACGCCAGTTCTGGCGGTTGGAATACACGGACGTCAGCACCGGTGGCCTCTCTGGCGCAGCCGCGGACTTTGATGACGATGGCCTCACCAACCAGCAGGAAGTGGAGGGCGGAACGGGTGTTTTCAATGCGGATACGGACGGAGATGGTTTCAGCGACGGCACCGAGGCCCTCGCGGGTACGGACGCCAAAGCCGCCACCTCCAATCCAGTGAGCGACTTGAATGATGTGCCTTTGCTACAGGCTGCATTCCTTCTGAGTGATGGCCTGCCCTATTACACCGCCAGCAGCAATGTACTACAGGCCGATGCAACCACCTGGAGCGTGTGGGAGTACAGCATCATTCCCGGCAACATTTACAACACCCTTTACTTCGTCAATGGCGGCATGCCTAATCTGCCAGGGCTCCCTGCCAGACCCACGGCCGGTTCCGGTTTGGACGCTTGGGGCAGTTGGTTTTACGCGGGCAACTCGCACAGTGTTTCTCTTTCGCGGATCGTCGGTGCTGACAACTCCTTTGCGGGAATGATCGGCAACTACAGCGCTCTCACCGGCACGGCCTCCAAATACAAGTTCGTGGTACAGTTCCCCTCGCGCAATGTCCGCACGGTGAAGGTGGTGGAGCAGAAAACGAAGCAGGCTGCGAATGTCGCCAGCCCAGGGAATTTCACCTTCGGCACGCAAGTGGTGACGGGCAGCCAGGTGCGCACGCTGACGCTGGCTGCCAACGCAACGGAGACGGTGGAAACCGTGCTGCAGCCGGATGAAGCAGATGATAATTTCATGACGACGGCCACGGTTGGGCCGCCAGTGGAGACCTTGCAGCCGGCCTTGGCCCCCTATCCCCTTGCAGATCCTCTGGTGGCTGCACAGCAGGTGAGAATTTGCCGCTGGCGTGATGCTTTTGGACTCAACCATCAAAACTTCGATCCGGCCTTTATTGGTACTGATCCTGACCGCGTGGTGTTTCGGGTGCCGCAGAGCGAGGTTGATCCGGCCAAGCCTGAGCTGCGAGTGAGCGTGACCGGCATTCAAGGCGTTGCAGGGCAGACCTCTGATACTGGCGTGCTGGCGCTCCACTTGAACAACGGCTCATGGGAGAGCTTGCCACTGATCTTTGTGGCAGACCCGGAGGATGATCAGAGCTTCAACGGGCAGGCCGGACTGGGCTCCACCAATGATGGCAGTGTCAAAACACCCAACCCAGACAATGACCAGACCCGGCTGGCGAGCTTCGGTGCCACCATCTCCGTCGGCTACCGCAAGCCCGGGCAGACTACAGACGTGCTGGTACCCGTGGCCACCATCGCTCCGGCACGCCGCACCGTGCAGGTAAAGCTGCATCGTTTTTCACAGACCGGAGCGACCAGCCTGAACCAGGGGAACGAAGCGACCATTCAGGAACAGTTTGATTTCGTCCGGCTCATCTACCGGCAGATCGGCATCGATGTGGTGCAAAACGGAGCCATCGCCAATCACGCCTACCCGGCGGACATCTGGGCGCTGGTGGACAGTTTCTCACTTGATGGCGCACAAAAAACCCCCGCCAGTGCCGCCCATTCGAACATGACCATGTTTGATTATCTGGATTCGCTTTCAGGGGCGGACACCGACATCAACCTTTATTGGATTGACGATATTGCATCATACACTACCTCAGGCAGGGAAAGTGATTACATTTCCACGGCGGGTGAAGGTGAACTCAACGGAAACACAGCCTTGCTTACCTTGATTGCAACGGGGTATGGCCGTCAGGTGACGGGGCACGAGCTTGGCCATTGCCTAGGTCTGGATCATCCTTCGCCTGCCAATGACAGCAGTTTCAGATTGATGCACCCGGGGGCATTGAGTTGGCCTAATGACTACCGTGCTCCCAAACGTTTCTACTTTACCGAACCACTCTTTCCGAACCAATGAAAACACATCTTACACACTCGCCAGCAAGATCTCGTTTTGCCTGTTTGTTTTACCTGCTGCTGATACCAGCGGCTACCCTTTCAGTCCATGCGCAGCAACCTGAGCCTGCAGAACCAGAACCCATACCGGACGCAAATGGGAAAATACCGTATGTCCCGTCTCCCTTCGCAGGAGTATCCCCTGAGCGCTTCAATGCATATACAAAAGTTTTGCCCACACTAACCCCGGAGGTACTTCGGGCGCTGCCAGATGACAGTGTGCTGTTAGAGGATTTGTTTTGGTTCGAGATCACAACACATCATGGTAGGTCTCCTGAAAAAGACATGATCGAAAAGGAGATGTGGCGGCGTGGTGATGTGACTATCCGCATCGTGAAGAAACTCTTCGAACATCCGTGCCTAGAAGATGATGTGATCTGCATCGCTCCCTGGCTCAAGTCCCGCCCATGGATGAAGCCGGAGGAATTTTTGCCGCAGGCACGGCGATGGTATGAATTCAGCAAGGCGAAGAGACCGGGATACAAGAAGAATTTTTATTACCAGCAGACCACGATTGAACTTCTCTCCCACTGGGGGGATGCCAAGGATGAACCGCTGATCAACGAGTTCTTTAACAAATATGGGGTCGAGCAGTGGCAGAAAGATCATTTAATGAAGAGCTTTCGAGAACGGCAGGAACTCCGCGCCCAAGGCAAGCCTCGCGGGATGCCGGCGTGGTTCTTTGATCCAAAACACAAAATGGACAAGTGGACAGCCATACCTCTTTCCGACATCACCAAAACGTACAAGGAAAAGATGGCCGAGCAGGCCAAGTGACGAAGCGCGAACTCTCTCATTGTCTGGAATTGAGCCAGACTACGCCTGTCGATGAAAACACAATTCCTCATCTATCCGAACACCTCGCTTCATGTCGTGTTTCTGGCTGTCATTCTGCTGGCGGGAGGAGTTTATAATTCGAGCAGTGCTCAACAGCCAGAGCCGGTGCCGGACGCAAATGGCAAAATTCTTTATGTCCCATCGCCTTTTCCGGGTATTCCATCAGAGCGTCACTTTGCATATGAAAAAGCTTTGCGTACACTCACCCCGGAAATCTTGCGGGCACTGCCAGATGACAGTGTGCTGCTGGCGGATTTGTTTGGTTTCGAGGCAGCGTCACCACCTGGCAGATCTCCTGAAAGAACTATGATCGAAATGGAGATGTGGCGATCCACATCGTGAAAGGGCGCTTTGAGCATCCGCGCCTTGAGGATGAAGTGATCGGCATCTGCCTTTGGCTCAGGTATCGCCCTTGGATGAAACCCGAGGAGTTTGTGCCGTTAGCACGGCGGTGGCATGAAATCTACCGCAAAAAAATACCCAGCTATACCAATGTGTATGGCTGCCTACAGGCGACGGCTGAATTTTTGTCCTGGTGGGGTGCGGCAGAAGATGCAGTGCTAATTAAGGGCACCTCTGGAAACCTCATTTTCCCAGGCGTGACTTTCGTGAGGTTGATTTATGAGCCATGTAGAGAGACATGAAACGCTACCGCAAGACCGAACGGGGAGGTGGGCTCTTCAGCGCCATCGAACACGAGCAGGCCGTCGCCGCCAAGACCACCGGCATCCTCAAGCTGCGCGACGTCATCCCTTGGGAGAGCTTCCGCCCGCAGCTCGAAAAAAGATGCCAGGCATGAATGGCACTCAGTTAAGGCGGGTCATCGTGGATTTTGAGCCCTCTGTAAACCTGCCATAAGGGGTACAACAAAGCGGTGGTTTTTGGGTTGCAGGAGCATGGCTCTTCAAACTTGCTTTC
>JAIPJY010000064.1 GCA_021733925.1 Prosthecobacter sp. | reverse complement strand
AGAAGGAAGCGGCGCGACTGGCGAAGGAACAGGCCGAAGCCGAAAAAGCCGCTGCCAAGGAGCGGGCCATCGCCGAGAAGCTGGCCGCCATGGTCGCCGCTGCGGAAGCCAAAGCCCAGGCCCTGGCCGAAAAGGAGGCCGCAAAGGTGGCTGCTGCTGAGGCGAAGGAAGCCGAGCGTCTCGCCAAAGAACAGGCCGCGATTGAGAAGGCGGAGGCCAAGGCCCGTGAGCAGGCTGAGCGCGAAGCCGCGAAGGAAGCCGCACGCCTTGCCAAGGAACAAGCCGAGGCCGAAAAAGCCGCCGCCAAGGAAGCCGCCCGTCTGGCCAAAGAGCAGGAAGCCGCCGAGAAAGCCGCTGCCAAGGAGAAGGCCGAGGCCGAGAAGCTGGCCGCCATGCTCGCCGCCGCAGAGGCCAAGGAAGCTGCACGTCTCGCCAAGGAGCAGGCCGAAGCTGAAAAAGCCGCCGCGAAGGCCCAGGCTCTCGCGGAGAAAGAGGCGGCGCGACTTGCCAAGGAACAGGAAGCTGCCGCGAAGGCTGCTGCGAAAGCTCAGGAGCTCGCCGAGAAAGAAGCTGCCAAGGAAGCCGCACGCCTCGCCAAGGAGCAGGCCGAGGCTGACAAAGCTGCAATCAAAGCGCAGGCCGAGACCGAAAAAGAAGCCCTCCGTGCCGCCGCCGCCGAGCTGAAAGCCAAGCAGCAGGCCGAGAAAGACGCCATCCGCCTCGAAAAAGAAAAACGCGCCGCCGAAGCCGCCGCCGCCAAAGCCGCCCAGGAAGCCGAGCGCGCCAAGTTCAATCAAGCCGACGAAGAAGCCAAAGCCCGCCGCGCCGAAGCCCGTGCGAAGACGTTGGCTGAGTATGAGGCGAAGCAGAAGGCCCGTCAGGCCGCTGCGATGGCGCAGCTGGCTGCGGATAAAGCGGCGCTATTGGCGGAGAAGCAGAAGGCTGCGGGGAAGGCGTGATGAGTTGAGGGCGAGAAGTCTGTGTAATTTGACTCAAGGCACAATAGTGACCACAAAGTCGAAACATGAAGAACTTCCTCGGTGCGTCATCTCATCCAAATCGCATTCATTACGTTCCTCATTGTCCTATGATTTCGCACTTGTTTCCCAGCTTCTCTCGCAGCCACGCCACGTCCTCATTCGTCAGTCCTTTGCAGCCGTAGAGGTGGATTTTTCGTAATTGGGTGAGTTCGTTGAGCCCATGAAGTGCGTCTGGGCCGTGCAGTCCGGCGCAATCATTCAACTTGAGATCTTGGAGACATTGTAAAGCGCGAAGGTCTGGCAGGCGTTTAAGCCCGGTACAACCGGTGAGGTTGAGGTGAAACAATTCCGCCAATCTAGCTAGGCCACTGAGGGCGTCGGAGCCAAGGAGGCCAGTGTTGTTCCGTAGATCAAGAATTTCGAGGTCTTCGTTTGCACTCAAGTCAGGCAATCGAGTCAGGCCTGGGCAGTTGCTGATAACGAGCAGCTTCAACTGGTTCAGTAAGCTAAGAGCGTCAAAGGCGTTCTCACCATGCAGCCCCGAACAGTTTACCAAGTAGAGTGATGAAAGTTTCTTCAGGTTGCTGAGGTCTGGGAGTGATTCTAGTCCAACGCAATTATTGAGTAGCAAACGCTTCAAATGGCTCAGCACGGTTAGCTGAGAGAGGTCCGAAGTGGTGAGGTGGGCGCAGTCGAATAAAATGAGGTTTCTCTCGGCAGCCTGAGACCCTTTTTGTTCTGGAGGCAACTCGGGCAACGCGGTCAGTTCGGTGCTCGAATAAACTTCTATTAGAGATTGGACCACCTCAGTTCGGTGCTCATTGCGGTTGATTAAAATTGGGGCTATTGGCCACTGAGTGGATTTTTCTCCAGCTGCTGGGTGGAAAGGCCAAGTGAGATACGCAAACCAAAGCCTGCGCCACCACTGCTGACGAGTCTCGGTGGTCAGGGGGATTTCGGGGTCTTGGGCGAGATTGACAGCGAGTTGTACGGCATCCAGTGGAAGTAAGGGCTTGGGATTTTGATCCTCCTTTGAAACGATGTGTGGCTGTTGGCTGTGCAGGGTGGGAAAGAGCCAGCGCAAGAGGGTGGAGGTGTCGGCTTTGCGGGATTCCAGAAGGAAGATGAGGGGTTCATGCCAAGCGGGTATGGCTGGGAGGTCTCTGAAGGACTCGCGGGAGTGCTCGATGGAGCCGTGGGGCGGGAAGAGGGTTTCCAACTCCTCTTTGGAAAGCTCGACATCATCGAGTTGTGCTTCTGATCGCCGAGCGAGTTGACGCTGGCGGCGGTCGAACTCTAAGCCGAGCCATTCGGCGGCGAAGAACTCCAAGAAGGAGAGGTGAGTAAAGCCATAGAGAGTGTGTCCCGCCTCATCACTGCTGCGCGGGATCAGTAAGCCAGAGCGGGAGGCGATATGGTGAAGCAGTTCATTTAGCAACTCGTCAGTGCTATGTGTGCTTTGCACCTTGCCCGCTACAAGCATTGAATGAATAACAGGAGATAACAGCTTTTCGATATTTAGGCGGGATATTAAGATATTACCGTCGAATTTTGATTCACGTTCGCCTTGATGCAAAGCATCAGGAAACGTGCCTGATTCACGTTCGTTTTGATGCAAAGCGACAAGAAATGTGCGTGTATCCTGCATTTCTGCCCCAAGTAGAGAAAGGAGGAATCGCCGCTGCGATGTGTCGAAGGGGCAGATGTTGCCGAGCACCGGGCGCAGGCGGTACGCGGAGTCGATGCCGCCAAGATAGGCCTGGACGATGCCGTCGTAGAGAGCGGCGCGGCCATCCGGCAGCGGCTTGCCGCTGCGCTTGAGAATGTTCATCATGCACAGCAGATTTGGCACGCGTGAGATGATGCGCACGCCATCGTGATGATGCGCCCGCACCTCTCGCATCAACTCGTGGGAGTAATCGGTGCTGTGCCGTTGCTGGAACCAGCGCTGAGAGAAGATATCCTGCCTCTTGTCATCGAAGGGTGCGAGGTGGAGGCGCTGAGCGATGGAGACGCAGGCCCAAATTTTGAATCCAGTGTCTGGAGCGGCTAACCGCGTTTCGGATGGACTATCACTAATGAGGTTTGAAACCTCGGGAATTAATCCTTCCTTGAACCATTTTCGATGCACAGAATGCACAATGTAGTCGTGCCACACGGTTTCCATTTCGGATCGAAGCTTGCGATGGACTTCGATCAGTTTTTGGGTGGAAGAATCAAAAGATCCTAATACTGCATTAAAAACTATTTCCTTATTCGGCACTTGTTTGGACCGCTCCACATAGTCCATCGGAGCATCCTCATACCCAATTACCCGCGAAGTGATGAGCCAGCGGGCCCCTTTGTTAGCGGCACGGATGCCTTCATGGAGGCACTCTACGATTTGGCGGCGCATGGCGAGATCACCAATCTCGTCGAGGCCATCGATGAGAAAGAAAACTTTCTCGTCCGTGTGAATAAGTTGGTGAAATTCGTTGCGGTGATCTTTAAAGCAGTCGCAGAGCGGTGGGGCGGTTTCTTCGCGCTGGTAGTGTTCGGTGAGGACGGAGAGGATGTCGTTCCAGTTCCAGCTTTCCACATGATCCTTTGGCAGCAAGGGAACAATGTCTCGCAGGATGATCGGCACAGGAAGTAGGCCGGTGAGCGCCGCAGCTCCGGTGAAGCTGCGCCCGCTGGCTAGGTGGGCGATGAGTGACTGGATGAGCGTGCTCTTCCCCATGCCCGGATCGGCCAGCAGCACTGTGCGCCGGTAGTTATCCTGTGCCAGAAGTGGCAGCAGGTCTTGTGCAGGCAAGCGTGGCGGCGTCTCCCGCTGCGCGACGTCCATATCCTCCGGACGCAGATGTTCTATTGAGCAGGCGGGATGGACGAATATGTCTCGGATATCAGATGTCTCCTTTTCACCGCGTTCGTAATCGTCGATGCCGAGTTCCTGATACGGGCGGAAGGCGCTGAGGAGGGAACGTTTGTAGGCAGCGAGGCGGCCGGGCGCGGTTTGTTCGACAAGCATCTGCTCGATCTTGCTGACGCCATTCTCGATTCGCTGGCGATGTTGGAGCCAATCAACTCGCAAAACCTCCAGCTCATTCTTCATCTCATGCACCTTCAGCTTGAGGGAGGTGAGGTCTGGGATGTGGTGATAGACATGCGTGTCTTTGAGGACACGAGTGCGGTAGGCTTGCTGGAGTTCCGTTTCCTCAGGTGTCTGTAACTCCTTTGTTTCAGAGTGGAACGTTTCGTCCAACAGGAGATACCAGACTTTCTTGGGGAGGCTGCGAGCGTGCAGGGCTTCGTATTGCGTGTAGCTCACGCGGCCATGAGTTTCATCTGCGGCAGGTGGCTCGAAACCATAACGTTGTCCGACTAGCTGGATGACACCCTCACACGGCTCGATCCGGCGGCGTAGCATCTCGCGGATGTCACCATGTTCTGTGCCAAAGTCGGGCTGGTAATCGACGGAATAGCCCAGAGTGCGTAACACTTGTGCGACAGCTTCTCTCGCTGTGCTCAGTTCCTTGCTGACTGCGGAGATGAAAATGATGGGCTGAGGAGACATGGCTACCCGAATGTGGCGCGAATCAACCGAGAGCCAAGAGAATGAACGATGACTGTGTATTGGTAGGGAGGTTGCATTCTTAGGCTTTGATGTCCTGATTCCAATCCCCGCCTCAGACTGTCATTGCCAAAACTTGAGGAATCGGATTCACTCCGGCGCGTGAGCTACCGATTTTGTTTTTATGCGATTTACACAGCGCCGTGGGTGCTGGGTGTGGGGTGGGTTTTGAACATGCTGTTTGATCGGGGGCGGGTCAGTGGTGACACGTCGCCGGTGGAGTGGGTTTTTATGGGACTGTTGGTGGTGTATGCGCTGGCGGGGCTGGTGCTGGGGGTGATGATTTTGCGGCGGCGGCTGAAGTTGAGGTGTGCGTTTTGTGGACGGCCGGGGGTGGCTTATCTGGATCGCTCAGAAGGGCTGACGATGGAGTGTCCGAAGTGCGGGGAGATCCGTGGCGGTGGGGTGCTGGGGTGGAAGATCGTGCGTGACCGGAAGGAGGCCTGCGGGCCGAAGCCTGCGGTGCCGGTGGGGAAGATGCAGTTTCGCTCGCCGTGGTTCTGGGGGTTGTTTGGCGTGTCGGTGGTGTCGGCGGCGTGCGGGGTGGTGATCTACGGGTTTAATTTCAGCACGTTGTTTGCGCCGCTGTGGTGTTTTCTGGTGGCGAGTCATTTGATCGAGACCCTGAGCACGGGCTGCCTGAACGACAATGCGGGACCGACGTTTCGGAGTCGGCAGCCGGTGAAGTACTGGGCGCGCACCTTCGTGTGGCTGTGTGGGTATGCGTTTGCGGTGTACATGCCCGTGGGGTATGCGCTACAGGAGCGCGGGAAGATGGAGGAGAAGCCGAAGACGGAGGTGCGGGCTGGGGGAAAGGGCGAAGTGAAGCGGTGAGGTGCGGCTGAAGATGAAGCTCCCGGAGGGAGCAAGGAAATTAGCCGGTGGTGAAGCGAGGCTTGGCGAGCGAGAACCACCGGATCACGCAGACCAAAGCTCCCAAGCTCAAGGACGCATGCCGAAGGTATGCGAGAGCCGTGCAAAGGCTCCTCGGTGGCGCTGGGCGGTTGAATGCTTCTCGCATACCTTCGGCATGCGTCTCTGAACGAATGGTTTCGTGGACAGAGTCCGGTGGTTCTCGCTGCACCGCTGCGCGGTTTCGCTTCACCACCGGCTAATTTCTCGGCTCCCTTCAGGAGCCCATGAGATGCCGCTCGCCTGTGCCATTTCCAATCTAAACGCACCCGCATTTGCCTCCACGCCATAGAGCGCCTATGGCGATGGGTGTTTATGAAAACGATATGGTTCATCCGTCATGCGGAAAGTCTGAGCAACGCGGGGTTTCCCACGGATACGCCGCATGCGATCGGGCTGAGCGAGAAGGGGCTGGCGCAGGCGGAGGCGCTGGGGGCGCAGTGGCGGGAGGAGCTGGATCTGATCGTGGTGTCGCGCTACTCGCGCACGGCGTACACGGCGGTGCCGCTGTGCAGGCGGCATCCGCAGGTGCCGGTGGTCGAGCTGCCGGTGCATGAGCTGACGTTTCTAGCGCCGGGTCGCTATATCGGGACGACGGAGACGACGCGGCGGGAGCCGGCGCGGCAGTACTGGGAGCGGTGTGATCCGGATTTCTGCGATGGCGAGGGCGCGGAGACGTTTCGGCATTTCTGCGAGCGTGTGGATGCTTCATTGCAGGCGCTGCGGGAGTTCGAGGAGCAGCGCATCGCGGTGGTGTGCCATGCGTATGTGATCAAGGCGATCCTGTGGCGGCAGATGCACCCGGAGGCGGAGTTTACGGCGGAGTACATGCGGGAGTACTTTGCGTTTCACCTGAACTGCGTGGTGCCGAATGTGATGGTGTATCCGTTTGAGTGTGATGGAGACGCGCCTTTGTTCATGAAGACGCCGTTTCAGATTGAGGTGGGGTGAGTGGGGATTGAACTTCGACAATCAGCAATCCTTGTTCGACAATCGTCAATCGAGCATGCTCGCGAGGTCGCAAGCCGGGAGGATTGACGATTGTCGAGCAATCGATTTTTGATTGTTGAGGTTTCAATCCCTCGCAAGCGTTTGCTTTCGGCCTGCGTCCACTACGCATGCTCGCTCACGCCGTGGTGCGGAGGGGGGGGGATGAGGATGCTGTTTCAGATTGAGGTGGGGGCAGCAGCGGCAGGGATGACCAGATTTTTCAACCACGGAATACACTGAATACACGGAAACCGGAGAGGATTTCAGGTTCCGTGTATTCCGTGTATTCCGTGGTTTACTTCTGGTTGCTCCGAGCACAGCGCCGCGTGCTGTAGGAGTCTGAATCCCAAGCCGAGGGAGGAGGAGTGTGAGCAGGAGGAAGATGAGGATGGGCTGAATTTGTGACATCTGCGCAAGTGGGGATGCTTTGTGAGCGTAGTGTTTGGCATGTCTGATCTCTCCGCACTCTCACGCCGCGAACTGCTGTCCCGCATGGGCGGTGGTTTGGGGGCGCTGGGGCTGGCTTCGACGATTCATGGGGCGCCGAGGACGAACTTTGTGCCGAAGGCGAAGCGGGTGATTCAGCTGTTCATGAATGGCGGGCCGTTTGGGCCGGACTTCTTTGATCCTAAGCCGGGGCTGACGAAGTATGCAGGGCAGAAGCCTGCGGGCGCAGACCTGCGTACGGAAAGGCCGACGGGCGGGCTGCTGGCTTCGCCGTATGCGTTTTCCAAGCATGGGCAAAGCGGGCTGGAGATCAGCGAGCTGCTGCCGAATCTGGCGCAGCATGCGGATGAGCTTTGCGTGCTGCGTTCCTGCCACACGGACAATCCGAATCATGGTCCGGCGCTGCTGCTCATGAACAATGGCACGATGACGGAGCGTGTGCCGAGCATGGGCTCGTGGCTGAGCTACGGCCTGGGCAACGAGAATGCGAATCTGCCGTCGTTTGTGGTTTTGTGTCCGGGCAAGCCGGTGCGGTTTTCGGTGCTGTGGACGAGTGCGTTTCTGCCGGCGCAGCATCAGGGGGTGTACATCAATCACTCGAAGCTGGAGCCGCAGCACATGATTCCGTGGCTGACGAATGAGAAGCTGGCGAAGGCGGATCAGCGCAAGCAGCTGGATCTGATGCAGGCGCTGAATGCGGAGCATCTGGCATCACGCGGCGGTGCAGATGTGGCGCTGAATGGTCGCATCCAGGCGATGGAGACGGCGTACCGCATGCAGTCGGCGGCGACGGATGCTTTTGATGTGAATCTGGAGTCACCGAAAGTGCGCGAGATGTATGGAACGAGCCACTTTTCCAATGGCTGCCTGATGGCGCGGCGACTGGTGGAGCGCGGCGTGCGCTACGTGCAGTTGTACTATGGCAACGGCCAGCCTTGGGACACGCACTCCAAGCATGATGAGCAGACGCGCAAGCTGGGCGCGGACATCGACCGGCCCATCGCGGCGCTGATCGGTGACTTAAAACAACGCGGCATGCTGGAGGACACGCTGATTGTCTGGGGCGGAGAGTTTGGCCGCACGCCGGTGAGTGAGAACGGCAACGGGCGGGATCACAATCCGCATGGCTTTTCGATGTTCTTTGCGGGTGGTGGTGTGCGCGGTGGCACGGCCTACGGCGAGAGCGATGAGTTTGGATTCAAGGCGGCGGTGGACAAGATGCATGTGCATGATGTGCATGCGACGATCCTGCACCTGCTGGGCATGGACCACGAGCGGCTGACGTATCGGTATGCGGGACGTGATTACCGTCTGACGGATGTACACGGGCGTGTGCCGCAGGCGATTGTGGGGTGAGGGGCTGGATGCTGGATGCTGGATGCTGGATGCTGGATGCTGGATGCTGGGTCGCGCTGAAGGCTCCATCTCTCACGCGAGCGCGAAGCGTCTTGGAACCGGAGCGAAGCGGAGGTAGACAGCTGCAGGCTGCCCGAAGGGTGAGCACAGCGAATCAATGCGTGCGGCAAGCCTGGGCGCGACGCCGCTTTTCGCAGGCCGGACAGCGCGCTAAGTCCAAAGAAAATTCATCACCCCGCGATAGCGGTGCCGCCGATGCAGGCTTGCGCCTTGCATCTCTGCCACCGCAGTCCAAGACGCTGGCGCGCAGTTGCAGGCACCAGCATCAGTCGCTGGCTCACGCCCGGCTCTTGTCCGTCTTGAAGCGGCTCCAGAAGGAGGGCTTGTGGGGGACGGCGCGGCGGATTTCGACGATCGGTTTTTTAGTGACCGCAGGCGGCGGAGGGGACTTGGATTTGTCGGACTCTTTTTCAGGCTGCGCGGGTGTCGGCGTGGCGGGGGGCGCATCCGCAGGGCCGTAGAGTTCGCGAGTTTTCTGGTGCAGCATTTCGGCTTCGGCGGCACGCTGCATGGAATCGCGGATGCTGGAGGGGACGGCGCTTTCGGTGAGAGGAGGGAGCAGCGGATTCGGTCCGGCGGCCCAGGTGCCGAGGGTCGGCATCATTGCGGCGATTTCGTTTTGATTGTTCACCTTGTGCAGACCGATGACGCGCAGGGAGGTGCCAAAGATGTAGAAGATGGTGCTTTCGTCGAGACCTTCGACCATGCTGCCGCCGCGCTGCAGGATGGGGCTGCCGCGCAGGATGATTTCACCGTCGGTGATGAAGGCTTCCTGGCAGAGGGCCTTGGCGGGCTCGTTGAAATTCATTTCGATGAACACCTTGCCACGGGCGCGCGCTTTGAGGGGCTTGCCGTCGGCGGAGTACTTGAAGACCTGGATCGAGTCTGCGGCGATCTTGATGTAAGGAGGGAACTCAAGCTGCTGCGTGGATATGCTCTTGGCCTCCACGAAACTCATGCTGAGAAGGAAGCTCAGATCGGTGGGAGACTTCACCAAGGTGACGTCTTTGGTGCCGGTCTGTGCCTTGTCAGTGGTCGCTGCGGTGTTCAGGCTGGAGCAGCCGGCGCACAGCAGCGCTGCCGCGAGCAGGGCGACAGCGGAACGCGGGTTGAACTGAGTGGGAGTGTTCATCTGCAAGTCTTAGATACACCCAAAGGTGATTTTGCTCATCTTGAATTTACTATAATGCGCCGCCGGGAGGCTGGGCGGGCGGTTTGAGACGCTCATAAGTGGCGAAATACAGCGCCTGGGCGTGGGTGGAGTCGGCTTGAAAGTCCTGCCGGGAGGTCTGCAGCCATTCGGCAGAATTGACCGTGGGGAAGGGGACGCCGCTGCCGAGAAGGGAGTCCACGTGGGTCAAAATGAGGCGGTCGGCGCTGGGCATGGCGGCAGCGTAGGCCTCTCCGCCCCCGCAGACAAACAGCTCTCTGGCACCGCCTGCGGCAGCGACCATGAGGGCCTCTGCCACGCTGGACACGATCTCTCCAGCGGGTGGGACGTAAACGGGACTGCGCGTCAGGATCAAAGGGTGGTGATCTTCAAACCAGCCGGTCATTTCCTCATAGGTGCGGCGACCGAGGAGCAGCCACTGGCCGCGGGTGATGCGGCGGAAGTGCTCTTTATCCCGTGGCAGGTGCCAGGGCACGCCTGTACCTGTAGAGATGAAGCCGTCGGCTGAGACGGCGGCGATGAGGGTCAGTACCGGGCGTGAAGTCACTCAGTAAATGGCGGATTCACCTTCGCGCAGCAGGCGCACGCGATTTTCCAGCTGTCGTTCGAGTGCGGCTTTGACGAGGCGCTCGGCAGGTTCATGGAGGGGCTCGCCACCGAGCGGGAAGGTGTCGTGATGCATCGGGATCATGGACTGCGCGCCCATCATTTGGAAGGCGTCCAGGGCTTCTTCAGGATTCATGTGCACCTGACGTCCGCTGGGGGCATCGTAGGCGCCGATGGGCATGAGCGCGAGGTCGATGCTGGCGCGTTTGCCGATCTCCTGAAAGCCGTCGAACATGGCGCTGTCGCCGCAGTGGAAGAGGCAGCGTTCGGGAGATTTGATGAGGTAGCCGCCAAACTGGCGGTGAGTGTCATGAATATTCCGCGCGCCCCAATGGCGTGCGGGGGTGAGGGTGATGCGCAGATCCCGAAAGGTGGCGCTCTGCCAGGTCTTCAATTCCACGATGTGTCCGAAGCCGAGATTTGTGACCACTTTGCCGACGCCTTCGGGGACGATGATGGGCTGGGCGGCGGCGAGCTTGCGCAGGCTGGGTACGTGAAGGTGGTCGTAGTGCGCGTGCGTCACGAGCACGAGGTCGATGTGGGGGAGGTCATGCGCCCAGACGCTGGGGTGGCGGACGCGCTTCACCGGGCCGTGCCAGAGCGCCCAGTTGGGATCAATGGCGATGTTCACGCCGCCGATCTGACAGAAGAAGCCGGCATGCCCGAGCCACGTCACGGCAATCTCGTTGTCGGAGGCTACTGGCAGCAGGCCGAAATCCTGACCGGGCTTTCGAGGGGCGAGCAGGGTGGGAATGAGGACCTCATTGAGGAACTGGATGTTGCGCTTGCGCCAGCCTTCGGTGGGGAGCAGGCCAATGCGATTTCCTTCGGTCTGAGCTTTGTTGAGCAGGCCGCGCTTTTTGAGAGGGCTGGTGAATCCAGCCCCGCCGGATGAGGAAGCGGGATCGAAAAGCATGAGTGGCTGCTTGAATCTATTGATAATAAATAGCTCAGGCACTCAATTACAAGAATTAAGTGCAGGATGTTGTGGCGGCAGGAACGACAAGCACCGTATCAACTTCTGCACGCAAGACCTGCGCCAAATCAGCGGATTTTGACCGAGCCGAGGGCGGTGACCCACTTGCCTTTGGTGACGACTTTCTCGACCACAAAGCCTGCGCGCTTGCCCGCAGCGAGGCATGCCTTGGCCTGAGACTTGAGGATGCCGGAAAGCATGAGGATGCCGCCGGGGGCGACGGAGCGAACCATCTGTGGAAAAGCCGACTCCAAGATGTCGAAGAAGATGTTGGCGGCGACGATGTCCCAGGTCTGCTTGGGCTCCCACTTGAGGACATCGACCCGGACAAAACGCACCTTGGGTGTGTCGTTTCTCGCAGCATTTTCCTGCGAGATTTTCACGGCGGCGGGATCGTAGTCGCAGCCCCAGACGCGGGAGGCGCCGAGTTTGTCGGCGGCGATGGCGAGGATGCCGCTGCCGCAGCCGAGGTCTGCCATGCTCCACTTTTTGCCGGTGGCCTGGCGTGCTTCTGCGGCATCAACGAGCAGACGCAGGACGGTGGCGGTGGTGGCGTGGTGGCCGGTGCCGAAGGCCATGTCGGCCGGCACGGCGATGATCTCGCGATTGGGAAATTTGGCGCGGGCGAGTTTGAGATCAGCCTGCGTCTTGGCGGTGCAGATCACGAATTTATCACGGACTTTCACCGGTGGTGGTGTCTGTGAGGAATGGGCGGCCCAGTTCTGCGTTTTCAAGCGGGTGACCTCGCCGCCGAACTCCTTCTGGATGGCCTTGGCGCGAGGCTGAGTTTCACAATAGACCTCCAGGCGGATCATTTTACGACCGGGAAAACTGGTGATGACGAGAGTGGCGTCAGTGCTCTGCGCGAAACGTTCCTCCCAGGTATCAGCCGAACGAGAAGCAGTGAGTTTGGACCAGACAAACATGAATGTACAATCGTGAGGAGGGAAGCTGCTGGCGCACCAATCGAAGCCTTAAAAGGCCAAGGTTATCTGGTGCCATCAATCTTTCGGAGATTGATGGAGCGGGTGACGCGATTCGAACGCGCGACATCTTCCTTGGCAAGGAAGTGCTCTACCACTGAGCTACACCCGCAAATTTTTCGGTTCGACCCGGAAAGTTTGAGGGCGAGATTCTGGCGCATGAAAAAGATCCTGCAAGTGCAAAGTGCATGGGTTGAGAATGTTTTTATTCAAGCCATGCTGATCTTGTGAAACTTCCCTCCCATACCTGGATCAATGGCCGCATCGTCAGCACCGCAGAGGCTCGCATCTCGCCTTTCGATCATGGCTTTCTGGTAGGTGATGGTGTGTTCGAAACATTGGTGGCTCGTCATGGCAGGCCCTTCACTCCGACGCGGCATTGGCGGCGGTTGGTGGCTTCGTGCAGTGCCATGAACATCACAGCGCCGGAGTACGATGTGTATCTGCAGGCGATGCTGGAAACGATGCAGGCGAATGGTCTCGCGGATGCGCGGATCCGCGTCACGCTGACGAGTGGAGATGGGCCGCTGGGTTCAGACCGAGGCGAGGCACCGGCTACGATGACTGTGGCGGTGACACCGCTCAAGCCCTGGCCTCCGACCGAAACGGTGATGGTGGTGCCGTGGACTCGCAATGAGCGCAGCGCGCTGGCGGGCATCAAATCCACATCGTATGGAGATAACGTGCGCGCTCTTGCGCTGGCCCATGAGCAGGGGGCAGGGGAGGCGATCTTTGCCAACACGCGTGATGAATTGTGTGAAGGCACGGGGACGAACATCTTCATTGTGACTGCGGGTGTGGTGAAGACTCCGCCGCTGAGCTCAGGGTGTCTGGCGGGGGTGACGCGGGCGCTGGTGCTGGAGGCCTGTGCGGTTGCGGGGATCGCGGTTGAGGAAACCGCGCTGCCCATCGCGGTGCTGCAAAGTTGTGATGAAGCGTTCCTCACTTCCAGCACGCGGGATGTGCATCCGCTGGCGCGCATTGATCAGCGTGACATGCCGGGAGTGGCCGGTGCTGTTACCATGCGCGTGGCGCAGGCGTTTCAGGATTTCGTGGCCGGGCGGGATGATCCGTAAACGTCTTGCCGGAAGGCGAGGTCTTTCAATGGGCAGCCAGAGGAAGTCCTGCGTGCGGCGTTTCTGTGGGAAAGCCCGCGCTGCTCAAGCTTTTAGCATGATGGAAAATGATCTCGGTGGATTGTCCGGTGGATTGTTTCGACCGGATCACATCCCATGCTTTTTTCAGCCATTGCAACGCTCCGGCCTCATCATCAGTGGAGCCCAGCACATGAGATTTATGGTCACCATATCTCAGGGTAACCACCCAGATGCCTTCAGGGATCGCGCTCAGCGTGAAACCATGACAAAAATCAGGCGTAATTAAAGCGCCGTTGAAGCGGTCCTGACCTGCTCCTTCCTGCAAGACCAGATTGCCAGTTTTACGGTCAACACTCACACTGCTCATGGCATCCGTCAGGTCGATGAACATGCCGTAGTCCTTCTCGCGAAAGCCCTGGATTGTTTTGCTCATGATGTGATACGCGGGTTCTGACGGCTGCGGAGCTCTTCCGCCATCAACTTAATACGTCCTTGTCGCACTTTTGGCAACACCTCTCCCAAGGCTTCATTGGCTCTGCTTGTCACCCAGGTCACGCAATTGTGTGCTCCAGGATGGTCGTCCGGGTTGAAACTGTAAATGCCTTGAGGGCCTTCTTGGCAGATGCGCTGGAGCACCGGTGACTGCGTGTTATCAGCAGGCCAGCTTTGTTCCATCAGTTCACCAGTGTTTCGCTCGGCTTTGTCCCGCATGGTGATGTCTTCGATCACATGACCAGGCACAGTGTGCTCAAACAGATAGTCTCTCCATTTGCCTTGGTCCTGAAACTCAGGCGGCAAATCTTCCACTCTGAAAACGTAGCCTCGGAATGTTGAATCGTCGTCGGCATGCCACGACAATGCCATGTGTCCTGGTTCGTGTTCTTCTGGATTTGATGGGGAAAGGTGAACTTTGACAGTCATGACTTCTCGTAAACTTCGCCCAGCTTGCGCAGGAGTGATTCGAGCTTGGTGTAGTAGTCGTCTTCCTTGAGCTTGGGGCGCTGCTCCTTCAAGGTTTTCAATTCGCGTTCCAAGGTGTCGCGGGTGCTGCGCTGCGCGTCGGTGAGCTGCTGCTCTTCCTCGCTTAGGACGAGGACCATCTGCGCGGCGCGCTCGCCATCGATGGCCATGCCGGCTGGGGCGGGGGAGTCGGAGCCGAAGACTTCGCTGCGGGTGCCGATGCCGTCGCCGTTGTCTTCGATGAGGGCGTGTTCGGTGGCGAGACGTTCGTCATTGTCATAGAAGTTGGCGGCGGCTTTGCTGGCGTGGCGGAAGGCTTCCAATAGGGATACCTGCTTGTCCTGATCGAGGTCGGCCTCGGGCAGTCCGCCGATGGCTTCGGCGAAGTACTCGCCGAAGCGTGCGTAGAAGACTTCGTCCGGGCTTTTGGTGGAGGTGATGATGACGCGGTTCTTGCCGGAGAGTGGTTTCAAAAAGCCGCCGCTGGACGAGGCGGTGTGAATCACGGCGACTTCCTGCTTGAGGGGCTTGAGCCAGCCTGCGAGCTGTTTGGCATCGAAGTCCGGGCCTTCGGCGCTGAACATGGTTTCGCGACCGTCGAAGGTGCCGTGGCCGATGAGGACGAGCCACAGGGAGTGGGTGGGATCGGAGGCGGTGAGGCGGCGTTCGAGTTCTTCGGTGGTTTTTTCGCCGCGAAGGACTGCGGGGGTGATGCCGGCCTTGGTGCAGGCGTTGGTCCAGGCCTCCACCTGGGTTTTGAATTTCTTGCCGTACTCTTCGTTGCCGGGAGCGCCGAGGACGATGAGGACATCGAGTGAGCGTGGGGCGGCGTGGAGGAATGAGGTGAGGAGGGCGAAGGCCAGAGTAGTTATGAGCTTTAGCTCGTAAGGGCGGGGCAGGCGGGTGGGGGAGGTTTTTGGCATAACACGCCGGAGTGAGCTAAAGCTCACGAGTACTTTCTTCTTCATGCCATGCCTCCTTTTCTGCGCAAAAACCATTCGGTGCCGATGAGGATGAGCAGGGCGAGGAAAATCCAGGGCGAATGCCACAAAGGCGTTGAGAGAGTGACCTCGATGGGCACGCGGATGTTCTTCAGCATCTCGGGCAGCTTGGCGATTTCATCGAGCGCGAGCATCTGGCCGCTGGTCTCGGTGGCGATGCGTTGCAGAAAGGCGCGGTCGGGGGCGAGGCGGCTGAATTCCTCGGCCTGCGGTCCGTAGGCCCAGCCTGCGGTCTTGATGCCGAGCTGGGTGTGTTTTTCCATGTCCTCCACGCTTGCGGTGGCGCGGTAGTTGCCAGAGCTGGAGGAGAAGAAATCGGTTTCGAAGAGTCCGGCTTCCTTGAGGCTGGGCTCGGCGAAGAGCTGGGACTTTTTGCCGTCGGGCTGGGTGACTTCGATCTTCACCAGCGCATCGCCATGGGGCTTGAAGGCGCGGTCACGCACGCGCACGGAGAGCTTCACGCGCTCGCGGTCGGCGGGATCGGTTTCGGCGGAGAAGGTGATGCTGTCGGCGACATCGACGACGAGCCAGCGCATGAGCTGACGCCAGGCACGCTCCATGTCCTTGCGTGAATCCGCGTCGTTCATGCCCCAGCGCCACAAGTCGGCGACCAGAATGCTGCCCACGCGGCCTTCGCCGAAACGCTGCGAGACGATGGCGGGCAGGGTGGTCTGTGAGGCATCCGAAATCGTGGCGAGGATGCTGGCGCCGGGTTTGATGGCGAAGGTTTGATTGACGGAATAAAAGGAAGGCATCGCAGAGAGACGCTTTTCCTCTTCCTCACGGTCTGTGCGCAGCCGCATCCATGACTCCAGCCAGCCTTCGCGGGTGAGATTGAAGCGTGCATCAAGCATCGGGCCGGTGGTCGTCGTGCGGTCGAGGTAGACGGGCAGCATGCTGCCGATGGGCGTGTGGTCATAGCCGCCGGACTGATAGCACTCCTGCCCACCGAGCATGAGGAGCGCGCCGCCGCGTTCGCTGACGAAGCGCTGAATGAGGTGCATCTGCTCCTGGGTGAAGAAGCCGGCTTCGAGGTCGTCAATGATGATGGCGCGATACTCGCTGAACAAATCTTCGGCGGACTTGGGGAAGCCGTCGCTGAGTTCCTTGGCATCGCGGGTGCCGAGGCGGATGAGCACGGGCTGGTCATAGCGCTGGGCTTCTTCGCCCTCCTTGGCGCCAAAGCCACGAAACAAGGGATTGGCGCTTTCACCGGCATGCCCGCGCCATTCAAACTTGGGCTCGCGTTTGGCGATGCGGACGAGGCTGGGCATCTGGATGTCGTCATCGCTCGCAATGGCACGGCGCAGGAATTTGTATTCCCAATTGGGTCGGCCAGCGATGTAGAGGACGCGGTAGGGGCCTGAGCCGCGATCCGCCTCTAATAAGCGTGTGTTGTTGGCCAGGGTGGCTTCGCTGACTCCTTCGGCCTTGAGTTCGAGCTTGTGGAAGGTCACGCCGGGCTTGGCTACGGGGATGCGCAGACGCACGGTTTGCGGTGAGTTGCCATTGAAGGTGATTTTCTCGGTCACGATGGCTTTACCCTGTTCATCAAGTGCGGAAAGCGTGGCCTGCTTGCCGTTCAGGCCTTGGGCAGACACGCGCGAGGTGATGGTGATGGGCGCGTCTTCAAAGGGACTGGTCGCCACGGTGGCATCTAGGATTGCCAGATCGGGAGTGGGGGCGTTCTTGCCGGCGAGGACGGTGAAAATGGGAGCGCCCTTGTCCTCTGCCTTCCACGTCGAGGCATCGGTGGCGTTGCCATCGCTTATTAACACGACAGCGGCGAGATTGGTGCCGCCGCTGCGCAGGGTCATGAGCGTGCGGCAGAGATCGGAGCGGGAGCCGTCAAACTTCAAGGTGTGGAAGTGCGGCACGCTTTGTGTTTGTGCGCCTGCGGTCATGAGGCGGAGGCGGAAGTCCTCGCTCAGCGCTTTAATCCATTCTGCATCGGTGTCGCCGGAGTTGAGTGCGGCGGAGACTTGTGCGGCGCGGGTGGGTTCGCCCGGTTTTTCTGCGGTGTCGAGCGAGGCGCTCGTATCCACGAGGACGATGACTTCGTTCTCGCCCTTCTTGGGCTGCTGCTGGGTCCAGAGGGGATCAAGCAGGCAGAGTGCGAGCAGCGCGAGGGCGGCGAGCTTGCAGGACATGGCTGCTAATTTACGCCAGCCGCGCAGTGGAGAGCGGCGATATCCCAGCCAGAGCAGGCCGATGACAAGAAGAACCACCAGGGCAGCGAGCCAGGTGATATCCGTGTTTTGCCAAAGGATGCGGGGCATGAGGTGCGAGTTAAACGTGGCGTGCGGCGAAAAGCTACATCTCAACCGCTGGCAATTATTTTTGTTGCCTGAAAATTGAATGTGGAAGCGCTTGTCGGATCACACATTCTCGATTTGATCAGTACTTCTTCACCGCACGCCGCCATGCCACTTTACGACCCCTATGCGTTTCAGCTCGCCGGCTTCAGCGAGGGCGATGTTGATGAAATCCTCGCCGATCTCGACTACCTCCACCGCAACTCACGATGGACGCATCGGCGTGACCAGATCGAGCGAATGATCGTCGAATCACCGGTGATTTTGCTCGATTTCCTGCGCAGTGTGCAGCCCGAAGTGGTGCGAAATGCCATGATTCCGCGCCGGGTGAAGGATGTGGTGCTTCGGTGAGAGGGTGCGTTTGAGTCCTTGCGCGTTGGCGGACTTCCGCCACATTCGGCCTCCCCCTACCGACCCGGCCAATGTGTGCCGGGCGGCGTATCTTCTTTTCCCATGTTCAACTGGATCATCAAAAAAATCATCGGCACCAAGAACCAGCGCACTGTGCGCAAGCTTCAACCTGCGGTGGTCGAGATCAACCGCATTGAAGCCCTGCTTCAAAACGAGCCCGAGGAGGCGCTGACTCAACGCACCCAGAAATGGCAGGCGCAGTTCCGCGCCTTTCACACGCCGCCCTTTCTTGGCGGGGTGAGCCTGCGCATCGCCGATGAAGCTGCCGTGGATGCCTGCCTGGAATCCGTGGAGAAATATTTCACCGAGCTGAAGCCGCATTTCCCATCTCTTGAAAACGACTACCTCGCCAGCGCAGCCTGGAACGGCGCGGCCCTGGATGACAAGAAGGCGCGCATCGACCGCGCGCGAGAAGCCTGGAATGCGATCCAGCCGGACTTTCCTGAGATCGAGTCGAAGATGCTCAACGACATTCTCCCGGAAGCCTATGCCGTGGTGAAAAACGCCGCCCGCCGCATGTGCGGACGCGAGATCATCGTCTGCGACCAGCCCCTGGGCTGGAACATGGTGCACTTCGATGTGCAGCTGGTTGGTGGTGTGGCCCTGCATCGCGGCATGATCGCTGAAATGGCGACAGGGGAAGGGAAGACGCTGGTCGGTACGCTGCCGGTGTATTTGAACGCGCTCACCGGACGTGGTGTGCACGTCATCACGGTGAATGACTACCTCGCACGTCGTGACAGTGAGTGGATGGGCAGCCTTTATAAGTACCTCGGTCTCACAGTCGGCTGTATTCAAAACGACCAGCCAAGCCATCTGCGCCGTGACCAGTATCAGGCGGACATCACGTATGGAACGAACAGCGAGTTCGGCTTCGATTACCTGCGCGACAACGGCATGGCCTCCAGCAAGGAGCAGCAGGTGCAGCGCGGCCACTACTTCGCCATTGTGGATGAAGTGGACTCCGTGCTCATCGATGAAGCACGCACGCCTTTGATCATCAGCGGTCCGGTCATGGCTGCGGAGAGCAATCACCAGTATGAGCGTTACAAGCCCCTCGTGGATCAGCTGGTGCGCCGTCAGAACACGCTGTGCAACCGCCTGATCACGGGGGCCAAGGAAGCCGCCGCTGCAGGTGAGCTGGAGCAGGCCGGACTGAAACTCTTCCAGGTGCAGATGGGCCAGCCGAAGAATCGTGCGCTGACCCGCTGCATGGAGGATCCCGATCTCCGCCGCGCGATGGAAAAGGCCGAGCTCTCGCTCTACGCAGACACGCAGAAGGTGGAATTCTTCAGGCTCAAGGAAGAGCTGTACTACTTCATCGAGGAAAAATCCCACGACGCCGATCTCACCGAGATGGGGCGCAACTTCCTCAGCCCCGACGAGCCTGATGCCTTCGTGCTGCCGGACATCGCCACGGTTTACTCTGAGATCGACGGCGACATGACGCTCTCCGAAGACGCCCGCACCCGCAAGAAGACGGAGATGCAGGACCGCCTTTCCCATCAGGGGCAGCGCATTCACCAGATCAGCCAGTTGCTGCGTGCCTTCTGTCTCTATGAGAAGGACGTCGAGTATGTGGTTGAGGAGAACAAGGTCATCATCGTCGATGCGCAGACGGGTCGTAAGATGGCCGGACGCCGCTGGAGCGATGGCCTGCACCAGGCCGTGGAAGCGAAGGAAGGCGTGCAGATTGATGCTGAGACGCAGACGCTGGCCACCATCACCATTCAGAACTACTTCCGCCTCTATCAAAAGCTGGGCGGCATGACCGGCACGGCTGAAACAGACGCCGCCGAGTTCCATGACATCTACAGCCTCGATGTGCTCACGATCCCGACGAACCGTCCGGTGAAGCGCAAGGATCACAACGACAGCATCTACAAGACACGCCGCGAAAAATTCGCTGCTGTGATCGAGCTGATCAAAGAGCTCAACGCCAAGGGGCAGCCGATCCTCGTCGGTACCGCCAGCGTCGAAGCCTCGGAAATGGTCTCGCGCATGCTCAAGCTGCAGAAGATCACGCACAACGTGCTCAATGCGAAGTATCACCGCCAGGAGGCTGAAATCGTCGCCCGTGCCGGACATCGCGCCGCGGTGACGATCTCGACCAACATGGCCGGTCGTGGTACGGACATCAAGCTGGGTGAAGGCGTCTCCGAACTCGGCGGACTCTTCGTGCTGGCCACCGAGCGTCATGAAAGCCGCCGCGTGGACCGCCAGTTGCGCGGACGTTCCGCCCGTCAGGGTGACCCCGGTGAGAGCAAATTCTTCCTCAGTTTTGAGGATGACCTGATGCGCAACTTCGGCGCCGCCGAGCGCATGACGAAGATGATGGAGCGCTTTGGCATGAAGGAGGGTGAAGAACTCCAGCACCCATGGCTCAATCGCAGCGTGGAAACCGCGCAGAAGCGTGTGGAACAGCGCAACTACGTCTGGCGCAAGCGCGTCCTCGAATACGATGACGTGATGAATCAGCAGCGCGAAGTCGTCTATGAATGGCGCAACGACGTGCTCAACAGCAACGACACGCGGATTCTCATCAACGATGCCGTGGAAAAGGGCATCACCGAACGTCTGGGCGCCTTCGTGCCGAAGGATGTCAAAGGTGATGACCTGGCCGATTATGAAGGTCTGCTTGCCTGGGTGAACACGACGTTCCCGATTGGCCTGCGTACGTTGGATGATGAATTCAAGGCGCTCGATTTCGAGGCCAAGTCCGCCTACCTGAAGAACAAGATCCTCGGTGCCTATGAGGTGAAGGTTGGCACGGCCAATCCGACCGCCTTGCAGGAGATCGAGAAGATGATCCTCCTCAACGCCATCGACCGTCTGTGGCAGGAGCATCTGTATGCGCTGGATGCGCTGAAGGAAGGCGTGGGTCTGCGCACCTACGGCCAGAAAGATCCGCTCATCGAGTTCAAGCAGGAAGCCTTCACGATCTTCGCGGAACTGATGAACAACATCAACGGCGAAGTCCTCGGCAACCTCTTCCGCAGCACGCAGCAGCTCGCCGCGTTCGAGCAGTTCCTGGCCCAGATGGCCCTGCAAGGCGGAGAAAACGACGCTCCCCAGCGCCGTGAGGAAGCGGAAGAAAAGCCCGAAGCTCCACCCAATCCGGGTCGCGACGGCCCCCGCCTCATCCTTCCAAGCAGCGCCGCCAAACCCAAGCCCAAAGCCGCCGCTGCCGCGGTTGGCCGCAACGACCCATGCCCTTGTGGCAGCGGGAAGAAGTACAAGCAGTGCTGCGGCAGGCTGGCGTGAGCTGACATATCCACTCCTTGAGCGTGCCCAACCGCCAGCATGCGCAGCCTCCTAATCGTCTTCTATCTGCTGCTGGTTGGGCGTTTGTTTCTGCTGGATGGCGTACTCGAGCCGACGAATGACGAGGGGCTGTGGCAGTGGAACGCACGTTGTGAGCAGTGGAATCTTCCGGCCCATGGCATCCTCCACAGTGCCTTGAGTCCGGTGAATCACGCGATCAATCGCGTGCTGTTTGCGCTGGTTTTACCTTCGGTGATGGCCAAGCGGATCGTGTGTTCGCTGCTGGTCGCCGCTGCTGCCGGGTTCGCCTGCCTGCGACTTGTGCGCCGGGGAAACGCGGCGGGCGCCGCCATGCTGCTGGCGTGGTTGTGGCTGGATCCCTATCTTTTTCGCATGGGTAGCTGGGCCATCCTTGAGCCGCTGCTCATGTTTGGCCTCGTGGCATGGTACGGCATTGGCGGACGTCGGGAGCTGAGCGTGCGTGACGCACTGATGCTCGGAGTGCTGACGGGTCTGCTGATCGGGGTGAAGCTCACGATCATCTGGCTGCCCGCAGGCGTGTGTGCCAGCCTGCTGTTCACGAAAAAGTTCAAGGAGCTGGCCGTCTTCATGGGCGTGACCACGGGCGTCATCGCGATCTGCTACGTTTCAGTTTACCTGTGTGTCGATCATGAGCGTTTTAAAGAGATTTGGCGGCAGCACATGGTCGCGCGCACGGATCCTGTGGCCAACGTGTTGGGAGTGTTTCGGGGACTGCCCGATTTTCGCACGGCTTTTTACGCGGCCACGGCGCTCCTGGGCGGTGGCTGGTGTGTGTGGCGTGCGTTTCGCAGTGGCAGCGCGCTGGGGGCTGCCCCCTGGGCCGTGATCGCGGGTCTGGCGGCTCTCGCCACGCAGTCATGCCGGCCGGAACGCTACTTTTTTCCTGTGGCATTTCTGAGCCTGCTGGCCGCCATGGATGCGGGACTCTTCCGCGAATGTCACCGTCGGGTCGTTGCTTTGTTTCTAATCGTGGCGATGTGCGCGAATGTTCTTTGGTGGCGCAATTTTGTCATCTCTCCTGCCAATGCGGGCGGCTGGGCCGTGCATGAGAAGCTCAAGGATGCCGCCGTGGGGCGGATCATCGCTGCTCCGCCATGCCTGGCGTTGGATCTCAGGTGTGATGTGCAGCCCACCTCGATGGGATTGCTGGCTCTGCCTGCGGATGAGAATTACCACCCGGATGTGCTGGCCGTGCAGATCGAGGCGGCGGAGCCTACGTCGGGAGATTCACGCATGACGGCCGAACTGATTCGCAGGCAGGCTGTCGTCACCGCCAAGGGCTTTTACCGACTTTACGAGGCACCCGCAGCTCCATCTCCCACCCCAGCCAAATGAGCGAGCAAGAACCTGTGGTCGTCATCATTGGAGCGGGGCCTGCCGGGCTGACGGCTGCCTACATGCTGGGCAAGGCGGGCATCCGCGTCGTCATTCTTGAGGCCGACCCGAAGCTTGTCGGCGGCATCTCGCGCACGGTGAACTACAAGGACTGCCTCTTTGATATTGGCGGACATCGGTTTTTCTCCAAGTCCACCGAGGTGGAGAGCCTGTGGAACGAACTGCTGCCTGATGGGATGCTGGAGCGCCCGCGCTCTTCACGCATCTACTACCGTGGGAAATTCTTTGCCTATCCCATCGTGGCGCTCGATGCCCTGATGAAGCTGGGCATCTGGGAATCGTTTTGCTGCGTCATGTCCTACTTGAAGGCGCGCATCACACCGGTGGCGAAACCGGCGAGTTTTCAGGACTGGGTGAGCAACCAGTTTGGCGCGCGTCTCTTTGAGATCTTTTTCAAGACCTACACCGAGAAGGTCTGGGGCATGAGCTGCCGGGAAATCTCAGCTGACTGGGCTGCGCAGCGCATCAATGGACTCTCGCTTTTTTCTGCCATCAAGAACGCCCTGTGGCGCCCGCGCCAGAAAGCGGGCTCCGGTGTCATCAAGACGCTCATCAATACCTTTCGCTATCCGAAGCGGGGGCCGGGAATGATGTGGGAGGCCTGCGCGGCCAAGGTCGTTGCGCAAGGTGGCCGCCTTGTCATGGGCACCCGGTTCGTCAGCGGTGCCTACGATGCCGCCACGCAGCGGTGGACGATCACACATCGTGATGCAGCGGGGAACGTGCATGAACTCAAGTCGCAGCACCTCATTTCCTCCGCGCCGATTGCCGAGCTCATTCCGAGCCTGAGTCCCGCGCTGCCTGCCAGGGCGCAAGCAGCGGCCAAGGCGCTTCGTTATAGGGACTTCATCACCGTCGTCCTGATGTACCGCCATGCGGATGCCTTTCCTGACAACTGGCTCTACATTCATGACAACAGCGTGAAAGTCGGGCGCATCCAGAACTTCAAGTCCTGGTCCCCGGACATGGTGCCGGACAAGAGCATCGCCAGCTACGGCCTGGAGTACTTCTGTTTTGAAGGAGATGGACTGTGGACGAGCTCGGATGAGGACCTCCTCGCGCTCGCCAAAAAGGAGATGGAGCAGCTCGGTCTGGCCAAGTCCTCCGAGTGGGTGGATGGCTGCATCGTCCGCCAGGCGAAGGCCTATCCGGTATACGATGCCGGCTATGCCACGAACGTCAGCGAAATCCGGCAGGCGGTCACCGAGCACCTGCCAACGCTGCACCTCATCGGCCGCAATGGCATGCACAAGTACAACAACCAGGATCATTCCATGATGACGGCCATGCTCTGCGCCCGGAACATCATCCAGGGTTCCAATCTCTACGACCTCTGGCAGGTGAACCAGGATGCGGAGTACCATGAAGGGACTGCGCCGGAGAATGAAGGCGGCAGGCTGGTGCCAAAGAGGCTGTCAGAAGGGTGAGGGGAGGTTGACCTTCTGGTTTCATTTCACGTCCGCAGGCCGAGGAATCCTTGACCTCGGGTGTGAATGTCGCTTTTCTTCGGTCATGACATCGCGCCTTCTTCTCCCACTTCTCTTTTCGCTTTCACTCTCCGTCCTTGCAGTGGATGACTACAAGCTCGGCCCCCTCTCCCAGGAAAAAGCGGACGTGCCGAAGGGGAAGGTGATCCCGATGCCGGCGCACACATCCAAGATCTACCCTGGCACCACGCGTGACTGGTGGATCTACGTACCCGCTCAGTACAAGCCCGAGCAGCCAGCAAACCTCATGGTCTTTCAGGATGGGCATGACTACGTGGGCGTGAAGGGCGCGTGGCGGGTGCCGGTGGTGTTTGATAATCTGATCGCGAGCGGGGATATGGAGCCGACGATCGCGATCTTCATCAATCCGGGGCACAGCGGTGAAACGAAGCCGCAGAGCGCATGGAAGAACAACAACCGGGGCAAGGAGTACAACACGCTGGGAGATGTGTATGCGCGCTTCCTGCTGGAAGAAATCATCCCGCAGGTGCAGAAGGATTATAAGCTCACGGAAAATCCCGAGGGCTGGGCCATCGCCGGAGCCAGCAGCGGGGCGATCTGCGCCTTCACGGTGGCGTGGGAGAGGCCGGACAAGTTTCGCAAGGTCTTCTCGACCATCGGCAGCTATGTGGATCTGGCGGGTGGGCATGTGTATCCTTCGATCATCCGCCTGACGGAGCGCAAACCGCTGCGGGTCTATCTGCAGGACGGCAGCAGTGATCTGGACAATCCTTACGGCAACTGGCCGCTGGCGAACCAGCAGATGGCGAAGGCGCTGGCGTACCAGCAGTATGACTACACCTTCACGTTTGGCGACGGTGCGCATAACAGCAAACAGGGCGCGAGCATTTTCCCAGAGGCGATGAAATGGCTGTGGCGGAAGTAAAAATGATGGGTTCCGAGCCTGTTGCAGCCGGGGGATTGGCCAAAAATGCGTTCCAAAGGCCATTTTCATTGTGAATAACTAGGTTTCCACCTTGACACATTCTCCAATCCTCTTACCATCGCGGCCCCTTCTTTCCCAGTCGGAAGATATTTCGTACACAGCACTAATGAAGACGTTTTCAGCCAAAGCCCAGGAGCAAAACCCCACATGGTGGGTCATCGACGCCAAGAACCAAATTCTTGGAGACGTCGCAGTCGCAGCCGCCAACCTCCTGCGCGGTAAGACCAAGCCTACCTTCACCCCGCACGTTGACACCGGTGATTTCGTGGTCGTTCTGAACGCCGCCGAAGTCCGCCTCAGCGGTAAGAAGGAAATCCAGAAGATTTACACCTCGAAGGCCGGCTACGTCGGCAATCAGAAGATTGAAAACGTCGAGCGCGTGCGTGCCCGCCGTCCAGAGCTTCTCGTTGAGCGCGCTGTGAAGGGCATGGTCCCCCACAATCGTCTTGGACGCGCCGTGATGGGCAAGCTCAAGATCTATGAGGGTGCCGAGCATCCGCATGAGGCGCAGAATCCGAAGCCTTTCTCCGTCGCCTAATACTTTCCACTGTTTACCTATCGCATGAGCAAGCCTCTCAAAACCACCACCGGCCGCCGCAAGACCGCCATCGCCCGCGTCTTCATCACCGAAGGAGCCGGAAGCATCACCGTCAACGGACGTGACTTCGAAGAGTATTTCCCGACTGTCGCGCTGCAGAATCAGATTCTGTTCCCGCTGGCTCTCACGAATTCCCGCCAGACTTATGACTTCAAGGTGAACGCCAGCGGCGGTGGCTGCACCGGCCAGGTGGGCGCTGTCCGTCTCGGCATCGCTCGCGCTTTGATCGGCGTGAATCCTGAGCTTCGCGGCGTCCTCAAGCAGAACGGTCTGCTGACCCGTGACTCCCGCGCCAAGGAACGTAAGAAGCCAGGTCGCCCAGGCGCCCGCAAACGCTTCCAGTTCTCCAAGCGTTAATCGACCCCTTTTTCAGCTCGATGTGTGCAAAGCCCCGCCCTGTGCGGGGTTTTGTTTTTTCTGTCGCTGGCGTCGCATTTTCGTTCCAAACTCCGCCCCATGCCCATTGTTTCCGGTCAACTTCTCGTCCTTGTTGCCAGCGTCATCTGGATCCTCTTCTGCATGCGCTTCTGGTATGCCATCGACCGCGAGCATACCTGGCAGCGGCGTTTCATCGCCATCGGCGCCGGGATCGGCGGCGGCCTGATTTACCTCATCGGTGTGATGATGCTGCAGATGCTGAAGGAGACTCCACCCCCGCCCGTGGTGGATGAGGAGACGGAGATCCGGGTGTCTCCGGGGAAGCGTTCGGATGAGGCGAAGAAGTGAGGTGAAAAATGACGAATGAGTAAATCCGAATGACGAAATAATGCCGAAGTCCGAAGCTTGGTGTTGGTTCGTTATGTCTGCCAAATACTCCAACTTGGCCCAAGAGGTTCCTTCGCAAACTTCGTCATTCGAGTTTTGTCATTCTTTAGACATTCGGATTTACTCATTCGTCATTCCGAATGACGACTATTCAGTCATCGCTCTTGAATGGACGAGGAGTTCAAAGCGGATGTGTCAGGCCAGCGCCCTTACTCCACGTCGCCAAAGCCTGAGGTGACGAGCTCTTCGAGGTCGGCCACGGCGGCTTCGGCGTCGCTGCCTTCGGCGATGATTTTGATGGTCTCGCCACGTCCTGCGGCGAGCATCATGAGGCCCATGATGCTTTTGCCGTTCACGGGTTCGTCGTCTTTTTCCACCCAGACGTCACACTGATACTTGCTGGCACGCTTGACGAACTGCGCCGCCGGGCGTGCATGCATGCCCATTTTATTGCGGATCGTGAGTTCTTTTTGGATGCTCATGGGGAGGGGGGGACTAAGCTGCGGCTAACCTAATTGATCATCCGTCATCTTTTTCAACAACCTTTGGTCAAACTCTACGGCGCTGTTGTAGCCAAAGGTGCGTAATTTAAAGTTGATGGCGGCTAATTCGATCAAACCGGCCACGTCGCGGCCCGGTTCCACCGGCAGTGCCACCCGTCCGACCTTCAGTCCCATGATGTCGCGGGTGTCGGTATTGACCCCGACGCGCTCCAGGTCTTCGGTTTTGGAGCCGCGCACGAGTTCCACGATCAAATCCAGCCGTTTGCTCAGGCGTACGGCGCTGACGCCGAATAGCGCGGCCACGTTCAGAATGCCCAGACCACGGATTTCGATCATCCCACGGGTGATGTCCGGGGCGGAGCCGATGACCTCGCGGTCTTCGATGAGGCGCAGCCGCACGGCGTCGTCGGCGACGAGGCTGGCACCACGCTGGAGCAGGCCGATCACGCTTTCGCTTTTGCCGCAGCCGCTGTCTCCCTGAATGAGGACGCCGAGACCCTGGACGTCCACCAAGCAGCCATGAACCAGCAGGGTGGGGGCAAAGGCCCACTCCAGCTTGATGGTGGCGGCATTGAGGAACTTCATGGTCATCATGCTGGTCTGAAAGACGGAGATGCCCGCTTCATTGGCGATCTGGATCAATTCATCGTCGATGCGGTGGCCGCGAGCGATCACGACGCAGGGGATGTCCCAGGAGCAGAGCTGGCTGAAGCGCGCCGCGCGGAGCTTGGGGTCCAGGCCTTCGAGAAAGGAGCTTTCCGAGTTGCCGATGACCTGCACGCGTTTGTAGGCGAAGTAGGTGAAGAAACCCGAGAGCGCCAGACCGGGGCGGTTCACTGAGGGCTCGCTGATTTTGCGCGTGTAGCCCGCATCGCTGCCAATCAGCTTCAACTTGAGCGTCTTTTCATTCAGAGTGAAAAACTCCCCCACCGTCACCGAGGACGGGCGTTTGACTTTGGTTGGAGGAGGCATGACTTGACATTACGCGAAGCTGCTCAAAGACAGCAACGAAAAACCAACTCGGACTGGAAAACAGTCCTCAACTGGCTAAATCATCCGACCCTAACGCCGCAACCTGCGGCACTGGCTCTTTTACACCTCTCTCATGCCCCGAAAAAAGGAATCCGCTTTTGACTCCGTGGAGTCTGTGCTCGCAGACATTCGCGCTGGCCGCATGGTCATCGTCACCGATGACGAAGACCGCGAAAACGAGGGCGATCTGATCTGTGCCGCCGAAAAAATCACCGCTGAAATGGTGAACTTCATGGTGCGTCAGGGCGGGGGCATGCTGTGCGTGCCGGTTTCCCTCGAAATCGCCGTGAAGCTGAACCTGCCCAGCATGGTGCCGGAAAATCGCGAAGCCTTCCGCACCGACTTCACCGTGACCGTTGATTCGGCCAAGGGCATCAGCACTGGAATCAGTGCGGCTGACCGCTGCCGCACGATCCGTCTGCTGGCGGACCCGCAAAGCATACCGGATGACCTGGTGCAGCCCGGTCACATCAACCCGCTGGTGGCCAAGCCGGGTGGCGTCCTGCGCCGCGCCGGGCATACTGAGGCGGCGGTGGATCTGGCCCGCCTCGCGGGATTGCGTGAAGCCGGGGTGCTGATCGAGATCATGAACTCTGACGGCACGATGGCGCGTCTGCCGCATCTGAAGAAATTTGCGAAGAAGCATGGTCTCAAGATGTGCAGCATTGCCGATCTGATCGCGCACCGCCGCCTGAGTGAGAAGCTCGTGGAAAAGATCGAGGAGGTGGACATGCCCACCGACTTCGGCGTCTTCAAACTGCACCTTTATAAGAGCACGCTCGATGGCGTGCACCATGTGGCTCTCGTCATGGGAGACATCAAACCTGATGAACCCGTGCTCGTGCGGGTGCACAGTGAGTGCCTCACGGGAGATGTGTTTTCCTCACGCCGCTGCGACTGCGGCAGCCAGCTGCATGCCGCGATGAAGCACATCGCCTCCGCAGGGAAGGGCATCATTGTTTACATGCGCGGTCACGAAGGACGCGGCATCGGTCTGCATGGCAAGATCATGGCCTACAAGCTCCAGGAGCAGGGCTTTGACACCGTGGAGGCCAATCTGAAACTGGGCTTCCCCATGGACCTGCGCGACTACGGCATCGGGGCGCAGATCATCTCCGACCTGGGCGTGCGCAAGATCCTGCTGATGACCAACAACCCGCGCAAGGTCGTCGGGCTCGAAGGTCACAAGCTCGAAATCGTGGAACAAGTTCCCGTCAAATCCACCCCCAAACCCGAGAACGCGCATTATCTTGCGACGAAGAAGAAGAAGATGGGCCATAAGCTGTAAATGCCGAATGCCGAATTTTTGAATGCCGAATGACCCAGCTCTAACCGCAATGCTTCAGTCATCACCCATTCGTATTCCTCCCGACCCACCCCGCCCCTTTCGACTTTCGTCATTCTGATTTCGTCATTTTCCCCCACATGTCCAATTACGCCTCCAGCCGTCCACGTCCCACCCAGGATCCGATTAATATCGCGATCGTCGCCTCATTGTACAACAACCAGTTTGTCCAAGGTCTGCTCAATGCGGCCAAGGAAGAGATCGAAGTCATTGCCCCCAATGCTTCCGTCGATGTCTATCGCGTGCCCGGCGCCTTTGAAATTCCGGTTTGCGTGGAGCATGTGCTGCGCGGCAGCGCGCCGGATGCCGTCATTACTCTTGGGGTCATAATCCGGGGTTCCACTGAACATGCGGATCTCGTGGGTGCTTCGGTGACGGATGCGCTGCAGCAGATGGCCGTCAAGCACTGCATTCCGATCATTCACGAAGTGCTGCTGGTCAGCACGGAGGAGCAGGCGGAGGAACGCTGCCTGGGCGCTACGATCAACCGTGGCACGGAAGCCGCGCAGACTTGTGTCAAAATGATCAATCTGTTCGGCAAAATGAAAGCCAGCTTTGCCGGCGAACCCCTTGACCACGCCTAACATCATGGGAAGACGCCGCGAAGGCCGAGAGGCCGCCATTCAATTTCTTTTTGCCCGTGATCTTCAGGGGAAGGAAAAGCCCGGTGAACCGGAGGATTTCTGGTCGCTGCACAGCGCGAAGAGCTCCACCCGTGCGTTTGCTGAAAACTTGATCAAGGGAGTCATCACCCACCAGGAGCAGATCGACACAGCGATCACCCAGCTGCTGGAGAACTTCAGCTTCGAACGACTCGCCGCCGTGGATCGCAACGTGCTGCGCGTGGCCTCCTACGAGCTGCTCTACTGCCCGGAGGTGCCCACTCCCGTGATTTTGAACGAGGCCATCGACATCGCCAAGGCCCTCAGCGCCGGAGAGTCGGGCTCGTTCGTCAATGGAGTGCTCGACAAGCTGGCGAAGTCACTGCGCAAACCTGGAGCGCCTGCTCCTGCACCCCAGGCTTCCTAGTCTTTTCCGATGGCCGGTTTTTTCAAATCACTCCTTCAGCGCTTCACCAAGCCCGACATCGACTGGGATGAACTGGAGGCGTCACTCATCGGCGGGGATCTGGGGCCAAAGCTGGCGCTGCAGATCGTAGCGGATCTCAAATCACGCCAGCGCACCCTGCACGGAGCGGACATCGTGCAGGTGGCACGTGAGCATGTGCGCCAGATTTTGCCCGAGTCGGTGCCTGCCCTCGAACCGATTCCTGGAAAGCCCAAGGTGCTGCTCATTGTGGGTGTGAACGGCACCGGTAAGACCACCAGCACAGCCAAGCTGGCGCACATTCTCCACAAGAGTGGCCACAAGGTGGTGCTGGCTGCCGCAGATACTTTCCGCGCAGCCGCTGTGGAGCAGCTCACGGTCTGGGCTGAGCGTTTAAAGATTCCCCTGGTCGTCGGTCCGCCGAATGGCGATCCGGCATCCGTCTGTTTTGACGGCTATGAAAAGGCGGTGAAGACGCAGGCAGACTTCCTCATCTGCGACACCGCCGGGCGGCTGCACACGAAGCATAACCTGATGGAGGAGCTGAAGAAAATTCACCGCATTCTCGGGCGTAAAGATGCCGAATCGCCGCATGAAGTGCTGCTGGTCTGTGATGCGACGACTGGCGCGAATGCCTTGCAGCAGGCTCGTGAGTTTAATAAGGTGATTCCTTTGACCGGTGTCATTGTCACCAAGCTCGATGGTAGTGGCAAAGGCGGTGTGCTTGTGGCGATCCAGCAGGAACTTGCGGTGCCCACTCGATTCATCGGGCTGGGTGAAAGCGTGGAAGATTTTCAGGCGTTTGACTCGAAGCGATTCGTGGAAGAACTGCTCTGAGCAAGACCGCCTGGTCAAAAATAGTACCTTTGTCTGGTGCATTGGTATCTTTGTGGCTCTTGTGAAATTCATCCCAAGAAATATCTTGTCGAAGGAGTATGGCCTTCGCTAAGTAGCTGCACACCTTTTTCAAATCACACCCTGGAGGAAATCATCTGTGACGTTCAAATGCCCCACTTGCGACATGCAACTCAAAGCCGAGCCGGAAATGGCCGGAAAAATCGTCCGCTGCCCTGGTTGCAACACCAAGCTGAGCATTCCTGCCATGGCCCATTCTGCGCTGCCGGCACCTTCAGGACTGCCTGCTCCCAGCGGCATCACGCCTCCTGCTTCCGCCCCAGCCTCTGCACCTGCTGAAAACGACGCTTACGGAGCTGAGTACGAACATGGAGCTTCCGCCCCTGAGCAACCACCCGCAACCGGCACGCCTGAGCGTGGGGAGCGCGGCGGCTGGGAGGAAATTGATCCGACGAATCCCAATGGTCTTTTAAGTTTCGGCATCGGCTTCGTGCTGTTCCTCGCCTGGGTGGGCATTCTGTATCCGTTCAAGGCGGCGGACAGTGTCTCTCCGGCGACCTACACGACCATGCAGTTCATCGCCTCGCTGTTCTTCAAGCACATGCTCGTGAGCTTCATGAACACGCTGTTTTTCACGTGGGCCATGTCGATCCTGTATTTGAAGATGCAGAAGCTCAGCCATCAGCGCAAGGCGCTGCTGCTGGACGTGCTGCCCTGGGAGCTGGGTGCGGAGATCAACCGCGACAACGTGGGCCAGTTCATCGATCACGTTTACAAGTTGCCGCACCGTCTGCGTGACAGCATGATGGTCAACCGCATGCGCAAGGCACTGGAGCTTTTTGAAGTGAAGCAGAATGCCGGTGATGTTTCGAACATGCTTTCCAGTCAGTCCGACATCGACAGCATGCGCATTGGTGGCAGTTACGCGCTGCTCAAGGCGTTTCTCTGGGCCATCCCGATTCTGGGGTTCATCGGCACCGTCATCGGTCTGTCACACGCCATCGGCGGCATGAACTTTGGCAACATGACCGATCTCAAGCAGGTGACTGCGACGCTGGGAGCCGTGACCGGCGGTCTCGGCACCGCGTTCGATGCCACCCTGCTCGGCCTCGTGCTGGCCATGACCTTGAACTTCCCGCTCAACGGCATGATGAAGGCGGAGGATGACTGCCTCAACGACATCGATGCCTTCTGTAATGAAGTGCTGCTGCCGCGTCTCAATGACGGCGGCAGCATCGCCGGTGGAGACACGGCTGGAGTGATGGACACCCTGGTGAAGGCGGTGGCGAATGCGCAGAAGGATTTCCTCGTGGATCTCAATTCGCTGTCAAAGCAGATCAAAGAGCAGGCCGACAATTTGGACAAACGCGCCGCCGCACATATGCAGCGGGTGGACGGCGAGTTTGCCATGACCTTGAACCGCATGCGTGAAGACATGACCAATGCCGTGAAGGACAGCGTCAAGACCACCACCGACTATACGCGTGCCCTGGCCAGCGGCATCCAGTCATTGAACACCCTGCTGTCCGAACTCGGCGGCAAGCAGATCTTGATTCATCAGGTGAAGAAAAAGGGCTGGTTCAGCAACAAATAGCCGTCTCAACCTCCGCTTATAAATCATGGCAAAGCGCCGACATGCCGCCAAAGACGAGATCCTGCTGGTCCCGTTTCTGGACATTTTGTGCTCGCTGATCGGGGTGCTCATTCTCATCATCGTGGTGCTCTGCGTGTCGCAGACCCAGCAGACGGAGGGGCGCACACCGGAGGACGTGCAGATGGCGCAGGACGCCAAGCGCATGCGGCAGGAGATCGTAGAGCGCAAGGCGCTGGATGTGATCCTCAAGGAAAAGCTGGCGTCACTTGAGCAGCTGCAAAAACAGATCGAGGAAAAAGAGCAGCGCTTCATCAAGCTGCGCAAGCTGATCAACACCTCCAAGGATCTCCAGGAGGAGAACCTGAAGATCAGCCAGAAGATGCAGAAGGAGCTGGATGATCTGATGCTTGAAATCGAAGGCATGAAGCAGCAGCAGGCGGAGAGCAAAAAAGAAATTGCCGCTCTCATGGCCGAGCTCAAGAAGCGCGATGTGCCGCCGGACAAGAAGATCCCGCCCGTGATCGTGCAGCCTTCCGGCACCGGCATGCCGGCGGATACGAAAGTCTATTTCGTCGAGGCTGGCAGCGGGGCCTTGAAGATCCTCGGTGCCTGGGGTGAGGATTATCGCCTGAGCGCCACGGCGTCGGTGGTGGTCGCTGATGTCGCGTACAATTACTTTCTCACCGAAATCGCCAAGAATCCCAATTCGCTGGTGCTGTTTCTCATCCGTGACGATGGGCAGGGAGCCTTTAACAACGGTGCCGGCCGGGCGGAGAACGACTACAAGGTGCGCGTGGGCAAGCTGCCCATTCCCGGGCGCGGTGTGCTTGATCTCGCCTTGTTTTCTAAATTTCGCGGCACCATCCCGCCGCCGCCCGTTGCGGCGCCAGCCACGCCTGCACCACCAGCACCCCCGGCCAAAACTCCACCCAAGAAAGCTGCCTGACACGCCATGGCAAAACGCAAACCACATGAGGAGCAGGAACTGCCGTTCGTCGCCTTGATGGACACGATGACGAATGTCGTCGGTGTGCTCATCATCGTGCTCGTCATGGTCGGCCTGAGCGTGGCCAGTGCGGTGAAAAAGGTGCTCTCCGACCTGCCGCCCGTCACCAAGGAGGAGCTTCAGCAGATCCAGGAGCAGGTGAAGCAGCTGCCTGAAAAGATTGATCCGGTCAAAGTCGAAGAGCAGCAGAAGCAGGCGGAAGCCCAGCTCAAGCGCGCCATCGAGGATCTCAAGACTGTCGATACTGCGGAATTGCAGTCGAGGATGAAGTTCATGGATCTTGATGCCTTCCAAAAGCAGCTGGACCAGCGGAGAAAAGACCGGGAGGCAAGCAAGGTCGAGACAGATAAAATACTGGCGGAACTCGAGCGCCTCAAAGCGCTGCTCGACAAGACGCCTGTTTACCAGCCGCCGCCACCGACCTACGTGCGCCTGCCAAATCCGCGCGCCTATCCGGAAAAGCCCAACGAGACACGCATCCTGGTGGCCAAACAAGGAGTGCTGTTCTTCAACCAGACCAAATTTCTGCAGCCGATCCTTGATGGCATGGAAAAAGTGAAGTCACAGCTCGAATTCCAAAAGGTGGAGTATGCGCCGTTTGCCAAGCTGCTTGAAACTATCCTGGGAACTCCCGCCAATGCCCAGAAGGCGTGGCCTGAAATCGCTCCGCTGGTGGACCGGGTGCAGCTGGAATACGTGGCCCAGGCTTACAAGGCATTGGTGATCGGTGGCATCCCGGCCACCAAGGCCATGCTCAGTGACATTGCTGACATCGCCGTGGTGACCCGCCAGACCATGCCCGTCGTCGCCAAGGCGATCGTGGCCGCAGGCAAAGGCGATGTGGCCCCATGGCTCAAGCTTGATCCCTCCCGCGACCCCGCAGTGCCGGTGATCAAAGCCACCGTCGGCGGTGGCAAAATCAGCTTCGCCTGGGGTTCCTTCACCAAGGACGTCAAAGTGAATCCGAAGGATGTGGCCGGGTACTTCCACGATCTGGCCAAGGTCAAAGGCATCGAAAATGCGAGCAAGGCCCGCACCATTTACGATGCCGCCCGCGTGCAGGCCATGCTGCAGCGCGCGGCAGCCAGTCCGCTGATGTCAGGATCGTATGGATTTGAGCCCAAGGTCATACCCGCGCTGCCGTATGTGCAACTGGCCCTCACACCCAAAAGCGGCGGGGGCGAGACCATTGCGGCTTTGAAGCAGCCGAACTCCGGCTTCATTCATCTCATGCGCGACATCAAAGCGGATCCCAACGGGGTGGCGGTCTTTCAGGTCATGCCGGATGCCTTTGAAGCTTATCTGGAAGCTCGCAAAGTCGCCGATGAAGTGGGGGTGCCTGCCACCTGGGAATTCCTCTCCAAGCTCGACCTCGCCGTGAACATCTCCGGCTACGAAGTCCAGCGCCTCGCACCCACCCCGCCGCGTGCCGGTGCGGGAGTTCCGGGTGCTGCTGTGACTATCGCCCCGCCGAAGCGCTCGTTGGATTGAGGCTGGGTAGGCTCTGAGCCTATTGATTATCAGGCGATTCTGAAGGGCCTGTCATAATCCGTCCACATTCTCAGGTGTTCATGGACAGTCGGCATTCCAGTGCCACACTCGCGCCTTCTTTGCGTTCCGATGCCCTCTGCTTCTTCGCCTCCTCTCCTCCCGCTGTTTGACAAGGTTCGTAAATTTCGTGCACTGGATGAGGTCCGAGCTGCAGGCATCTATCCCTATTTCCGGGAGATCTCTTCCGCTCAGGATACGGAGGTCATCATCAATGGTCAGCAGGTGCTCATGCTGGGCTCGAACAGCTACCTTGGCCTCACCAATGATCCGCGCATCAAGGAGTCGATCTGCCAGGCGGTGCAGAAATACGGCGCAGGCTGTGCTGGCTCCCGCTTCCTGAATGGCACGCTCGACATCCATGTGCAGCTGGAAGAAGAACTGGCGCAGCTGATGAAGAAGCCGGCGGTGCTGCTCTACAGTACGGGTTTTCAGGTCAATCTCGGCGTCATCAGCGCCATCGTGGGTCGTGAGGACTGCATCCTGGCGGACCGATCCAATCACGCGAGCCTCGGCGCGGGCTGTCAGATGGCCCCCGGGAAGACCTTTCTCTTTTCGCACAATGACATGACGTCACTGGCGCGTCGTCTGGCGCATCTGCCGGCGGAGTCTCCCAAACTCATCGTGGTGGACGGTGTCTTCAGCATGGAGGGAGACATCATCAAGCTGCCCGAACTGGTGGCTCTGGCCAGGCAGTACAATGCCGTTGTCATGGTGGATGACGCGCACAGCATCGGCGTGCTCGGTGAGCATGGCTCCGGCACGGCCTCGCATTTCGGTCTTGTCGATGACGTGCATATGATCATGGGCACGTTTAGCAAATCGCTCGCCAGTCTGGGCGGCTTCATTGCCGGGGATTGGGACACGATCGACTACCTCAAGCACCACTCACGCCCGCTCGTTTTCAGCGCCAGCATGAGTCCTGCGAATGTGGCCGCCGCACTCGCGGCACTGCGCATCATGATCGCCGAACCCGAGCGCATGGTTCAGCTCTGGGCGAACACAGAGCGCATGAAGCAGGGGCTGCTCGCGCTCGGTTTTAAACTCGGAGCCACCGAGACCCCCATCCTGCCCGTGTACGTCAACGACACGCTGAAGACCTTCATCTTCTGCAAACGCCTGCAGGACGAAGGCGTCTTCGTCAATCCGGTGATCCCGCCCGGTGTCCCTCCGGGAGAAGAACTCATTCGTGTCAGCCTCATGGCCACCCACACCTTTGCGCAGATCGATCGCGCCCTGGAGAAGTTCGAGAAGATCGGCAAGGAACTCGCGATCATTTAAACGGGAGCAAAGATCGGGTCGCCCTGACGGGATTGCACCCGTCAGGGCTCCCACACCACCGGACGTGCGGTTTTCCGCATCCGGCGGTTGGACACGTTGCAGGTATTAATCTGCGAGGTCTGATGGCGGTTTGCACCATCAGCAGCTCT
>JAIPJY010000125.1 GCA_021733925.1 Prosthecobacter sp. | reverse complement strand
TGTGGTCGAGGGTTTGCCTCGGACTTCTTTCAGCCACGGCCTCACGGCCGCTGCCTTGTCCTTCGGCTACGGTTAACTCCCATCGTTTCCGATCAGCTCCTTTCATCTGATTAGTTCATGTTCATGCCAAGCACACGAGTCCCGCCTTTAGGCGGTTCTGGAAGCTTCGTTCGTGCAAACGGCCCAGAATCCCCCCTGTGGCTCTCCGTTCCACAATCCAGCCGCCTTGAATTCAGGTGCTACGTAGCGCGCAGCGCGAAGAACGGATCCTCGATCATAGCGTGAGCGCTGGGTGATGCAGGGGCCGAAGCACTGATAATTGCTCAGCGGCTTAGTGCTTCGATTAAGCTCCATCCCCCTCACCCAAACATCGGCAGCAACACACCCACGACCAAAACTATCAGCAGCACCAGCGCTACCCACCACCAGAGGCTCATCCCCAGTGGCTGCTTCGATGCCTTCCCGCCAAACTCACGCGCCACAAAGTCATCGTAGTCGAACTCATCATCCGGCAGGTCCAGACCATCCTCATGCGTGTCACCGCTCCAGCCTGACTTCGCACAGGCACCGCAGTCATCACAAGCGGCGGCTCCACGCGGCACCCATTCACCACACACCGGACACTGCCCCGGAGGCTTGAACCGGCCGCTCATGGCACCGAAATGGCAGACGGTTGGCGTGAAAGAGGTTGATCGCTCGCGGCAAAGTGTGCCGGAGACGTGTTCAAACGGCGAAAGGAGTCAGTATCTGCCATGCCGCCCAGATTGAGCAGCGGCGTCCAGCCAGCCTGCCGCGATGCGTTTTCCAAGGGGCCACGTCGCAGCGGCGTGAGCATGATCAGCACCACCGCGAGGGTCACGGTGGCTGCAAGCGTCTGGCTTGTGGTTCTGGCACGCTGCCGGGTCATGATTAATGCTGATTATTAACTTTTCCGAAATAATGTCAACCCACGTGTTTGCCCGCCCTTTTCGCTTGTTTTCACCCGTTTCTCAGCCAGCGATGCGCAGTGATTTTGATCCTAACCGCAGGTTTTGGCGATGGGCATAACACCGCCGCACGCTCTGTGGCGGAGGCTTTGACACGCCTGTGCCCTGAAGAGAAAATTGAGACCAGCGATCTCATCAGCGAGGCCCAGCCGCTGATCTCCGACGTGTGCAAAAGCCTGTATCAGTTCGCCATCACCCACTGGCCTGCCGGATGGCGTATGACCTATGACCTGATGGGCAGGCCCTCCGTCACCGGCCCGGATGCCCTCTGGCAGACCGCCATGGTGAACGCCTTGAAAGAACGCATCAAAACGCAGCAGCCACGCCTGATCATCAGCACCTATCCCCTGTACTCCATCCTTCTGGAGTCACTGGCAAAGCAGCAGGCCGTGCCCCCCCTCTGCACCGTCATCACCGACTCCATCAGCGTGAACCGCGTCTGGGTCATGGCCCGCAGCGAGCTCTTCTGCGTGGCCGATGACGAGACGAAAAAAGTGGTCATCGGCTTTGGCGTGCCGGAGTCCAAAATTCGTGTCACCGGCTTCCCGGTGGATCTCGCATTCACCGAGCCCCTGCCCGAACTGCCACCGCATCAGGGTGCCCGCATCCTCTACCTCCCCTCCACCACCGGACGGCGCGTGGCCGCCACGCTGGAGGCGCTGAAGCCGCTCTTCCGCACCGGAGTCAAAATGACCCTGCCCGTGGGCAAGCACGACAAACGCCTCTACCACGTCATGCGGCGCTTCACAGATTCCATGCCGCCTGACACCCTCGAAATCATCGGCTGGACCAAACGCATTCCCGAATTCCTGCGCACGCATGATGTCGTCATCTGCAAGGCCGGCGGAGCCATCCTTCATGAAGTGCTGGCCGCCAAAATCCCCGCCGTGATCGACTACGTGGTGCCCGGCCAGGAGGAGGGCAATGCCGAAATGCTCACCAAGCACGATGGCGGCATCGTCACCAACAGCGCCAAGGAAACCGCCGCCGCCGTCGAAAGCATCCTCACCAACAACAGTGCCGTGGGCCGCCGCATGCGTGCCAGCATGGCCAAAATCAGCATGCCCGATGCCGCAGTGCGTACCGCCAAAGCCGCGCTGACCATCGCGACCACTTAATGCAATCTCCCCCACCCGTGCCCGTCGTCTGCGCCATCATAGTGCGCGACGAGCGCATCATGCTCGCCCAACGACCGCCCGACAAAAAACTCGGCGGCCTCTGGGAGTTTCCCGGCGGCAAAGTCGAGCCCGGTGAATCCGCCGAAGCCGCCCTGCACCGTGAGCTTCAGGAAGAACTCGGCTGCACCGTGCGCATCACCCAAACCCTCGCCCCCTTCGTTCACGCCTACGACTGGGGCAGCATCGAGTTGATCCCCTTCATCTGCGAACTCACCTCCGACAGCCCCGCCCCCCACCCCCACGAGCACACCGCCCTGGTCTGGGTGGAGCGCTCGCAATTGCAGAGCTACAATCTCGCCCCAGCAGATGTGCCGCTGCTCACAGGCTTGGTTTAAAAAGTACGATGGACACTCTTGTCCGTCGATACCCCAGCGCTCACGAATCGTCCCAGACCAAGGACACGAGTCTCCATCAACTCCAACCGATGACGAGCGGTGGTTTCATACTTCAACAATCAAAAATCGATTGCTCGACAATCGTCAATCAATCTGGCCAAAGAGTGCCAAGGGCATGCGTGATTGACGATTGTTGAGCAACGATTGTTGATTGCAGAACTGCCCCCTCACTCCACCGGCCTCGGCCTTCCCCACGCACCACGATGAGCGGCTTTAGCCTCCCTCTCCAGCTCACGCAGATGATCTTCAAAGTCGAATTCGCGACTTCCATCCGGCATCCACGTGCCCTTCGTGTGAATCCGGCATAGCCCCGCCCTCACCAGCTTCTCAGAAAGCTCCTCGCCATCATCAAAAAACACCAGCGCGTACGACCGTGCGCTGTCAAAAACACGCTCCCAGCGCGTTTGAATCGTGAAGCGCCGCTCATGCAGCAATTGCTCGGTAAAGACCTTCGCCTCCAGCCCCAAGTTCACCGTTTGCGGAATGCTCAACCCGCCAAAATAAGCCGCCTGATCCTTCAACCGGTTCTTCACCAGCGGATACAGCCGCTTTTCCGCACAATCGACAAAGTACAGCCTAAGCACATGCTCACTGCCTTCGTACGCGATCTTGAAGCTGTCGCCATCATTACCTGCATCCTCGACAAGCTGGGAATCGACCAGCGTCACAAAGCGACTCTCCTTTTCCGGTCCGGCCTGCGGCGGCTTCTCACGGTAATGATTCCATGCCTGCAGCAGCCCGACGACCAGCCACACCAGCATCCACAACTTCCTCGATCCTCTCGACCGCCGTTTCATGTGCCGCGCTTGTTACCAAACAGATCAATGTGCAGCCGTGGCGAATACCGCCAGCCCGTGCGCTTGCACACCTCCACCAGCCACGCCTGCCGCGCCCGCAGCGCCTCCTGCGTGATGCCCTCCGGCATCAGCAAAATCTTCTCCGGCGGCACCGGCACCCCGATGGATTCCACCACCGCCCGCACCTCTTTCACATCCGCTTCCGTCGCCACGACAAACTTGAGCTGATACTCATAATTCTCACACCACGCCCGCAACACCTCCGGCCGCAAACGCAGCCGCTCATGCTTCTCCGCCCACGCCTTGCCAGCCTTCGCTTCGCTCGGCGTCGAATGCGCCAGCTTTGGACTGATCGAGGCAAGATCACAAGCCACGCCCTGCGGTGCTATCGTCCCCGCCGTTTCAATCGTGATATGCTTGCCCGCCTCACGCAGTTGCCCCAGCAGTTCCGCCATCCCCTTCGCCACCATCGGCTCACCTCCGGTGACAACGACAAATCGCGTCGGCTCCCGCTTCACCACCGCAACGATCTCCTCCACACTCATCTCCGTGCCTTCCGGCTGCCACGAAGCATAGGGCGTGTCACACCACGTGCAGCGCAGATTGCAGCCCGAAGTCCGCACAAACACCGACGGCACGCCCACGAGCGATCCCTCACCCTGCACAGAATAAAAGGTCTCGGAAATCAGCATGGGGCTTTCCACTCCGCCGCATGGCGCGCAAAGGCAGGCGCAGCCCGTTGCAGCGCTTCATCAATGTCCGCCTGCGTGTGCGCGAGACTGATAAACCACAGGCCGCGCTCAATGGCACGCACCCCCTCCTCAAGCAAACAGCGCCTCAGGTGCGCCCAGCGCGGCGCATCCTGACGTAGCGCGTAGTCGCGGTAGTTCGTGATCTCCCCCTCCGGCGCACCCGGCTTCAGCATCGTGGCATGAAACACAAGCCCAGGCCCTTGCGGCCGCAGCGGAATGCCATGCTGCTCCGCCAGCTTGCCCAACCCAGCCATCAACTGCTCACCGAGCGCGATCATGCCAGCAGGATGCTTGTCCCCAAGAGCGATCACTTCATCCAGGCACCACTTCGCCGCAGAAAGGCAGAGCGGGTTCGCATTCAAAGTACCCGCATGCACGACTTCCCCGCTCAGGATCTTGGCAAACATCTTCTCTTTGCCCGCCAGCGCCGCAAACGGCACACCACCACCGATGGCCTTGCCGAGAATCGTCAGATCAGGCGTGAAGCCGTAGTACGACTGCGCGCAGCCCGCGCCAAAGCGAAATCCAGTGATAGTCTCATCGGCGATCATGACGATGCCGTTCTCATCGCACAATTCGCGGATCGTTTCGAGCATCCCCCGCACCGCCGGCATGCAACCCGTGTTGCACAGCACCGGCTCAAAGATAATCGCGGCGATTTGATCGTGATGCTCCGCCACCCGCTGACGCAGATGCGCAGGATCATTCCAGCGCGCCACAACAAAAGTGCTCAGCACTTCGGGGATCACCCCTTTGCTGGGATGGATCCGTGAAGGATCGTCCTCCGTCCCCCACTGCCCCGGCGGCGGTGCGTAGCCCACAAGGCCTTCATCCCCCCAGCCATGGTAATGCCCTTCAAATTTCAAAATCATCGGCCTGCCCGTGTGCGCACGTGCCAGCCGCAGCGCAGAGAGCACCACCTCCGTGGCGCTGTTATTAAAGCGCACCCGCTCCGCTCCCGGAATCATCTTCTGCAGCCGCTCCGCCACATCGATCTCCAGTTCGCTCTGCGCCGCCCAGTGCGTGCCCTTGTGCGCTTGTGTTCCGATCGCATCGGCCATTCCTTCCGGTGCGTGACCGTACAAAATGGCCCCCTGCCCTATCTGGAAGTCGATGTACTCATTGCCATCGACATCAAACAACCGCGAGCCTTTGCCGTGGTCAAAATACAGAGGCACCGGCACCTCCATCTTGCGGATGCCACTGTTGATGCCGCCAGCAATGCTGAGCTGCGCACGCGCGAAAAGTTCGGCGGATTTCGGGAAAGTGTAGGACATGGCCGTGGAGTGAAAATATCAATGCAGAGGCGAGCTGTCGTAGATCACCACACGTTCCCAGAACGTCTTGCACGTATCCACAAAGCGCAGGTGCTTCGGACACTCTTTCTGGTAAAACACATGATCTGCCATGTTTTTGAAATGCAGCGTCAGCGAGTAGCTGAAGGAGTGATCCGTCACCGGCCGCTTCTCCGTGTCCGCCGGCTTGCCCACAAAAGCATGCACCAGGTAGTCGATCTCAAGCAGGTGCATCAGCTCCGTCTCGAAAGTAGTCAGTTGTTCCGCAGAAAGGTCAGGCTTGAGCCAGAAATAAACGTTGTGAATCATGGTAGCCGAATTGGTACGCACACAGCCAGCCTGTGCAATCCCCAAACTCTGGTTCCCATGCAGGACCAGGCGGCAGAGGCCTTCAAAGTCCCAGCTTTGCCTTGATTCCAATCCCGGGGGGGGCAGATTAGTTGATTCGCGCTGGTGGGCTGAACGACGGCTTTGCCTTGATTCCAATCCCGGGG
>JAIPJY010000063.1 GCA_021733925.1 Prosthecobacter sp. | reverse complement strand
GATTCCGGCTGAAGCCGGTACTACAAAACGTGCGCTGGCTGGTTTCAGATTTGGGACGATGCGGAGCTTCCGGAACGGGCTAAAGCCCGAACTACGTACTCAGAAAAGCCGATCGAGTTATTCGGGAGGGCAAGCTGAGCTTCGGAGGACACGCGGCATCCCTTCGCTGTGATGAGGAAGGCCGTTGGCCTTCAAGACAGGAGAGCGGCTCCGCAAGGAGAGCGGCTCCGCAGGTGAAATGATCCCAGTTAGAGCGGCTGATTCGATCCGGGGACAGACCTGTTTTCAATGGATCGTGGTATCAGCAGCCGACCGCAATCCCAGCGAGAAGATGTGGAGCAAGATCAAATCTCTGCTGCGCAGTGCCGAGGCGCGAGCACCCTCATATCATGAGCCGTTAAAAAAAGGGTCTGGACAGAAGGGGGCCTCTTTTTAACCACAGAGGCACGATGGACACAGATGTTTGCAATCAAGACCGGCTTCAGATCTCTGCGCTCATCGTGCCTCTGTGGTGGATTCAATGCTGAGATACAGACCTGTTTTCAATTGATCGTGGTATCACTCACCCTCCTTTCAAAACGCGCTCCCTCACCACCTGCGACCAGCCCCCGCTTTTCTCCTGCGGGAGAGCATGGTATTTGCGAAGACACCGTCCAATCCACCCTCAGCCATAGGTGATCTCGAGTGAGGCCCGGTGCTGATCGCCCGATTGCTGAACAAAATCCGGTCCAGGGTGTCTTAAGAGGGCCGTCAGGCCTGCTGCGTCTTCTAGGAATTGACGTCGGCAGGCCGCTTCGCTATTCTCGCCGCTTTTTGCTTCCCAGATTGTCTCATGCCAATGGCTTCATGTTCCTTTTCTCTCCGGGCTGTCCGCCTATGCATCCTCAGCTTCTTCGCCCTGGCTTTCACCCGTGCTGCGGTGGCGGCACCGAATGCACCGACCAACCTGAGATGTGCAGTCACCGCCTCAAATGCCTTCCAGCTGATCTGGGATGATAATTCGACGGATGAAACCAGCTTTGACATGTTGTACTCGGTCAATGGAGGGGCTGTTAATTCTTACTTATTAGGCACCAGTACTGGCACGGGAACCATCAGCATCGGATTTACAGACCTCTCAGGCTGGGTTACAGCGACATTCCAAATCCGCGCCAACAATGGTTCGGGATCGTCATTGTCGAACACCGTCAGTGTGTCTTTTGCCGCGTTTGGAACCCCTGGCAACATTCTCTCCAAGACTCAAGCGGATGGAAGCGTGATCTTCATGTGGACGGACAACGCCTATTCGGAGGCGGGCTACTTTGTGGAAATCGGCACTGCTGCCGCCGGCCCCTTTTCGGTGTTGGGCAGCACAGGCGCCGACGACACGGGACTCATCAGTGCGCTTGATCCTTCCACGACTTACTATTTTCGTGTGAGGGGCTTTCAGGGTACGGCGGCGAGTCCCACAGCGTTTACAGCTTATTCATCCGTTGCATCCGTCACGACGCCGGTGCTCACGCCGCCGACGAGTCTCACGGCCACGGCTGCTTCGGAAGGCACGGTGAATCTGAGCTGGGTGGACAACTCGGCGGTCGAGGGCGGGTATGGGGTGTATTACCGGCTGAGCGGCAGCGGCAGCTACACGCTGTTCAATTACGCCGCCGCAAATGCCACGACCTACTCGGTGACGGGGTTGACCGCCGGCACTGCGTATGATTTTCGAGTGACCGCCGCGTACCAATCCACGACGGTCATCGAATCGGCCCCAAGCAACACTGCCAGCGCGACGACGAAGGACGGATTTACCAGCGGCACAGCGCCGCCCATCTTTTTCAATCAGGCGTTTTCGTATCAGGCGGTGGTCACCACCGGATCGTCTCGCAGTTCATGGAGCATCACGGGTTTGCCGACGGGCCTGACCTTTAACAGTTCGACGGGAGCAATCACCGGCACGCCCACGGTCACGGGGGCATTCAACTGTCCCATGTCCGCCACGTTTGCGAACGGTTGGACGGCCAACAACACGCTGCAGCTGCGTGTGATACGAGCGCCTGGAGCGCCGGTGCCCGCGACGACGATCGGGACGCCGACGCTCACTGTGGACGGGAACACTGCCGTGGCGCTGGGGGACAAGTTTTCAGACCCGGACTCCGAATCTGCGGTGCGCATCGTCACGAACCTGGGGACGATGGACTTCATCCTTTTCAACTCCGCCACTCCGCTGGCCGTGGCGAACTTCCTGAGCTATGTGAATGCAGAGGTGAACAACTACAATGGGGCTGTCTTCCATCGTTCGGTCTCTGGGTTCGTGGCGCAGGGTGGCGCTTTCAAAGTGCAGTCCGCACCGAACAATTTTAGCGTGACGCCTACAAGCGCCTCGCCGACCAACGAACCGGGGATCTCGAACCTGCGGGGGACCGTGGCGATGGCGAAGGTTGGCGGCAATCCGAACAGCGCCACGGATCAGTTCTTTGTGAACCTGGGCAACAACAGCAGCAACCTGGACCGCGACAGCGGCAGCCCGAATGCGAACGGAGGGTTCACCGCTTTCGCCCGAGTGGCGGGGAACGGCATGACGGTGGCCGACGCCATCGGCAACCTTCCAACGGCAACCTACAGCGTGAATCTGGGCGGAACCTCCACGAGCATGGACAGCTGGCCGCTGACCTCCGCGAGCGCTGCGATGGATACGAGCAAAGTGGTTTCGATCACCTCGGCGGCGCCGGTGGCGGTCTTGAGTTACGCGGTGACGGGAAACACCAACTCCGCCGTGGCCAGCGCCACGATCAGCGGCACGAACGTGCAAATCAATGCGCTGGCGGGCGGCCAGACCAACGTGACGGTTACTGCGACGGATCTCGATGGCGGCACGGTGTCGCAAACGTTCACCGTCACTGTCAATCAGGCGCCTGTGATCACGAGCTCCCCGCCTCCGGCTGCCATCGCGAATACGCCTTACAACTTCAGCTACACCACGACCGGATTTCCTGCGCCGACCTTCAGTGTCACCGCGGGAGCGTTGCCGACGGGCTTGAACCTGAGCGCGGGCGGAGTGATCATGGGGACGCCGACGGCGGCGGGAACCTTCACCGGAACGGTGACGGCGAGCAATGGTATTGGCACGGCGGCGACGCAGAATTTTAGCATCGTTGTTGCCAAAGCGACAGCCGGCCTTGTTTTGAACGGGCTGCTGCAAACCTACAACGGCAGTCCGAAGCCCGTTTCGGCCACCACCACGCCGTCGGGACTCACGGTGAGCATCACCTATGACGGGTCCTCCACAGCGCCCACCAATCATGGCAGCTATGTCATTGCGGCCAGCATCAACGACGCCAACTACAGCGGTGAGGCAAGCGGCACGCTGATCATCAGGGGCCAGTCGGCCGCAAGCTGGCGCACGCAGCACTTCACCCCCACTGAGATCACTGCCGGCTCGGCGGACGATGATGCGGATCCCGATGGCGATGGCTTGAAGAATCTGGTCGAGTATGCCCTGGGCACCGATCCGTGGATGCGCAATGCCTTGCCCGCTCCGATCGCGGATGCCAACGGTCTGACATTGACGTTCACGCGACCCAAAGATTTGCCCGACGTGAGCTGCTCAGCCGAATCTACCGACAGCCTTGGCTCGTGGACCCCCATTACTCTGGAACTTGTGAGCGACGGAGCGGTGCAAACCTGGCGCGCTCGGGATACGCTGGCGACAGGCAATGCGAACCGGCGCTTCATGCGGCTGGTGTTTACGGCTGGCGGAAGTTAGAGCGATATCAACAAGGCCGTTTTTAATTCTACTTTGGTAAGTTAACGGGATTTGGGAGCTGGCGATGCGTTGTGAATGCGGCGGGGCGCCTTGCAGACGCTGCTGGTGGGCGTGGTGTGTGGCGAAGGCGCTGGGTTTGCTTTCCCAATCGGGTTGTACCCTTTACCAGGGAAGCCTCGCCGAGGCTCGGCATCCCTTCGCTATGATGCGGAAGGCCGTTGGCCTTCAAGACAGGAGAGCGGCTCCGCAAGGAGAGCGGCTCCGCAGGTGAAATGATCCCAGTTAGAGCGGCTGATTCGATCCGGGGACAGACCTGTTTTCAATGGATCGTGGTATCTGCAGCCGACCGCAATCCCAGCGAGAAGATGTGGAGCAAGATCAAATCTCTGCTGCGCAGTGCCGAGGCGCGAGCACCCTCATATCATGAGCCGTTTAAAAAGGGTCTGGACAGAAGGGGGCCTCTTTTTAACCACAGAGGCACGATGGACACAGAGGTTTGCCATCAAGACCGGCTTCAGATCTCTGCGCTCATCGTGCCTCTGTGGTGGATTCAATGCTGAGATACAGACCTGTTTTCAATTGATCGTGGTATAACAACCCGACCAATCCATCAAGTCTGGCCTTCTCAAAATTCAGTGACAAAGACGAAGGATGGAGATCGTGGCTTGGTGACGCGAGTGTGGTGAAAGACGACACCGGACCTCATTTTTTCGGCTTTTGAAACCAGCCCTTCATTTTGCCGAAGAGACCCTTTTTAGGTTCTGCGGCAACATTCGGCGGCGGCGGGAGGAGATCATTGGGCTTGTCTGCACGAGCCGGCAAGGCGCGTGGGACGATATCTTCGGGCATGGCGGCGAACTGTTCGGTTTGAGTATAAGTGCTCATGTGATCGCCAATTTTTGCCTGCTCCAGCATGTGGTCGGCCGTGTCGGAGAGAATCCGAGGCTGCACAAAGATCATCATCTCGCGCCGCTCTTTTTTGATGTTGGTGTTGCCGAAGAGGTGCTTGAGAACGGGGATGCGAACGAGAAACGGCAGGCCGGCTTTGTTGTTGGTGTCACGCTCGGTGATGAGGCCGCCGAGCATGGCGGTGGCTTGATCAGGGACGATCAGGCTGTTGTGCATGCCCTGCTCGGAAATGTTGGGGACTTGGTTGCCGCTGATGGTGGTGTAACCGGAGACATCGTTGTTCTGCTGCTTGAATTCGAGCATGATTTCGTTGTCGTTGAAGATGTGCGCCGTGATGTCGAGTTGAAGACGAACGGGAATGTACTGGGTGGTGGAGGTGAACCCACCGCCAACCACGCCGCTGGTGTAGCTCTGCCCGGCGATGGCGATCTGCTGGCCGATGTAGATGCTGGCGGACTGGTGGTTCAGCGCGGTGATGGTCGGCTGCTGCAGGACATGGAAGCGATTTGTGCTTTCGAGGGTCTGCAGGAAGATGTTGAGGTTTTTGTTGATCTGGCCGTAGGCGGTGAGCCCCCCGAGTGAAGCGGGGCCGCCAGCGCCAAGAAAGCCGGCGACGTCCTTCAAATTAGCAGGGTCGGCAAAGGCGGTGCCCTGCGTGTTGAGCACGCCGCCAACCAAGCCATTGTCCCCGACTTTTTTGAGTGACTGAATCCAATCGAGACCAAAGTTGAAGTTATCGCCGAGGGTGAACTCCCCAATGATGGCGGAGAGAAGGATCTGGCGTGGACGCACGTCCATTTCATCCGCGAGTTCCTGCAGAGCCTTGATTTGATCGGGCGGACCGGTGGCGATGAATTTGGAACTGGCGGAATCGGCGATGACGAAGGTGCTGCCGATCAATATGCTGATGGTTTTTTTGGTGACTTCCAATGGCGAGATGCTGCCAGTGCCAAAGGAGTTGCTGTTAGATTGGCCGCCACTGCCCAATCCCGAGCTGCCACCCAATCCCGAACTGCCACCGAATGCCGAGCTGGAGCCGGAACTGCCGCCGAAGCTGTTGTTGGTGGGCGAAGTTGGAGTGGTGGGTGTGTTCTGCTGGGGAAGGCCGCCGGTGACGTTGTTTTGCGATGTCCGCTGCAACGCCTTTTCGGCGAGGCTGAGGAAAACGGTGAGGTCGAGATATTTGAGCCGACGTGAATAATAACGGGAGTAGGGTGATTCCGCGTCCAAGTCCGTGATGAAGTTGTCAATGCGCCGCATGTCCACGGGGCGAGCGACAATGATGAGGCTGTTGGTTCGCTCAACGGCTTCGATGATCGGCTGAAATGCCTCCGGAGTGACACCCGTTCCGCCACCGATGGAGGCGGACACAGGAGCGTTTGGAACAGATCCTGGGGCGCCCGGGGGCCTGGCCGTGCCGCCGGGTTGCGATGTGGCAGGACGATTGCCGGAACCATCGCCCAAGCCAAGCAGGCTGTTGAGCTGCTCCACCACTTTCACAGCTTCTGCACGCTCAAGGCGCACTGTTTTATGAATGGTTTCCATGGGTGGTGAATCCACCTGCTGGGCCAGGTCCAGATAGGCGCGGATGGTCTGAGAAGCCTCGGTGATGATCAACGACTGGCCATTGGCCACGGCCAGGATTTTGCCATACTGATGCAGGGGGATGAGCTGCTGAAAGGCGGTGGAGGCCTCCTCCGCCCCCAGGTAGTTGAGTTGAATGACATGGGAGACCACCTGGTCGTTTGTCGGCAGATCTTCTGAACGCAGGACAAACGGCACGCCTTGGGTGGAGGGATTGGTGCCCTGCTCGGCAGCGATGAGTTTGAACAGATTGTCGCCGCTGGGAACCAGCACGTAGCCGTGCATGAGCAGCCCCTTCTCAATGATGGTGCGATATTCTTCGTCGCTGAACTCACCCGGGACTTCAATCGTGACCGTGGCGTTTTCCAGACCACGGTCTTTGAGAACGCGGCGTCCAGTCACCCGGAAATACTCTCCAATGACCTCAGCGAGCGGGGTGGCGGTGAAACCGATGATGTTTTTGCCGGAGGAGGGCTTGGGTGCGGCGGTGGATGCGGGGGAGGGGCTGGCAGGAGGGGGCAGCGGGGCGGGAGCTGGCACTGATACGCGACCTGGTGAAGGCAAGTTGACTGGGGGTGGCGCGGGTGAGGGAGGATTGACAGGCGCAGTCAGGAGCGGGCGGCTTCGGATCGGGGGGATAGCGGCATTCTGGGCCGCCAGGAATTCTGGAACGAGACACAACGAGGCAGAACAAAGCAGAGCAAATTTGCAGAACAATTTCATGGGGGAGGCGGAAGCAGAAGATTACTGCGAAATGACTGGGGAATTGGGAGCCGGGCCAACCAGCCTGCGGCGTACTGGCACTGGGGGAGCGCCATTTACACCAGCAGATTGTGACACAAGTGGTGTGAAGGAGGGCGGATTTAGCGCATTGAGTTTGCCTGAAGGCGGAACGAAGCCTGGCCGGCCTGGAATTATGGGAGCAGCCTGCGCGGTGGCCGGTGAGGTGCCCGGTGAGGCGGCCTGCGCGGTGGCTGGTGAGGTGCCCATGCCCGGCTGAGAGGGAATTTGTGGCGCCGGAATTTTCAACCCCGCGCCGGGCTGCTGACGGGACTGCTGCATTGGCGGAGCCTTGGTCGTCTCGGCGGCGGCCATCTGTTTGACGTAGCTGTCGTTGTAACGGATGGCGGCGGTTTCCGTGCCGAGCGTGACCTGAGCCACGACGTCCTTGCGACTGGTGCCCAATTTGACACTGCTGAGTTTCATGCCGTTGGCAGCGGGCTGGCCCTGCTTGAGGCTGATGCGTTCGTTCGTTTTAGTATTGGCGATGATGATCGTGGGATCTGCGGAGTCGCCAAAGTAGGTGCAGATGGTGAGATCCACTGCAAAGGAGACTTGCTCCACGAGCGGCGCCACTGTTTTCAAGGTGAAGGGATTCTTGTTCCAGCCAGCTTCGTAGCGTTGCACGTCATGCGGGACGGGCGGCTGGAAGATCGTTGCTTCCTGCTGCGCGCATGCCCGGACCGCCATCAGCAGCAGAAGGACTATGAGGCCGCCATGGTTCATGAGCCAGGAGCCTCCGGGGATGGTTGCTGCGCCACGGCGGGTGCATGAAGCTGGCTGATGTGCAGGACGGCAACGACGTCTGCCGGATTGGCGGCATCAGGCGTGATCTTCACCTGGGAGACGACCCTGAAAGCTGCGGGAGCAAGCAGGCCATGCATCCAGCGAAAGACGGAAGGCAGCGGACCTCTGATGGTAAGCGTCACTCCCACTTCACGGTAAAAAGCTGCGGTCACCGGCTCATGCAGCTGTTTCTTCTGCACGGTCAGTCCGTTTTTGGCGGCGGTGGCCAGCAGCGTTTCGAGCAGTTCTTCACTGGCCTGGTTTTCACTGGTCATCGTGGGCTGAGTCGCCTGCAGCCAGTCGAGGCGCTGCCTCCACATTTCGACCTCGGTCAGCATCGACTGCGCTTCCATCTGCCGCAGTTCGAGGGTTTGCTCCCGCCGTTCAATCGCATGCTGCTGGCGCAGCAGACGCTGTGACAGGATAGCACCACCGCTCAGTGCGGCCAGCACGCCAAGAATCATGATCAGCCTGAGTTCACTGGCCTTCATTCACAAGCCCTCCATTGAATCTTCCTTCGGCGCGAAACTCCGCGCGATTGTCTTCACGAATGGCCGGCACCGGGAAATTCCAGGTATAGCGCTGGAGTGGAATGCATGCGGCCAGCTGGCTTTTGAAGGCGAGCGCCTGATTCACAGTGGTGGCCTCACCGCTGACGATGAGTTTGGCCCCGTCGATCTGAAACTCCTTGAGTCGGATGCCTTCCGCAGGCAGCAGCGAGACGATCTGGTGAAACAACTCCACCGGATATAAATCCGGATTGATCGCGGCCTCCATCTCCTGCCAGCGGTTCTGCGCCTCGCGCACGAGATCGATCTCCGGCTGAGCGTTGCTCATGACGACATCCGCGTGATTCAACTGCGATGTGCGCCATTGCAGCCGCAGCCACCAGGCACCGAAAAAGCAGAGGTAAACCAGTGCTGCGGTCGCAAGGATCAGCCATTGGTTTTGGCGGCGCTTTTGCTGAAGCTGACGCACGGCCACCTGCACTGGCAGAAGGCCTCCAGCCTCTGCAGGGGGGCGTGGATCAGGACGATTCTCCTTGATCACGGCGGCGGCTTCAAACAGGCAGGCGAGCTGCGGGGCGAAATCGGTTTCACCGTGCGTCCAAACGTGGATGGCGTCCACTTGAGCAAAGTTGATGAAGCCGTGTGTTTCCAACGTGGCGCACATGTCACGAACTTCAAAGGCCGCGTCCACATCCAGACTGCGTGCAGTGAGCACTCCAAGATGCAGCAGTTTTGCATCGTGGGTGAAGGCCACTACATGGCGGCCCAACTCCTTCCACAGGGCGATGCCATTGTCAGGCAGCGGGAGCATGCGGACGCTGGGCTCAAACCGACCATGAACGAACTGCTCCCAGCCGGAAAAATCCTCAGCGAGTGCCAGAGTGCCCACCAGAGCCTGCCTGCCCTTTCGCATCACCGGCCAGTGCAGCCACAGCCGCGAGCCGCTTTCGTTTTTCATCCCAAGAGCTTCCCAGCGAAGATCCACCGTTTCATTGAGTGCCTCCTGAGTCAGGGACCAGAATGGTGCGCTGTCAAAGGCGAGTGCCTCGACCCCCATCAGACCGTCATTGACTGCATGCTCTGCAAGAATCCAAACACCATCGGCGCCGCACTGCCAGGTTTCACGAGATTCCTCTCCTGGAAAGCTGAGTGTCTGCTGCGATGGGCGTTGAAATGCCATAATTCTCAAAGTCGATGTGCTCCTTCCACGGGAAATTCGCGCCACTCGGTAATATGTGGCACGCCGCCATTCTTATTCATGATGACTGCGATACCGCAGCTTGAATCTCCTGCGGTGCCGATGCTTTCAATGCGCAGTGTCGCTCCCTGTAGCGTGAGCAAGGGGGTGATGGCAGCGCCCTGCTGCCCGGCAATGCCAAGCAGCGACAGTGCTTCATTCAGACTTTGGAGCGGCTGGTCATCCTCGGTCTGCTGCAGGCCATCCAGACCATTGCGCTGCTGCACCAGCCGGCTGGCATTCTCCAGTGAAGCTCCTGTCGCCGCAGCCAGTACTTCGGCAGAGGCCATGTTCACATCCAACTGGCCGGTGCCCAGGAGCGTGAAAAAGGAACGCCAGTCTGGTCTTGCCGCCTGGATTTCGTCTGCCCGCGCAACCAGGTCCACTTCATTGAGGCTGCTGAATTTCCGATTAAACGGCCGGTCTGAATATCCCAGATGATCGTAATCCAGCTTTTCCGCACTGTCAGGCCGGCGCTTCAAGTCATCGGCGTCCGTCCAGTCCATCAATGCAGCCGTGATGCCCTGCGCATCTGCTACCGACATGCCCCAAGATATCAACATCCGCTCGAGCACGGGAAGATGCTGGTCCGTGAGCAATGCATTGAGATTCAACCGGCTTTCTTCGGTGCCCAGTCTGACTTCAAAGCGCTCCAGTGCTGAAACATTCCGCCGCAGCAATGGATCGCCGGCCTTGATCTGAGGATGTGCCGCCACGGCCACGCCCATTTCCGCAAGCTGACGGGCGCGCATCGCGCCCTGCCGCGCCTGTTGCATGTCGCCATGCTGTTGAGAAACCGACACGGTCATGATAACCAAAAACGAGAGCACGGCCACAAGGCACAGCACGGCCAGCAATACCGAGCCTGTGCTTGCGGAAGTGCGGCGGTTAACCAGGCGGTGGTTCATATTCAGAATGGACATTTTTTTTGTGATATGGGGATAGCACAGATAAATACGCCATGGCGGCGAAATTTCGCAGGGGCGGTGAAGTGTCAAAGGGAAGCTATCGGGGCCGGGGCGGTTCTGCAATCATGAAATTGTCCGGGCTAAAAAACTTGGTTCTCGAGGGGTTAGGATGCTTACGCCAGAGGCTCATTGAGGTATGTTGTGATTTCTGATTATATTCTCCAGAACATGTGTAATGCCACGCTGGATTGAAAACGGGTCTGTCATTCAGCCGACTGACGAGATTTGTGCGATCGAGTGCCCCCCCCATGAAGTGGGTGGAGGCATCGAGAGCAGACAAGGGGGCTTGCGGGAGCACTGCCTGCGTGCGGCGGAATGGCGGGCAGGCGGTGCCGAATGAGGGGATTCCGTGGGAGATGAAGACGCCTGCGCCGGCATGACCCATGCCGTGGTTTCTGCGCATGGCGATGATGCCGGTGACTCTCGCGCAGTAGCGTACCGGGTGGGGTGGGAGGCAGCCAGTGCCAAGGGCAGCTTGTAAGCTGTTATTTTCATAAATGACAATCGTCTTACTTCTGGGTATCGAAATCGAGACGATCCATGAGGCATGAACCATCACCTCATCACGTTGAAAGCTTATGCTTCGAAATTCTACCGTCTCTATGCAGGGATCACGGTCTTCGCGCTCAGCGCCATTGCTGGCCAGGCGCAGTCGATCGACTTGTCAAACCCCGCCGTAACATCGGGCGTCATCAACCGAGCCATATTTTCGGTTGATACGTCCAGTCCCTCCGGATCGGGTATTTTCACGCGGGACACCCAGGGCGTCTTTGAGACGATTCAGGAAACTGGCGTTGAGCAAGGTTATAACACTTCAGCCTCGAACATCATGGACACGAAGCGGGTGCCGCAATTCAACTACGAGTTGCAGTTCTCAGATCTCCATGTGGTGGACATCGGAGGATCCTTGTATGTTCCATTCTTGCTGGACATTAACGAGCCAGGCAATGACAATAATCTTTTGGTGCTCGATGACGTGCGCATCTTCACCTCGATCGTGAGTGGAGCCAGTTACCCGACCCTGGCCAGCATGCTGAACACTCCGAATTTGAACCAGGTGTATTCTCTGGATAACACGGTCGGAGAGACGTTGAGTTACGTGTTGCTCGACTACAACCGCGTGAGCAGCGGCAGTGGCGGGGCAGACATGGGAATGTTCATCCCCTTGGACGTCTTCAATGGCACTCGAGGGAGCGACTACGTGTACCTGTATAGCAAGTTCGGTGGAGATTTGGTGAGCACAGGCATCGATGGCTCAGCTTCAGGAGGTTTTGAAGAATGGACCCTGGGAGCTGGCGCAGCACCTATCCCAGAGCCGGGCAGCGCCGTGCTCATCGGCGGGGTGGGACTCCTGGTACTCCTGCGTCGCCGCCGCGTCACGTTGAGGGCCTGAGCCGGTCTTCGCCGTGTCTTCGGCACAAGCTCATCTGTCGTGTCATCGACGCCTCCCGCTCGCCGTCGCGGCTTTGGAGGCTGTGACGAGGGTGACGGCGCTGGGTGCGTCAAAATGGCTGCAAATGGTCGATGATCCGTTGCTTGCATCTGTTTGGTAGAACCTTCCGTGGATTTGGTTCTCCTCGACCACTCCTGTAGTGCATTGGCAGTTGCCTAATTATTCGCAACGTGCCATCCGGCGTGTGCTGATCCGCCTGCTTTGGCGGGCCGGTATTGACTAAAAGCTCATTGCCATGAGAGTGCTCCAGACCATCAGCGACGGCGAACTCACCACGCCAGGCGCAAGAGCACGGCATCAAGCTGGAGGTGGTCAAGCTCTCGGAGGCCAAGAAGGGCTTTGTGCTGCTGCCAAAGCGTTGGGTGGTGGAACGCAGTTTTGGCTGGGCGGCGCGCTTCAAGCGCCTCTCAAGGGACTACGAGCGTCTGGCTTCGACTCTCACTGGCATGCACTGGCTGGCCTGCGCAAACATGATGCTCTCTTCTCTATTCGGCAAAAGTTAATAACAGGCATGAATGTCACTCAGTCAGGGGCGGGGTATCGTGGGTTTTGGCGCGCTGTCTGATCATGGTGCCAATGCGCAGAGGGACTCTTTGCAGACGCTTCTGGTGGGCATAGGGTGTGGCGGAATGCTGGGTTTGCTTTCCGGGTTTGATGCCGTGTACCAGGGTAGCCTCGCTGAGGCTCGGCAACCCTTCGCTTTGATGCGCAGCCCCTTTGGGGCTGAAATGGAGGCACATGCTGAGGAGGGTGCAGAGTGCATGAAATGACCTGGAGAAGAGTGAAGAAACAACGACATCACGCCTTAACCCGCACTTCTCACACTCCCAGCGTTGACATGCGGGGATGTAGCGCGGAATTCCGATTCCGCGACGGCACCGACTCGGTATCGGAATACCGAGCTACATCATGGCGGCAACACGCTGTTCGTGGATTCCCTGCGAGTGTGAGAAATGCAGGTTAACTGAGTGCCATTCATCACAGGCATGAATGGCACTCAGTTAGGGGCGGGGTATCGTGGATTTTGGAGCTGGCGGTACGCTCTGAGCGCGGCGGGACTCGTGGCAGACGCTGCTGGTGGACATAGTGTGTGGCGAAGTCTTGGGTTTGCTTCCCAGATTGGCTGCCAGAACCCAGGGGAGCACTCGCTAAAGCTCGGCACCCCTGGGCTGTATTACGGAAGGCCGTTGGCCTTCAAGACAAGGATGTCAGTCTGTTATGCAAGTCTCAATAAGCTTCCCAGATTCCGGCTTCCTTCTTCGCCCAGGCTGGAAGGACAAGAAAGCCGGGACTACAAAACGTGCTCTGGCTGGTTTTAGATCTGGGGCGATTCGGGGCTTCCGGAACGGGCTGAAGCCCGAACTACGTACTCAGAAAAGCCGACCGAGTTATTCGGGAGGGCAGGCATGCTGGTGGACATGGTGTGTGGCGAAGTCTTGGGTGGGCTTCCCGGTCGGTGGCGTGATGACCCAGGGGAGCACTCGCCAAGGCTCGGCACCGCCTGGGCTGGATGACGCAACACCGTTGATGTTGAAGAAGGCGGATGAATGAGATCACAATAGCACGATGCCCCGCCTTAACTGAGTGCCATTCATCACAGGCTCTAAGGACGCAGCAGTCTGAAGAACTTTGAGCCAGAGTTGATGGGAACCAACACGCTGTTGTAGCCGCCCGACGATGTCATCGGACGAGTTGAATTAATCCAACTCGATGGATTTAGATCCACCGCCTCCTGCAGAGTCCAGCCGGTGAACGAATCGGGCCAGCTCACGTTAAGGGACCCAGGATTGGAAACGGAGACCTGCACCGTTGGTTTCACGACCACGTCGTTCACACCGAGAACGAAGGGCGAGAGGCTGGGGCTGACGGCCTCGATGACGTTGTTCTCAGTGTCCACTTTGCAGCTCAGCTTTTCCCAGGTGCCGTTGCGGAAGTGGTAGATGGCGAGCTGGTTTTCATCGTAGCCTGCCGGCAGCAGGCTCGGATCGTAGGCAAATTTAAGTTTGATGCTGCCTGTGTGTTCGCCGTTGTATTTCAACTTCCACAACTGCTTCCGTGTGGCATTCGGGGTCTGGACGGTCGGCAGAGCAAACTCACCCTCGGCGACGCGTTCCTCCATTTCTGCGTCATCAGCCTCGGAATATTCACCGAAGAAGGTGCCCTCCTGACTGATGTCGTCGAATTCGAAATCGACCCCTCCAACATGCTTGGAGCCGCCGTTGCAGCTGCCACCACCGCCGGTGCCGCCGGAACCGCCGCCGGTAATGACCACCTTCGTGCCGGTGAGCAGGCTTAACACGATGTCCAGGCTCGCACTTTGCCCCGGAGCCAACGTGCCGAGGTCCCAGCGCTGGCCGCCTGCAACCCAAGGGCTGGCTGGAGCGAAAGAGTCGCGTCCCATTCGCGCCGCATACGGTCCGCTCTGCCAGTTGTTCTCAATCGACAGATGAACACCGTCCGAAGGCTTGCCGGTGACATGATCGTCAATCCCATTGCCCTCGGTTCCATAGCTGCCGATCTCGAAAGCCGTGGGTGCCACTTTGGCATGGAACCCGATGAGATCCTCAAGTCCGATGCTGGAGCTGTCAGTTCCAGCCGCGCTGGTGTCCACCCCTGACATGGTGGCGTCGTATCGATACTCCGAAAGCTTCCCGGCATAGCTGCGGTTGTCATACTGACCATGCTGGGAGATGAACCCATGCAGAAGTTGAAACAACTGCAGGTTGCTGATCGTGGCGCCGCTGATGTTCTTCACCACGAAACTCTGGTTCATCACGTATCGATTGCTGTTGATCGATGTGCCCGCAGATGCGGAACTGGCTGGCGTGACCCCCATGGGTGTTCCCACAACGGTGTCCACCATTTCAAAACGCTGCGTGATTTCGAGATCGTTGCTGGCGATCACCGATTCCGCGATGGGCAGGCCGTCCGCATTGCCGCCCACGAGATGGATGCCCGTGACGACATGGAAGTTTGAGTTCGTCTGCCAGTCTGGGTAGAGAAAGCTGGGGTCCAGCCAGGTGGGCGCCCGGGTCTGGCCGTTGACTTGGTAAGCGACCGCGCTGCCCCACTCGCCAGACAGATACTCACGACCGACAAAACCGGGCGTGTTGTCGAGCAGGAAATCCGAATAACCGAAATCTGAAAGCGTGATGTTCCAGTTCGGATTGGTCAGCGTCATGGTGCCTCCCGTGCTCGATGCGGGGCTCACCTGGATGTTATCAACGAGGAAACGAACCGCGCCGACAGGCGCGTCCGGCAGTTGCAGCACGATTCGGTCAAAGGCGCCGCCCGTTGAGTTGAAGGTGATGGTGCCGACGGGCAGCGTATCGCCTGCAGTGACGGTGCCGTGGGCGATGCCTGTGCCAACACTTACTGGAACACCGCTGGAGGTGTCGTAGGCGGTGATCTGCACATTGGCAGGCACGGCGACGTTCAGATCCTCCACCGTGGCAAAATCAATGCTCACGCCGGTGACGGGAAGATCGAGCTGGAGTACGAGCGTGGCATTGTCCGCGAGCGGTTCGAGGTAGTTGCCGCCAAACTTCGACAGCACGCGCCCGCTTGCAGCCTCCGTGGTGACCTTATAGGCATTTGCCAGCGGTGAGCTAAACGTGACCGTGTAACCTGCTTGCGTTTGGATGAGCGGCAGTGGAGCATCCACTGCAGGAACGGGCGCAGCGGTGTCAAAATCGAAGTCAATGCTCAGTGGTGCGGCGGCAAAGTTCGCCGTCAGCGTGACATTGTCGTTCACCGTGAGGGTGTAGCTCGCACTGGCACTCACCTCCGTGCCAGTCACGTCAGTCCAATTGACGAAATTGTAGCCGGGATTGGCCGTCGCAGAGAGGGTGACGCTCGTGCCCGCATTGACGATGCCGGCTCCATTGATGCTGCCCGCATAAGTGGGACTCGGAGCGGCTGAGATCGTGTAGCCGGAAACAAAATGAGCCACCAAGGTGCGGTTGGCGCTCACGGTGAAGGTGTAGGAGGCGCTCGTGCTCGCGATGGTCGCGCCATCCGTCCAGTTGAGGAAACTGTAACCAGCCCCTGGCGTCGCAGTGACGGTGGCACTTCCTCCGGTGGCATAGTCTCCACCGCCGCTCGTACTGCCGCCGATCGCTGGCGCGGAGCTGGTGGAGATGGTGTTTGCAGCGGCGAAATTCGCGACAAGCACGCGGTTCGTGCTCGCGGTGAAAGAGTAGCTCCCGCTGGTGCTGACAATGTTCCCACCCGAGGTCCAGTTCACGAAGGCATAACCCGCATTTGGAGCCGCATCCACGGTCACGCTGTCGCCGATCATGTAGCTGCCTCCACCGCTTGTCGTGCCTCCAGCCGCCGGGGCTGCGCTTGCGGAGATGTTCACACCTCCGGTGAGTGCGAAGTTCGCCACATAGGCATGGTTCGCCTGTGCGTTGCTGAAGCTAAACGTCGTGGCAGTGCCGACGATGTTGCCATTCTCCGTCCAGTTCACCAACTGCCAGCCAGCGGTGGGAAAGGCTGTGAGGTTGCCGCCATCACCCGAATTGTAGCTGAGGCTGTCCGCTTCCGTGGTGCCGCCTGCGGGCGGATTCGACGTCGCGGTGATGTAATAAACCGGTGTGAAGGTCGCCACCAGAGCAGTGTCCGCAGTGACGGTGAAGGTGTAGCTCGCTGCGCTGCTCACATTGCTGCCTCCCTGCTTCCACTTGCTGAATTTGTAGCCCGGAGCCGCTGTCGCCACCACGGTGATGCTGGTGCCATCGGCATACGAGCCACCGCCGGTGGTCGTGCCAGAGTTCACCGGTGAAACAGCCGTCGTGATCGTGCGGAGGGTGCTGCCGATGACGGAGAAGTTCGCCGCGAGCGTGCGGTTTGCGGTCACATTGAAGGTGTAGCTCGCATTCGTGCTCACCTGCGTCCCGTTCTCAGTCCAGTTGACAAAAAAGTAGCCCGCGTTTGCCGTGGCCACGACGGTGGCGCTGCTGCCGCTGATGAAGCCACCGTCCCCGCTCGTCGTGCCACCTGCCAGAGGTGCGGCACTGGTACCCACGGTGTAGGACGGCAATGCGGAGAAGTTCGCCACCAGCACGCGGTCCGCCGTGGCATTGAAAGTGTAGCTGGCGCTGGTGCTCACGATGGCTGCGCCCTCAGTCCAGTTTGTGAAGCCGTAGCCCGCATTCGCTGTGGCGGTGACGGTGGTGCTCGCACCATCATTGACGAGGCCGTCGCCCGTTGTGGTGCCGCCTGCGGCGGATGAGGCGCTCGTGGTGACGGACCACTGCATGACGTCCGGCACGAAGTTCGCCACCAGCGAGTGATTCACGTCCATGGCAAGCGTGTAACTGCTGTCCGTGCTGACGATCTGGCCGTTGTCCGTCCAGTTCTGGAACAAATAGCCTGCGGCGGGTGCGGCGGAGACGGTGGCGTTTGCGCCGACGTCAAAGGAGCCGTCGCCAGTGGTCGTTCCCGCACCCACGGGCGCTGCGGACGTATCCAGCAAGCTCTGTGCTGGCAGTGCAAAACCAGCAGCAGCGATGTTCATCGTATACTTCTTTTGCACGTCTGGATTCACGCCATCGCTGGCGGTGATGGCAAAGCTGAAGGTGCCCGCGTTGGTCGGCGTGCCAGAGAGCACGCCCGTGACCTCGTCAAAGGTCAGCCCCGGCGGCACGATGCCCGATTTCGACGCTGTGAACGGCAGCGCGCCTGCGACCACCACCGTGCGCGGCGCAAAGGCCTTGCCCACCTTGCCTTCGCCAGCGTGATCGATCAATCCAACAGACTCATTCACATCGACGGCGGCCATCTGCGCGCCGGTGAAATCCCCCACAACAACTTTCGTGGCCATGTCCGTGGTGACGATGACCCATTCACCGATCGCACCGTCAAAATGGTCCGCATACGTCACGCTGCCGGTTCCGTGCATGCCATCGGCACCGACGGCGTCACCCTTGGCCTCTCCCGTTTCAGCATCCAGCGGGCCGGTATATTTGTAAAACTCGTAGCGCCGTGTGACGACTTCATTGCCGTTTGGCAGCGCTTCAGCGGCAGCGGGAACGTTGTTGTTCGGGCCGCCATCGGCCGCGCTGGTTTTCTTCTGCAGGATGCGCCATTCCACCTCGACCTCATCGGGTTCGCCGTTCTTCCAGTTTTTGTCGTTGGGGTCGTTGGGATCGTCGGAGACCAGTTCGCGCAGCTTCACCTTGTTGGCGTTATGCGTGGTGGTTTTGATTTCCTTCATCCACACCGCCTTGCCAAATTCCTTCGGCGGCGGCGCAGGCGGCGGGGGCGGCGCGATCACAGCCTGCACCTGCGCAGGCGCACCACCCGCAGGAGGAATGTAGGTGAACGTGGGCGTCGAAACCTGCACCGCACCGCCGCGCACCAGTGTTCCGCCACCGTTGTCCACGAGCCAGTTGTAAAGCACCGCACTGGGCTGTTTCCGATAACCCACGCCGAAATGCTCGCCGCCGAAGTTCACGTTTGGATTGGTGAACTGATGCCCCTGCGTCGGCGGGATCGGGCCGGCTGGAATGGCGGTATAAGCCGCCCAGCTCCCGTCTGGTTTTTTCTTGCTCTGCCAGCGGATGAAGACCTTCGGATGCGCCGGATCGGTGTTGTCCTCCGTGATCTCCGGCACCCCATAATGGTTGTAGTTGTAGGTGTAGGTGATGTCGGTGGAGTGGCAGTCATCGAGTTCGATTTCAAAACCGTGGCCCTCCTTGCCAGTGTCGTTGACCGTGTCGAAGTTGTTGATGCTGCCGTAGGCGATGCTGCCTTCCGCGTTCTGGAGCGGACTAAACATGAGCAGCAGGCTGGCAAGCCCTGCAAACAGTCCCGTAGTTCCCTGGCGGATAAGCAATAAGTTCATTCCCACATTGCATCATCAGTCACCCCAAAGGACACGTTATCGTTTGGTAATGAAAGAGTCGCCGAGCCCGCAGTTCACGGATGGCTCAGGCGGAAGAATCGGCTGCCAGGGGGATTGGAGAGGGAGACTTGATTTTGTCCGCCGCTGCTGGTGACGGGCAGGGTGGAGTCCACCCAGTTCACGGGGTTGAGGTCGGGGCATTCCTGCAGCACCCAGCCGCTGGCGGAGGCGGGCCAGGCGAAGCCGAGTGTGCCGGGCACGGACTGGGAAATGCCGACGATGGGCACGAAGCCCGCGGTGAGCGTGCGATTGGCGGCGGCACTGAAGGTGTAGGACGAACTGGCGCTCACGACGGAGCCGCCTTCGCTCCAGCCGGTGAATTGATAGCCGGCGGCGGGTGTGGCGGTGAGTGTGGCCGGCGTGCCGGTGGCATAGCCGCCCGCGCCGGTGACGACGCCGCCGGGCGCGAACGAGGTGGCGGTGGTGATGTTAAAACCGATGGCGAACTGAGCGGTCAGGGTGCGGCCTGCCACGAGAGGAAAGGGGTAGGACGGCAGCGAGCTGACGGGCACGCCGCCTTCCGTCCAGTGCAGGAAGACGTAGCCGGGTTTGGCGGTGGCCGTGGCGGTCGCGGTGCTTCCTCCGACGAAGCTGCCTGCGCCGCTGACGGTGCCCATGGTGAAGGAGGACGAGAGAAGCTGCAGCGTGTAGGTGGGTGCAAAGTTGGCGACGAGGTTCCTGGCTGAAGCCGCATTGAAGGACCAGGAGGCGCTGGAACTGACGATGGCGCCTGCCTCGGTCCAGTTGATGAAGGCGTAGCCTGCACTCGGGCTGGCGGCGAGGATGACCACGGCCTCCGGCACATAGTTCCCCGCGCCGGAGACACTGCCGCCCGCCGAGGGCGTGGTGCTGACGGCGTAGGTCGTGGGAGCAGCGGCGCTGAGGGTGATGGGTAGATCGCCGGCGCGATTCGTGAACGGCGAGCCGGTGGTCTCGCGAAAGTGATTGTTGTCACCGCCGGTGCCGGTGGCGAATCCCCAGGTCAGTGGATAACCCGCCTGCGAGGCTTCGATTTGAATCCAGCAGGTGGTGCCTGCGACGGCATGGAACGAACTGGGCAGGGTGACGTGGTGGTCGTACATCTGGATGCCACCGACGACGCCGGCCGGCGTCTGCCCGCCATTGCCGGGGATGGTCACTTTCTTGAGCACGGGCGTGGCGAAGTCCACGTAGAAGCCGTTGGCCGTGGCGGCATAGAATTTGATGACAAACTCGACGACGGGATTGCTGGCGGCGTTGTTGCCGGTGTAGCCGCCGCGCCAGCGAACGTCGATGATGTCCTCGGTGGTATTGGTGCTGAACTTCTCATACGAGTAGCCCTGGCCGTCGATGCCGTCGGGGGTGAAAAACGACGAGGGGTTGAGCGTGGAGGAAGCCGTGTTCGGAGGCAGGGCGAAGACGATGCCGATATTGGTGGCCGTCGGCGTGAAATTCGCCACCAGATTACGGTCGCCGTTCACGGTGAAGGTGTAGAACGCGCTGGCGCTCACCTGGACGCCGTTTTCAGTCCAGTTCACAAAGGTGTAGTTCGGCGAGGCGACAGCCTCGACCGTACGCGTTGCTCCATTGAGGAACTGCCCGTCGCCATTCGTCGTGCCGCCGGTGGGGGGCGAGGAAGCGGTGATGATGCGGGAGCCCGCCGCGAAATTGGCGACGAGACTCCGGCTGCTCGTCACGGTGAAGGTGTAGTTCGGGCTGGTGCTCACGACAGTTCCGTTTTCGGTCCAGTTCACGAAGGCGTAGCCGGGATTCGGCGTGGCCGTCAGCGGGGCGGCGGAGCCGTCTGGATAGAGGCCCGTGTTGGTGACGCTGCCGCCCGCTAGGGGTGCTGCCGCGGCATCAATCGTGCGGATGGGCCCGTCGCCCGCGACGATGCTGAAGGCGAGATCTCCCGGCGCCATCTGGAAGTAGAAGTCCACCTGGTTCGGAATGCGGCGGAAGTAGGACCCATTGCCCGTGGCGGAGGCGAAACCCCAGCTCGGAACGTAGTCATGATCCGCTTCGATTTGAATCCAGTAGAGCTTCCCGGCCTGCGCCTGAAAAACGGTGGGCAGCACAAAGTGGTAGTCGAACAACTCGACCCCGTTGAAGACGCCGACGCTGGTCTCACCCGCCTTGCCGCCCGTGTCGTAGGCAACGAGGGTGGCCGGATTTCCGGGATACTGCGGCCCGAGGAAGGGCTGCGAGAGGCCGGGCACGGATTCATAGATCGAGACCCTGAAGTTCACGAGCTTGCCCGCATAGGGTGCGAACAGCGGGTCGTAGCCGCCACGCCAGCGGATCTCCGTGACCGCCTGCGCATTGGCAACGCTGAACGAGTCCCAGGCGTAGATGTCGTAGTCGGTGTTGTTCGGCATCATGCGCGACGAAGGGCGCAGCACCGAGGTGCCGTTGTGCGGCTGCTCAAAGACCACGCCTGCCTGCATGGCGGTCGTGGCAAGCAGCCAGGCTGAGATGATGGCGAAAAGTGATTTCATGCGGACACAAGCGACTCGCGGGTTTGCTTCGGCAGGGCGTGCTCCAAATCCGTCCGCAGTCGTCGGCAGATGCGGTGCAGGTTCACCGCGACGGCGCCGCGCTGGCGGCCCTGCTCCATGGCGATGGTCTCGGCGGATTTTCCTTCGCTGTAACGAAGCTGCAGGAGCTGGCGCTGCGCCTCCGGCAGGGCGGCGACGCATCGGGCCAGCACGCGAAGGCCGCTGGGTTCATCATTCATGCCGCCGGAGCGCTGCACGCGCTCGTGATCGAACCATGCTTTCTCACGCTGACGGCGGCGGGTTTCGTCGCGCTGGCGATTGAGCGCAAGATTCAGAGAGATCGTCTTGAGCCAGGATTGAAACGAGGCACCCTGCCGAAAGCGGGCGGCCTTGCGAAAAGCGGTGACCAGCGCGACATGCGCGAGTTCCTCCGCATCGCATCCAGGCACGCGACCTGCGAGCCAGCGGCGCAGATGGGGCACGCACTGCTGGTACAGCTCCGTGGCGGCGTCTGATTCCCCGTTTCGCGCCCGCATGAAGAGGCTGGAGGTTTCGTCCTGCTGGCCAAAAGGGGCGTCATCTAGAGTGGCTTTCATGGTCGGCTGGCTTCGATGCGCATGAATCGCGCGGGCGCGGCGTCGGAGCCGGTGGTGTCGCGCGCTTTGAGTTCGGTGGCGGTGTCGTTGAGGATCGTTGCCGGCGTCCAGTTTTGCAGATCTCCGGACACTTTGATGGTCGTGGTCATTTCCGGTGGACGCATGGGACTGCGGGGAACGCGCAGCGTCAGATAGGAAGTGCCGCCGATGTTTTCGATCTGATGCTCCAGCCGCAGGCTGGGCTGCAAGGGGTCAAGTCCGAGGGCGTATTCGAGCCAGTCGCTCAAGCAGTCGCCGTCCGAGTCGCGCTGGTAGTCCGTGGTGCCGACGATCACGGACACGGTGGCAGGTTGCGAATCGACAAAGCTGCCCGAATCACTCGCGATATACGTGAACACATCCGGACCCTGGTAGGCGCCATCTGGAAAATACGTCGCCACCTTCGCCGCGATGCCCACCGTGCCGTGCGTGGGCTGCTGGATGATACGAAGCTGTGGACTCGTGCCGCTGGCGCTGAGCGTGATGCTCGTGGGCGTGTTTAATGGCACCGCAAGCTGTGCGTCCGCCACGGTGGGGCCGACGTGCGTGCTGGCGTTGCTGCTGCCGGGGCCGTTGTGGCAGTAGTAGCAGCTCACCTCCATGCCACGCTTCACCGTGAACGGCCCGAACTTCGTGCTCAAAGCCCGGTCCGCCTGCGCACGCGACAACGCCGTGCCGCGCAGGTCGGCGCCGTGGCATTCACGGCATGCGGTGTAGTTGGGGCTGATGGCGCGGGCGATGTCCGCATGGTCCTTCACCCAGGTCTTGCTGCCGATGGGGTGGATGCCATGCGGGCCGCCGACGCTGTTCGAGGGCATCGACGGATGACAAACGGTGCAGTCCGCGAGCTTGCCGCGATGCCCCTGCTTGTTCCAGGAGTACAGATTGTCGTCGCGGTGCAACGAAGGGTACTCCGCATGGGTGCTGCCGTGGCACGCGCTGCAAACGAGGCCACCATGCCCCTTTGAAAAACGAAACAGCGACAGCCCCGCCGCCGGCGTGTCCGCATTCGTGGCAAAGCGCTGGTTCGTCGGAACGCGCATCACGCCTGGCGCCGTGAAGACGGACGTGAAACGGACCGAGCCCGCATTCGCCTCGGCATCGCCGCTGTGGCAGGCCTGGCAGTTCGGCTCCATGAGCCAGCCTGTGCGCGCAGTGCTGCCCACATCGCTCATATGTCCGTGACAGCTCTGGCATTGCATCACGAGCGATCCATCGCTCGCGTTCACCGCGCTGCCCATCGCGCCGCGCAGGCAGCGTGTGGTCGAGCCGGGATGGCAGAGATAGCAGGAGTTGCGGCTGAGCACGTTGTCGAGCTGGAGCCCGTTCGTCGGGTTGATGACCGTGGCGTGCCGCGCATGGATCGCGGCGGTCAGCGGCTTCACACCGGCAGCACCGCCTGTGCCCAGCGCCTCGGACGCATGACACGCGGCGCACAGCACCTGCTTGTTCGTGCTCGTGACGCTGTAATACAGCCCCTGCGCCGGATAACCCGTCGCCGCGAGCGCCGTGGCGTAGTTGGGATCGGCGGCATTCTTTTCATCGTGCAGACGCAGGATGTTCAGACGGAAGTCGCGCTTGTCGCTCGGATCATTGACCCAGCCTGCGGCAGGCATGGCGGCGGCACCGGAGCCGGACTTGTGGCACGCGCGGCAGTCCATTTCATCCGACACCGGCAGCACGATGTCCGCGCTGGCCAGCAGGACGTTCGAGGCATTCTTCACCGAGATGCGCATGAGCGGATACGGATTGTGCCGGCCCGCGTCGTCCGTCGGCGTGATCGGAATGCCCGCCGCCTCGAACCACTTCATTCCGGCGTCCCACGACATCGCCTGAGGCGAGTTGATCGCGCCCGGCATCGACTTGCCGGCCAGCCCCTGGTCCACGGCCACATTCGCGCCGAAGAGCACCGCCGCGAAGTCGTAGAAGTTCGTCTTCCCGAACGATGTCGTGTTGATCGACCCGTCTGGAGTTGCGACGGCCTCATAGGTGACCGTGATGCCTGCGGCCGCCGGATCGGTGATCAGGCGCCCCGCAGCGTCCATCACCTGCGCGTTGATCGTGTTGAACGGTGGCAGGATGGAGAACACGGAATAATCGTCGTCCATGCAATGCATGCCGAGGTTGTTCCAGGCCACGACGGTCCACTGTCCGCCCCCTGCCAGCAGCAGAGACGGAAAAAGGAAAGGCAAGAGGACGCTTGCAACGCCACGGCCTCTCCAACAATGTGATGACCTGTTCATAAGCGTATTGCGCCACACTCCGGCACCGAGGACACGTTATCGTTTGGTAATCCGGCGAAAAAGGGCTGACTCCGCCTGCATTTCGTGGCACAACGCCCTCCACGACTCCCCATCATGCACCTCCTCCTTGTGGAAGATGACACCGAGCTCGCACGCCAGACCCTGCTCTGGCTGCGCGAAGCCGGGCACACCTCCACGCACTGCGAGCGCGGCAGCATGGCACTGCGGTTGCTCGCGCAGGAAGCCTTTGATGCCGTGATCCTCGACGTCGGCCTCCCGGACATGGATGGCTTCACCGTGGTCGAGCAGATGCGGGTGCGCGGGTTTGGCATCCCGGTGCTGTTTCTCACCGCCCGTGACAATGTGACCGACCGCGTGCGCGGCCTGAAAGCCGGCGGGGATGATTATGTGACGAAACCCTTCGCCGTGGAGGAACTGCTGGCACGGCTGGAGGCGCTGCAGCGCCGTGCCGCTGGCAACGCGGCTGCTCCTGCCGCACGCCACCTTGGCAAATGGACGCTCGATCCGATCCATCGCCGCCTGGTCCGTGCTGACGAAAAGATGGAGCTGCAGCCCCGCGAGTGGACGCTGCTGGAGGTGCTGCTGGCCAATGAGGGGCGCACCCTCACCAAGAAATTCCTGCTCGAAAAAGTCTGGGACATCCAGTTTGACCCCGGCACGAATGTCGTGGATGCGATGATCTGCCGCCTGCGCCGGAAGATCGACACTCCAGGCCAGCCGTCCTACCTGCAAACCGTCCGAGGCAAAGGCTATGTTTTCACATCTGTTTCCTGAACGCATGCCGTCCACCTGGCGGCTGGGGCTCCTCCTCGCCGTGCTCATGGCCTGCAGCACCGCCCTCTGCATCACGGTGGCTGGCTGGGCGATGAGACAGAACCTCAGCAGCATCGCCCGTGCCGTGGTGCTGGATGATCTGGGTGAGTACGCCGTGCTCTACAACCGCAATGGTCTCAAAGAGCTCAAGGAGGTATTTGAAGCTGGAAAACATGAGGAAAGCCAGGCCGTCCGTATCACCAATCCTGAGGGCGAAACGATTTTCGAGCAGACACCGGAAGCTGTCACAGGCTATAACTGGCCCAAACGCCCGCCCAAGACACTGAAGCCGGCGGAGACCTGGCTCATGACCATTACTCACACCGAGCGCGAGCAGCAGCTTCTCGTCGGCTGTCAGATTCTGGGGGATCAAAATGCCCTGTGGTTTGGCCGCACCGACGCCGAAGACCTGGCCTACGTGGAGTACATCCGCCGCCATCTCTGGTTCGCCGGACTGGCCTCCACCGCCCTCATGCTCCTGCCGCTCTGGTGGTTCGTTCGCCATGTCTTGCGCCCCGTGCAGGAGATGATGCAAAGCACACGCCAACTCGCCCAAGGGCGCACCGATGCACGCCTGCAGGCACCCGACGCCGTTCCTGAACTGCAGGCCTTCGCCTCCGCCTTCAACACCGGACTCGACCGCATCGACGCGCTCACCGCCGAGCTGCAAAGCGCCAATGACAACCTCGCCCATGAACTGCGCACCCCGCTGGCGCGCATCCGCGGCAACCTTGAAATTTTCCACGATCACATCGACAACCCCACTGCCCGCGATGCCGCCGCTCGCAGCCTGGAGGAGATCGACCGTGCCGCCGAACTCGTGCAGACCATCCTCACCACCCGCGCAGCCGAGCACAAAGCCTTGAAGCTGCATCTCGAAATCATCGACCTGCGGCAGTTGCTCGCCGATTTGTTCGACCTCTACAAAGCGGCGGCCGATGAGCGCGGCCTGAACTTCACCTTCGAAGCCCCGGACACCCGCTGGGTGCTGCTGGACCGCCAGAGCATCAATCAGGCCGTGGCCAACCTGCTCGACAACGCCTTCGCCTACACCCCGCGCGGCGGCATCGTCACCCTCGCGCTCGGCATCCATGGCGAACAGGCACGCATCTCCGTGCGCGACACCGGCCCCGGCCTCACGCCCGCCGATCAGACGAAAATCTGGCAGCGCTACACGCGCGGCTCCGCCGCCAGCGCCAACACCCCCGGCATGGGCCTCGGCCTCAGCCTCGTGCAGGCCCTCGCCCACGCCCACAACGGCAGCACCGGCTGCCGCAACCAGGATGAATGCGGTGCCGAATTCTGGATCGACCTTCCTGCCGGTGATCCGCTCGCCTCAGCCAACGTCGTCTGATTTGAAAACAAAGCGCGCTTCTCTTTCACCGCGTGGCTGCCAACCATTTGGAATGACCTCCACCCACCGCTGGAAACCTCTCGCTCTGCGGCTCTGGCGTGTCGCGCTGCTGGCGGGACAAGCCAGACAAGGTTCCCTACTGAGGTGGTATAACCGCCGCTTCGGCGACGTAAATATTATGAAACTCTGTTTCCACATCGCTGAAGCCATGCATCATCCGATCCGTACAGCCCTTTTCCTCCTCGCGCTGTTCATCAGCACAGCTCATCCAGAACCCGGCACCGATGCAGCGCAGGGCATGGTATCCCTTTTCAACGGCAAGGATCTGACAGGATGGACCACCAAGCAGCCCGGCAATCACGATTGGAACGTCGTGGATGGCGTCATTGACTGCAATCCCCAGGGGGAGGCCAAGGGCGACAGGGAACTGTGGACGACGAAGGAATACGCAGACTTTGAGCTGTGGGTGGACTGGCGCATCAAGGAGAGTCCTTTCGTGAACAAGAAAGCACGAATCATTCTGCCAGATGGCTCCTACCAGAAGGATGATTCAGGCAACGTGATGACGGTAGCAGCACCCAACACAGACTCTGGAGTCTTCCTGCGCGGCCAGCACAAGTCGCAGGTGAACATCTGGTGCTGGCCGGTTGGTTCAGGTGAGGTGTGGGGCTACCGGACCGATCCAGCTTTTGACGCCAAGGTGCATGCCGGGGTAACACCGAAGGTGAAGGCTGACAAACCGATTGGCGAGTGGAACACATTCCACATCATCATGAAGGGCGACCGCCTGACAGTTACGCTCAACGACAAGCTGATCATCAAAGATGCCCAGCTACCAGGAGTTCCACGGCAGGGACCGCTGGCCCTGCAGCTGCATCCTGAACGGAAGGACGGGGAATGGGGTGCCTCGCTGGTGCAGTTTCGCAACATACGTATCAAGCAGCTGACCGGCGGCTGAAACTTCAAATGGCAATGTGTGGACCGCATCGCGGCGGCAGCGAGGCAGGTTTACCAGCTCTACGGCAAACCGGATGGCGTGCGTGTCGAGCATCCCGATGCGCCGCACGACTTCCCTGACGAAATGCGTGCCATTGCCTGTCAGTTCTTCGACTCGGTGCCAAAGTGCATATCCCTGTCGCGCCGGCCTGCGGCAACAGCTTGCCTAATTCTACTTTGGTAAGTTATCGGGGTTTGGGGGGGGCTGGCGGTACGCACTGAGCGCGGCGGAGCTTCTTGCAAACGCTGCTGGTGGGCGTTGTGTGCGGCGAAGGCGCTGGGTTTGCTTTCCGGTGATTGACGTCCGGTACCAGGGTAGCCTCGCTGAGGCTCGGCAACCCTTCGCTATGATGCGCAGTCCCGTTGGGACTGGTGAAAAGCGGAATGGGATGACGAAAGACCATGGCAACCTGCCAAGAACATTCCACGGCGTAAGATGTGATACCGAAGGAAAAACATCCCGATGGATTTTATGACCTCTGATAACTTACCAAAGTAGAACTAAGCGGGAGCGAACTCAGGTGTGACTTGAATGATGGCCGGGCTTCGTTTCTTCAACGAAGCTCAACCTCGCAGCGGTTTGATGATCTGACGGTAGCCTTCGCGCATGACGGTGATGTCGGTCTCGATGGCGAGATGTGTGAAGCCGAGTGCTTGGAGAGCAGCGGCGTCGTCGGTCTGGCGCGTGAGCAGGCCGCAGACTTTGCCGGCGGATTTGGCGGCGGCGGCGACTTCACGCAGACAGGCGGCGTAGTCGAGGGTGGCGTCCTGCGGATAGGACTGGATGTTGAGCTGCAGGTCCATTGGTCCGATAAAGAGCACATCCACACCCTCCACAGCGGCGATGGCATGCGCGTTTTTCACGCCTTCGACCGTCTCGATCTGGGCGAAAAACACCGGGGACACCGTTTCGCGTTCAAGTCCGAAGTTGTAGGCGCGCACCATGCGGGCCAGGCCACGGTCTCCACGCGGCGGATACTGCATCGCGCGCACACAAGCCTCGGCTTTCTCCGCAGTGGACACCATCGGGACCATGATGCCGGCGGCACCCCAGTCGAGCGCCCGTGCGATGAGGTCGGGATGCGGGGCACCCACGCGGACGATGGCGGCGGCGCGGCGTATGGCCTGAAGCTGCGGGAGCACCATCGTTTCGGTGCCGCAGCCGTGTTCGAGGTCGATGAGCAGCCAGTCGAAGCCGCTCGCATCCGCGAGTTCGGCGATGATGGGGGAGCCGGTCTGCAGCCAGGTGCCGAGCTGCAGGTGACGTTGGCGAAGGGTGTCGGCGGTGGTCATATCAGGGAAATGGGTCAGGCTGCTCACAGCAGTTTTGTGTAGGGATGGCCTTCGTTCTGGTCGATGCGCTCGGGCCGTCCTTTGTGGGTGTAGGTGAGCTGGGTATGGTCGATGCCCAGCAGGTGCAGAATCGTCGCGTGGATGTCGTGAACGTGCAGACGATCTTCCACGGCATACAGGCCAAGATCGTCCGTGGCGCCGTAGGTTTGGCCGCCTTTCACACCGCCGCCAGCCATCCACATGGTGAAGCCCGTGGGGTTGTGGTCACGACCGTCGCCACGTTCGCTCATCGGCGTGCGTCCGAATTCGCCGCCCCAGATGACGAGCGTCTCATCGAGCATGCCGCGCGACTTCAGGTCCGCGAGAAGACCCGCAATGGGTTGATCGACGGAATGGCACAGACTGGAGTGCTTCACTTCGATGCCGTTGTGGCTGTCCCACTTGCTGCCGGCACCGCTGTAGAGCTGCACGAAGCGCACGCCGTTTTCGACCAGGCGGCGGGCGAGGAGGCAGTTGCGGCCAAAGGTGGCGGTGGATTTGTCGTCCATGCCGTAGAGCTTCTTGGTGGCCTCGGTTTCCTTGCTTAGATCGACCGCGTCGGGAGCCTCGGCCTGCATTTGGTAGGCGAGTTCGCAGCTCTTGATGCGGGCGTCGAGTTCGGTGAAGCTGGCGCGGCTGGCGTTGAAGCTGCGGTTGAGCGCGCCGAAGAGGTCGAGCTTGTCACGCTGGCGCTGGCGATCGACGCCTTTCGGGTTGTCGAGGTATTTGATCGGCGTGCCGTCGGAGTTGAACTCGACGCCCTGATACACGGCGGGCATGAAGCCGTTGCCCCAGTTGCGCACGCCGTTGACGACAGAGGCCTCGCTGTCCTTGATGACGACAAAGGCGGGCAGGTTTTTGTTCTCAGTGCCGAGCCCATAAGTGGCCCATGAGCCGAGCGACGGGCGGCCGCCAAAGATGGAGCCCGTGTTCATCGAGCACACGCCGCCTGCGTGGTTGATGCCGCTGGAGGCGCAGGAATGGATCATGGCGAGATCGTCGGCATGCTGTGCGACGCGGGGGAACCAGTCGGAGACCCACAGGCCGCCCTGGCCGTATTGCTTCCAGGTGCGTTTGCATTCGAGCAGAGGCGACCTGCCCTCTCCCGCCGCCGTGAGCGGCATCCCGAAACTCGCGGGCAGCGATTGTCCGGCCAGCTTGTTGAGCAGCGGCTTGTAATCGAAGGTGTCCAGGTGGCTGGGACCGCCTTCCATAAAGAGGAAGATGACGTTTTTCGTTCTGGCGGCGCGGTGCGGCAGAAGCGGCGCGGCCTGGGCCTGGCTGCCCATGAGCGCGGCTAACGCGACGCCGCCAAAGCCGCAGCCGGCAGTCTGCAGGAAGTCGCGGCGCGAGGCGGGGAGATCGTAACGATGGCAGGGCATAATCTTGGAAAGCTGGTTGTTCGCGGTCTTGATTTAATAAAGGTAGAAGAATTCGTTCGAGGTCAGCAGCACCTGGCAGAGGTCGCTCATGGCCTGGCGGAAAGGATCGTTCTCCTCGGAGTCCCTGGAGCCGGCGCCGCTCCAGGTGAACTGCGGGCTCGGCGGATCAGCGGCATTCCAGACGACGAATCCGGCGTTCCACTTCGCGGGATCGGCGTTGAGCGCGTGGTCAGCGAGGCAACCCGGGACGATGCGCAGGGCCTCGATCCGGCCATCCCACTGCCTCGTCGGCATGCGCTTGCTCAACCCGCCGAGGACGACTGGCGAAGCGCCCTGGCTGATCTTCGAGAGAGGGTCCAGCGGTGCCACGGTGGACTGCACGACGGCCCCGGGGGTGTCGAGATCACGCACGGTGAAGGTGACGTTGTGACGGGCGGAGGAAACACGCGCCACGAGGTGATAGCGGCGTCCCACTTCGATGTGGATGCTGGCAGGCACCACCTGATAGCCGATATTCGCGTTCTCGTCCTCGCCGACGATCTGCATAAGGATGTGGCGCGGCTTGTAGCGCGATTTCTGGCCGGTGACGTCGATGCTCCAGCCAAAGGATTCCAGGCTGCCCTTGCCGCCATCCCAACGCGAGACCAGCGTGCGCAGTTCGGCGTTTGAGTCGATGCTGTCGAGTTTCACGACGGCCTCGACGGTGAATTCATCGCCCTCCTTCTCGCTGGATTTCACCAGCAGACGCTCGTGCGGACTGTTGATTTTGAAGCCCCCGTCCGAAGCTCCACTTGCGGCGGCCTCGGCGTGGGCATGGGCCGCCGTGGCCTTTCCCATGCGTTTTTTCAGGAAGGACTCCGCCGTGCCCCGCTCCTCGTCCGTTGGCGGGCGGCCGAAGACAGCCAGCCACGCATCGTCAATGCCTGCCACACGGGAGGCGAGCTTGCGGGCGCGGGAAAGCAGCCAGTCGCCATTGAACAATTGCAGCGCCTGCGTCGGCGTCGTGGTGCTCTGTCGTTCGGAGGCGCTCGTAAAACCCGCAGGCATGTCGAGGGCGCGCAGCAGCTCGTTCGGGCTGTTGCGCTTCTTCATCGTGTAAATCGAGCGGCGCGGGCCATTGCCATCGCCGGCGGGACCGCCAGGCTTCGTCTCAAGCTCGCCGCTGACCGCCAGCAGGGCGTCGCGCACCTGCTCCGCATCGAGACGGCGCGGATGGAAGCGCCACAGAAAGCGGTTCGACGGATCGACCTTTGCCGCAGTCCCGTCCGGCTCGCGACGCGCTGTCTGGCGGTAGGTGGCGGAGAGCATGATCTCACGATGCAGCGGTTTGAGATGCCAGCCTCCGGCCACGAATTTCGACGTGAGATCATCGAGCAATTCGGGATGTGTTGGCAGCTCGCCCAGCCTGCCAAATTCGCTTGCCGTCGCGACGATGCCGCGCCCGAAATGATACTGCCACACACGGTTCACGATCACACGGGTGGAGAGCTGGTTGTCTGGACGCGTGATCCAGTCCGCCAGCGCCTTGCGGCGTCCGGTGGAGGTCTGGGTCGGTTTGATCTGCGGCAGGCGCGGGTCCACGATGGAAAGGAAGCCTGGCTTGATCTCCTGCCCGCCTTTGCGTGTCTTCAGCGTGGTCGCAGGTGCTGCGGGTCCCGCATCCGTGACGACGAAGGCGGGGAGCAGCGGTTTCGGCTTCAGGTGCTGGAACTTCTTCAGCTCCTCCTGGAGCGCCTTGTATTCCTCTCTGGCCTTGTCCGACTTCAGATGGGTGGTCGGATTGAAAGTGGTGCGCGCGTATTCCAGCTGGCGCTCGCAAAGTCCGGCGAGTTGTTTCTCCAGCGCGTCGCGTTGGTCCGCAGGCTTGTGGGTCATGGCCTGCAAGTCCTCGCTGAAGCTGACGCGCCAGACCTCAACCAGCTCGTGGATGGCCGGCTCCGTGAGGGTGTTGATTTTGGCGCGGATTTCGGCGGTGGCCGCCTCCCATTGGGCCTGCTGTTCTGCAAAGGCCTTTTTCTCCGCCGGGGTGGCCAGCGTCATGTCATCGCGCCAGTTCACCGGTGCCAGAAAGGCCCGCAGGCGGTAGTAATCCTTTTGCAGGATGGGGTCGAACTTGTGGTTGTGGCAGTGCGCGCAGCCCATGCTCAGGCCGAGGAAGAGCTCGCCCGTGGTGTCCGTCATGTCGGTGAGAATGGTGTCCCACTGGCCACGCACGTCGCGCAGGTTGTACTCATACACCGGATGACGCATGAAAGCGGTGGCGACGAGGACGTTCGGATCATCCGGCGCAATCTCGTCACCCGCGAGCTGTTCACGCACGAACTGGTCGTAGGGCTTGTCGTCGTTGAGCGATTTGATGACGTAGTCGCGATACGGCCAGACAGACGCGCGATACGCGTCCGCGTTGTAACCATCGCTCTCCGCATAGCGCACGAGGTCCAGCCAATGCTGCGCCCAGCGTTCGCCATAGCGCGGGCTCGCCAGCAGCTCATCCACGAGCCTTTCATAGGCATGCGGGGCCTTGTCGTTCACAAAGGCGTCGATCTGCTGCTTCGTCGGCGGCAGGCCGTGAAGGTCAAAATACAGCCGACGCACCAGTTCATGCCTGTCCGCCTCCGGCGCGGGGGTGAGCTTCCATTCCGCCTGCTTCTCCGCGATGAAGCGGTCGATGTCATTGCGCGGCCATTTCCCGCCAGCCATCGGCGGCGACACCTTGGCCACCGGTTTGAAGAACCAGTAATTCCGCTGCTCCTCCGTGAAGCCTCCCTCTGTCACCACGACCTTTTTCGAGGCATCTTCGGGCCACGGCGCTCCCATCTGGATCCATTTTTCAAGAACTGCGATTTCCGCGTCCGGCATCTTCTGCTTCGGCGGCATCTGGAAGTCTTTGTTCGCGTAGCGCACGGCCTCCATGAGCGCGGAGCCCTCCGGGTTCCCGGGCACCAGGGCCGGGCCGGTATCTCCGCCTGTTTTCAGGTAGCCGAGATGGTCCACCCGCAGACCGCCCTTCTGCTTTGTGCTGCTGTGGCAGTCAAAACACCGGTTCACGAGGATCGGGCGCACCTCCTTTTCAAAAAAGGTCGCCGCAGCAGGCTGCACGCCGTTGGACGCCAGGGCCGGGACGCCACCACCCAATCCCAGCGCGAGCGAAGACAGGCTCAACCAGGCGAACCATCCGCGGACCAGTTTTGCGGAGCGGCTTTTCCGGGGAAGGGGGGCGGCTGCAGGGGGCGGTTCCGAGGGTTCGGGGATGGACCATTCCAGCGAGCCTGTGATGTGCTGGCTCATCATTTTGGCGGCCGATTCCGGCTGACGGGAGGCCAGTGTCTCAAGCACCTTCCAATGCCCGTCCACGCTGAAGCGGCGGAGATCGGAAGCCAGCTTTTCCTGAAGCCGGTGGATGAAAGCCAGCGCCATCTCGAACTGCCAGCGGACGCATTGCCAGAGCACGACCAGCCGTTCATTCCCGCTGCGCTTCATGATGTATTCATGCATCGCGATGTCCAGCTGGCTGAACTCCGCGCCGGTCAAAGCCTTCTCCTGTCCCGCGATGCTGTTCTCGATCCAGCGGCTGTCTTCCGCAGTCCAACGCATGGCGGCCAGTCGCGCCCCCATGGACTCCAGGGCGATCCGGGCTTCGAGGATCTCGGCGATGTCCTTTTCCTCCAGCACCCTGACCCGAGTCCGTCCAGACGTCTCGAACTGAACCAGACCGACGCGTTCCAGCTCGATCATGGCTTCACGCACTGGAGCGCGGCTGACGCCAAAGCGTTTCGCCAGCACCGGTTCAGCGAGGGCTTCACCCGGCTTGAAAACGCCGGAGATGATGTTTCCGCGCAGTTGCAGGACGATCTCATCGGACAGGTTGCGCCGGGGCTGGAAGTGAACTTTGGGCATGGGAGGGGATTAAAGTGTCGACACTTTCAGCTCAACAAACACAAAGTGTCGACACTTTATTGCAAGGAACTCGCCCTGACTGAAGGATCTGGTGGCAGCTCGCGCGCGCAAGGTCGTGAGTTTGATCTCGATGACGGGTGCGGTGGCTAGACTTTGATGATGCCGCGCCGGATCGCTTCGGCGGGTTCTTCCAGCGACAGCTCGATCTCAATCGTCGTGCCCTGGTCCGGCGCGGATTGCCAACGCGCGCTGGTGCCGAGCTCTTCGCAACGCACCTCGATGCCGATGCAGCCGAAGTGCCCTCCTCCTCCGCCGCGCGGCACCTCGGGATTGAAGCCGTGTCCGTCGTCGGCAATGATCTCGCGCAACGCCGCCACAATGTCCGCACTCTCCTGGGAGGGCTCGCGCAGCTCCGAGACGAGGCTGCGTGTCTCTGCCTGAATCTGCGACACCAGCCCGAGCGAGGCCCGCAGCAACTGCCCGCTCTTTTCGTCAATGCCGCGTGCCTGCACAGTTTTGAGCCTGAGCGAAAGCCCCGCAAGCCCTTGCCCCAGCGTATCGTGAAACTCGCGTGTGATCCGCAGCCGCTCCTCGTGCGCTGCTTCGTGCTCGATCCGCCGCCGCAGGGCTGTCGACTGACACCGCACCTGACGCCGCGGCGCTAAGAGCTACGGGCAGGTCCATCCTTCGCGGGGCTTCGGAGGATGCAATTGCCCGTGATACTTTACTTCGAATCTTTGGACGTGGCGATGGGCATGATGTTGAGGTCGCGGGCGTCGGGGATGGAGATGAGCTGGATGTCGGGGGCACGGACGCGCACAACGCGTCCCTACCTTCCCTTTTCGCGCGCCGCACCCTGCAGGGCAGGTGGGGACGCGTTGCCGCTCCTCCCTGGAATCCTTGGTTTCAGCAAAACTTCAAGGCATTCAAGGTTTTCGAGCCGGGTCGGGCTGGGCTTAAAGGAGGGATTCTGGCTGCTTGCACTCGTTTGGACCACTGGCACGGTGGGGCATGCCCAAGCGCATCGCTATTTTTGGAGGCAGCTTTAATCCCCCGGGGAACCACCATGCCGCGATTGCCCTGCGGCTGGCGCAGGATTTTGATGAGGTGCGGGTGATTCCCTGCGGACCACGGCCGGACAAGCCGGAGACCGACGGCATCCCTTCGGTGTATCGCGCGGCGCTGGCGGACATCGTGTTTGGCGGACTGCCCAAGGTGAGCGTGGATCTCTCGGATTTTGAGCAGGAGACGTTTACGCGGAATTATGAGCTGCAGCGGCGCTTTGAAGCCGAAGGGGAGCTGTGGCATGTGGTGGGGGCGGATCTGGTGACGGGGGGAGCAAGCGGAGAGTCGCTGATCCAGCGGACGTGGGCGCATGGCGCGGAACTGTGGGAGCAGGCGAATTTTGCGGTGCTCAAGCGGCCGGGCTACACGCTGCATGACGGTGATCTGCCGCCGCACGCGCAGGTCATTGAACATCTGGTGGAAGGCTCCAGCACGGCGATCCGCGAACATTTGAGCCATGGAAAGTGTGTGCGCGATCTGGTGCCGCCACGGGCGGAGGCCTACCTGGCGCGCTACGGTCTTTACCGCGCTCCGGTGCCGGGGAACTGGGCGCGGGGCACGCTGGAAGACGCGAAGTTTTTTCTGCAGGCAGACGTGGACAATCCCAAGGTGCGTGAGCTGAGCAAGCTGCTGGATGGTGGGCATGTGGCTGCGGGGGAGGCGGATTTTATCAATGTGATCGGCGGGGACGGGGCGATGCTGCGGAGCATTCGCGAGCACTGGCGGAAGAGACTGCCGTTCTTTGGCGTCAATGCGGGGCACCTGGGGTTTTTGCTGAACGGGCTGGAACAAGTAACGGCGAATTCGTTTCCGCCGAGTGATGTCATTTTTCGCCAGATGCCCATGCTTTTCCTTGAGTTTGAGGACGAAGAGGGGCGCAGGCATTCGGCGCATGGGTTCAATGATTCCTGGCTGGAGCGTGCGACGAGCCAGTCGGCGTGGCTGGAGATCACTGTGAATAACGTGCGCCGGATTCCCAAACTGGTGTGCGACGGGGCGCTGGTGGCCACGGCTGCCGGTTCGACGGCGTATGCACGCAGCATGGGGGCGCCGCCGCTGCTGGCGGATACGCCGGCATGGTTACTTGTTGGCTCCAATGTGCTGCAGCCGGCGCACTGGCGCAGTGCGCTGCTGACTCCCGATACGACGGTGGAGATCCGCAACATCGAACCGAAGCACCGCCCGGTGCAGGCGTTTGTGGACGGCCTGAGCATGGGCCGTGTGGTGGCGCTGCATGCGCGGATGTCGCGTGCGGCGGCGGCGGAGCTGGTGTTCTGCGCCAGCCACGACATGGCGGAAAAAATTGCAGCCATCCAGTTCGGAGCATGATCACAGCGTTACAAAAAGACGATGCGCTGCTGGCCGACATGGCGGCGGCTTCGCTGGACGAGGACACGCTGCATGTGTGGTGGCTGGGGCAGAGCGGGTTTCTGGTGCAGTGGGCAGGGGAGCGGCTGCTGTTTGACCCCTACCTCTCTGATTCACTGACGGAAAAGTACGCGGCTACGGACAAGCCGCATGTGCGGATGACGGAGCGCTGCATCGACCCGCGCCGGCTGACGGGCATCAGCCGAGTGACGGCCAGTCACGTGCATACGGATCATCTGGACGGTGCCACGCTGGTGCCGCTGGCGGAGGCGAATCCTGGATATCGGCTCTACCTGCCGCAGCCGATCATTCCCGAGGCGGAGAAGCGGCTGGGAGATGCTGCGGTGACCTACTGCGGCATTGGGGATCGTGATGTGTATTACGAGGGCCAGTGGGAACTGCGCGGTGTCATCGCCAAACACAATGAGGTGATGCGTGATGAAGAGGAAAACTGTTTTTACACAGGTTTTTTGGTGAGGTGCGGACCGTTTACGATCTACCACAGCGGCGACACGCTCTGGCACGATGATATCGTTGCAATGGCCCGTAAGTACGCGTGCGATCTGATGCTGCTGCCGATCAATGGCAACAAACCCGAGCGCCGGGTGGCGGGAAATCTCAACGGCACGGAGGCGGCGGCACTGGGCAAGGTGGGGGAGGCGCGGCTGGTGGTGCCCTGCCATTACGACATGTTTGAGTTCAACACCGAGACGACGGATGAGTTTGTGACCGCGTGCGGTCGGCTGGAGCAGCCGTTTCGCGTGTTGCGGTGTGGGGAGCGGCTGGAGATGAAGAAGGCGGAATGAGGGACGGAGGTCGCTCGGTGAGTGGAGGAAGTGATACCACGACCAATTGAAAACAGGTCTGTCTCTCAGCAGTGAATCCACCACAGAGGCACGATGAGCGCAGAGATCTGAATCCGATCTTGATTGCAAACCTCTGTGTCCATCGTGCCTCTGTGGTTAATTCTACTTTGGTAAGTTATCGAGGTTTGGGGCTGGCGGTACGCTCTGAACGCGGCGGAGCTTCTTGCAAGCGCTGCTGGTGGACGTGGTGTGTGGCGAAGGCGCTGGGTTTGCTTTCCTGTGATTGACGTCCGGTGCCAGGGTAGCCTCGCTGAGGCTCGGCAACCCTTCGCTATGATGCGCAGTCCCCTTGGGACTGGTGTAAAGCGGAATGGGATGACGAAAGACCATGGCAAGCTGCCAAGCGCATTCCACGGCGTAAGATGTGATGCCGCAGGAAAGA
>JAIPJY010000011.1 GCA_021733925.1 Prosthecobacter sp. | reverse complement strand
AAGCAGCGCATCGGTGCCAGCGGCGGCTCTGCCGGGGCATGCTCCAGTCTCTACCTGGCCTTCCACGACGACATGGCTGATCCCAAGAGCAGCGATCCCATTTCCCATGAATCCACGCGTCTCTGGTGCGCGGCGGTCAGCGGTGCGCAGACCTCGCTGGATCCCAAACAGCTCAAGGAATGGACCCCGAACAGCCGCTACGGCGGTCACGCCTTCGGCTTCATGGACCCGAAAGAGCGCAAGACCCGCGACACCCGGTTTGCCGAGTTTTTGGAAAAGCGCGAGTCCGTGCTGAAGTGGATCAAGATGTACTCGCCCTATGAGCTCGTCAGCAAGGACGATCCGCCCGTTTATCTCCACTACAGCAGCCCCCCAGGCATCGGTCAGCAGCAGAAAGACCCCACCCACACCTCGAACTACGGTGTCAAACTTCAGGAGCACTGCCGTGAAATCGGTGACGAATGCGAGCTTGTTTATCCCGGTGCACCGGACGTGAAGCACAAGAGCATTTCAGAGTTTTTGATCGAGACGCTGAAGAAGTGAAATGACATGCAGCCCTGCAGCCTGCCTAAGGCTGCGGGTTTGATTAGCGAGGGACATGAAGACTCATGATTACAGCCAGATAAGCCGGTTTGAGCGCGTTCTACCTGCTCCATGAAACTCGCTCTCTCCCTCCTCTTACTCACCTCCATCGCCTTCGCAGCCGACACACCGGCGAAGAAGGCTGAAGCCCCGGCAAAAAAGGCACCGGCCAAGAAAGTCTATCCGAAGAACCCGCCGCCGACGGTGGCGAATCTGAAGTACGGGCCGGCTGAGCGGGATGTGCTCGATTTCTGGCAGGCAAAGTCGGACAAGCCGACGCCGCTGCTGTTTTACATCCATGGCGGCGGCTGGATGGGCGGGGACAAGGCTGGGATCGCCGTGGAACCGTTCTTGAAGGAGGGCATTTCTGTCGTTTCGATCAACTACCGCTACATCTCGCAGGCGCAGGATGTGGTGCCCCCGGTAAAGGCCCCTCTGACGGATGCGGCGCTGGCATTGCAGACCGTGCGCAGCAAGGCGGCGGAGTGGAACATCGACAAGACGCGCATCGGTGCGAGCGGTGGTTCCGCAGGTGCGTGCAGCAGCCTGTGGCTGGCTTTCCATGACGACATGGCTGACCCAAAGAGCAGCGATCCCATCGCGCGTGAATCGACCCGTCTTTACACGGCTGCTGTGAATGGTCCGCAGACAACACTCGATCCCAAGCAGATGCGCGAGTGGACGCCGAACAGCAAGTACGGCGGCCATGCCTTCAGCAAGGCGGGTGAGTTCAAAAACTTCGATGAGTTCGTGGCGGCGCGGGAGCGCATCCTGCCCTGGATCAATGAATACTCGCCCTACGCGCTCGTGTCTTCTGACGATCCGCCGGTGTACTGCTTGTTCGGTGCCCCTCCGGCCATCGGCCAGGAGCAGAAAGACCCGACGCACACCGCAAACTTTGGCGTGAAACTACAGGAGCATTGCAAAGAAAAGGGTGTGTCCTGCACGGTCGTCTATCCCGGTGCCACGGATGTGAAGTACAAAACGATCAACGAATACCTGATTGCCAAGCTCAAGGAAGCAAAGTGATGGAACCTAACATTCACCGAAATAATCATGAAACTCAATCCACTCATTCTCGGCGGCCTTGTGCTGGCTGTTTGTCTTGTCTCCCAGGCTGAAGACTCCGCCTTCCGGCCGATCTTCAACGGCAAGGACCTCAGCGGCTGGTACGGCCTGAATCCGCACTCTGTCGTCAAACTCAAGGACGAAAAGAAAACCGAAGCGCTCAAGAAGATGCGCGACGAATTCGCTGCGGACTGGAAGGCGGAGAACGGCGAACTGGTCAACGATGGCCACGGGCCCTATGCCACCACCGAAGAGGAATTCGGCGACATCGAATTGCTCATCGAGTACAAAACCGTGGCTGGTGCCGACAGCGGCATCTATCTGCGTGGCGTACCCCAGGTACAGATCTGGGACAAGAGCCAGGTCTTTGATCCAGCTAAACCGACTCGCAGGCCGCATCTCGGCTCCGGAGGGCTGTTTAACAACACGCCGGACACTCCTGGCCGCGATCCACTGGTGGTGGCTGACAAGCCCTTGGGTGAGTGGAACAGTTTCCGCATTCGCCAGATCGGCGCACGCACGTGGGTGTGGCTGAACGACAAACTCGTCGTCGATGGCAACGTGATGGAAAACTACTATGACAGGACCCAGCCGCTGCCCGCCAAAGGCCCGATCATGCTGCAAACCCATGGCGGCGAGATCCGCTGGCGCAATTTGCAGGTGCGCGAGATCGGCGCAGAGGAGGGGAAGAAGATCCTCGCCGAGGCCGACGCGAAGAAGTGAACCGCTGAATCCAAACGAAAAAAGCCGCAGAGGGATCACCTCTGCGGCTTTTTGATTTTCCGAACCGGTTACTTGTTCAGCACGAGGCGCAGCGTGCCGTCGTGGATGTCCAGCGACTGGATGCCGGCGATGAATTTCTGCAGGGCAGGATCGGACTCCACGTTTTCAGCCACGAGGTCGACGCCCTTGATGTCGCCAATCCAGCTGTTGGGCAGGGAGATGCCGCCGAGGCTCAGATCGTCCAGTTTCAGCGACAGCTTGTGCTCCGCCGAGAGGCTGGTGCCAAAGGTGAAGCGCAGGCGAATCTTTTGATTGGGCATGATCGGAAAGTCTTCAGGAGCGGTGAAAATGATCGCAGCAGAGACCTGGCCCTCGCCAAATTTCACCTGCACGCTCTCTCCTAGCTGCTGCTGGGCGAGGTAGGCGTTCACTTCACGCTCGCTGACGACGATGGTGCGGTTTGCCTCATCGGGTGGAATGGCGGCAGGATTGTTCAGGGCTTGCAGCTTGCTGTCGTACTCGGCCTGCTCCTTGGCGGTCAGGCTCACGGGCGTCATGGCAGAGGGGTAGAAGTTCTGTTTGACCCAGATTGCGCCGGTGGCGGCGGCAATGCCCGCGCAGCCAAGAATGACCGCGAGGGTGATGAGAATGATTTTCTTGGTGGAACGCGCACGCGGTGCGGCGGGCGCTGCGGTTTCAGGGATGGTTTGCATGGTGGTGAGCTTGGATGCTTTTCAGGCAAGAGTATTCATTCTGGCGAAAAAATGCCACCTACATGTTGTCCGGAAGTTTGTAAGGCATTGACTCCGCACGCCGGGCTTGGGAACATCTGAAATAACCATGAAATACATCCTCGCTCTCGATCAAGGCACCACAAGCTCACGTGCGATTCTCTTCAACCACGACGGTGGCATCGTGGCGACGGCCCAGAAGGAGTTTCCACAGATTTTCCCGAAACCGGGCTGGGTGGAGCATGACGCGCAGGAAATCTGGGCCACACAGGCCGGGGTGGCTTCTGAGGTGCTGCACAAGGCGCATGCGACTGCGGCGGACGTGGCAGCCATTGGCATCACGAACCAGCGCGAGACCGCTGTGGTGTGGGATCGCAAGACCGGGAAGCCGATCTGCAACGCCATCGTGTGGCAGGACCGCCGCACGGCTTCGATCTGCGACAAGCTGCGCGCGCAGAAGCTGGACAAGCTGATCCAGCGCAAGACCGGCCTCATCGTGGACGCCTATTTCTCCGCCACGAAGGTGCAGTGGATGCTGCAAAACGTGAAAGGGGCCAAAGCCCGTGCGGCCAGGGGCGAACTCGCCTTTGGCACCATCGACTCCTGGCTGCTGTGGAACCTCACTGGCGGCAAGGTGCATGCCACCGATGTCACCAATGCTTCCCGCACCATGCTTTATGACATTCGCAAAGGCACTTGGGATGACGAACTGCTGAAAATCTTTGGCGTGCCGCGCTCGATGCTGCCGGAGGTGAGGGATTCGAGCGGTGAATTTGGCGTTACGTCGCTGCTTGGCGGTTCGATTCCCATCGCAGGCATCGCTGGAGATCAGCAGTCAGCCCTCTTCGGCCAGATCTGCACAAAGCCCGGCATGGTGAAAAACACCTATGGCACGGGCTGCTTCATGCTGATGAACACCGGCACCAAGCCGATCACCTCCAAAAACAAACTGCTCACCACCGTGGCCTGGCGCATCAATGGACGTACCGAATACGCGCTGGAAGGCAGTGTGTTCATTGCCGGTGCGGCGATTCAGTGGCTGCGCGATGGTTTGGGCATCATCCGCCAGTCGGCAGATGTCGAGGCACTGGCCGCGAGCGTGCCTGACACCGGCGGCGTCTATCTGGTACCTGCGTTTGCCGGTCTCGGGGCACCGCATTGGGATGCTTATGCGCGCGGCACACTTCTGGGCTTGACGCGCGGTACCACGGCGGCTCACATCGCACGCGCGACACTGGAAGGCATCGCCTTGCAGGTCATGGACATCTTGAAGGCCATGGAGGCCGATGCGGGCATCAAACTGAAGGAACTGCGTGTCGATGGCGGTGCCAGCGTGAACAATCTCCTCATGCAGATGCAGTGCGATCTGCTCGGTGTTCCTGTGGTGCGTCCCAAGGTGAATGAAACCACCGCGCTCGGCGCAGCCTGCCTCGCAGGACTTGCTGTGGGCTATTGGAAAAATCTCGCAGATATTGCAAAGCACTGGCAGGTGGACCGCAAATTCAAGCCAAGCATGAAAGCCGCCGCCCGTGCCCAGATCACGCATGGCTGGAACCGGGCGCTGGGCCGCTCCAAGGCATGGGAGGAAAAATCAGCGTGAAACACACCGCGTGGATCAACCCGCCCTGCCCGCTGCTGCCGGAGGAAAACCGGCACTACGATCACACGGACATCGAGGCGTTGAACCACGAGCGAGGGCCGCTGTTTTATGAAACGGCGCTGCACTATGCCCAGAGCCTATGGCGCGAAGGCTTTCCGGCCAAGAGCATCCTCATCATCAACCGTGCGCTATCGCTGCCGCTGAGTGCCGATGAACCCATCCTCGCGAAATGGCCGCTGCCGTATCTGGCGCTGGTGTGGATCATGCAGCATCGGGTCGAAGGCCAGTTCATGGGCAATCCGCGCCGTCACTGGCAGCATCTGGCCACGCGCATGGTGGAGCCGAACAAGGAGCTGCGCACCTGGCGTGCCTGGGCCTGCTGGTATCTTGCGCAGTTGATCCTGCCGGAGGTGGAATTTCCCTCGGATCAAAAGCAAATTCGAGAGGAGCAGGTCGTGGAGCCCACGCAGGATCAGATAGCCTCCCACTTGCATCGACTCTCACCGGCGCGGGATGAAGACACGTGGAGGCATGCTTTGAGCACGGTTCAAACCCACCGCGAATCGCTCACCGCCCGCATCCGCCGCATCGGCGTCCACGAGTTGCCCACGGTGCAGCGTCTTGGCCATGAAATCTGGAATGCGTATTATCCTGGCATCATCAGCGAGGAGCAGATCCGCTACATGCTCTCCATCTGGTATCAGCCCGGCTCCATGGCGCATGAGATGCAGGCGCGGGATGTGTGGTATGCGCTCGTCGAGACCGCCGGGCCGAAGCCTGTCGGCTACATTTCCTTTGAGAAGCTCCTCTTCGAACCGGTGCTCTTCATCAACAAGCTCTACCTCCTGCCCGAGGTGCACGGTCACGGACTCGGCGGCATGACCTTGCGCTGGACGGAGGACCGCGCTCGCGAAATGCGCTGCAAAGTCGTGCGCCTCCGCGTGAACAAACGCAACGTCCCCGCCATCCGCTCCTACCTGCGCGCTGGATTTCGCTTCACCGAAGACATTGTCAGTGACATCGGCAGCGGGTTTGTGATGGATGATTATGTGATGGAGAAGGCGGTGTGATTTGAGATCGCCTTTGACACTCCTGACCAGGCATTCCATTTCACCAAGTGATCCCACTCGACCTATCCCTCGCTGAAGTTCCCGGCATGCCTGCGCATGCGGCGCGGCTGCTGGGCAAGGAGGGGGTGAAGACGGTGGCGGATGTAGTCTCTCTGATGCCATCCCGGCATGAGGACCGGAGGCAGATGCAGGCGCTGGCGTTTCAGGCGGGGCTGTTGCCGACGTGTCATCACGTGTTGATCACGAAGACGGGGAACAAGTTTTTCGGCAGGGCTGGCGTGTTTGAGGCGGTGGTACGGCACGCGACGGGGCTGCTGGGGCAGCAGCTCACGCTGAAGTGGTGGAACATGCCGTTCATGAGCCGGGTGCTGGCGGAGGGGCAGGAACTGATCGTCTATGGCATCATCAAGGACACGAAGGGCCGCCTGAGCATGGCGCATCCCGAGTATGAGATCGTCAAAGGCGGCGCGGATGATGATGCGGGGCAGATTCACACGGGGCGCATCACGCCGATCTACCGGCTTAAAGGGGCGATGACGCAGAAGGCGCTGCGCGTGGCGGCCTGGCATGTGATGCAGGTGCTGCCAGAGTCGTTTATTGAAGATCTGCTGCCAGCACCGAGCGGGGAAGGGGAGTTTGCGGGTTTATCGCGTTCCAAAGCGCTGAGGGAGGTGCATTTCCCTGCCAGCATGGAAAAACTGGAGCAGGCGCGGCGCTACCTCGCGCTTCAGGAGTTCTACGGCTACCAGTTGCGGGTGGCACGGCGGAAGCGGCGGGTGATCGAATCTGGCGGGCGCAAGCAGGTGGGCACGGGCGAATTGCTGCGGGACTTTTTCAACGAGCTGCCGTTTCAGCTCACCACGGCACAGCAGCGTTGTCTGGATGAAATTCATCGTGACATGGCCTCGGGCAATCCGATGAACCGCCTGCTGCATGGCGATGTGGGCAGCGGTAAAACGGTGGTGGCCTTTGCCGCGATGCTGCGCGCAGTTGAATCAGGCAGGCAGGCGGTCCTGATGGCGCCGACGCAGATTCTGGCCGAGCAGCATGCGCGCAATGCACGCAAGTGGCTGGAGCCGCTGGGCCTGCGCGTGGCGCTGCGCACGGGATCGAAGCGGGAGGATGGGGATGGGATGGAACTGATCGAGAGGAGCGCACGCGTCTCGCGTGCTGTTTCCCGCGTCTCGCGGGAAACGCACCCAGCGTCCCCGCAAGAAACTCGCTACTCCCGCAGACGACTGCCGCACTTTGAGCGTCCTTGGGCGAAGTATTTCATCACTTTTAGTACTGCGGCGCGCCGTGAGCTGCCTGAACATGCGCGGAAGATTGTGCTGGATGCGGTCCGGCATTTTCACGGGAATCGCTACCATTTGTATGCGGTGTGCGTGATGCCCGAACATGTGCACATGCTTATTGAACCGGCGATTTGCGAAAGCGAGCCGGGAACCGATGCACCGGTGTTTCACAAACTGACGGACATCTTGCATTCGCTCAAATCCTTCACTGCGCATGAGATTGTGAAGGCTGGCTGGCCGGACGGGAGGGTGTGGGAGAAAGAGTCGTTTGACCGGCTGATCCGTTCGGAGGCGGACTTGCGGGAAAAGTTTGAGTACATCTTCGGTAACCCGATGGAGGCGGGGCTGGTGGGACCGGAGGAAGATTATCCTTGGTCATGGAGCTCTGGGGACGGTGCTCCGCGAGACGCAGAGCACAGCACGCGGGACGCGTGCGCTCCTGCCGTGCGTGGCCCGGAAATCGTCATTGGCACGCATGCGCTGCTGCATGACGCGGAGCTGATGCACAACACGGGGATCGTCGTCATTGATGAGCAGCATAAGTTTGGCGTGGCGCAGCGGGCGAAGCTGATCCGCAAAGGGGATACGCCGGATGTGCTGGTGATGACGGCCACGCCGATTCCACGCACGCTGACGCTGACGATCTACGGGGATCTGGAGGTCTCCACGATCGACCAGAAGCCCCGCGATGGGGTGAAGATCATTACGAAAGTGAGGCCGAAGACCAAGCTGAAGGATGCGGCGAAATTTCTGCGGGAGCAGATCGAGGAGGGCCGGCAGGGGTACATTGTCTATGCGCTGATCGATGAATCGGAAAAACTGGATGCTGGCGCGGCGACGAAGGGACACGAGGAGTGGTCCAAGCTGCTTGCACCGTGCGAGGTGGGGCTGCTGCATGGCCGGATGAGCGCGGAGGAGAAGGAAGAGGTGATGAAACGCTTCCGTGCGGGCAAGCTGGACGCGCTGGTTTCGACCACGGTGATCGAAGTGGGGATCGACGTACCCAATGCGACGGTGATGTTCATTCATGACGCGGGCCGCTTCGGGCTGGCGCAGTTGCATCAGCTGCGGGGCCGCATCGGCCGTGGGGAGAATACGAGCTACTGCGTGCTTTTTGTGGACGATAAGGACGAGGAAAACCGCCAGCGGCTGGCGATCATGGAGGAAACGAGCGATGGCTTTCAGATCGCCGAGGAAGACCTGCGGCGGCGTGGTCCGGGGGATGTGCTGGGCCATGCGCAGAGCGGGCAGGCCCCCCTGCTGTTTGGAGAACTGCTGGCAGATACGCGGCTGGTGCGCCTGGCGCGGCAGCTGGCCGAACGTACGCTGGACGAAGATCCGCAGCTGTTGCGTCCGGCTCTGGCGGTATTTCGGGACGAGGCGGTGGTGGCGGAAAAGGCGCAGGCGATGATGCAATGATTCGTATTGCTTAACCTTGTTTGAAGGAAGGTTTAGTTAAGGGAGCTTGACGATTGAAGCTTTTACCCGGTCAGTACCAAGTGTCATGCATCCTATTGCACCCAGTTGCGCGCCCGTAGCGCTGGCTGACCAAACCGAAATCGTTCGCAAGCGGCGTCGGCGTGGCAGGCCGAGCTTTGTCACGGTGCTGCGTTTGGCCATTGTTTCTGCGGCTGCCTTGGGAGTCACTGTGTTTGTGCTGTGGTTGAAGGAGGAGACGCCTCACCCCAGTGCCGCGGTTGCCGTTCGGGAATCACCTTTGGTTCAGGCGCGGAGTTTGAAGTCGCCATTGAAGACTGTGCAGTCATCCGCGCTGGCGGCCTATGCGATGAAGAAAAATCCCGTGCCGGTGCCCGCTCCTGCGGTGGTGCTGCAGCCACCGGTCCAAGAACCGGTCGTGAGCCCTGCGCTGCCGGTGTGGCTGCTCACTGACATACCCGAATTTGCAGATGCGAAGAATGGCGGGCTGTCTCCTGCTCAGACGATTGAGCAGCTGCGGCAAAGCCTGCGTGAGTCTGGTGCGCGGCAGATGGGGCAGGCGGTGCGTTTTGGCATGCTGAACCTGTCCGAACTGCTGGCCATGGATTCCAGAACGTGGACGGCGAGTTTGGACACGCTGGTAGCGACCGAGAACCGCGCCTCGGCGATGCTGCTGACGTTCTATCTTACCTATCTTGATCGTGCTGGGGACGGGGCGGGTGTGAAAGCACTGCTGGATGCCATGGAGCATGGCATGTCTGAGGAGAGCGCTGTGCGGGAGTTCATCCTGGCTGGGCGCAGTGTGGCGGAATTGGAACGTCAGATGGGACAGGTGTTTGCGGATGCCGGGGTGGAGCTGCAGTTTATGCGGCGTGGTGGTCTGGCCATGAGGCCGTGATGAATTCCGGGGGAGAATCCTTTTGCCCGGTCTGGCTTTTGCCTTTAATCCCTGAGCATCCCCATGAAAACTTCCTGGCCCATACGCCTTGTGCGTGCGCTGTTCTTTGCGTTCTCCGTTTTCATTGGCATCGCGATCGCCTTAGGCTTGGACCAGGATGCCTGGGTCGGAGCGGTGAGCGGAGCGGTGTTCATGGGAATGCTGATGGTGCTGGATGCGATGCTGGCGCACTTCACCCTGCGCGATTTTTCCCACGCCACGCTGGGGCTGGCGGTGGGACTCTTCTGTGCCTGGCTGATCACGCGCGTCGGCGTGTTCCAGCTCGCCTATTTTCAAAATCATGAGGAAGGCGTGGCGCTGCAGAACGTCGCGGAGATCTGCATCTACGGCACGCTGGCGTTTTTCGGTGTCACGTTTGCGCTGCGCAGTGATCGGGACCAGTTTGCCTTTCTGATTCCGTACATCCGGTTCCGCCGTGACGGTTCTGAAGGTGAACCGCTGCTGCTGGACACGAACGTGGTCATGGACGCCCGGCTGCCAGGTGTGTTTGCCACCGGATTTCTCAGCGGTGCCGTTGTGGTGCCGCGCTGCGTTTTAGACGGGCTCCAGCATCTGGCAGACTCCTCCGAGGTCGCGCAATCTCTGCGCGGCAAGCGAGGTTTGGAGATGATGGAAAAACTGCGGGCAAGGCCGGAGATGAAGGTTTCCATTCATGAAGACGGCACCTCAGATGCTCCGGTGGAAGTGCGTCTCGTGACACTGGCGCGTGAACTGAACGCCCGCCTGCTGACCAGTGATGACAATCTTGCCAAGGTGGCCCGGTTGCGTGGCATCACCGTACTCAGCATGCGCGAACTGGTCGCAGCCCTGAATCCAGAACTCAGTGTGGGTGATGAACTACGGCTGCCGCTTACCAAGCCAGGCAAGGACAAAAACCAGGCTGTGGGTTATCTGCCTGACGGTGCCATGATCGTTGTGAACAACGCCGCATCACAGATCGGTCAGACGGTGGATGTGGTGGTTTCCGGCACCCTGCCGACGAGTGCAGGGCGGTTGATTTTTGCTGAGATCAAACCGGCCGCGTGATGCGCCTGCGCTGCAGCAAGCCCAACGACAGGGCTATCATGATTAGGAAAGCCGATTGCGGCTCAGGAACCATGGTAATGGACATGATGGAGGCTGCGCTGGTGGAAATGCGTGAGGCGTACATGCTGGAGGGATTGTCCAGCGGCAGATCGGGAATGAGCGTCCAGCCAAATGAGTCAGACCCTTGGTAGAGGCCGCCGCGATCAAACAAAGCCGCATTAAAATCGCTGCCATCGTTGACGACGTTGTTGGTGTCGAACATGCCATCAATGCTGTAGTTCACGCCTGCCAGTTTCCAGATGCCGCCATCATTGACGAAGACGCCGCCGCCGGAATCTCCATTGGAGAGCGTGGCTTCTTCGGCGGTGCCACTGGCACTGAAGGATGCTGTGAGAAGATCGCCGATGGCGCTCGAATAAATGCCGCTGACCGTGTTGGTGCCCCAGCGTGCGGAACCATCAGGGCTGGTGTCCTTCCAGCCATGCAGAATTCCACTGACGAGGACCTCCGCCCCGCGTGGACCGCCTCTGCCGTTGACCTCCAGGGTCAGGCCCGTTTCAGAAGATCCCGTGTAAAGAGGGGCATAAGTGGAAAACGTTTCCTGAATTTTGAAGATGCGCAGGTCTGTACCCGCGATGTCCCAGTAGCCGACTCCACTGTTGGCAGCGGTGTCGATATTGTAGGTCACATCCGCGCCGCCGCTGAAAATGCCGTTTTGGGTGAAGGTGGTGCCCTGAGTGCCGAAATGTTGTGCAGTAATAAAATACTGGGGCGCGATCATGGTGCCGAGATAAGCCCCGTAGGTGCCCTCATATTGCCAGCCTGAATCCGCATAGATGCCAGTAGGCGCCGTGGTGTTGTGGGTGGGATCAGCGGTGGCTTCAAACACGATTGCACGACAGGGTGCGAGGCTCAGGCACAACAGTGCAAACGTTGCGCACAGGATGCGCGAGCACATGGATGCAGATGCTTTGGAGGCCACTAACATCAAGTAATGTCTCACCCGGTTTCTGAATTACCATAAATCTCTGCTGATTTGCCTTAATTTTGTCCCTGCGGGCATCATCAAAGTCCATTTTGGAAATAGCAGGAACTCCGCTCAGTGAATTCATGCTCGACACACGGATCATTTTTGTTATGGGTGGCAAGCTTGTGACGCAAAAATGAAAAAAGGTTCATTCATCAACATGCTGGGTGCCTGCGTGCTCCCGCCGCTTGTCGGCGTGGGGATTTGCTGGGGTATGATCCAGCTTTTGAAGAACCATGAAATGTTTCGTGTGGATGCTGTCGCGCCACCCACAGCCGCAGTCGGCAAAGTGCGTCAGGGCAAGCTGAGCGAGACCGGCGCTGAGATCCGTGCCGCGTTGCCTGTTGATGCGACATTCGACCAGGTGCGTCCGCTGCCAGTGCCGCCGAATGCGGAGAAAGCCGCCCTCAGACGTGCCGCTGAGGCCGCGAAGGCGAAGCCGGTCATTCCAACGAAACCCTCCAACGTGGACTCCGGGGTGGCAGCCGCCAAGTCGGACAAGCCTGCTCCTGTTATTGCCATCCAAGAGTCTGTCTGGCGTCCGATCCTTGATCCGATCACCGATCACTGGACACGTCTGATGCCGCGCACGGATGCGCTGCCGCAGGCCTACCAGGCCGTGCTCAACGATGATGCCGCGCATCTCGCAAAAATCATCGGGATGGGCATTTCCCCCAACGAAATGACCTTGGGCGGAGATACGCCGCTGTTCGCCGCCGTGCGCATGGGACGTGCGGATTGTGTGTACGTGTTGGCGCTCTCGGGAGTGAACATGAACCAGCCTGCGCATGAAAAGCAGCCTCCGATCGCGATTGCCTCCCTGCGCCGGAATGCACCTGTGTTGCAGGCGCTGCTGGATTTTGGCGTTGATCCCAACACGCGCTTCAACATGCCGATTCAGAAGCAGGTCATTGACCGCTGCACCATCAAGGATCTGCGCAACGCCATGGAAAGTGACCGAGGGATCACGCCCCTGATCTGTTGTTCTGCACGTGGAGATGTGGAAGGCGCGGTCACTCTGATGCGTGCAGGAGGCAGGCCTGGAATGGGCACCACACGCTATCACCGTTACCCCATCAATTTTGCCGCCACCCAGGGGTATCTGTTCCTCATGCGCGTCCTGCTGGGTCGTGATCCTGAGTCGGAGCCGGACACGCTCGTGACCGTCGATCTCTCCAGTCAGCGTGCATGGGTGACGAAACAGGGCCGCATCATCAACCACACCATGGTTTCCACCGGACGTGAAGGCTACGGCACACCGGCAGGGCGCTATGTCATCACCGACAAGCACACCTCACATGTTTCCACGCTCTACCATGTCGACATGCCCTGGTTCATGCGCTTGAACTGTGGGGCCATCGGCCTGCACAGCGGGTATGTCACGGGTCAGCCCGCCTCTCACGGCTGCATCCGTCTCCCCTACGCGAAGGCGAAAGAATTCTTCAGCCAGGTGTGCGTGGGGGACGAGGTGGAGATCGTTTATTAAAGCGATTTCAGCAGCTTGTCGTGGATGCCATCGAAACCACCGTTGCTGAACACCACGATCACATCTCCGCTGTGCGTTTCCTGCTTCAGGCGATTGACGATGTCATCGGTGCTGGATTCAAACCAGCAGGGTTTGCCACGTGCAGTGACAGACTGCGCGACCTTGGCGGTGTCCAGGCGTTGATCTGCCGCGACCTTCTCAGGATTGGCCACCGCCGCGATGACTGAGCCGTCGGCCTCGGTCAGCGCTTCGATCAATTCATTCTGCAGTACATTGCGACGGCTGGTGTTTGAGCGAGGCTCGAACAATGCCCACAAGCGGCGACCCTCATAGCGCTGGCGCAGACCGCGCAGGGTCTCGCGAATGGCGGTCGGGTGATGACCGAAGTCGTCGATGATCGTGATGCCGTGGGCTGTGCCACACTCCTGCTGACGGCGGCGAATGCCGCGGAAACTGGACAGGCCGGCGCGGATTTCTTCGTCACTCAGACCGGCAAAACGGGCCGCACACACGCACATCGCTGCATTGCGCGCATTGAATTCACCGACCATGGGCACTTCGAAAGCCGCGCCGTTGATTTCAAACTGAGTGGTTTCAGGAGTCACGCCGGTGATCGTGATGCGATAGTCACAGGTCGGCCCCAGACCCACCGTTTTGAGCGGCGCAGGGCATTTGGCGCGCAGGGTGAGGCAGTTGGGATCGTCTCCGTTGATCAGTACGAGGCCGTTGCGCGGCACCGTGTTGAGAAAGCGCTGAAAGGAGAGCAGGATTTCGTCGAGGTCGCGGAAGATGTCCGCGTGGTCGAACTCAATGTTGTTCACGATCGCGCACTCCGGCAGGTAGTGCAGGAATTTGCTGCGTTTGTCGAAGTAGGCCGTGTCGTATTCATCCCCTTCGATCACAAACAGGTCCGAATGGGTGAAGCGCGCGCCCGATTCGAAATTCTCCGGCACACCGCCGATCATGAAGCCGGGGTTTTTGCCTGCGTGCTCGTAGATCCATGCCAGCATCGTTGTGGTCGTTGTCTTGCCGTGCGTGCCACTCACCACAAAGCTGCGTTTGCCCTGAATCACTTCGCGCTTCAGCATCTCTGCCATGGAGACGTAAGGCAGCTTTTTTTCCAGCAGCGCTTCGAGTTCGGAATTGCCACGAGAGATTGCGTTGCCCACCACAAACACATCCGCCTGCAGTGGCAGATTTTCCGGATTGTAGCCTTCTGTCACGGTGATGCCTGCATCACGCAGCACATCGCTCATCGGTGGATAGACTTGATTGTCGGAGCCGCTGATGGTGTGACCGAGGGCGCGCAACGCGACTGCAGTGGAACCCATTGCGGTGCCGCAGATGCCGATGAAATGAATGTGCTTTGGAGATGCCATGGAAGGTACGCGCATGGCTCAAATTCCAAGCGCAGGCGTGAACTAAAGCAGCGCTTTTTGCCCCCTGCTAAAAGAAAGTTCAGTTCGGCGGGAATAATCGCACCGGCAGGAGCTCACATGTTGCGATGGCTCGAATCCCGCAGCCAGCCAGAACTAACAAACATACCAAAGCACATCACACCTATCATGAGCACCAAGCACATCATCGCCGTCGCAGCCTTCACCGGTCTCCTTTCCGGCGCTTACGCCGCACAGAGCACCAGCACCCAGAAGGCCGCCAACCTCGGCGTCTCCATCGAGAAGATGGCAGACAAAGGTCAGCACACCTGCAAAGGACACAACGACTGCAAGGGACAGGGCGGCTGCAAGTCCAGCGACAACGGCTGCAAAGGCAAGAACTCCTGCAAAGGCAAAGGCGGCTGCAACACCATGCCGAAGAAGTAAGCCGAATCGATTTCCGCAGCCACACGACACCCCCGCGTGTGGCTGCGGTTTTCCTTTAATCCGTAGACCTTGAACTTCAGCACATGCCCGCCAACCCCCACAACGGTCACACCGATCTCGGCATCGGTCTCGGCCTCCGCGTGCCGCATTACCGGCACATTCTGGAGAAGAAGCCCGTCTGTGACTGGTTCGAGATCATCTCCGAAAATTTCATGGTCGATGGTGGCCGTCCACTTGAGGTGCTGGACAGCATTCTGGAGCAGTACCGCGTCGTCCAGCACGGGGTGGCGATGTACTTCGGCAATGCCGACCCGCTGAACCGCGATCACCTCAAAAAACTCAAGCGCCTGGTCAAGCGCACCAACACACCCTGGCTATCTGACCACCTCTGCTGGGGCAGTGTGGATGGTCGTTGCTCGCACGATCTTCTGCCCATGCCCTACACCATGAGCGTGGCCAGGCACACTGCCGAGAAGATCAGGCAGGCCCGTGATTTCCTCGAAGTGCCCATCTGCGTGGAAAATGTGAGCAGCTACGCCGAATTCACGCAGAACGAGATGACCGAGTGGGAATTCCTCAACGAAGTCGTTGAGCGCGCCGATTGCGGCATCCTCCTGGATGTAAACAACATCTACGTCTCCTCGCAGAACCACGGTTTCGATCCCTTCGAATACCTCCGCGCTGTGCCGCATCAACGGGTCGGCCAGATACACATCGCTGGACACACCCGGCTTGATCACGTCATTCTAGACACTCACGATCATCCCGTGCCCGATCCCGTCTGGGATCTCTACGCTGAGGCCATCCAAAATTCCGGCAGCACCGCCACGCTCCTCGAATGGGACGACAAAATTCCCAGCTTTGAAGACGTCCACGCCGAGGCGCTCAAAGCCAACCGCTACCTTCATGAGCACACCCACGCCTAGCCAGCTCCGCACCAACGCCGACCTGCGCCAATTGCAGCGCACCATGGCTGCGGCACTCATGCAGCCGCTCATGCGCCAGGATGGCATGCCCGCCAGTACGCAGGTCGATTTCATCACGCCGAACGACCGCATGAGCGGCTTCGAGCGTCTCGAAATCTACGCCCGCCAGTACTGGTTCCGCCTGCTTGACTGTCTCTACGACGACTATCCCGCGCTGCGCGTCTTCCTTGGCGAGCGCCGCTTCCACAAACTTTGCCGCGACTACCTCGCGCAGCATCCCAGTACCTCCTGGACCTTGCGCAATCTCGGCTCCGGACTCCCCGCCTTCATCACGGATCTGAAAGCGCGTGATGTGGCTCGCGTCGAGTGGGCGCAGACGCTCGCCTTTGACGAGGCATTGAAAAAGCCGCTGCGGATCAATGATCTCCTCGGCGCAGGTCCATCCGCACTTCATCTTGGGCTTCAGCCCTGCGTTGTGCTTTTGCAGATCGACCACGCCGTGGATCACTTCATCACCGCGATGAAAAAAGCTGACGCCGACGTGCGGGGTTCCGCCAGCCAGGCCATGTCTGAGGCTCCCACTCGCGCCAGCCTTGCCAAGGCACCCAAATTAAAACGTGAGCGTGTGCACCTGGTCGTTCATCGCCACGACAACATTCTCTACTTCAAGCGCCTCGCCCCGGAGTCCTTCGCCATGCTCGCGGCATTGCGGGATGGCCTCACCCTTGCGGATGCCATCGAGCTCGCTCTCGCCCAGGCCAGCCCGGACACCGACTGGCCCGCGCAGATTCGTGACTGGTTCACTGAATTCTCCCAGCTTGGCTGGTTCACCAAATCTCCCCGCAAATCATGAAACCCTGGACCCTCGCTAACTCCCTGCTCGACCGCACCGCCAGCTACCTGGCAGATCCCTTCCTGCTCGGCATCCGCCTTTACTGGGGCTGGCAGTTTTTCCAGACCGGCAAAGGCAAGCTCAGTGACATCAGCGCCCCCACCGCCTTCTTCACCGAACTCGGCATTCCCTTTCCAGAGCTCAATGCGTACATGGCTGGCTGCACGGAGTGTTTTGGCGGATTGCTGCTGCTTCTCGGCCTCTTCTCCCGCGTCACCTGCGTGCCCCTCATCTTTACCATGTTAGTTGCTTATGGCACAGCGCATCTTGATGTCGTCAAAACGATCTGGTCGGACGCCGACTCCTTCGTCAGTGCGCCGCCGTTCCTCTTTCTACTCGCCAGCGTGATTGTCTTCATCTTTGGTCCCGGCAGGTTCTCAGTGGATGAACTGCTGCTTCGGCGAAAAAAAGCGTGAATCGTGGGAATAAACACCGCCGCCACGCCTCTCATCTGCATACACGCCCCATGAATTCATGGAACTCGCCCTTCATTTTGGCATTGAACTGCCCGCAACCCGCCCGATACCTCGTCGCGTGACTGACTCTGTGCCCAGTTTCGAGCAGATCGTGGACGCCCACTACCAGGGCCTCTATCGATTTGCCATGAGCATGTGCCGGCGCGAGGCCACCGCGCAGGATCTCGTGCAGCAGACCTTCCTGCAATGGGCAAAGAAGGGGCACACGCTGCGGGATGCCTCAAAGGTGAAAACCTGGCTGTTCACCACGATCTACCGTGAATGGCTCAGCATCGCTCGCCGCGAGAAAAAATACGAGGAGGTCGAATTTGAACCCGACCAGCACGGTGCCACCCAGCAGCATGATGATGGCGAAAATCCCCGCGTGGACAGCGCCACACTGCAAATTGCTCTCGAAGAACTCGAGCCGAACTACCGCGCTCCACTGGTGCTTTTTTACCTCAAAGAGCTATCTTACCGTGACATTGCCGAGACGCTGGGTGTACCCATCGGCACCGTGATGTCACGCCTTTCCCGTGCCAAAGACAGCTTGCGCACCATCCTGCGCCGCCTCGAAGATTCCGCCGCAGCCAACATCATCCCCATCCACGTATCGTGAACCGCGAAGAAGCCAGACTCGAACTCGACGCCACGACGCTCCGCCCGCAGGATGCGTCGCCTGAGGCGCGTGCGATGGCGGAGAGCGATCCTGAACTGGGTGCCTGGCTGAAACAACGCACCGCGTTTGATGAGCAAGTCGCCGGGGCCTTTGCAGCATCCATTCCAGCAGGTCTGCGCGAGAGCATCCTGCAAAATGCCAGGAAGCCCGCCAAACGTTCCATCCGCTGGGTCCTGCCTGTACTGGCCGCCGCTGCTGCTGTGGTGGTCGGCTGGACGATGCTCTGGCCGGTGAGCAACGGCATGCCCGGCTGGCAGGCTGATTCGCTCGCCGCCGTGACGAAAGTCGAGTACGGCATGTCCAAGGTCGATCACATGTCGCGAGACTTCGAAGCCATCAAAAAGATGCTCGTGGCTCATCAGTCTCCGACGCCGAATCGCCTGCCTGGCACGGTGGGAACGATGCCCGTGCTGGCCTGCAAGCGCATCCAGATCGCGGGCCGTGCAGCATCCATCATCTGCTTTGAAATTCAGCCGGGCAAAGAGGCGCATCTCGTTGTGATGGACAACACTGGACTCACCGACCTGCCGCCACAGCTTCAGCCACAGTTCAAGGCCAGCAAAAACTGGAACATGGCCAGTTGGAGCGATGGCAGCCAAACCTTCCTCCTCGCCACCACGGCGGATGAAGCAGCGCTGAAGAAATTGTTTGGGATCGTCTAACGTCCTTCAAACCGATCACGTCCTTTCGCCAGCGCCTCGATCTTGCGGTCGGCGATGCTGCGTTTGAGCATCCAAAATCCGCAGTCGGGATGGATGAATTTCACCCGGCCCGCGCCGAGCTTTTTCTCCGCTGCTTCGATGCGACGGGCGATTTCGTCGGCGGATTCGACGTGGTTCACCTTGATGTCCACCACACCGAGTCCGACGCCGATTTTGGAATCGAGCTCCTTCAGTGCATCGAGATCAGCGGCAGGACGATGCGCGAGTTCAAGCACAAGGTGATCCGAATGCAAGGAGTTGAGGAAAGTGATGAGCGCGGCCCACTCGCCCTTTTGGATCGTCTGGCCACCGTAATTGCCGAAGCAGAAGTGCACGGCTTTCGTACCTTTCACCGCATCCAGCACCCGATTGATGCCAGCGGCAGCGATGGGGGCGTCGGCGGGGTTGCCAGGAATGTTCGCTTCATCGACCTGCACGCAGTCGCATTGCAAATCGGCGGCCTGCGCGGCCAGGGCGTCGGCGATGGCCATGTTGAGCGCTGCGAAGTCTTTGTAGTGCGTGTCCAGCAATGTGCGGGCCAGCATGTAGGGGCTGGTGAGCGTGAATTTGAACGGGCCGCCGGCTACTTTGCCCGCACGGGCGCAGTCCTCGGCCAGATTGAGCACGCCTTCGGTGATGGGGCCGCGCACGACAGCTGCTGGCTTGCTGCGGAACGCCATCTCATGCTTGGAGCGAAACGCGGCAGTATCTGCACGACCCACACGGCTGTCGATGCCGCCGAGTTTGTGGACGAAGTATTCGATCATGCCGTTGGTGTCGGGATGATTCACATCGAAGCGGTACAGCTCGCCATCCGTAGGCAGGTCAATGCCCGCCTGGCGCTGCGTGTCGAACACCACGCGCGTGGCATCAATGACGGCGGCTTCGCTGGGAAGTGCGCTGAGCCATTCGGGGACAGGATAGGAGCCGACGGTGGTGGTCTGGATGGTGGCCATGCGGCAGACTAGTCAGCATCCTCCGGCCTTGGAAGTCGGGAGTGCCAAAATCCAAAGGCAGGCAGGCATCCAACAAGTTACCTTGTCGGTTTCTTCGGGCCTTTGCCGCGCACGCTCATTTTGAAGGGCACGCCGGGGGCGCTCCATTCGTCGCGGATGACTTTCTCCAGATAGCGCATGTAGCTGTCGGTGAGTTTTGAAGCACGGTTTGCGAAGAGAACGAAGTGCGGCACGGGAATGGCGAAACCTTCGGCCTCATTGACCTGGGTGGCATAGAGCAGCTTGAAGCTGTGCGTGCTGCGGCCCAGGGCACCGGGGGTGTTCTCGATGGCGGTGGAGAGCAGCCGGTTCAGGGCGCCGGTGCCGATGCGGTTCTGCGAGCCGCTGCGCACTTTTTCGATCTGCACGAAGAGTTTGCCGATGTGGTCATTGTTCTTCGCCGAGATGGCAACGAGCGGTGCATAGTTCAGGAAGAAGAATTCGCGGCGCATCAGTTCGTCCAGATGTTCGATGCGGTCCTTCTGGTTGCCATCGGGATGAAAGAGATCCCACTTGTTCATGACGAGGATGCAGGGCTTGCGCTCTTCCAGAATGAACTGGGCGATCTTGCGGTCCTGCATCTTCGCCCCGGCGGCGCAGTCGATGACGAGAAGGCAAAGGTCGGCGCGCTTGATGCTCTGCAGGCTGCGATCCACGCTGGAAATTTCGACGACCGTATCAAGATGTGCGCGGCGGCGGATGCCGGCAGTGTCGATGAGCTGATAGTGCTTTCCATTCCAGGAAGCCTGGATGTCCAGGGCATCCCGCGTGGTGCCGGGGACATCGCTGACGATGGCACGCTCCGAGCCAAGAATGGCATTCACGAGCGAGGATTTGCCTGCGTTCGGGCGGCCCACGATGGCGAGTTTCAGCGGGCGCGTGTTTTGATGCGAGATGGCATCCTCCGTTTCGCTGGATTCCTTCAGGTCGAGACGCTCGGAGACGAGCGCGACGAGGTCGTCGATGCCGTGGCCATGGGCGGCGCTGACTTCGACGGTGTCGGGGAAGCCGAACTTGCTGAACTCGCTGGCGTTGAGCTTGCGCTTCGGGGAGTCGGCTTTGTTGCAGACGAGAATGACCGGCTTGTTGGTACGGCGCAGCTCGCGGGCGAGGGTTTGATCAATGGTGGTGATGCCATCGACGACATCGACGACAAACAGCAGCAGATCCGCCACATCCAGGGCAATGGAGGCCTCGATCTGCACCTGGTCGGTCAAAACGTCTTCGGTGCTGGCGCCGATGCCGCCCGTGTCCATGATCTCAAACCATGCCGGACCGCGGCGGCATTGCGCCGTGATGCGGTCCCGTGTCACCCCGGCCTGATCGTGGACGATGGAGATGGTTTTCCCGGCAAGGCGGTTAAAGAGTGCGGATTTCCCCACATTGGGGCGTCCGACGATGGCAACGGTTTTGAGCATTGTTCAGAGAGCACGGTGAGCCCCCCGCGTCAATCATGTCCAGCGGCCTGCAACTGCTTGACGCCGTCGGCTAGGTTGAGAAAACCCGACAGAGCGGTGAAAGTAGCGGCAAAGATGGTGGGCCAGATGAGCCACTCAGGCTTGAGATCGAGCAGAATCCATAAAATGGCCGCCATCTGGGCAAAAGTAGCCGTTTTACCCGTCCAGTGGGTGTGGATTTGGAATTTGCCCGCAAAATGGTCGATCAGGAAGGCTCCGCCGATGGAAAGCAGGTCGCGGCCGATCACCAAGATTGGGAACCACAGTGGGAAATGCTGCCGCCAGGAGGTGAAACTGAGCAGGATGATGGCGGAGAGCATAAGCAGCTTGTCCGCGAGCGGATCCATAATGGCCCCGAAGCGGGTGCGCTGATTGAACCGGCGGGCGATCCAGCCGTCGATCGCGTCACTGATCGAGGCGATGCCAAAGACCGCAGCAGCCCATTGGCGCAGGGATTCGTCGGGGTGCGCACCACGGGCGCTGTCGCCATAGTAGATCACCAGGCCGATGAAGACGGGAATCAGCAGGATGCGGAAAATGGTGATCTGATTGGCGAGGTTCACGCTGCTACGTTCGCTTTTCACGGTTCACGGTTCAAGGGTTGAATCATGAAGTTTGATCGCTTTAGAATAGGGCATGCCGCAAATCGAGCCCGTGGATCTCTTGAACGCCTACTGCGAGGGAGCCTTCCCGATGGGGGAGGACGATGGCTCCATCTCATGGTACCGGCCCAAGATGCGCGGCATCCTGCCAGTGGCGGAGTTTCACGTGCCGCGCCGGTTTGAGCGCTACCTGAAACAGCATCCCTTTGAGCTGCGCTGGAACTCGGCCTTTGGCGATGTGATCCGGGGCTGTGCCGACCGGGAGAGTACCTGGATCACTGACAGCATCATGGACACGTATGAGGAGCTTCACCGCATTGGCTTTGCGCATTGCGTGGAGGTCTGGCGGGATGGCAAACTGCGTGGCGGCGTCTATGGCGTGAGCATCGGCGGGGCTTTTTTTGGCGAGTCGATGTTCAGCCGCGAGCCGCAGGCCTCCAAAGTGGCGCTGACGCACCTGCAATGGCGCCTGTACGAGCGCGGCTACCTGCTGCACGACACCCAATGGACGACGCCTCATCTCGCCATGTTTGGCGGGCACGAGATTCCCTGCGCGCAGTACCTGGAACTGCTGCAGCGGGCGGTTTTGCGCAAGGCGACGTTTATGTGAGCCGCAATCAGCTTTCGAAATACGTGTAGCCGCGCAGGCCGGCCTCGAAGCTTTCCATGATCTCGCGGCGCTCGGTGGCGGTGATGCGCTTGGAAACAACGGCGCTTTCTGCAAGGTTGCGGAAACGGGTGAGCATGTCCTTGGGATCGTACTCGACGTAAGTGAGCACTTCCGCGACGCTGTCGCCTTCGAGTTCGCGGCTGTATTTCACCTTGCCGTTTTCCACACGGACACTGACGACGTTGGTGTCGCCGAGGAGGTTGTGAAGGTCGCCGAGGGTTTCCTGATACGCGCCGACGAGGAAGATGCCGAGCATGTACTCGTGGCCCTTCTCGATTTGCGGATCGTGCAGCGGGAGGCTGGAGTTGATGCCATGGGAGTGGGCAAACTTGTCGATCTTGCCGTCGCTGTCGCACGTGATGTCGGAGAGCACAGCATTGCGCGTGGGCTTTTCCTTGAGGCGATGGATCGGCATGACCGGGAAGATCTGGTCGATGGCCCAAAGGTCAGGCAGGCTCTGGAAGACGCTGAAGTTGCCGTAGTAGAAGTCGGTCATGATCGTTTCGAGACGATCCATCTGGCTGCCGTCGTGGTCACAGTGTTCGAGCATGCTGGAAACCCAGGTGAGGATGTCCCAGTAAAGCTCCTCGCCGTGTGCACGTTCACGCAGGTTGACTTTGCCGTAGTTGAATTCGCTGCGCAGCTTGTCGCGGTAGTAGATGGCGTCGTTGTAGATTTCCTGCAGACGATCGCGGGAAGTTTTGGAGGCATGCTTTTCCGCATCCAGGCGCAGCTCGTGAAGATTGCGCAGCAGGGGAGGGGCGTCCTTGTCGAGTTCGACATCGGCGATTCCTTGGCGCGGCTCAAAGCGGTTGATGTCGAGGATGTTGATGATCAACACGGAGTAGTAGGCCACGATGGCGCGGCCAGACTCGGTGATGAGGTCCGGGTGCGGCACACCAGCCTCGGCGGTCACTTCGGTGATCGCTTCGATGATGTCGGCGCAGTATTCCTTGGTGCCGTAGTTGCTGCTGGCTTCGCTGGCGCCTTTGAGTCCGTCATAGCTGATTGCGAGACCGCCGCCGAGATCGAGAATGCCCATGCGCGCGCCTTCTTGCACCAGACCCACGTAAACGCGTGTCGCTTCGGTGACCGCCTGGCGAATGGCACGGATGTTTGGAATCTGTGAGCCCTGGTGGTAATGCAGCATGCGCAGGCAGTCGAGCATGCCTTTGTCGCGCAGTTGATCGACGACTTGCATGAGCTGAGAGATGTTCAGGCCGAACATGCTGGCATCCCCGCCGGAGCCGCTCCAGTGGCCGGCGCTTTCAGCGCTGAGGCGGAAACGCACGCCGAGTGTCGGACGCACGCCCATTTTTTCACAACGTTCCAGGATCAAGTCCAGCTCTGTTGGCATTTCGAGCACCAGGATGACCTGCAGGCCCATCTTTTGGGCAAACAGCGCGAGGTCGATGAACTCTTCGTCCTTGTAGCCATTGCACACGATGTACGCCTCCGGATCGTGCATGTAGCTCAGCGCAGCGATAAGCTCCGGCTTGCTGCCGGCTTCGAGGCCGTAGTGATACTTGCGGCCGTAGCGGGTGATTTCTTCGATGACTTCCTGCTGCTGGTTCACCTTGATGGGGTAAACACCACGATAGACGCCCTGGTATTTGCCTTCCTTGATCGCGGAGGCGAAGCCTTCGTTCAGTTCGTCGATGCGCCAGCGCAGCAGATCGCCGAAACGGATCAGCAGCGGCAGCTGGGTGCCGCGCTCGCGCAGACCTTTGACGATGGACGCGAGTGAGACGGACTTCGTCTTCTTGCCGTCCTTGAGTTTGACCACCACTTCACCGGTTTTCGCGATGTCAAAATACTCATGACCCCACTCGTGGATGCCATAAAGCTCGGCGCTGTCGTCGGTGGTCCATGCGGGGTTTTTCATTTTCGTGGGCGGGGTTGGAGGGGCTTTCAAGGGCCGCGATTATGGGGGCAAATTTGGAAATGCAAAGCGACATCTCGGAGCGGGGGCGGGTGGGTAAAACGCCCGGAGTTGGCCGAGGCCTCAGTCTCTGGCCTTAAGGAAGGCAAAGGGGAGGTAAAGAAGGGTGTAAAATACGAGGCCAAGGCCGATTGTGCTGAAATTGTACCAAGGCCATGGCCCGAGCTGGTCAAACAGGCTGGCTTGCACTGGTTTTGAGCATTGAAAAGCGTAGTTTGCGCCCAGAGCGTAGTTCACGACAGCGATCACGGCATACCAGGCGACGGAAAAGGTCAAGATGCGCAGCACGGCTCCGGGGCGCGGGCTCACACCCATGGCGGTGACGACATAGAACGCCGTGATCGGCACACCGCCGTGCATGATGAAAAACAAAATGAAACGCGGATCCGGAAACTCATACACCAGTGCGGGTGTCAGCAGCCCCTGAAGGGTGCCCGCGATGCCAAAAAAATAGACCACCTCGCAAAAAAACGGGCGGCGCGTCCAGAGAGCGATGCCGCCTGCCAGTGTGGCGATGTCACAGAACTGCAACGGCAGTGCCGTCAGCACAGTGAGCGAACCGTACCACGCATGCACCACCATGCCGACCGGATACAAAGCCAGTAGAGTGGTTCCCAGCACACGCTGCGAGAGCTTCGCCCAGCGGGTGCGGGAGAGCAGCAGCATCACGATGAACAGAGCCAGCGTGATGGCGAGCACCGCCTTGTGGGATGGGCCGTAGGGATGAAAGGCGGGAGGCATTGCCTGCATCATACGCGGTTGTTGCGGAAGTCAGTCGGATTGTGCCATGGTGTGAGGATGTTGCGTCCCATTCGTTCCTCGGCCCGCTCCGCGAAAAAGTTCAGCGGCGGCTGTGCTGTGCTGTTTGGCCTGCCCTTCATCCTGGCTGGCCTGGCCATTGGCGCGTTTACTTATTTTCCGGCGATCGGTTCGTGGTGGTCGGCACGTGGTTGGGAGGAGGTGCCGTGCTGGATTGAATCTGCAGAGCTCAAATCTTCCACGAGTGACGAAGGCGGCACGAGCTACAGCGTGACAGCCAGTTATCGCTATGACTTTGACCGGCGTCGGTACCATGGTGATGAAGTGAGCTTCCTCGGCGGTTCTGACAATATCGGAGACTTTCAGGAGCAGGCGTTTCAGCAGATCAAGGCATTGGAGGGCAAGGACCAGCCGTTCCGCTGCTTTGTCAATCCATCCAAGCCGGAGCAGGCCGTGCTGTTTCGCGAGCTTCGTTGGGGTCTGCTGCTTATCATATCGATTTTCCCGACGATCTTCCCGCTGGTGGGATTTGTGGTTTCCATCGGGGGCTGGCTGCATTCGCGCAAGGAGCGCTTGAACCAAAAGCTGAAAGCGCAGCATCCTGATGAACCGTGGCGCTGGCGGACGGAGTGGGTGGGTGACACGATTCACTCCACGAAGGACTATCTGCCCTTCATTCTCGGTATTGCGGGCTGGATTTTGGCGATACAGCTGCCGCTGGCTTTCGCGGTGGTTTTTGGCGGCGAGCTGGCGAAGTCGGCGCTGGCCGTGTTTGCGCTGTTGCCGTCATTGCTTGCATTGATTCCACTTCGCATCGCCTGGAAGCGGGTGAAATCACGCCTTGCCTTCGGGCATCCGTCTTTGCAGCTCAAGCGCTTTCCGGCAGGAACAGGCTCGGCGCTGGAAGGCGATCTGCGCTTCGATCGTGTGCTTTCGCCCATGAGCTCGATTTCTGTGCGTGTGCTTTGTCAGCGGCATATCACACGCAGAAGCGGGAATTCGCAGATGTGGTCCAAGGAAACGATCTGGGAGCACAAAGAGACGCTATCCGCCGCCGAGGCACGACGTGACAGCAGCGGTGTTGCACTGCCGCTGCGCATTGAGATTCCGCGTGGATTACCAGGTTCTGTCGAGGATCAAGCCTCCTTCACCACGACCAATGGAGAGCGGCATGAGTGGTTGCTTGAGGTCAGTTCTTCCCAGGGTGGCAAGCCGTCGGTCCTCCCGCTGCCCATGTTTGCCGACAAAGATGAGGGAGGGGAGTCCACCGCAATTGCCCCGGTGGTGACCGTTGATTTGAGCACGGAAGACTTGGTCTCGCGATTGCAGGCACGTGGCATCAATGCGGAATTTGATTCGGATGGCATACCCACTGTCCTCGACTGCCCGGCGGGCCGGAACCGCTCCACGAGCTGGTTCCTGCTGCTGTTTGGCAGCATCTGGTTCGCGGCGTTTGTGGTGATGACGTATCAGGGGGCTCCGCTGATCTTTCGGCTTATCTGGGGCATCACCTCACCGCTCATTCTTGGAACGGGACTGTGGACATTGCTGCAGAGCCGTCGGGTTGAAATCAACTCGGGAGAACTGCGCATCCTGAACCGCATCGGTCCGTTTTACTCCTGGCGCGAGACCTTTGAGCCGCGCCATTTTGTCGGCTTCGTCCATGACACCAACATGCAGTCCGGGAGCCAGTTCTACTACCGCGTGCGGGGAGAGACGATCTTCGATCAAAAGAAAACCCTGATCGACGGCGTCGTCGAATCCGTCACAGCGGAGACGATGGCGAAGCGGTTGGAGCAATGGCGCAAACGCGTGGTGACGAAATGAGACCGGGTCAGTCGAATACCACTTTTGCTAATTGAATATATGCTGACTAATTGGTGGTCTTGCTGAATGTGTTGGTTACATGTTCCTTTGTGCACATATGCTTACTGACACGTTAATAAATTCACATATGATCCAAACAGTTTGTTACATATGAGCGTGTCATCATCCGGTAGGCAAACCAGCGAGTTCTGGGAGGCGCGTTTCGGTACACCAGAGTGTGTCCAAAATTACCACTGCTACGCATACGAATATCTGGATGACCTTTCATTTATGCCATTGGCGCGTGATTTGTTCGGTGATTGGAAGTTCGCGCCGAGTCTTCTTGCGAAGGTTACTGACAAACTCAAAGCGCTTGGGTGGGAGGGGGACGGTGAGTTCCAAATCCTTTGGCTGCCACCCTTTGCTGGTGCTGGCCCTCACGACACTCATGGATGTTATGCTTTGCACGTGAAGCAGGAAAATGATGGCATCTCTTGGATCGCTTCTCCGTATATCCTGCCTTTCCATCGCCTGTTCCAGCCCGATGAGGCTAAGTACCCATCGCCCAATTCCCAAGATTCTATGGACCAGGTTAAAAACAGCGGACGCCGAAAGGGGATGGTTCGGTGGTTGGGAGATTTGTTCAGGGATCAACCAGACTGAACCCTAGCCTCCATCCCGCAAGGCCACTGCAGGATCCACACGTGCGGCGAACCATGCAGGAACCAGCGCTGCCAGGAGGCAGAGGGCGACGGCGGTGGTGCAGATGATGAGTAGGTCGCTGAGGCTGGTATGGGCGGGGATGCTGGAGAGGAAGTAGATGTCCTGCGGGAAGATGTCCCGGCCGGTGGCGCTGGAGATTTGATCGCGGATCCAGTTGCGAATGCTGAGGACGAAGAAGCCGCTCGCGAGCCCGGCCACGACACCGACAAGGGCGACGATGCCGGCCTGCGAGACAAAGATGGCGACGATCTGCCACGCCCGCGTGCCCAGCGCGGTGAGGATGCCGATCTCCCGGCGCTTTTTCACCGTGACGGTGATGGTGGTGTTCATCACGCAGATGGCGGCGACGAGCATGATGAACAGCAGCAGGAACCACATCATCGTGCGCTGGTTCTCGACGGACTCCAGCATCAGGCCGTGCTCCTGCTCCCAGGTGCGATAGCCCCAGCTCTCCGGCAGTACTCCGGACTTGTACATCTTGATCATGATGTTTTCTGCATTGTCCGGGTCTTTCAGTTCCAGCTCGATCCCGCTGATGTCACTGTCGAGATTGAAGTACTCCTGAGCGACATGCAGCGGCACGTAGCCACGTTCTCCGGCGGTGTCAGCACGCAGCGTGGCAACGAGTGTGAGGTCCTTTGACAGGATAGTGACGTCGTCGAGAGCTGCGGCACGCTTTTTCCTGTCTTCATTTTCGGGGATCTCACGGTACTTTTGGATGAACTGGTTCACGCTCTCAGCGGCATGCACGACGAGCGTGTCGCCAACCTTCGCCCCGAGTTCCTTCGCGAATTTGTCGCTGAGGACGATCGTGTCGTCTATGAGGTCGAATTTTCCTTGTCGGTACACTTTCTCACCTTTTTCATCAATGCTTTCAGTGTCTCCCAGCGCATCCGTCTTGATGTGCTTTTTGAGCTTTTGCAGCAGTGCGTTGTCTTTGTCGTCGGTCATGCCGATGACGCTGACACCTTGCAGACTGCCGGAGTTTTCGACGACGAGGATGCCTGTGTGACCCTCCTTTGTTCTTTCGGCCACAGGCACGGCGGAAACGACTTCGGGTCGCTGCGCGAGGGTTTTTCGCAGCTCGCGCCAATCGACGGGTTTCGGGCCGCCGGGCTCGCTGTCCAGCGCACCCAAAGGCTCCACCATGGCATGCGGCTCAAAGCCGATGAGCATCTGCCGGTACTCACGCTGCCAGCCACTGAACACAGACATCACAAAGACCAGCACGCCGACGCCAAGCATGACCCCGAGCATCGAAATCACGGTGATGACCGAGATGAACGAGCGCGTGGGCCGCAGGTAGCGCAAGGCGAGGAAGAGGGGGGCGCTGGTCATGAGAGGCTTGGAAATCGTTAGGATGGAGGACGCTTGCGATCAGTCCCGCAGCGCCACCGCAGGGTCCACGCGAGATGCCAGCCATGCAGGTGGCAGAGCGGCGAGCAGGCAGAATGTGATGGATCCCAGGCAGGTGACGACGATGAACCAAGGTTCGATCTGGGCCGGGATGGTGGCGAGGAACATGCCGGAGTCGGCGTTGGCACTGCCGCCACTCAAGACCGCAATGCCCATGCGAATGTCATCACGGAACTGCAGCACAAGTCCACTGAGCACAAGTCCCACCAGCGTTCCGAGAATGCCAACGAAGGCGGCCTGTGAAACAAAGATGCCAATGATCTGACTCTGCCGCGAGCCGAGCGCGGTCAGCACACCAATCTCACGCCTTTTCTGCGTCGTGACGGTGATCGTCGTGTTCATCACCGAGAATGCGGCGACGACGGCGATGATCAGAAGCACGATCCACATCATCACACGTTCATTGCTCATCGCGGCCAGGCGCGCATCTCCAGCATCGGTCCACAGCGAGGCTGTCCATGTGGCGGGAACAACTCCCGCAGCAGTGAAGCGATTGATCACTTCCTTAACCTCGCCCGGCTGTTTTAATTCGATAAGCACACCGCTGACCTGATCGCCAAAGCCGAAGATCTCCTGCGCTGTTTCGAGGGTGACGTAGCCGTAGGTGCCGGCGGATTCCATCCGCGTGGTGCCCAGCAGCTTGATCTCCCTGGGATTCAGCTTGATCTCCTCATAGGCGGCATGGCGCTTCGTTTCATCCTGCTCATCTGAGGCGATGCGGAAACGTTTCACCGCGCTGGTGACATTGCTGGAGGCATAGACGCTGATCATGTCTCCGGGATGCGCATTGAGTCCGCCCGCCACGTAATCGGCACTGACCACACCGCCGGGAGTGAGCTCCAGTGAGCCTTCGCCCTTGTGTTTGGCGACCTTGGCCATGTAAAATTTCGCGCCATCCTCCGGCAGTCCCAGGACATCCATGCCGGACTGCAGGCCATCGCGCTCCGCAAACATCGAGCTGCCGATGTAACTGCTGGCGGCGAGCACATCCGGCTGCAGGCGCACCTTGGCGAGCACGTCGGCTGCGGATTTGGCATCGGTGGGCTTATTATCCAGCGGATGCAGCAGCATGTGCGGCTCTGAACCGATGAGCGTTTTGCGGAACTCACCTTCGAAACCCTTCATGACCGAACTGACCACGATCATCATCAGCACGCCGACCGCGACACCGAGGATGGAGATAACGGTGATGACCGAGACAAACGAACGCTTCGCGCGCAGGTAGCGGCGGGCGAGAAAGAAAGTAACGTTCGAAAGCATGTGGGGCGCAACAAAGCGATGCCTGCACTACTTCGCAACTGCCGTGATGCCAAACAGCGGCAACGATTTCTGCACAGACTGATACACGCCCCAGCCGAGCGGCACGGTGATCCATGTCCAGGCGAGGAGAAGGGTGAGGGCTTTCATGGTGAGTCAGGCTTGGGCGTTTTCAGCGAGGTGGTGCTTGGGATCGACGGGGCGGACGAGCAGGTTGGAGATCAAACCGACGACGAGCAGGCCGACCATGAGGTGAAAGATCGAGTTGTAAGCCTGTTCCGGCGGCATGACTTTTTTGTTGGCCATGGAAAGGCGGTCCATGAGCTGGGGCCCAAGAATCGCCGCCACCGACCAGGCGGTGATGAGACGGCCATGGATCGCGCCGACCTGATAGCTGCCAAAGAGATCGCGCAGGTACGCCGGGATCGTGGCAAAACCACCGCCATACATCGTGAGGATCAACCCGGTGGCCACGACGAAGAGCGTCACGCTGCCCTGGCCCTGAATCCATGGTACGCTGGCATACAAGGCGGCCCCGAGAATGAAGTAGATGCAGTAGATGCCCTTGCGCCCGATGAAGTCGGACATGGAGGACCAGAAAAACCGGCCGCCGAGATTGCAGAGTGAAAGCAGGCCGACGTATCCGGCCGCAGCCTCAGGCGTGACCTTGAACATGTCCTGAATCATGGGCGAGGCCTGGCCGAGAATGCCAATGCCGGCGCTCACATTCATGCAGAGCACAACCCAGAGCAGCCAGAACTGCGGTGTCTTCCAGGCTGTGTCCACGGAGACATTTGCTGTTGTCACTAGTTTTGAGACATGTTCCGTCGGCACCCAGCCTGCGGGTTTCCAGCCTTCCGGCGGCACACGGACGATCATAGCACCAAACAGCATCGAGACGGCATAGAGCCCCGCCATCACCAGCAGCGCCTCAATGGCCCCGACGGAGACGTCGGTGGCAAAGTACTTCATCAACTCCTCAGCCAGCGGGCCGCCGATGAGCGCGCCGCCGCCAAAGCCCATGATCGCCATGCCGGTGGCCATGCCGGGGCGGTCAGGGAACCATTTCATCAGGGTGGAGACGGGTGCAATGTAACCCAGGCCCAGTCCGATGCCGCCGATCAACCCATAACCCGCATACAGCAGCCAGAGCTGGTGCCAGTGCACGGCCAGCGCGGTAAGCACCAAACCACCGCAAAAGAAGAGCAAACTGGCGAGCATCGTTTTACGCGGCCCGCTGCGTTCGACCCACTTGCCAAAGAACGCTGCAGACAGCCCGAGCAGGGCGAGCGCGATCGAGTACGCCACGCCAATTTCGGCCACGCTCCAGTCACCGGGAATGGGTGCGGTGATGCCCAGCGCCCTGGCCAGCGGCTTCTTGAACACACTGAAACCATACACCTGTCCGATGCACATGTGAACAGCAATGGCGGAGGGCGGGACGAGCCAGCGGCTGAATCCGGGGCTGGCGACGGTGGCTTCACGGGAGAGGAAACTCATGGCTGGACGTATTGAAAGAGCGCGGCTGGTGCCACGGCGGTTGGTCAGGGAAAGATCGAAGACCTATAAGAAACGCCCGGTTTCATACGTTTCGAGCACTGGCCGGTCATTTCACCGGCCACACCCATACCCACATACCTCGATGAAAACACTGCTCACCATCTGCGCCCTCTCAATCACTTCGATCGCCATGGCCGCCGACAAATGCCCGATCAGCGGCAAGCCTGCTGACTCCAGCATCACCAGCACCGGCAAAGACGGCAAAACCGTCGCCTTCTGCTGCGAAAAATGCAAAGCCAAGTTCGACGCCAAGAACAAGTAATGACCACGTTGCTGACTCGCTCAGCGTTTGAAAAGGCGGAACCGGGAAACGGGTTCCGCTTTTTTGTGCTTCAGCGCTGCCGAGCTTCACGCTCCCGCATCTTGCGCTCGTAGCTGGTGGTTACAAAATTTTTGTCACGTGCACGCAGCAGCGCATCGTCGAGTGAAATGAAGCCGTGAATCGCGAGATGGGTCACGCTGTCATCAATGGTGTGCATGCCGTCGTTGGCACCGATTTGAATCAGGCTGGGAAGCTGCTGGAGCCGGCGGGAGCGGATGCAGGAGGCGATGCCCGGGTTGTTGACCATGATTTCCGAGGCCATCACCCGTCCCTCTTGATCAAGCCGCGGCATCAGGTTCTGACAGATCACGCCTTGCAGGCAGTTGGCCAGCTGTGAGGCCACAAAGTCCTGCTGATCTTCCGGGAAGGCATCCATCACACGCATGACGGTCGAAGGAGCGTCCTGGGTGTGCAGGGTGCTGATCACGAGGTGGCCTGTCTCGGCGGCGGTAAGGGCGGTGCTGATGGTCTCGAGATCACGCAGTTCGCTGATGATGATGACATTCGCATCCTGACGCAGCGCGCTGCGCAGGGCCTGCGCAAAGGAGTGTGTGTCACTGCCCACCTGGCGCTGCCGTATGAGGCTGCGCGAATGTTTGAACACGTACTCGATGGGGTCTTCGATGCTGACGATGTTAACTTGCCGCTCCCGTGAGATCTGCTGCGTCATCGAGCTCAGCGTGGTCGTTTTGCCGGAGTTGCTGGTACCGGTGACGAGGATCAGGCCGTCGCGCAGGTTGCACAGGCTTTCCACCGTCGGGCCGTGTCCAAGATCACGCAGTTCAGGGATCACCTCAGGAATGAAGCGAAAGGAGGCTTCGACGCGGCCGACCACGTAGCAGGCATTGCCACGGAAGCGTCCGAGGTTTTCCACCTGAATGGCGAAATCCAGCTCCCAGTCCTGCTCCAGTTTGGCGCGTTGGGTTTCCTTGAGGACACCAAAAACCAGGTCGCGAACGTCGCCGATGTCGAGGATCTCATCCGTCAGCGGCTGGAGCTGGCCGAAGATGCGCGCCGTGGGCGCGGCACCCACGCTGAGGTGCAGATCCGAGCCGCCCTGATCTGTGACCATGGCAAGGTATTCAATGAGGTCGTGAGAGCGCATGTTAAATCAGGGGGTCAGGAAATGCCACGGGCAGCGCGGCGGAATTCAGCCTCGTTGCCGGTGGAGGCGACCGCTTCTTCTTCGGAGATGATGCCGCTCTGGAAGGCTGCAACGGTGGACTGCAGGAATGTGCGCGTGTTGGGGTCGCTGCCACGGCTCATGTAGTCCGTGATGTTTGCCATGCTGCGCTTCGCGATCCAGTCACGTGCTGCTCCGCCATTTTCCATGTATTCTGTCAGCATGAAGAGCTTGCCATGGACATTTTGGACGAGTTTTTGACACAAAACTCCGACCAGTTGGTGTGCCAGCATGTGCAGACCCATGCCGATCTGATCCTGCGGGAAGAGATTCACAAAACGCTCCATAGTTTCGGAGACGTTGGCGGAATGCAACGAGGCGAGCACGAGATGGCCGGTCTCGCAGGCCTGGAGCGCGGTGAGGGCCGTTTCCTGGTCGCGGATTTCCCCCACAAAGATCACATCCGGCGCCTGACGCATGGCACTGCGCAGCCCGCGGGCAAAGTTCGGCGTGTCGCGGCCCACCTCACGCTGCGTAAACAGGCAGCGGTTATTGGAAAAAATGTACTCCACGGGATCCTCGATCGTCACCACGTGACGGGCGATGTTTTCATTCATCCACTGCAACAGCGCCGCCAGCGTGGTTGACTTGCCCTGACCCGTGGCACCGGTGACGAGAATCATGCCGTTTTGTTTCTGCGCCCAGCGTTGCAGCAGCCAGTCCGGCGCGCCCAGAGTGTTCAGGGCTGGAATATCCGTGCGGATGCGGCGCAGTACAGCCGCCATGCGGCCCAGTACTTTGTGCAGATTGACACGGAAGCGCACGTGGGTGCGGGAGACCAGTCCGGAGTCACGGTCCGTATCATTGAGCGTATCCCCGCCGCAGGCCTGCCAGAGCCCGGCCATCTGTGGCAGCAGCAGCGGCTCGTCGCCAAAAATCATGAGCTGTTCGGCGATCTTCATTCGCGGCACCTCGCCCTCCTGCAGGAAAATATCGCTCGCCTGATGCTCTTCGGCGGCTTGGAGGATGTCGTCGATGGAAATGGCCATGGGTGGGATGAATCTAGCGGGCGCCGCTCAGGTGCTCAACCCCGCTCTCAGGCTATTGTTACAGGGATTCTGACGGGGTGCCGTGTTCTTCCAGCAATTGCCCGCAATACCAAAGCATGCGCGGAAGATGGAACGGCCCCTTCCACATGTTGCCCTTCAGCTGGGACGAAGGTGTGCCATCACGATGCAGATAGCCGAACCATTCGCCGTGTGTCGGGTCGGGGAAATGCGCGAAGCTCCAGTCATGCACTTGCTGGTGCCACTGCGCGTACTTGGCATCCCCCGTGATGTGCCAGGCCAGATGCGTGGCGATGATGGCCTCGTTGTGCGGCCACCAGAATTTCATGTCGTGCCAGTATTCCTGCACCGGTTTGCCCTGCACATCGCGGAAATGGAAGAGTCCGCCGTGTTCCTCGTCCCAGCCGCGCTGCCACATGCAGTCGAGGATCTCCAGACCAAGCTTGAGGTAGCTTTTTTCACCGCGCCAGCGACCCTCATGCAGGATGAACCACGCACACTCCAGGGCATGGCCCGGATTCAGCGTGCGCCCGTCGAAATGGTCTATGAGAGATCCATCTGGTGAAACGACCTCCATCAATGCACCGATGTCCGGTTTGAAGAAGAACTGCTGGATCTCCAAAATGAAGCGGTCCGCCCACTCGGAGCAGCTATGCCCTGAAATCTTCACATCACCCAGGTTGGCGCGAAGTTCTTGCGCTGTGGCGATGCCGATCATCACTGCGCCGATGCTCATCATGGGCCGCGTGTTCGGCTCGATCTTCGGGTGCATGAGACCTTTCTCGAAGGAGAATTTCAAATAAGTGGCGAAGTCCTTCTTGGCTCGCTCGGCATAGCTTTCATCGCCAGTGGCCTTCGCATAGGCTGCATGGGCAATGGCCGCAAACGCTTCACTGAACACATAGCGCCGCATCCGCAGCGGCCTGCCTTCGCGTGTCACGGTGAAGAACATTTTGCCATCCGTCGCGTAGCCGTGCTTCTCCAGAAACGCCAGGCACGATCCCGCCGCCTCGATCCAGTCGCTGCGTTTCTCCACGGTGTTGTACAGCGTTGCCAGTGTCCACGCGGCACGTCCCTGGAACCAGATGCTCTTGTCCGTGTCCAAAATCGATCCATCGCGGTCCAGTGAGGTGATGATGCCGTCAAACTCAGGATCCATGCCATGCCGCATCCAGAACGGCATCACGTCGTGCAGCAACGTGTCGCGGTAGAGCGTCTTCAGGCTCTGGCGATAAGTGGGATCAGCAAGCGTGCGGTTCATGCCGCCCATTCTGGCGGCTCCGTGGCAAACGTCACGCGTTCCTTCGTCAAAGGATGTGTGAACACGATGCGCAGGGCATGCAGGCAGAGCGGCGGATCGCCCACAGCCAGGGTCTGTGTCTCGCCGACTGCGCCATCGGCCAGATAGGCGGCATCACCAATGATCGGGAATCCGAGATGCCAGAGGTGGATGCGGATTTGATTCGTCCGCCCGGTGAGCGGACGCGCCTCAAGGAGTGCGGTGCCATCGGCGTCACGTCGCAGCACGCGGAACTCGGTTTTGGCCTCTTGTCCTTCGGCATCGACGTTGCGCCCACCCAGTTTGCCAGCTTCGCCGCTGATGGGAGCATCGCAGACGAAGGCATCCTGCGGCGGGTGCCCCTTCACGCGGGCGAGATAGAGTTTTTCGACTTCGCCACGCTCAAACTGCGGCTGCACAAAGCTGGCGAAGTGCCGCGTCTTGCACAGCACGGTCACGCCAGTCGTGTTGGCATCCAATCGATGGACGCTACGAGGTTTCAGCGGATGCCAGACGGTGTTGAGGATGAACTGCAGCGTGTTGCGGTTGAACCTGCCGCCCACATGCACAGGCAGCGGCGCGGGTTTGTTGAGCACGATGATCGCCTCATCTTCAAACAGCACGCGGATGTCCGCATTCACATCCGGCTCACGCTGCGCAGGCTTCAGGTGCAGGTAGCGCTCTCCGGCACGCACGATTTGATGTGCCGGCACGATCACCTGATCATCCGTCACGATGCGTCCTTCTTCGCAGACCGCGAGCCATTGCTCACGCGGGATGTGCGGCATCACATGGCAGAGGCAGTCCAAGATCGTGCCGTGATCGCAGGCCTCCGGCACGTTCAGCGGCCGCGTTTGATCATAAGGCACACTGCCCGGCAGCGGTGTTACCGCCTGGCGGATCGCCGCATGGCGCTGCGCCAGATTCTCGCGCTGCTGTTCTTCGGAGGTTTTGAAGCAGTACGGGCAGGAGACGTGCTCCACATAGCGAGGATCTGCCTGCTCTTCGGCTGTGAGAGGTGTCTGACAGGCGAAGCACTGTGAGGAGGCCGTCTCATGCAGGCCGGGATCGACGCCTACGCGTTGGTCGAAGACAAAGCATTCGCCGTCATAGTGAGCGCTGCCGCATTCCTCGAAGTACTTCAAAATGCCGCCTTCAAGCTGCCACACATGCTCAAAGCCCTCACGCTCCATGAAGGGGGCGGCTTTTTCGCAGCGGATGCCGCCGGTGCAGAAAGATACGATCTCCGCCTTCTTCATCTCCGGTGGCAGCTTGCGCACGGCCTCGGGGAATTGGCGGAAGGAATCGACCCCTGCCACGACGGCACCTTTGAAGGTGCCAAGCTTCACTTCGTAATCATTGCGTGTGTCATACAGAATCACCGGGCGGCCTTCATCCAGCCACTGTTTCAGGACCTTGGGCTCCAAGCGTGGCGAGGTGTACTTCGCTGGTTCGATGCCCTCGACCCCGAAGGCGATGATCTCCTGCTTGATGCGCACCAGCATGCGGCGGAACGGCTGCTCCGCGCTCTCGCTGTATTTCGGCTTCAGTCCTGCCAGCCCCGGAATGCCGCGCAGCTCATCCACGAGTGCATCCACATTCTCCCGCACCCCGGCCACGAACATGTTGATGCCTTCCGTGCTCAGCAAAATCGTGCCCTTGAGCCCCCAGCCTTTGCAGTGCTCCAGCAGTTGTGCGCGCAGGTCCTTCAATCCGGAAAGTTCGGCGAATTGATAGCAGGAGATGTTGGTGATCGTGGCGGCGGCGGGCATGGGCGGTTGAAAAAGCACATGAACAGGCGGACGGCGAGTGCAAACAGCACTTCCAGCGCAGGAATGGAACAGTGGGGCGCAATCGAGATCAAGCTTGCCATTTCAGGCCGTTCCCGCTCCATTCCTGCGCATGAAACTCGCTCTCCTTCTCCTTGCTGCCGCCACCACCCTGCAAGCCGCCGACTGGCCGATCTGGCGCGGACCCAATCATGACGGCATTTCGAATGAGAAACTGGCCGGAACGACGGTCAAAAAAGTCTGGGAAGCACAGATTGGCATCGGCTTTGCCTCCTTCACCGTGGCTGCCGGTCGTGTGTACACCACGGGGCATGCGGATGGCAAGGACACGGTCTTCTGCTTCGACGCCGTGAGCGGCAAGCAGGTGTGGAAGCACGCTTACGCCGCCGATCTGGGGGACAAGTATTACGAAGGCGGCACCTCGGCCACGCCGACGATTGAAGACGGTAAGGCGTACCATTTGAGCCGCTGGGGAGATCTGATGTGTTTTGAGGCAGCCACAGGAAAGATCGTCTGGCAGAAAAACATCCAGAAGGAAACCGAGGCCGACATTCCGGACTGGGGTTTCGCAGGGTCACCGCTCGTCGAGGGCAAGCTTCTCATCGTGAACGTCGGCAAAGCCGGCACGGCGGTCGAGAAGGCCACGGGCAAAACTGTATGGACCAGCGACAAGGCCAACTCAGGCTACTGCACGCCCTATCCGATCACGTTAAACGGCAAGGCGCAGGTTGTGTTGAGTTCTGGCCGCGCCTACAAAGGCGTCGATCCCAGCAATGGCAGCGTTTTGTGGGAGCACACCTGGTCCACCAGCTACGGGGTAAATGCGGCGGATCCCATCCTCAGCGGCACCCAGCTTTTCATCTCCTCTGGCTACAACAAGGGCTGCGCCCTGCTTGATCTTGCCTCCGCCGAACCCAAGGAGATCTGGCGCAGCCGTGTGATGAAAAACCAGTTCAACTCCAGCGTGCTGATCGACGGCCATCTGTATGGCAGCGATGGCGATGCAGACAAATCCGCCAGCCTAAAGTGCATCGACTTCGCCACAGGGACCGAGAAATGGAGCGCCGCAGACGTCGGTTTCTGCTCGCTCATGGCTGCCGACGGCAAGCTCATCATCCTGACCGCCAAGGGCGAACTCATCATCGCCAAGGCCAGCGCGGCCAAATTTGAGCCTCTCTCCCGCACCTCGGTGCTCACCGGACGTTGCTGGAGCGTGCCGGTGCTTGCCAACGGTCACATCTACGTGCGGAATGCCGCTGGCGACATGGTCTGCCTGGCCGTCCAGTAGCGCGCCGGTTCATGCATTTTCTCAATACAAGCTTACAGAGGGTCGATTGGTCAGTCTGAACAAATGGCGGGAAGGTCCATTCGCATGAAACCACCCACTTCCTCCGCGATCCCGCGCTGGCTCAAGCTCGCCTACACCGCTTTCATGGCGGCTTTGATTCCTGTTTATTGGTACCATTACGGCCTGACGAACTTTCTCTATTTCTGCGACATCGCCCTGCTGCTCACGCTTGCCGGAGTGTGGTTGGAAAGCCCGCTGCTCATCTCGCTGCCAGCTGTGGGAATCCTGATGCCGCAGGCGCTTTGGTGCTTGGATTATGGCGTGCAGCTCTGCGGCTTCAAAATGACGGGTATGACGGCCTACATGTTTGATGGCACCAAGCCGCTGTTCCTGCGCGGCTTGTCGCTCTTCCATGGCTGGCTGCCGTTCCTGCTGGCCTTCCTCGTGTTCAGGCTGGGCTATGACAAACGTGCGCTCAAAGGCTGGACGGCCCTGGCGTCGGGCTTGTGTCTCGTGGCCTACTTTTGGCTGCCAAAGGCTGGTGCCAGTCTTTCAGACCCCAATCTGCCGCGCAATGTGAACTACGTCTTCGGCATGGACGATGCCCAGCCGCAGACATGGATGAGCCCGGAACTTTATCTGGTGACGTGGCTTGCACTGCTTACTTTCGTGGTCTTTGTGCCGACGCACTTCGCGTTGAAGAAAATCTGCCCCACGCCCGAACAAGCCGCCGCCAAACGCGCATGAACGATTCTTCCTCTCCGACCAATACATCCGGCTGGCAGCGCGGCTTCTGGAGCCTGATGGGCACGCAGTTTCAGGGGGCTTTTTCTGACAACGTGCTCAAATGGCTGGTCATCTATCTGGTGATCGCGCAGAAGCTGCCAAAGGAGCAGCTCGACGCTCTGGTGTCAGATTCCGGGATGTACTTTGCCATTCCATTTCTGCTGCTCTCCATGCTGGGCGGCTGGATGGCGGACAGGTTCAGCAAACGGCACGTGATGATCGGCGTGAAGACGATGGAGATCGGCATCATGATCTTCGCCACCTATGCACTGGCCTCCGGCAGGATGGCCCTTCAGCTCATCAGCATCTGCCTCATGGGCGTGCATAGCGCGTTCTTTGCGGCATCCAAGTACGGCTCGCTGCCAGAAGTGGTGCCCGCTGCCAAGCTCTCTTGGGCCAATGGCGTGATCGAGATGCTCACTTTCCTGGCGGCGATCTTCGGCACTCTGGCCGCAGCATGGCTGGCGGAAAGCTTTGCGGGCAAACCGGCATGGGCGGGCGGTATTCTGCTGGCTCTGGCAATCATCGGCTGGTTCATGAGCCTGGGCATCACGCGAGTGCCTGCCGCGAGCCCGGACAAGCCGCTGCGCCTCAACTTCCTCGGCGACTTGTGGCGCGAGTTTAAATGGATGCGCAAGGATCGCGATCTGTGGCGGGCGAATCTCGGCAACACGGGTTTCTTTTTCATCGCCGTGCTCATTCAGATGAATCTGGTGCTCTATGCGGAGCAGGTGCTGCACATCAAGCCGATGGAAAACAGCGCGCTGCAGGTCGCACTCGCCATCGGCATGGCGGCGGGCAGCATGCTCGCGGGGAAATTGAGCGGGGATCATGTGGAGTATGGCCTCATCCCGCTCGGGGCCTTCCTCATGGCTGCGATGGGTTTCGCACTTGGGCTGGCAGACATCTCCAAATCGGCATTCACCGTATGCCTCACCCTGCTGGGCATCGGCGGTGGCATGTTCATCGTGCCATTGGCCGCAGTGCTGCAGCATAGGCCGCCAGCAGATCGCAAAGGCTCGGTGCAGGGTGCGGCCTCATGGCTGTCATGGGTGGGCATCAGCGCTGCCGCTGTGCTGCAAAAAGAGCTGAACACCCGCCTGGGCTGGACGCCGGGAGACATCTTCTGGTTTTGCGGAGCCAGTGCGGTGGTCGGCGGCATTTATGTGACCATGTCACGTCCGCAGGCGCTGCCTGCATTGCTGAAACGCTGGGTACACGGCAGTCTGAATAGCAGGCATGGCTGAGATCCTTCTGCTTCCCTTCGGCAGTGCCGGCGATGTGTTCCCTTTCATCTGGCTGGGACGACAGCTCATGGCACGTGGACATCGTGTGAGAATGATCACGGCATGTCTGTTTGAGGAGCAGGCGCGCAAAGCCGGCATCGAATTCATTTCGCTGGGGGATAGGGACGAGTTCGAGGCCATGATCCGCGACCCGCGCATCTGGAAGTCCGGCATTGGCACCAAGGTCGTGTTTGATTTCGCTGCCAAATCCGTGGTGCCCTATCTCGCGGCCATCGAAAGCTGCGGGAAGGTCGATCTGATGCTGGCCCCTGTCACCGCATTCGCGGGGCGTCTAGCCCGCGAAAAACACGGCATCCCGCTGATCACCGTGCATCTGCAGCCAGCAGTTTTTCTGAGTGTGCATGAGACGCCGCTGCTGCATCCGGCCATGCGCCTTTTCAACATGCTTCCGATATGGTTCAAAAAGCTGGTCTTCTCACTGCCGAACCCCGTCGATCTCTTCGCGCTTCCCAAAGTCCGCCGCATCTGTGAAGCGAACGGCGTCAAACCACCGCGCAGTTTGTGGCGTGAGTGGTGGGATTCGCCTGATGGCGTGCTTGCGCTCTTTCCCGCATGGTTTGCGCAGCCGCAGCCCGACTGGCCGGCGAACCTGCTGCAATGGACCTTCCCACTTGAAGATCTCGCGAGTGAACAGGCGCTTCAGCCAGAGTTGCAGGCATTTCTCGCGTCCGGTGAGCGTCCGGTCGTCTTCACCCCTGGCAGCGCCAATGTGCAGGCATCACGCTTTTTTGCCGTCGCTGCGGAAGCCGTAAAGCGCATCGGCTGTCGTGCTGTCTTTGTCACGCGTGAGCCGAAACAGGTGCCACCGAATCTGCCTGCGGACATTCTCACCGTCGAATACGCGCCGTTCAGTACGCTGCTGAAATATGCCGCAGTGTTTGTACATCACGGCGGCATCGGCACCATGTCACAGGGCTTCGCCGCCGCTGTGCCGCAACTCATCATGGCGATGGCCCATGATCAGCCCGACAATGCGAATCGTTTGGAGCGCCTCGGCGCTGGTACAGGTCTCAGCGTGCGGCAGTTCACACCCGAGCGCGTGGCTCATGAGTTGAAACAACTGCTGCAGGGTGTTACGGTTCGTCAGGCTGCGCTAGGATGTGCGGCCAAACTGCGTCAAGCACCTTCCTTTGAACTGCTGCTGACGTGGATCGAATCAACCATGAAGCCCTCTATTCACGTCGCATGAGCCATGTCCTGCTGCTGCCCTTTGGCACTTCAGGCAGCGTTTTCCCATTTATCTGGCTTGGCCGGTTGCTGAAGCGCCGGGGACATCGTGTGACCATGATCACGGCGCGCATTCACGAGAAGCGGGTCATCAGTGCCGGACTGAATTTTGTGGCCGTTGGCAATGATGCCACGGAGCAGATGTTGCAGGACCCGAATTTGTGGCGGCCAGGCCATGGCTCAAAGGTGGCCTATCAGCACGCGGGTCATGCCACCTGTGATTATGTCGAAGCGGTTGAGTCCATCATCGCCAGGGAAGGCATGCCTGATTTGATGCTGGCACCGATGATCTGTTTCGGTGCCAGGCTGCTGCGCGAAAAGCGGCGCCTTCCACTGGTGAGCGTGCATCTCTATCCGATGATGTTCGTGAGTCCGCACGATGTGCCGCTGGTTATTCCGGCGTTTCGCTGGCTGCGTATATTGCCCATATGGCTGCGCAAGGCGGTTCTCGCTTTTCCAAACCCGCTCGATTTCTTTGCTCTGTTTGCGGTGAGGAGATGCTGTGCCAAAAATGGCGTCACCAAGCCGTGGAGTCTTTGGCGCCAGTGGTGGCACTCGCCCGACGGCGTTCTCGTCCTGTTCCCCGCTTGGTTTGCAGCGCCGCAGCCCGACTGGCCGCAAAACCTGCTGCAATGGGATTTCCCGCTGGAAGACATGGCGGCAGAGCACCCGCTGGATCCGGAACTGAAAGCATTTTTGGATGCAGGTGAGCCCCCCGTGGTCTTCACGCCGGGCACGGGGCACCACCACGCCCAACGTTTTTTTGAAACCGCAGTCTCGTTGACGGAAAAACTCGGATGCCGCGCTGTTTTTCTGACTTTAAAAACGGCGCAGGTGCCCGCCGATCTCCCGCCCTCCATTTTCGTGGCTGCCTACGCCCCATTTAGCGCGCTGCTGCCACATGCCAGCGCGTTTGTGCATCATGGAGGCATCGGCACCATCGCGCAAAGTCTGGCGGCTGGAGTGCCGCAGCTCGTGGTGGACATGGCGCTGGACCAGCACGACAACGCGGAGCGCCTGGAGCGCCTCGGTGTTGGCCTGAGCATCCGCTCCAGCCGCTTTTCACCTGAGCAGGCCCTGCCCTTGCTGCAGCGCTGCCTTTCAGATCAGCAGATGCGGCAAAACGCGAAGCAAATGATGGCCCGGACCGGAGCCACCAGAGACATCGGCACATTGCTGGCATGGCTTGAAGAAAAAATCACCCCCGGCAGCGAAAAACCAAAACTGCATGAGTAAAATCATCCTGCTTCCTCACGGCACTGCGGGTGATGTGCTGCCTTACATCTGGCTGGGCCGGCAACTCATGCAGCGTGGGCACCAAGTGACCATGATCTGGGTCGATGCCTTCCAGTTGTTGGCTGAAAAAGCAGGCCTTGAATACGTGCCAATGGTGAACGCCAAGTATGAAGAGTTCTTGAGCAACTCAATGCTGTGGGATGCACACAAAGGCTTTCAGGCGGGCTTTGCCTACGCTGGCGACTGCATCGGCAGTTACACGGATGCCTTTGCCACCTATGTGGAGCGAGAAGGTTTGCCAGACTTGCTGATTTCACCGCAGAACAACTTCGTTGCGCCGCTGCTGCGGGAAAAGCACGGCCTGCCTCTGGTTTCCGTGGTGCTTCATCCCCTGGCTTTCATCAGCGCTCACGAGATCTCCTGCTGCATCCCTTGCTGGCGTTTGCTGAGAATGCTTCCAGTGTTCGCACGCAGCTTTTTCCTTTCGGCCATACGACCCTATGACCGTTTTGCCATGCCGCAGATACGGAAACAGTGCGCGCTGCACAAGGTGAAGCCCCCAAAAAACCTCCGGCGTGACTGGTGGTCGTCGCCGGACGGGACCTTGGCGCTCTTCCCGGAATGGTACGGCAAACCCCAGCCAGACTGGCCGGTGAATTACTTTCAGTGGGACTTCCCTTTGGAGGACCTCCGCACTGAAACCGCTCTCTCTCCCGAGTTCGAGGCGTTTCTGGAGGCAGGAAGCAAACCGGTCGTGTTCACTCTTGGAACAGGACATGTGCACGCCAGACCATTTTTTGAAACAGCCGTGGAGCTTTGTTCTCAGCTCGGCTGCCGAGGGGTATTTGTAAGTCGTGATCCAGCTCAAATTCCCGACAATCTGCCAGCATCCATTATGGCAGTTCAGTACGCGCCATTCAGCGTGCTGCTCCCGCGCGCCAGTGCTTGTGTGCATCACGGTGGCATTGGCACTCTGTCCCAGTGCTTCAGAGCGGGACTTCCCCAGTTCATCGTATCGATGGCTTTTGACCAGCCTGACAATGCCGAACGCGTGAAACGATTTGGTGCCGGTGTGAGTATCGACATTCGTCAGTTCAACGTCAAACGTGCGCTGCCACTGCTGCGACGTTGTCTGGAGGACGTCGCTATCCATCAAAAGGCCGCAGCATGCACCGAGCTCTTGGTGGGCGGCCGTCCGTCGGTCGATGCGCTCATGGAATGGCTCGAACATCGCATGAAGCCCATGCTCAAACCATGATCCCCCGCATTATCCATCAGTCCTGGAAGACCGCTGACGTTCCTACGTCCATGCTCGAATTCCAAGATTCCTGGATCAGGCACCATCCTGGCTGGGAGTATCGACTTTGGAGCGATGCTGACAATGATCGCCTGATCCACGAACACTATCCGCAGTTTGAGGAAGCCTTTCACCGATTCTCTCCACCAATCGTCAAAATTGACTTCATTCGCCTCGCTTACGTTCACTGTTTCGGCGGTCTTTACACAGACGTGGATTTCGAGGCGCTCCGTCCTTTGGACTCCCTCCTCTCGGACGACCGCCTCACCATCGGTGTGGAGAATGGCGGCATCGGCATTCCCATGCGCGGACGTCCGTTCATCCTCAATGCGTTCATTGCCTCACCTGTGGGTCACCCGTTGTTGCTGCAAATCATGCAGGCCATGACTGACCGGTTCCGTCAGCGTCGACGTTTCGAACCGCATGCTTTTCACGTCATCCGCATGACCATCCAGATCTTCGACGAACTGGCAGAGACTTACGCACGCGATCACGACGACATCATCATCCATTCGCACGAACCGTTTTATCCGGCCCCTCCATCCATGCGATTTAAGGACGAACGTCGCGTGCTTGCCAGGAGGCTGAACTCCTATGCGATCCATCACTACGCCGGCACCTGGGTGGGATTGCACGTCCGTCTGATCAATGCGGTCGAAACCGTCAAGCAGCTTTGGTGGCGCTGCTGGCGGCGCGGCAAAGACTCCGTCTGACCGCGCACTCGGTGTGGCACATTGACCCGGAAGTCCCGCCTCTGCGGGAAATGGCGCTTGATTTAGAAACCTCCCACCGATGTATTTGAGGCATGCACCGAATCCTCACCTGCCTGCTGCTGTTCACCGCCTTTCTTCATGCCGAAGAGGTCGATGCCAAGAACAACTCGATCGTGCTCGGGAAGCGCGTGGGCCTGATCAAGCCGGGCATGACCGCCACGGACATCGAGCGTGTCTATGGGAGGCAGAATCTCAAACTGCAGAAAATTCCCGGCGCTGAAGGCGAGGAAATTGATGGCGCGAAACTGTTTGCGGGCACGGATCGCGAACTGGAGATCGTGTGGGATCCGGACACTGACAAGAAGCAGGTCGTGTTCGACATCCGCGTCCTGGGCAAGGCCTGGAAGTTTGACAACGGTCTCAAGTCGGGAATGACCGTCGAAGAAATCGAGAAGATCAACGGCAAGCCCTTCAAGATCGCCGGGTTTGATTGGGACTACGGCGGCTATGCGAACTTTGAAGGCGGCAAACTCGATGGAAAAGTGAGCATCCGTTTCAGTCCTTCCACGGAAAACGTTCCGGAGTATCTCATAGGCGACAAGCAGCTCTCATCCACCGACAAAAAGCTGCGCGCCGCCAAGCCCCTTGTTGACAAAGGTATCTCGGTCTTCATGCGGTGAGCGGATACACCACCACCCTGACACCTGACGAGCCAATAATGTGATCAGGCTGTCGCTGTGGGTCAGCGAATCCGGCCTGCAGCAGCGGATTCACATCCCATGTCTCCAGCTCAACCTCTGCGAGCGGGTAGGGCGTGTGATGCACCTGACCGCAGCGGATGCCGCGTGGCGTCTGGGAGAAGAGCAGATATCGTTCGGCGAGGAAAAATGCGAGTGAGCCTGGCACCGCAGCCTGCGAATCTGTGGCGATGCGATAGCGAAAGCGTGACTCGGCCACCTCTCCGCGCCGCTGGCAGCGGTAGTCAATGCAGCCATCGCTGACCTTTGCGCTCATTCGGGCATGCTGATAGGGCAGATGGAAGAAGTTCCGCGCGGTCCACACCGCCAGAGGTTGATTGCAATCCAGCGAGTAAAACCACACGCCTGGCCGACCCTGCGCATCATGCACGTAGGTGCGCACATTGAGCTCAAGGAAGTCGCTGATGCCGGGCACAGGCGGGCAGAAACGCGGACGAATGCCGCGCATGTAAAACGGCACGATGGCAAGCCAGGCGTCGCCTTGAAATGTATCCACGAACAATCCGGGAGGTAGCGTGCGCTGAATCTCCGCCACATCCCAGCGCCAGTGTAAAAAGGCAAGCTTCTCCCAACGTTGCGGCATCACATGCGAGCGCGATGGCTGCTCACGGACGGCGAGGCGTGATTCGAGTGTGGGTGTGAAAGCCATGCCGAGATGATACGCCTGAATATGCGCCCAGGCACCGTTCGGATTCGTTCATCAGGCATGTCCTTTCGATCATCGGCCCTCGGCTGTCTGCTGCTTTCGTTGCTCAGCCTCAACTCCTGCAGTTCCATAAAACAAGCTCCGCTGCTAACGGTGCCTCACGTCGATCTGAAGCACTACATGGGCGACTGGTACGTCTTTGCGAACATTCCGTACTCCCTGGAAAAGGGCAAGGTGGGCACGCTGGACCGCTACGCGCTGCGCCCAGACGGCAAGATGGACAACATCTTCCTGTTCCGTCGCGGCAGCCTCGATGCACCGCTGGAGCAGTGGAAAGGTGTGGCCTGGGTTCACAACAAAGCCACCAACGCCGAGTGGCGCGTGCAGTTCGTCTGGCCGCTGCGGGTGCCTTATCTCATCATCGACCTCGACAAGGACTACCAGTGGAGCGTGATTGGCTATCCCAACCGCAAAATGGCCTGGGTTCTCAGCCGCAAGCCGGTGCTCGATGAAGCCACTTATCGCGGCATTCTGGAGCGGATGGCGAAGCAGGGATACGATACAAGCTTGCTGGCGAAGGTGCCGCAGAAGTCAGAGTAACAAAAAAGAGGCAGGACTTTCGCCCTGCCTCTTTGATTACGATTAGATCAAGCAAACAGCTTCGTCACCGGCTTGGCCTTCACCAGCTCACGCGGCTGGTTGAGATGATTGTAAACAATCGTCTCGGGGTCGATGCCCACGGCGTGGTAAATGGTGGCGAGGAGTTCGGTCGGATGCACGGCGTCTTCGGCAGGGGCGGAGCCGGTGGCGTCTGATTTGCCGTGGATGTAGCCGCGCTTGATGCCGGCACCACCGACGATGGCGGTGTAGCAGTAAGGCCAGTGGTCACGACCGTCGGCGCTGTTGCCATTGCCGCTGGTGGACACGCCCTTTTCCGGGCTGCGACCGAATTCGCCGAGCGCGACGACGATGGTTTCATCGAGCAGGCCGCTGGCATCCAGATCGTCAAACAAAGCGCTGAGACCCTGGTCCAGCATCGGGCCGGACTTGTTCTTCATACGCTCGGTCAGGCCCACGTGGTGGTCCCATGAATGGTTATCAGAGTTCGCGACCTTGGGCCAGATGACTTCGACCACGCGAGTGCCGGCTTCGAGCAGGCGGCGGGCGAGCAGACAGCTCTGACCAAAGGTGTTGCGGCCATAGCGATCACGCAGTTTCTCAGGCTCACGGTCAAGGGCGAAGGCATCGCGCGCACGGCCGCTGGAGATGAGGTTCAAAGCCTGGCTGTAGTAGCTGTCCAGGCTCATGTCCTTCACCGCAGCTTCGATTTGCGGCATCTGGTCATTGATGGCATCGCGCAGCTTCGCACGGCGCTCAAGGCGCACGCTGAAGAGGTCGGGGCGCAGTTGGAGATCGTCGATCTTGATGCGGTCCATCTTGCCCATGTCGAGGTCATCGCCATCCGGGAAGAGCGTGTAGGGCTCGTAGGCCTTGCCAAGGAAACCTGCACCGCCGCCTTTGCCGACGACGTTGGATTCCTGCAACGGACGTGGAAGCTGCACGAAGGGAAGCATCGGCTCCTTCAGCGGCTTCAGGCGCACAATGTTGCTGCCGAAGTTCGGGAAGTCCTTCGCATTCGGCGGCTCCAGCTGACCGGAAGGGCTGACCTTGTCCGTCGTGTAGCCGGTCATGATCTGATAAATCGCCGCCGTGTGATTGAAGAGACCATTCGGCGTGTAGCTCATCGAATTGATCATGGTGAACTTGTCGTTCACTTTCGCGAGGCCCGGAAGGATCTCCGTGAAGTGCTTGCCTGGAACCTTCGTCGGGATCGTTTTGAAAGCACTGCGCACCTTGTCCGGCACGTTTTCCTTCGGGTCCCACAAGTCCAGATGGCTGGGGCCGCCCTGCAGATAAATCATGAGCACATGCTTGGCCTTGCCCCATCCCGCACGGCCTGCGTTTGGAGAGTTCGCCGCCATGGCCTGGCCACGGAGCACATTGTTGAGCGTGAGGCCCATCATGGAACCACCGCCCACGCGCAGAATGTCACGGCGCGAGAAGCCGAGATTTTTGTCGCAAAGGTCTTTGCCGGGAACGCCTGGGATGCGGAACATGGTGTGCTAGGGGTTAAAATGGAAGGTCAATATCGGGTGCATCTACGACAAGGAAGGGCTGATCTTGCCATTTTGGGGGAAGTTCGTCCAGGTTGGGCAGGAAAGTCCATGCCGGGGGCGGGAATCCTGCTCACTCACAGCCTGTGGCTCTCACTCCTGTGAAATTCAGTTCACTGGGGATCGAGGTGAGGAATGAGGGGCTCATTTCCTGTCCTGAACGTATAACGCCTTGGAGGGAGCATCGACATACCAGCAATTTGATCGGCCAAAGAAGCTGTTTTTTTGCCGCTACCGCTGCTCGTTGGCAACGAGTGGTCACCGCCTGCGTTCGGTTCGCCACCAACTGAGGCATACGATGAGCCGGAGTACTGCGGTGCGATTGAGCCGTTGGCATATGCAGGCTGGCTGTTCGGCAAAGGCGTTCGAGCGAATCCCGGCGCGCCAGGGTTTGGGTTGATGCCACGAACAAAGGACTGCTGCTGCTGTGGTGTTGTTGGCTGTCCCGGTTGCTGCTGCATGATTTGCTGCCTGAGTTGCAGGGTGGCAGTGTCTGCTCGTGCGCCTGCGGAGGCGGCGAGCTGCATCAAGTAACCGTTGTCATAATGCACCTCGCAGAGTTCATCACCCTTCGCGATACGAACGACTGTATCTTTGCGCCTAATTCCGACGCTTGTTTCTTTGAGTTCGATTCCATGTGCGTTTGGCTTTCCAGCTTTAAGCAGGAACCGCTCATGGGTCTTGACGTTCACGATGGAGACAGTTGGATCACGCCTTTCACCATAGATGGAGGCAATGGCAAAATCTTTGGCAAAAGAAGCCTGCGGCACCAAAGCAGGAGCTGTCTTCAGTGTGAATGGATTTTTGTTCCACCCTGCCTCATAGCGCTCTGCTGCGTAGGCCCTCGGGGGAAGGAACGCCGAGTGCTCCTGCGCCCAGCTCAGACTTCCTGTGAGAGTGAGGACAAACGGGACTAACCTGGTGAAATAGTGAGCTCCCAACGTACGGGCGCACCTCCTGGACTGAAGCGGCTCCCGGATTGACGTTTTAAATTGCGAAAACATCAAGGCGGTCAAATGCCGCGAATTGTCTGCTGCTGCTTTGATTTGCGGATAAGATGAACTCACTGAGTCTGGATAAATATAATTGTCCGATTGGCAAGTGACACAAAGTTAACAATGAAGTTACATCAACTTACAGGCATGTGTTGTCTGCATTAGAAGAAGATAGTCTGAAGTTATTGTAATCTATGCCAAAGGCGGGTGCTAAATTGCAACGGTTTCGAATCATCAACGAAAGCGTTTAATTAGTTCGTTTGCTGGGTCAGCAGCTGGATGCTCGAATCGTGACTCATGAATTTGAAGTCGCTATCATTCGTTTTGCCAGTGATCCTCCTGACCGGATTGGGGTTGCTCATGCTGGCTGGCAAAGATGCGGCAACGGTGGCGCAAAACCGTGATTCGGACGCCGCTGCTTCAGCGGTTGCGTCTCCTGTCGTGCCGTATGAAGACTCTTCGAGTGTCGCCTTGAAGTTTGAAGAGATTTTTGTGATGCCCGCAGGACCGAAAGGGCTGGAATACACCGCCAAAGCCTGGGCGCTTGCTGGCAAACGAGTGGCTCTCACGGGGTTCATGCTGCGCAACGACAACATTGACCCTGCCATTTTTTTCTTCTGTGAAACACAGCACGCTTATGATGAACGCGAAGAAGGACTCGCGGACAGTCTGCCGCCCAGCCTGGTCCAGGTCATCCTGCCGGTGAAAAAGAACAGCGCACCTGCATGGCGGCAGGAGAAATTGACTCTTTACGGCACGCTGGAACTCGGACCAAGGCAGGAGCAGAGCGGACGCGTCTCCCACATACGCCTTCAATGCGATGCGGTCACGGATGCCGCCACGGGGGTTCCGCTAGAGCTTCGAAAACCAGTCGCGCTGCAGCTCGGCAGGGCCATTCCGATCCCGAACGATCTCGGCGCACTGCCCCCCTCGACCACCCCACCCCCTTTCTTCAACCCACGAAGAAACAGAAACAGCACCACCCACCATCCCGACAAACTATGAAGTTACAAAACTCAGGCAAATTAATTGCCGCCATCACCGGGCTTTTCGCCCTTGGCAACGCCTTCGCTGCCCCCACCGTGACACGCCTCAATCCCCCCAGCGCGCTGTTCACCTACGCCGATGCCACCCCTCCCTACATCTCGCGTTTTCTTCCCGCGCAGCGTTTTGACCTCCAGGCCACCATCCAGGCGGATGCAGGCAAGACGATCACCAGTGTCGTTTTCAAGGTCAACGGCACCCCTGTCACAGCAGCCGGCGGTGCCTCCGCCATCACCTCCATCGGTGGTGACAAGTTCAGCGCCACGATTCGTGGATACTCCAACTCAACAGCTGGTGTGAAAACACTCGTCGTCGAGGCCACTCAGAGCGATAGCTTGGTCGCAACCGGCACGGGCAACTTCGAAATCGCCAGCATCACGCTCAATGCTGGTCGCAAGGCGAAGAACATCATCTGGCTCATCGGTGACGGCACGGGCATCGCCCACCGCACCGCGGCCCGCATCGTCTCCAAGGGCGCATCCCTTGGCAAGTCGAACGAGCCTCTCGCCATCGACACTCTGCCGGTCACCGGCATCGTGGTCACCCACTCCCTGAACTCCATCGTGACGGACTCCGCACCTGGCGCTCATTGCTATTCCACGGGCAACAAGGCCAACAATGGCCAGGAAGGCGTTTTCCCGGATGACACCACTGACAAGTGGGACAATCCTCGCATCGAGCACATGGGCAGCTACCTCGCCCGCACTCAGGGCAAATGGCTCGGCATCGTGTCCACGGCTGACGTGGAAGACGCCACTCCGGCCGCCTTCGCTGTGTCCACCCAGGACCGCGGCGCTGGCACCGGCATCTGTGACATGTATCTCGACGAAGCCGTCGCCAATCACAACCTCCACGTCCTGATGGGCGGTGGCCGCAAGTGGTTCCTGCCTCTCGATGGCAGCGCAGGTGCCGGCAGCGGCCGTGTGAACAGCTCCACTTCAAGCGGTGGTGATTATGTCGTTCCTTCGGACGTGCAGGCAGGCTGGAGCGTCCCCGCCGGTGCGGTGGATCCTAATCGCAACCTGATCGCCGACTTCCAGACCGCAGGCTTCTACTACGCCCCTGACCTTGCAGGCCTCAACGCCATGACCGGCAGCGAAACCAAGCTCCTCGGCCTCTTCAACTCCGGCCACATGGACGTCAGCTACGACAAAATCGCGCATCGCCGCAATGCTGCCACCATCGCTCCCGGCAGCCTCATCGCCACCTATCCTGACCAGCCCCTGTTGGAAGAAATGACCGACAAGGCCCTCACGGTGCTCAGCAAAAACGCCAACGGTTTCGTCATGATGATCGAAGGTGCCTCCATCGACAAGCAGGCCCACAACATGGACACTGAGCGCTGGGTGCATGACGCCATTGAGTTCGACAAGGCCGTCGCTAAGTGCATCGCCTTCCAGGCGGCCAATCCGGACACGCTTATCATCGTCACCGCTGACCATGAGTGCGCTGGTATTGCCATCAGTGGCGGCAGCACTGTCACCGACGCCGCTCTGCAGAGCACGGCCGTGGGCAGCCTCAAAGGCATCGTCGGCACTTACGATAACGCCAAGTTCCCCGCCTACACGATCGCAGGCGACGGCTACCCGACCACGATGGACGTGGACTACCGCATGATCATTGGCTACGCTGGCAACTCCGACCGTTACGAAACCTGGCGCTCCAGCCCCAGCTACAACGTGTCTCCCCAGGCACGTAACACCACCACCGGCTACTTGGTTACCGGCCAGCAGCCCGGCACCGGCGTGCAAAGCGCCGTCCACACCGCTTCCGACATCCCGCTCTCCGCAGGTGGTCGTGGCGCTGCAGCCTTCACCGGTGTGTTCGACAACACGGACGCGTTCTTCAAGGCCATGCAGGCCGCGATCGGCGGTTCGAAGTAATCCACAGCCCATCTCCGTTTCCCATGAAACAATTAATTCCATTCCTGATGGTTGCCGCCATGTGCGCCAGCTCGCAGGCTGCGACCGTGTTGAGCTATTCCTTCACCAGCGACGCCACCCCTTCCTTCTCGGGTGATTCCTTGGCCGGGACAGTCTCGGCGGCCTACGCCTACATTGAGACGGTCGATGCGAACGGCGACCCGTTGCCGCTTCCCAGTTTCCGTCCTGACTTGACCGCTCCCGCGATCACAGTCGGAGATCCCTCCGCTCGAGGCTATGGCGCTGCCATCTCCGGTAATGCCTTGGACGCCGTGGATCAGGCTGTGTTGTTCAGCTTTTCGGCTCCGCAGGACATCTCGTCTTTCGCCCTGACTCTGGACAACAGCACTCTTGGCACGCCCTTTGGCACCAATGTGGAGTTCTACGACTCCCAAGACGCGCTATTATACAGCATCCTGGTGGATCAGACCGTGTCCGGCTTCTCGGTGAACCAGGCGCTTTCACTCATGGGTGTCAGCAAGGTGGTGCTGCCATCGGGCGCGTTCTATGACAACGCCAGCCTGACCGTCGCGGCGTCCGCCGTGCCGGAGCCTTCACGAGTTCTGCTCATGGGGCTGTTCGCTGGCGTGGCGGTGTTCCGCCGCCGCCGGGCTTGATTGATCTGTCACTACGGAATGACCCGGCGGAACTCGCTCTGCCGGGTCATTTCATGTCCAGGCGGGACTGATGGGACAATGATTTCTCACCTTCCCGCAGGCCGCCCGCCGATCTCATTGCGGCCAGGGGAATGGAGAGCCGCGTGGAGCCTGGCTCGGAAGGCGAAGAGCGCCTCCTGCTGCTTCGGGCCATGTTCTCCTACCGGCTGCTTCAGTCGCAGCCGTCGCACACGGTGTTGCGGGGCAGACACTGTCGATGGAGATTTTCATGTCGGCTGGCACATGCCTGGGGCGGGGATCATGCTGCATCCCTCTTCCGGCGGCGAAACGGATGCCAGAGCTGCCCCAGGTAGTGTTTGGAAATCGGCTCGTGAATGCCGAAAGCCTCAGGCTCATGATCGGGGCAGCGGTAAGTGCCAAAAAGGATGTCCATGAACGGCGAAATGTTCGCATAATTTCCCGCGTCTCGTGCCTTGTCATGGTGCCAGTGATGCAATGCCGGCGCGCCAAGGATCATGCCCAGCGGACCGATCGGCAGGCGCACGTTCGAATGAATGAAGATGGCCCACAGTCCACGAAACGCGAGGAACCCCGCCAGCGTCTCCAGCGGAAAGCCCAGGATGAACGCAGGCAGATTGATGATTCCCACCGTGTAGATCGTATCCAGCGGATGCTCCCGGTGCGCCGCCAGCCAGTCCAGATGCTCCGCACTGTGATGGATCGAGTGAAAGCGCCAGAGGAAGGGAACCGTGTGCTGCAGCCGATGAGCCCAGTAGATGAGGAAGTCACTCAGCACGATCATCTCAAGGGCCTGCAGCCACCACGACTGCGCCGCGACACCGGCCCGGAAATGAGCAGGCACGATGCCATCCAGCCAGCCTCGGAAGTGGTTCAGCGCCCAGAATACGAGACCGCTCCAGAGCAAGTACTGGCCGAGGAGGAAACACAGGTCCGTCCAGAATGCCGGGCGGAAAAATTTCTGTCCTTCCTGCGCAGGAAACAGCTTCTCCAGCGGACGGAACAGCGCTACGAGAAAGAGCAAGCTCAGGCCGGTGGAGAGAATGACGGCTGGCTGGTTCATGGCTTTTGCGCTGGAGGTGCGGAAGGATCGGCAGCCGGGGTGGTTGACTCAACCTTTCGAGTTGAAAAGACGGGCTGGGTCAGAGCCTTGGAGCTTGGCAGCATGAATTTTTCCTCCGCTTGAGGAGACGCTATTCTGCCTCTGGATTGCGAATGGATCACATAGGTTGTCAGCAGCGTGAGAGATGACGCCAGTACCCCGATGCGGAAGAGTTTAGATGTCGTCTTCATGGCTGATGCAAAGACAGTTCCAGGAAGAACGGCAGAATCTCCTCGCTGCACTCCTGGACAGTTTGTCATCTTCCTGCAATAACTCTCGTGTGAATGCCATGGAACGTAAGGAGCTAGGCACAGGCAGACTGTTTTTCCAGAAGGCTTCCCACCGTGGTTTGTCATTGAAGAGGGGGCTGTAAATGACGTGACCACCCGGGATGGGGTCTTTAGGTCGTGCCGTGATATCAATAATCAAACCGTCAGTTGATACCAGTTCCCAGAAAGCCGGATCAAGGACTTCCACTTGGTTGGTGAGGTCAATGAGCCGAGCATCAGGATTCACACATTCTTGAAAAGGGTGAAGTTCTGTGTCGGACAGCCATGAGAGATGCAACGAACTCGTTCGAATTCTTGAAGGAGGCAGTGAAAAGAGCAACTGTGGTAATGGGGAAGCCAGAGCACCAACCTCATCCGTTCCTGCATCTATCCAGCTCACAATATCGCCGTAGTCCTTGGTGGATGCTGCCATAGCCTGCTCTGGCAAATCACTTGCGAGTAGTGCAAACGCGCATGCCAGCAAGGCGTCACGAGAGCGTGTGGATGCCCTTTTCATGGCTTCACAGGCGGCAGCAGCGGCTTGTCGGTCTGCAAAGCACCTGAGGTGATCGTGGTACCACCGGTGAACGATTTGCTGCCAGGCATGAGAATGGGACCGCTTTTGGAGCCAGGCATCATGGCCGGATTGGCCTGCTTGTGGGCGAACCACGCGCAGCCGATCAACAGCCCCAGCGAAGAGCAGACGGCGGCACAACGCAGGCAGAAACGAGCACGGGGCGATTTCATGCCCTGAATGCTACTCGGATGAGTAGATCAGTGTCGAGAGCGAATTTTGGGAGGAAGAGCCTCAATCCTCAAACATGAACTCATTGCTCATGAGCAGCACTTGCGCGAGCTGGCTGAGGGCGCTTTGGGGCTTGGCTCGGCCGAAGGGCCAGCGGCTGGCGTCGCAGAAGTCGTCCTTGGCGTTGGTGAGCACTTCGCCGGTGTCGGCGCGGCTGAGGGTGGGCTCCCAGTCGAAGCTGTCGCTGTCGGTGCCGCCTTCGTTGTGAACGATGAAGCAGAGGATGTCGCCGCGCTTCACATCGGTGGTGAGCTTGATGGGGATCTTTTTATTCTGCGGGGTGCAAAGCTGTTCGGCCAGAATGCCGGTGCGGGCATTGTAGATCCAGGCACGGACGCCATCGCCACGATCGCTGCTGCGGCTCAAGACACTGTCGATGGAGATCTTCATGTCGGTCGGCACGTGCCAGCGGGCAGTGACGATGTATTCACTTGGAGCGGCGTGGGCGCCGTAGTTGGCCCAGAAGGCATGACCCCATTTAGGATCCGGGATTTTGGCTGCAGGGCTCCAGACTTTCTGGCCACCACCGCCACGATCCGTCAGCTGCGTGAAGGCCTGGAACTCGGCGAAGGACGGCTTGCCTTCGGGACTGCGTGCAAACTTCATCGTGCCGTAGCTCCAGCGGAAGGGCTTCTCAGCATTGAGCGCGGTGGCATCGGCGGCGAAGCGCTGGGCCAGTTCGACTTCATCAGGCTTCGGATCGCGGGCGAGGATGCGGTGGTACATCGCGCTGATCGCTTCGGAATCGAGCGTGGTCCCCGCGAGCGGCGTTTCTTTGGCGATGGCATCGGCACGGGCCCGCATGAAGGGGCTGTTCATCAAAAACAGCGCCTGCTGCGGCACGGTGGTGTTGAAACGCTGCGGGCTGTGGCCGTCTGGATTGGCGAAGTCAAACATCGCCGGCACGCTGGCCTGATCATAGCGGTCCACCTTGAGATAAACAGTGCGCAGGGTGTCGGCATCCTTGGCATTCAGCTCTGTGGCGCGTCCGCCATGCCTGTGGGTGTTCAATTCGCCGGTGGCGGAGAGGATGGCATCGCGCATCGTTTCATAATCCAGGCGCTGGCGATTGAAGCGGCTGAGCAGATCGTTCTCAGCGTCCTTCGTGAGCTTTTCCGGCGTGGCGTGGCTGCTCTGCTGGAAGGTGCGGGAGGTGAGGATGAGCGTGTGCAGCTTCTTCAAGCTCCACCCATTTTCCATGAAGGTGGCGGCCAGGTAGTCCAGCAGATCTGCCTGCACGGGCTTCGCGGTCTGCACTCCGAAGTCACTGGGCTGGGAGACGAGGGGCTTGCCGAAATGCTGCAGCCACACGCGGTTCACAATGACGCGTGCGGTCAGCGGATTGTCTTTGCTAGCGATGTGCTTGGCGAGTTCGAGACGACCGCTGCCTTCGGTGAACTTTTCGCCGCCGAACATCGTGAGCCAGGCACGTGGCGCGGGATCACCCTGCCGACCCGGATTGCCACGGATGAAGACGCGCACATCCTGCGGCTTCGGTTTGTCCACCATCACCATGGCGCGCGGCGGCGCACCAGGATGCGTGCTGTCGAGCTTCGTGCGTTCGTTGTTGAGGCGCACCACGGTCTCGCTGTCCTTGCGGGTGAAGAAGGCGTTTGCTCCTTCCACCGGCACCGACATGGGCGAGAGCTTGTCCTGCATCAACTCGCGCATCGGCTCCACTTTGCTGTCGAGAATGATGTGTGCGTACGCCAGGGCGACGTCCTTCATCGACTTCGGCGGCGTCTGCGCAAAGGCGGCGGCGATCTCAGGCGTGCAGCCGCTTTCCGGCTTGGCCAGCTCCTGCACAATGGCGGCTGATTTCGCGGCAAACTCCGCCTCAGGAACTTTGGCAAAGCGATTCCAGGCAACCATGGCCGCGTGAGGCTTGGCAGTGAGGGCATAGCGCTTGAGGAAATCGCGCCACTGGCTGGCCACACGGTCACGCAGCTTTATCTGGCCTGCCTTGCCTTTGAATACGGTACTGTCTTTAATCTCCACCGAGTCCTGGGCGAAAGCGAGGTATTCAGCCAGACGCTCCGGTTTGCGGAACTCGTCATAGACGGTGCGTTTGAAATCGAGTTCCTTCTTCGCGATCTCAGCCACCTTCGCATCGTAGTCCAGCCCATCCTTCTCATTCGCCGCCTTGCCGATGATGGGCATCACGGTGTCATCCGGCTCATCGCTGCTGTTCAGGATGCTGTAAATCGCATAGTAGTCACGGCTAGGGATCGGATCGAATTTGTGATCGTGACAGCGCGCGCAGGCAATCGTGAGACCGAGGAGGCCTCGGCCAATGACATCAATGCGGTCATCAGCGATCAGCAGGCGGTCATTGATGAAACGCTCGCCGACATTGTAGAAGCCCAGCGCCGCAAGGTTGGGCGAATTCGGCGTGGCTTCGGTCATGCGATCCGCCGCAAGCTGATAGCTCACAAACTGGTCATAGGGCATGTCATCATTCAGGGCCTTCACGATCCAGTCGCGATACGTATAGGCATAGGGGTAGAAATTGCTGCGTCCCGCCACCTGATACCCATTCGTATCAGCATAGCGAACCACATCCAGCCACACACGCGCCCATCTCTCGCCATAGGCGGGTTGGGCGAGCAGTTGAGAGACCAGCGCCTGCGGCGCAGGATTCTTCTTCACTTCCTCAAAGGTTGGCGGCAATCCGGTAAGGGTTAGGTAGATGCGACGCGTCACCGTGGCCGGGTCAGCAGGCGCGGCGAAATCAAGTCCCGCAGCCTTGAGCTTGGCTCCGACAAACGCATCGATTGGATTGCCTGAAAAACCGGCTGGAAGCGCGGGCTTTTGCACCGGCTTGAAGGCCCAATGCTGCATCGGGTCCGCTTTAGCATGCTCAGCCACGGCGGCCTCCACTGGCCAGGGCAGACCCATGCTGATCCATTTTTCAATCGCGGCGATCTGCGGCGCAGGCAGCTTGTCACCCTTCTTGGGCATCGACTCGACACCAGCGACGTGATTGATCGCCTTAATCAGCTTACTGGCGCTCGGGTTGCCGGGTTCGACGACCTTGCCATACTCGCTGCCCTGCAAAATCGCTGCGCGTGAGTCGAGCCGCAGCCCGTTTTGATGCTTATGCGCGCCATGGCACTCGTAGCAGCGCTCCGCGAGCACGGGACGGATGTTTTTCTCAAAAAACTCGATCTGGTCGGGCGGAAATGTCTCGGCCGCTGACACAAGGGAAGTTGCGACGGCAAGGCCGCCCAAAACGAGAGAGGGAAACTGGAAACGCAGGGTCATGTGGGGGTTCGGAGAGGTGATTCTACATCAAATCCCTCCAAAATCCATACGCGCAGCACACGTGCCACCTTGCAGACAGCAAAGTGCCGTTTTTTCACATCCTCAGACCTGGTTCGCCTTCAGCACCCGCAGCATATTGCCTCCGATGACCTGCTTAATGGCCTCGTCGCTATGGCCTCGCATGATCATGCCGAGGGTGAAAAGCGGCCAGTTGGACCAGGCGATGCTCTGCTCTGCCTCGATGCTCGTCACATAGTCGTCCTTGGGCCAGAGATGCTCCCATTTGTCGGCCTTGCCGCCGGGGGCTTTGAGCAGCTTGGCGCGCTCTTCTTTGTCAAAACGGGAGGTGTAGGCCACATCGCAGCCGATGGCGGCGTGCTTGGCGCCGAATTTTTTGATGAGATGGTCGAGGTGATCGAGCAGGGTGGTGATGTCGCCTTTGCCGCCGAGGAAGCGGGGGATGCAGCAGATGCCGACGAGGCCGTCGGTGTCGCAGATGGCCTTGATGGTATCGTCCGGCTTGCCGCGGAAGTGCTCGTAAACGCCGCAGCAGGTGGTGTGGCTGGCGACCATGGGGCGCGTGCTGCTCTTGGCTGCATCGTAGGCCGTCTTCCAGCCACTGTGTGCCACATCGACGATGACGCCGATTTTGTTCATCTCGGCGACGGCGGCGTGGCCGAAATCACTCAGGCCGCCGTCGTGGGGTTCGCCGGCACCATCGCCGATGGGATTGCGGCGGTTGTAGGTCAGGTGCATCATGCGGGTGCCGAGTTCGTGGAAAATGCGTACGTAGCGCAGCTCGTTGCGCACGCTTTCCCAGTCTTGCATCAGGGGGACACCGTTGGTGGTGAAGCAGAGGCCGACGTTTCCTGACTTCTTGAGGGCTACAATTTCCTCGGACAAAACGACCTTTGAGAGTGTCGGATTCAGCAAGTCTGTGGCTTTGGTGAAATGCGCGAGGCGTTTGATGAGGCGCAGCGGGTCGCTGCCTTCTTCGCCGGTGTTTTGGAAAATGCAGGTCACGCCGGCGGCGTGGAAGGCATCGAGGAATTCCTTGCGCTCGCGTTCATTGGTCGCGTTGCGGTTCATGGACATGGACTCGCGGAGGTCGGTGATCTCGTCGGCACCCATGCCGGATTTGATGGCTTCGTTCATCGCCTCGGCATCGATGGCGCAGCGGGGGGCGAAGCCGTAGCTTTCAAAGACGACGGAGCCGAAATGGAGCTCCCAGGCGTGCTCGATCTGGGCCTGTGTGGGCTTCAGGAGGCTGAGGGCGACTTCACGAGGCTTGTCGATGGCCGGATTGCCGGTGATCCATGATTTTTTCGACTCCTGGGAGCGAACATGGATGTGGAAACTGCCCGCGCATGCGGCGAGGGGCAGTGTTTGAAGAAGGCGACGGCGCGTGAAAGGGGCGTTCATGTGTGAGAACAAACGCGCCTGAGCCGGAGTTTTAGCGGCGGAGCTTTTTCTTCAGGCGCATCCAGGTTGGGACGTCGAGGTCCTCACCTTGCACGATGGAAGGTTCGGTGTCCTTGAAGCGGCCACGGTCTTCTTCGCCGAGGCTGAAGGTCTGCTGGCTTTCGGCTGTGGATTTGCGGGAGAGGACGGCGGTAGCGCTCGACCCTGAGGATGCTGGCTGGGATTCGAACTCGGGCTCGGGTTCGTCGAAGGAAATGAGGTCATCCTGGGCTTCAGCGGCTTCGGTCTGCAAGGTGACGCTGCGGGCCACGACGGCGGCGAGGGTGGATTCCTTGCTGTTGCTGCGAGCGGCATCAGCAAGTTCCTTAGCGGCAGGGGTGCGCACGGGAATGCGGGCTGTTTCAGGAGCGGGAGCGAGCACTGGGGGAGGAGCAGGCTCCTCAAAAGTGTCAAAGGGAGGCGGCTCTTCGACATGTGCCACGGGCTGCTCCAGGGTGGGGGCTTTCGCTGCTTCCGCCTGGAGGCTGTTCAAAGGGAATGCATCGCCAGCTGCAGGGACTGAGGCGAACTCGTCGGACTTGAAGAGCAGATCAGGCGCCGACTCGGCCGGAGGGGCATAGGGTGAAGGGGCTTTCTTCACCGGGATCTCGCGTTTGGGAGCCGGGGCAGGGGCGGGAGCCGGTGCTTCAGCGCGGGGCTGGAGCATTTCCGAAGGCGGTGCTGCGGTGGCGTGAGCGTTGAGCTGGTTGAGTCCGAGCGAACTGATGAGTGTGACGGCAATGGCGTCTCCCAGCTTCGCATCGACGCCGAGGCCGAAGAGAATGTGGGTCTGATCCGGCACGTGACGTCCCAGCTGCTTCATGACACCCTCGACTTCGACCAGAGTGAGCGATTCGCCACCGGCGACGTGGACCAAGAGGTTCTTGGTTTGATGAAGGAGACGGCCGGAGTCGATGAGCGGGCTCTTGAGAGCTTTCTTGAGCGCCTCGGAACCACGGTTCTGACCGCGGGCTTCGCCGAAGCCAAAGAGGCAGCGGCCGTTGGCATTGGCCAGAGCGGAAGTGAGGTCGTCGAGACCGAGCTTCACCAGACCGGGAGTGATGGTGATGGTGGAGATGGCGCGCAGGCTCTGGGCAATGAGCTGATCGGCCTGATTGAAGGCTTTCTGAATGCCATCCTTTGGCAGGATGAGCTCGCCCATGCGGTTGTTTTCAAACAGCACGAGGGCATCCGCACGCTTTTGCAGCAGTTCGAGCGCCTCCTCGGCCTGGGCGAGACGACGGCGGCCTTCGAAGCTGAAGGGCATGGTGGCGACGACGAGGACCAGAGCACCGGTGTTTTTGGCGATTTCAGCAATGACAGGAGCCGCTCCGCTGCCGGTGCCGCCGCCGAGTCCGGCGCTGATAAAAATGATGTCGTGATTTTCGATGGCCTGACGGATCTGATCGCGCGAGAAGAGCGCGGCCTCACGTCCGAGATCGGGATCGCCACCGGCACCAATGCCCTTCATGAGCTCGGCACCCAGCTGGATTTTCACCGGTGCCATCGAGTGGCCGAGGACACGTACGTCTGTGTGCGCGCAGACCAGGGTGGCATCGACGATGCGGTCCAGAGTGATGCGATCGACAACGTTGGAACCTGCGCCGCCGATGCCGACGATGCAGATGCGAGGTGCCGCCGTGCTGGCACCTTCGGGAGATTGGGAGCGGTCGTATTCTACCATAATCGTGGGTGGTTAGGGCTGGGCTGCTGTCTTTACTTAAAGGGTGACGGATGAGAGGAGTTCCTGCATGCGTCTGCCAAGGCGCTTCAGGGGGGAGAGAAAGGGCTTCTCGCTGTCCAGAATCTGCGCATAACGAATGAGGCCGATTGGAGCGGAGTATTGCGGATTCTCGAAAGTGGCGGTGATGCCGCTGACGGGAGCCGAACCTGCGCGCGTGACTTTGATTCCAAACACTTCACGGGCCACCACGTCAATCCCTTTCATCATGCTGACCCCGCCTGTGAGATAAATGCCTGCTCCGAGACGGCCGAGGTGATCCTCCACCCGCACCCGCACCTGGATAAGTATTTCTTTAGTGCGGAGGTTCATGACCTCATTCAAAAACGCCCGTTCGATCTCGCCGAGAATCAAGCCGGTGTCGTCTTCGATGCTGAGCATCTCGCCTTCAGGGACCTCGTCATACAAGACGCTGCCTTCCTCGACCTTGAGGCGTTCGGCGCGACCGTTCGGGATCTGCAGCGCCATCGAGACGTCATTGGTGATGTGATCGCCGCCGAGGGGGACGCAGCCGGAGGCGGTGATCATGCCGTCTTCGTACAAGACGTAGTCACAAGTGCCGGCACCGAAGTCGATCATGAGCGCACCCTGCATTTTTGCCTCACGTGTCAGCACGACCTGTGCCGCTGCGACGGGATTGAAGACGACGTCCTCCACTTCGAGAGGAATTTCACGCACACAGCGGATCGCATTCTGTACACGGCCACGCACGCCGTGGATGATGTGGTAGTCCGCCTCCAGCACGCGGCCCTCACGCCCGATGGGCTGGCGCACGGCCTCCTGGCCATCCACGATGTACTGCCGTGTGACGCTGTGAAGAAAGACATTCGACTGGGGGATCGAGACGCTGCGGGCGATCTCCTTTGCCTCTTCCACATCGTCCTCGCTGATTTCCGTCTGCTCGTCCGGCAGGCGGTGACGGCCGCGGTTGTTCAAGCTCTCGATGTGAGCACCGGTGACGCCGAGGAAGACATTGCGGATCATCACATCGCTGCGGTCCTCTGCACGTACGAGTGCATCGTTCACGCAGGTCTGGACCTTTTCGAAATCCACGATCTCGCCTTTGCGCACGCCACGGGAAGGAGCCTGGCCGACGCCGAGAATCTTGATGGCTCCATCGCGCTTGGCTTCACCCACGACGACACAGATCTTGTGCGTTCCGATTTCAAGACCTGCGTAAATGGTGCTTTTGGCCATGAGATTCAGCGTGCGGGTGGAGTGGAGGCGGTATCCGCCAAGTTCAGCCCGGTGACATCCGGCGTTTCATGAAAAGTGACGGGAGTGTTGATGCTGGCGATCAGGTTCAGCGTGGCGACGCGCCATTTGCGCGCGCGTGCTTCATACATGACGCGATCAAAGCGCGCCAGCTGGGGATCGAGGTCATCGACGCCGAAGGTGATCTTGGTGTCTCCGTTGAAATGTGCGACCAGCGACCATGAATTGGGAATTTCGATCACTTCCAGTGCGGGATGGTCATCCTGCTGGCGGCTTTGCAGCTTCCCCATCAAGCGCAGCGCAGCATGCACCTGCATGTCTGTCGATGGGCTGCCGGGGATGGCTTCGCTGAGATCCGGGAATTGGATGCGGGGCATCGCGAGGTATTCCCGGGTGATGACGTTGCAGGGAACCAGGGCACCCTCGGCATCAATCAGGCAGCCCTTGCCGCTCAGAGGACCCATGAGCTTGTGCTTGGGGCATTCCATCCAGGCCACCGGCATGCGCTGCACGACATCGAGTGTGAGCTTGCCGTGGTAGTCGCGCTGAATCACCGCCGACTTCACCTGAGGCAGGCGTTCGATCTTTGCGCGCACTTCGCGCAGATTCATGGTGAGCAGGTTGGTTGCTTCGGTGAGGCCGGTGGCGGCCACGAGCTGCTGCCGCGTGAGGGTGCCCTCCGTGTTCACCTCCACGGTTTTCAGCATGAACTGCGAGTTCTTTTCCAGCGCTTCATGCCACGTGACCCAGCCGATGCCGACGACGATCATCGCGGTGATCAGCCACATGGCGGTGCGAAAGCCACGGCGGCGGCGTTCCACGGCTTCATGCTCACGAATGACCGGAGATTCCGGCAGATAGTCGATCACGTGGGTGCCCATTCCCTTGCGCTTGCGGGAAGGGCGCTTGGCTGATTTTTTTGAGCCATTCTTGGCAGCAGACATGGGCAGGCGTATACAAAATCCAGTTCCGAACACAGGTGGAACAGGTAGTTAATGAGTCCTAAATAATGGATTCTCAGTCCGATTGCCATAATTATTCGCGAAAAAATGCGACCCCTGTATTCACAGCTGGGTGAGTTATTCACAATTATGCGGCGCATTTTGCCCCATTACCTCCTGCAAGCGGGACGCTCGCACTACTTTCTAACCACCCAGATATTGCGGTAACGGACGGGATTTCCGTGGTTCTGGAGGTAAACCGGCCCCGGGGTGTTGGCCTCTTTGTTGGGGGCTGAGGTCGTCGCGCCGGGCAGTTCCTGGTTCTCGTGAATCGCCACGCCGTTGTGTTTGACTGTGATCCTGGCATTCGCGGTCTTCTGGCCTCCGGCATCGTAGCGGGCGGCGGTAAAGTCGATGTCGTAAGTCTGCCAGGTGAGGGGTGGCAGGCACATGTTCACTTTCGGAGAAGCGATCTTGTACAGGCCGCCGCACTCGTTGTCCTTTCCTTCGAGGGCGAAGCTGTCGAGCATCTGCACCTCATAGCGGCCCTGCAGATAGAGACCGCTGTTTCCCCGGCCCTGGCCACGGGCATCGGGCATGTAGGGCAGGAGGAACTCCGCATGCAGGCTGCAATCGCCAAACGTGTCCTCACTGGTGATGCCCTCCATCAGAGCACCGATTTTTTCATCCACACGCGATTTGGGGAAACGGTTCACGCCCTTGCCGTCAAACAGTACGACAGCGTTCTCCGGCGGCTGGGCGCCCAGGGTGGGTGATTCGCGGTTCGTGCGGTTGAGTTCCATGATTTTCAACCCGTCAGCATTGTTCACCAGGATGCTCGCGCCGTTCACCTCGGCTTTGATGGAACCATCTGGCGATTCAAATGCCGCGCTCTTTTCGCCTTCGGCCCGTGTGCCGATGACACGGGTGATTGTGGCCCGGTCTCCATCCCAGCCCGCGCCGGGCAGGCCGCCGAGATGGCTCACGGCCTCGAATTTCCCGCCGCCCTGCGCCCAGACCTGCACGCCGTAGGTTTTGCCGTCGATTTCGCCGACATACTCGCCCTGAATGGCGAAATCATCGTCGGTCTGTGCCGGGTCTGTGAAGGCCTGCGGTTTCGGCTTTGGCGCAGCAGGCTGCTGGGCGTGAATGACTGTGGCAAGGAGGAGGGCGGTGAGGAGGAGGCGCATGGTGGGAATGTGGTGTGCGAACTGATTTGTGCCAGTGCTAGGAGGGTGTTTCGGACGCGATCTCGACAGTGAGATCTGGGATGAAGCCCTTATTGGGAGCATCCGGATAAGCCCGAGGGTTCGCCAGAATGCGTGTTTCTCCAATGCGGTAGTCGTTGTTGTGATGAATGTGGACATGAATCCAGAGCTGTGGCTGAAACTCGTGAATCAAAGCGTCGAGATGGGAGGCGTAGGCACAGCTGATCGGCTCAGTGCGCCTGCGTTCAGGCAGTGACAAAAGGGAAGGGGCATGATGAGTGACGACAACGGAAGTACGTGGATCGCCGCTGCTGAGGAAGTCTCTCAGAGCTTGAACCGACGCCAGATGTGCCAGACGAGTGTCACGAGGTGAGAGGCGTTTGTATCCGCGACTGGAGTTGCGCGCTCTTTTGTAGTCATTCATCTCGGCTGCGGCCGCTGCCGCCCCGTCCATCCAATCACCCATGAGCGCCATGTCCGTCCAGAGAGTGCTGCCGAAGAATCGCACGCCCCCGATTGTCACGGACTCGTTTTCCAAGAAGTGAACATGGGTGCCGCGGGACTGCTCGCGCAGCTTGTCAAAAAGGCTGGGATAATTCTCGCCGTAGAACTCGTGATTCCCGCAGATGTAGATGACCGGAACATCCGTGATTTCCCGCAGGATCCATTTCAGCCCATTGGTCTTGGTGGAGACGTCTCCTGCCAGCACCACGCAGTCACAATCCACCCTTGGCAATGGCACCTCGCCGAATTCCTGATGCAGATCGCTGACCACATGAATGCGCATTGGTCCAATTAACATCTGGAGGCCCGCTTTCCAAGCGTCCGCAAACCAGTTCTTTCTTCGCCACCTGATTCATGAGGAAGTTGGTTAAAGACTTCAGAAAGCCCACGGACTGCGCAACTCGTTGAGGGTGCCGCGTTTGGCCTTCCTGCTGGAATTCACCACTTCGGACAGGGCGTCTGCCGTGTCGTCATCGAGAGTGCGATAGAGATCCCCGAGGACTTCCAGGGCATTTTGCGCCTTGGGTTCAGGTACAAGCCGGGCGATAGGCTTGTGATTGCGCATGAGAACGATCTCCTCCTGATCGGCTTCCACGCCGTTCATGACGGAACTGAAGTTTCGGGCCACCTCGGTGACGGTCAGCGTTTTCATGGGTGCAGGCTGTCAGATGGAATCTGATTTGGCAAGATGAACGCAAATGCGAATGACGCAATCAGCAGGAGGCAAAAGCCTGCTGTTGTTGGCCGTTGTGCAATAGACTGACAAGAATGGCATTCGATCGAGAGTATGGATTGGGAGTTTTGGCAACACAGGCAGCAGCGGTGGTGCGTTGATGACGCTGCTGGTGATTGCGGTGCGCGAAGAATGCGCTGGGTTTGCTGCCCGGATGGTGCTGGTGAGTACCAGGGAAGCACTCGCTATCGCTCGGCATCCCTTCGCTATGATGCGGAAGGCCTTTGGCCTTCAAGACATGGAGGTCAGCCCATTGTGCAAGTCTCGATAGGAGAAGGGGGTGAAGCATGTGTCATTGCGACCGCTTAACCGTCCTTCACCAGCGTCACGAGTTCCTGCAGGGAGGTCTTGGCATCGCCGAAGAGCATGCGGCAGTTGTCGCGGAGGAAGAGGGCGTTTTCGATGCCGGCGAAGCCTTTGCCCATGCTGCGCTTCATCACGATGACGGTGCCGGCTTTCTCGGCTTCGATGATGGGCATGCCGTAGATGGGGCTGGTTTTGTCTTCGTGAGCGGCGGGATTCACCACGTCGTTGGCACCGATGACGAGGCAGACGTCCACGCGCTCCATCTCGGGGTTGATCGATTCCATTTCAATCAGCTGGTCGTAGGGCACATCGGCCTCAGCGAGGAGCACGTTCATGTGGCCAGGCATACGTCCGGCAACGGGGTGGATGGCAAAGCTGACTTCGACGCCTTTTTTGGCGAGTTCATCCGCGAGCTGCCGCACCTGATGCTGTGCCTGCGCGACGGCGAGTCCGTAGCCGGGTACGATGACCACGCGACTGGCCATGCCGAGGAGCAGGGCTGCCTCATCGGCCTGCACGGATTTCACACTGCCCGTGGCAGCGGCTGCCGTGCTGGTGGTGGCATCCACTTTGCCGAAGGCGCTGAAGAGCACATTTGTCACGGGGCGGTTCATGGCCTTGCACATCGCCAGGGTCAGGAGTGTGCCGGAGGAGCCGACGAGCGTGCCAGCGATGATCATGGCGATGTTGTCGATGGCAAAACCGTCTGCTGCGACGGCGAGGCCGGTGAAGGAGTTCAGCAGCGAAATGACCACCGGCATGTCTGCGCCGCCGATGGGCATGACCATCAGGACGCCGAGGGCGAGCGCGATCACGAGGAACAGGATCATGAGCGCCATGCTATGCGAGCCTGAGGCCATCGCGAGTGCGAGCAAGAGGCTGACCACGAAGAGCAGGCCGTTCAACAACTGCTGCGCGGGATAGGTCACGGGTTTTTCAAAGCGGCCTTCGAGCTTCAAAAAGGCGATGATGCTGCCGGACAGCGAGACGGCACCGATCAGCGCCGCGCAGAGCATGGAGATCACAAACTTCAGGCTCGAATCTGACGTGAGATGCGCGAATTCGATTGCGGCCACCAAGGCCGCCGCGCCGCCGCCGGCGCCATTGAAGAGAGCCACCATCTGCGGCATTGAGGTCATCTTGACCTTGTAGGCACCTGCGGCACCGATGACCAAGCCCAGAACGATGCCCACGAGGATGAGGAACCACTTCCATAGTGAGACGCTTTCACCGTGCGAATTGTGGAGCTGTGGCAGCACCGCCAGCAAGGCGAGAGCCATGCCCAGGCCGGCGATGAGATTTCCCTGCCGCGCGGTCTTGGGTGATGCCAGCAACTTGATGCCGACGATGAACAGAACAGATGCGATGAGAAAGACAAAGGAGGTGATCATGGGGGCGTTTGACTTCGTCTATCTCCACTTCGTTCCGGTTGTTTCACTTCTTGCGTTTGAACATTTGCAGCATGCGGTCGGTGACCATGAAGCCGCCGAACACATTGGCTGAACCCAGCACGACGGCGACGAATCCGGCGGTGTATTGCATGAAGCCGTCGGCTTCCGCGAGCGCCAGCATGCCGCCGAGCAGGATGATGCCGTGGATCGCATTGGTGCCGGACATCAGCGGCGTGTGCAGCATGGACGGCACCTTGGAGATGAGTTCGAAGCCGAGAAAGATCGACAGCACGAAGACGACAAGGATGAGCATTTCCACGGTCATGGCAGGTCAGGTGGCGGTGGCGAGTTTTTCGTTCACGATGCGCCCGCCGTGGGTGACGACGCAGCTTTTGAGAATGTCATCGTGCAGGTTCAACTTCAGCGACTGCGCCTCCTTGTCCCAGAACTCTGTCAGCAGTGCGGTGATGTTGGACGAGTACATCTGGCTGGCATGCACGGGCACATTGGCTGGCAGGCTCGCGGTGCCGATGATCTTCACGCCCTTGCGCTCGATGATCTGACCTGCGACCACGCCTTCGACATTGCCGCCGCTCTCGACCGCGAGATCCACCACCACGCTGCCGGGTTTCATGGCATCCAGCATCTCGCTGGTGAGCAGCACCGGCGCGCGCCTGCCAAACACCTGTGCCGCCGTGATGACGATATCCGACTCTGCGCAAACGCGCGCCATGCCTTCGCGCTGGAGCTTGAGCTGGTCGTCGGTGAGAGCCTTTGCATAACCGCCTTCGGTCTGCCCGGTCTCTCCCACGTCGATTTTTACAAACTTCGCGCCGAGTGATTTCACCTGCTCTTCGACGACCGGCCGTGTGTCAAAGGCCTCTACTTTTGCGCCGAGCCGTTTGGCGGTGGCGATGGCCTGCAATCCCGCCACGCCTGCGCCGATGATGAAAACTTTCACCGGTTTGATTGTACCTGCGGGTGTCATCATCATGGGGAAAATCTTCCCGGATTGTCCTGCTGCCGCGATCACGGCGGCATAGCCCGCCAGACTCGCCTGAGAGGACAGCACGTCCATCTTCTGCGCCCGCGTGCTGCGAGGCACCATTTCCATGCTGATGGCGCTGACCCCGCGTGCTGCCAGCGCGCGGATTAATTCCGGTGATTGAAAGGGATCGAGCAACGCGATGAACACTGCGCCTTCACGCAGGGCGTTCACCTCATCGACTGTTGGCTTGCGCACCTGCAGGATGACATCCGCCGCAGCCAGCATGGCCGCACGGTCCGTCCGCACCGTTGCGCCTGCCGTCGTGTAATCAGCGTCGGTGTGACCGCAGAAAAGCCCGAGGCCGGATTCCACTTCGATCTTCGCCCCCAGCCCCGTCAGCTTTGCCACGTGCTCCGGCACCAGCGCGGTGCGTGTTTCTCCTGCATGGGTTTCTTTGGGAACAGCGAAGATCATCTGCATGCGGGAACACGAACGATGTCGAAGACTGACATCTAGCCGTCATCGTGTAAAGAATGAAAGAGAGTGTGGACAATAGGCTCTGGTCCTAGCGAGGGGAAGCGAACGCCATGCTCTGGCTTAAATCAGCTCCCGCAACGGCGCGCCCTGATCCACAACGAAGTTCGGCCTGCCCTGATGATCGGTGTAGGTCGCATCAAGCGGGACGCCCATGTGGTGGTAGATGGTGGCGGCGAGATCACCGGGGGTGACGGGGCGTTCGTCAATCTGGCCGCCGTCTTTATCAGAGGCGCCGATGACCTGGCCGTGACGAAAACCGCCGCCGGCGAGTGACATGGACATGACGTGCGGCCAGTGATTGCGGCCATCGGTGCTGCCCTGAGTGCCAAGGGTGGGCGTGCGGCCAAACTCGCCCATGGTGATGACGAGAGTGTCATCGAGCATGCCGCGTTCGGCGAGGTCGCTGACGAGCGTGGTGATGACGTGGTCGAACACAGGCAGCAGCGGGCGCAGGCCGCTCCAGATGCCGCCGTAGGGCGGGATATTGTCGCCGTGATTGTCCCAGGTGCCAGAGGCGCCGTGATTGCTGAGGTCGATGGTGACGAAGGACGAGCCGCGCTCCACGAGCCGACGCGCGAGCAGCGCTTGTTTGGCCCAGTCATGCTCGCCGTAGCGGTCGCGTACTTTTTGCGGTTCCTTGCTCAGATCAAAGGCTTCCTGCGCGCGGCCACCGGCGACGATGTCGAAGGCGGTCTGGGAGAAGCTGTCCATGGCGCCCATCATGCCGCTGGCGTCGATCTCGGCGCGCAGGCCGTCCATTTGCCGGCTCAGTGTCTGGCGTGCGTGCAGGCGGTCCATGCTGAGGCCGGAGGGAAGCTGGAAGAGCTTGGTGGCGCTGCTGCCATCGAAGGGGTCATACTGCGTGCCGAGATAGCCGCCCCATGCGACGTGTGAGCGCGATTTCATGTTCAGCACGACATACGGCGGCATGGCCGGATGATTCGACCCGCGATGCTTTGCCACGATGCTGCCAAAGGAGGGATAGTACTTCGCCTTCGGATTGGTGCGCGGCTCGTTGGCGAGATTGGCGGTCTGCATGACCATGTTGGGCTCATGGTTGCTGAAGCGGCAGTCGACGGAGCGGATGAGCGTGAACTTGTCCAGCATGGCGGCCTGCTTCGGCAGGTACTCGCAGATGTGGGTGCCGGGCAGCTTGGTGGGGATCGTTTTGAAGGGGCCGCGAATCTCGCGTGGGCGATCGGGTTTTGGGTCCCAGGTGTCGATCTGCGAGGGGCCGCCGGTCATCCAGAGCAGGATCACCGATTTGCCGCCCTTGGTGACTTTGCCTTCTGCGCGCAGCTGCGTGAGAGCAGGCAGGGTGAGGCCGCCCAGGCCAGCGAGGCTCGTTTTTAAAACCGAGCGCCGGCTGTGGACGACCACGCCATCCCGCACACGTGGGTTCATGAAGGTGAATGCATGCGGGGCGCTGTGGCCGGCGCAGGGATGATCGGGAGATGGCATCGAAGCCAATACGCAGGGGAATGGGGAACTCTAACCGCGTGGTATAAAACTCATCCCGGCGCTCACTTGGCCACTTTCAAATACGCGATCAAATCCGCCAGCGACTGAGGGGTGAGCGCGGCTTCGAGGCCCTCCGGCATCAAGGAGGTGCCGGTGCTCTGCAAACTCGCGATCTCGCTGCGCAGTACGGACTTCGTCAGATTGCCGGCCATCTTCAGCGTCAGGCTCGCGCTCGTTTCCGTCGCGATCACTCCATAGAGCTGCTCGCCGTTTTTGAGCGTGCAGTTATATGCCATGAATCCCGGCTCAATGATCGCGCTCGGGTCGAGGATGGAGTTCATGAGCTTTTCCGCATCATGCTGAACCACACTGCGCAAGTCCGGGCCGAGTTCGATGCCTACTCCGTCGAGCTTGTGGCAGCTGATGCATACCTGTGCGAACACGGTCCTTCCTTTGGCAGCGTCGCCTGAGAGTTTTAGGGCTGGTTGGAACTTTGCCAGCACATCAGCCCGCTTCGATGGCCCTGAAGCTTGGAGAACTTCTTTGGCGAGTGCCTTCACCGATTTGGAAGGATGCTGAAGCAAGCGAGTTTGCATGGAGGCATCCATCAGGCCGGCGGGCTGCAGTTTGCCGCTCTTCACTCCTGCCAGGAGTTTCAATGCGCCGTCTTCATGGCTGAGCAGAGCTGCGAGAATGTCTTGCTTCAGCATGGGGGTTGCGGTGGGAAGCTTTTCCAAAATGAGATCGTCTGTCTCGGGTTTCGGATGTCGGCCCAGAATGATCACGGCGGACTGCTGAAGGTCGGCGCGAGAATTGGCCAGCCAGTTTTTGAGCATCTCATAACCCTTGGCTTCGCGTCCCGGAACCATGACGGGGATCTCACCCATCAAGATAAGGTCGGCTAGCGGAGCATCCTTCCAATCCCAGGGAACGGTCATCGCCGCGTTGATGTGTCCGGTCATCAGTTCGTCGAGACAGGAGGCGAGCCGTTCCGTTCTGGCACGTTCCTTCATCTTCAGAATCGTGGTTCCTTGCGATTGAGCGGCCAGAAGAAATTGGTGCAGCAGCCGCAGTCTTGGCACGAGTGAGTCCTTAAACTCGTTGTGGATCATCATCCTTTCGCACAGGTTTGAAAGCGCTGCTTCATACCAGGCATGAATGGCCATGCCGACCAGGGGCTCAAAAGCTGCGTCTGGAGCATGCTGGGTGATTTCGAGCAGGTGTTCGGAGGCCGAACTGAGGATCGCACCCAGCATAATGTGATTGCCGCCATCACGTTTCAGCAATTCGACCAGGACTGTGCTCATTCTTTGCTCGTGCCATTCGCCGACTGAGCAGGCCAGTTGCAGCCGCACCTTCGTATCGGCGTCTCCCACGAGTTTCATGAGCGCCTGATGGAGCGAACGTGCATCATCGTCTTTCCAGTCCAGTTTCTCCGCCATCTGCAATGCCTGCTCGCGCACACGGGGGGATTCATCTGAGAGCAGTTTTAGACAGGTGGCAGCGCTGATTTTCTTCATAGCGAGCAACGTCCACGCCGCCTGTGCCCGTGTTGTGGGCTGCTTGGATTGAAGGAGATCTTCGATGGCAGGGGTCTCACCGCTCCATGCAAGCTGCATCTGTGCCTTGTCACGCTGCCAGCCATTCGAGGAAGCCAAGCCCTGTTCTGTAGTCCCGCCTTTAGGCGGTTCTGGAGCGCGCGTGATTTTCCAAATCCTGCCCTTGTCATCTCCTTCGCGGTAGTGGGGCAGCAGTTCGTCCTTGCCGTTTTGGGGCAGCCACTGAGGGTGCTCGATCATGTAGCGGTACATGTCTGCCACCCACAGTGCGCCGTCGGGGCCGGTGCGGACCATGACGGGGCGGCACCAGCGGTCTTCGCTGGCGAGGAAGTCCATCTTTGACTCGGCGGGATCGCGCGTGGCTTTGAAGGTGACGCCGTCGTCTTCGAGGATGTGATGTTGAACGACGTTGTGGAAGGGCTCGCAGGTGAAGGCGTGGGTTTTGCCATCGGTGAAGAGCAGGCGATCGCGATACACTTCGATGCCGCAGGCGCTGGTGAAGCGTCCCGACTGGTCGAAGCTGTGAAAGCGCTTTTCCATGCTGCTGGCGGGGTAAACTGGCGGATTGCGCGGGAAGAGCTGGTGAATGGGGTCGGGCGGAATGACGTGAGGGTTCCGGCGCAGGTAGTGGTCCTGCAGGACGTAGTGCCAGAGGGGGAAGCTGTTCTGCACGCCGAACCAGTGGCCCCAGTCATCGCGGGCGCGGCCGAACTGCGAGGGGCCGCTTTGTGGATCAAACTCGCCTGTGTCGGGCTTGAAGCGGAAGTCGCGGCTGCCGAGGTCGATCTTCTGGCCGGTGAGCTTGGATTCAATCTGCGTGGTTTTGTTGTAGCCGCTGTTGTGCGCGCCTGCCGCGCAGTACACCCAGCCGTCCATGCCCCAGCGGAGGCCGTTGACGCGGAGTTGTTGATTGCCCGTGCTGAAGCCGGTGAAGAGAATTTGTTTTTCACCGTTCGGCTTGATGAAGAAGATGTCTGGCGCAGCGGTGACGATGACGCCATCGCGCCAGGTCAGGATGCCGGTGGGATAGCTGAGGTCGTTTACGATGACTGTGCGCTTGTCGTAGCGGCCGTCGGCGTTGGTGTCTTCGAGCATGACCACGCGACCGCCGGCCTTGCCGTTGCCGTCCATGCCAAGGGGGTAGTCGGCCATCTCGATGACCCATAGGCGGCCTTTTGAATCCCAGTCAAAGGCCACGGGGTCGAGCACCACGGGTTCTGCTGCGACGAGTTTGATGCGGTAGCCTTCGCGCAGATGCCACTTTTTTGCGGATTCCTCGGGGGAGAGCGGGGGTGTGGCGGTCTGCAGCTTTGGAGGCGGGGTTGCGGTTGGCTTTTCCAAGCCAGTGACCACCACATTCGAGAACTCGCCCTGCAACGGAGCGAAGTCATCGCAACGCTTTCCAAAGAAAAGCTCCGTGGCGTCTGGAGCGGTGACCGCAAGCTCGGCGTCGATCTCCGCCTTCCCGTTTAGCATTACTTTCACGCGTGTCCCCTGGCGTTCAAGACTCGCCTCATTCCACGATCCCGGGGCGATGAGCGTTTTTCCGTACACAATTTGGTCCGCCGCATTGCCGTTGAAAACAAAGAGCCTGCCCGGCTGCGCGTCTTTGTAGTTTCCACCAATACCGAGGTGGTCGCCCGGAGCCTGATGATCGCCCTTGGGACCGCGTGAGATGAGATAGGCGGTCACGGGGCTGACGTTGTTTGCCTTGGTGTTGCGGAATCGCAATGAGGCCGACCAGTTTTCATGACCCTTCAACATGGCCGAGGCTTGTGCCTGAGCTTGTATTGCCCGCTCCCTCCGCTTGACCGCATGCCGTGCATTGTCCTGCGCGACTTTCGAGATGTCCCACAACTTCGAGATCACGGAGGGCTCGAGGACTTGCTTCCAGACGGTGATCTCGTCGAGCCGCCCTTCGAGTCCTTTGGCAAAGAAAACATCATCGGCCGCTTTTCCAGCCTTCCCCTCCAACGACGGTTTTTCAGCGCCATCGATATGCACTCTCACTGAGTCGCCATCGCGGATCAACACCGCAAAATGCCAGTCGTCCGCAACCAGCTCCTCCTTCGATTCCTCACCACCCAAGGCGAGCCGCACGCGATGCTGAGCATCCTGGTGCGCCTTCAAACTCACGCCGAGTGCATTGATCAGCTCGCCAGTGCGGTCGCTCGCGCCGCTCTCATGTCCGAGCCAGAACCAGAGGGCGATTGTTGCTGCGCTCGGGACTTCGCCCGGAGTGATCCCGCCGTTTTCATTTCTTTCCTGCAAACCGCGCGTCCAGTCGGTCGACAAGTGACCGCCGGCGACATGAACCGAGCGGTTGATCTCATGCGGGCCCGAAAAGGCGGAGGCTTTCAAGGCTGATTCATCGCCGTACCCGCTGCCGCTGCCAGCTCCGGGAAGATAAACGGCATGTCCCTCCGGCATTCGCAAAAAGCAGCCCTTGTGTTTTGGGTCCCACTGGCACACGCCGACGCCGTCCATTCGATAGTAGGCCACGGGATTGGTCTCATAAACACGCTGGGCATAGTCGCCATCTTTGGGGCTTGGGAACTGCGCGGGTTGTCTCAAAAAGGCAGCAAGGGCTTTGTGGAGTTCATCGACCATCGACGATTCCGACCATTCGATGAGCCCGGCGGTTCGTGCTGGCCATGTGGTATAGCCCCCAAGTTCATGTTGTTCCCGAGGAGGGATGTACCCCTCCGCACCATTGGCCAGTTCGATGTTAAAGTGAATTTGGAATGGCGATGATTTCCTCAATTTTAGCCCCGTGATCGCATACACTTCGTTTGGCAGGGTGGCGATGCTGAGGTCGCCGATGCGGATGGCTTGGAGTTTCACGGTCGTCTTCTGCCGCTCGTGGAGGATCAGGGCTTCGCGGGCATAGACTTCCTCTTTGTTTTTTGGGAGGTCGTTTTCGATTTTTGCGGCGATGGGACGGGCCCATGCGAGGCGTTTTTCGTCGGGGATGCGGTAGTTGAGTTCGAGTGTTTTCTCTATCATGCCGAGCGGGGCGTGATCGAGATACTTCACGGTTTGCAGGGCTTTCATGGCGCTGTCGGCCACGGCTTCGGAGTAGGTGTCGAGGGTGATGTTCTTTTTCTCCGCGCCGTAGTCCATCCACATCTGGTCGCCGCTGGTGCCCTGGCTCATGGCGCAGACGAAGGGGCCGTTGCCGTCGCCTTGTTGATTGAGTTTGGCGGCGAGGTGTTTGCAGAACAGGCCGTAGTAGTCCGCTGAAACCGGGCTGCTGCCGAAGTAGTGCTGTGAGTAGTTGGCCAGCACGCCAAGCGGCTTGCCGTCGGTGGTTTGCAACGAGATGACGGAGAGCTGAGGATCGACGGGGCCGCTGGGACCTACGACGTCTTTGCTGAGGTAGCCGGGGTGCATGTTCGCGCGGCCGGTGGGTTTGCCGAAGGGATCGACGACTTCCTTGCCAGACAGGCGAATCCAGCGGCGGTTGTGCGTGTGCTCCCAGTCATCAAAGCTGCTCCAGCCGATGCGTGCGGGCTGCAGCGCCTTGTCCGCCGCCACGATGGCTTCGGCAATTTTTGGCGTGAGGAATTTGCCATACTCCGTGTCTTTGCGCGTGCCTAGGCAGCCCATCGCGGCAGGTGCGGAGTGCGTGTGCGTGGCGCTGACCATCATGCGGTCCACCGGAATACCGCATTGTTTGGATGCGAGCGCCTTGGCCTCATCGATGAGCGACTGCTCCATCATGCAGGTGTCCACGATGGCAAAGGCGATTTTCATCTTCCCGTCATCCAGCACAAAACTGCGCACATGCAGCCGGTCCACGATCTTGTCGCCACGTCCTTCGAGAAAGCCGCCCGCAATGATCCGTGGGAACGTCGTGGGCGTGATGTCGATAGCGGAGACGCCTGCGCGGAAGGCCGGCTGCGCTTGTGCGGTGATGGCTGCGAGGCCGAGAAAAAACAGGAGGGACTTCATGAGATTGGCTCAAACCAACGCTCATGAATGACACTTGCTTGCCTTTCGATCAGGCGATCAACGGACCGATGGCGGGTTCGGCGAGCAGCCGCTGCACTTCTTCGACAAGACCAGCCACCGGCACGGAGCTCTGCGAGCGGGCGATCAAGTTCTTGATGACGACTTCGGGGTACTCGGCACCGAAGACGATGGCGAAGCGAGCTTTGCGATCCTCAGCGGCTTGAAACTGCTTGCCGACTTTTTGCGCGCCAAAGCTGTAGTCGATGCGGATGCCTGCGGCACGCAGGGCCTGCACCGCGGCGAGAGCATGACCGCGCTGGGCCTCGTCCACGACCACGACGTAGGCGTCGATGCTGCTTGCCGCCAGCAAGGCGCTGGTGAGCTTCATTTGTGCGCCGGGAGTCTTTTCAAGAAGCAGTTTGAGCACCACGTCGCCCATCGCAAAACCTGCGGCGGGCATGTCCACTTTGCCATCGCTCATCAGGGAGCAGAGCTTGTCATAGCGGCCACCGCCGGCCACGGCACGGAGACCGTGCTTGCGGTCGAACACTTCAAACACGGTTCCCGTGTAATAAGCCAGGCCGCGCACGATGGTGGCATCAATGCGGACGTGCTGCCAGATGCCGCGTGCGCTGAGGTTTTCGCGCAGTGCTGCGAAGGCCGGGTGATTCTCATCTGCGGAGGCCATGAAAGCGCGCACATCCGCCAGCGTGAGGCCGATGGCGTTGAGCTTCTTCTCCGTCTCTTCGGACCGCGCACGTTCGATTTTGTCGATGGTCTGCAGGAAAGTGGAGGTGTGTTCGGCGGTGATGTTGAACTGGGCAAGGAAGCCGGTCCAGATTTCGCGGTTGCTGAGGCGGATCTCGAAGTCGTCAGAGCTCACGCCAAACTCGCGCATCACATCAACTGCCATCGCGATCAGCTCGGCATCGGTTGCAGGCGAGGCATCGCCAAGGATGTCTGCATTTAACTGCACAAACTCGCGCGTGCGTCCTGCCTGCGGGGCCTCATAGCGGAAGCAGGAGCCGATTTGAAACCACTTGATGGGCTTCTTGAAGTCACGCTGACGTGCGGTGGCCATGCGGGCCAGGGAAGGGGTCACTTCCGGGCGCAGAGAGACATCATCCTTTCCTTGCGTTGTGAAACAAAAAAGCTGGCTGGTGATCTCGTCACCGCTCTTCTTGCGAAACAGGTCGGTCTGCTCAAGGACCGGGCCTTCATACTCCATGAAACCATAGCGGCGTGCGACGGAGCGCCAGGTGTCGAAAATGTAATTGCGCACGGCGCATTCTTCAGGGAAGAAGTCACGAAAGCCTTTGACTGTTTGGATGGGTTCCATAGAGGGGGCGGGATTCATCTTCATGCCACTGAGGTACGCAACCGGAAATGCGGCGTGTGGCGTAACCACCTGACTGCATGCTCTCCGATCTGTTTGTGCGCGATTTCCGCTGCTTCGCCGAGGCGAAGGTGGAACTGCATCCCGATGTGACGCTGCTGGTGGGGCGGAATGCCCAGGGAAAAACATCCCTCATCGAAGCCGCGTGCGTGCTGCTGCGCCTGCAGTCGCCCAGAACATCGAATCGTGCTGAGATGGTGCGCTTTGACGCTGCCACATGTTTGGTGGAGGCGCACTGGCACGGCAAACGGCTGCGCTATGCGCAGTCAGCCACGACGCGGAGGCTGGCAGTCGATGGTGCTGTTTGCGGCAAATCAGCGGACTATCTGGCTGCATCAGGCGTGGTGGTGTGGATGGATCATCGCGACATGAATTTGCTGCGTGGTGGTGCGGAGCATCGGCGCAGGTTTCTCGACTTCGCGGCGAGCCAGATGTTTCCTGATTATCTGCATGCGCTGCGCGGTTATGAGCGCGCCTTGCGTGGTCGCAATCATGTGCTGAAACGAGATGCCAGCATCGGGTGGAAACAGGCAGATGCGTTTGCGCGAGTGATGGACGGCTTTGCCCAGACGCTCTGGCAGCGGCGAGCGGAACTGTGTGCCGCCCTGGGGCCGGAGGTGTCATTGGCGCATTCAAAGCTGAGTGAGGGGGTGGAGAAGGTGTGCATCGCGTATCAGCGCACGAGTGATGCCACGCTGAGTTTGTTTGAGGCCTTGCTGACGATGCGGGATGAAGAAGCACGCACGCGTTCGACGGCCTTCGGGCCGCATCGGGATGACATTGGGATGCGCTTGAACGATCTGGATGCGACCACCTATGCTTCCGAAGGTCAGCAGCGCTCGTTTGCTCTGGCGTTGAAACTCGCCCAGGCGCAGGTGCTGGAGCATGCCTGCGGTTCAGCGCCGCTGATGCTGATGGACGACGTTTTTGGCGAGCTGGATGCGCATCGTCGTAGGGCTCTGCTGTCCTGTCTGCCGCCGGGGACCCAGAAAATCATCACGACGACGAATTTGGACTGGGCGGACGCGGATCGGCTGGCGGGGCGGGTCTATGGGATCGAAAAGTCAATTTTCAGCCGAATTCGAGGCTGAAAAAGGCGGCTTTTGGCCCGAAATTGCCAATTCCAAGCTTCTTAGAAACATCCCTTGACGCAATTTCAGGCGGTTTTAGCTTTAATATGGGTTAGAATGTCGTGCGCGCGTTGCTTTTCGTGATTCTCAAAACAGTTGGAATTCTCCGCTGCGCATTTGGATTCTGATACCTGTTCGCATCAACACCTTTCCCATTTATTCTCAATGTTCGGCAAACTTTTCGGCTTCGTCGCCCAAGACCTCGGCATCGATCTCGGCACGGCAAACACCCTCGTTTATGTAAAAGATCACGGCATCGTCCTCAGAGAACCTTCAGTGGTGGCGGTTAAAACCGGCACCAACGAAGTGGTCGCTGTGGGAGATGATGCCAAGCGCATGCTCGGACGAACTCCGGGTGGCATCACGGCCATCCGCCCGTTGAAAGACGGTGTGATCGCCGATTTCCGTGTGACGGAGGCCATGCTGCGCCACTTCATCAAAAAGGTCCAGGGTGGCGGGCGCAAGATGCGCGGGCCACGCGTGGTCATTGCCGTGCCTTCAGGCATCACGGAAGTTGAGAAGCGTGCGGTGAAGGAGAGTGCGGAGCAGGCGGGTGCGCGTGAAGTTTATCTGATCGAAGAACCGATGGCTGCGGCCATTGGGGTGGGTTTGCCGGTGCAGGAAGCTGCGGGCAACATGATCGTCGACATCGGCGGTGGCACCACGGAGGTGGCGATCATCTCGCTCTCCGGCATCGTTTACAGCCGCAGCGTGCGTGTGGCGGGTGATGAACTCGACGAAGCGATCATCAATTACATGAAGCGTGCCTACAATCTCATGATTGGTGAGCGCACTGCGGAAGAGATCAAACTGCGCATTGGTTCCGCCTTCCCGCTGGGCAAGGAAACAACCATGGAAGTCAAAGGGCGCGACATGGTGGCCGGTCTGCCGAAGACCATCACGATTACGAGCCAGGAAGTCCGCGAGGCCATGCTGGAGCCGCTGAATGCGATCATCGACGCCGTGCGCACGACGCTGGAACGCTGCCCGCCGGAACTCTCCGCCGACTTGGTGGATCGTGGCATCATGCTTGCCGGTGGCGGTGCTCTGCTGCGCGGCCTCGACAAATTGCTGCAGGAAGAAACAGCGCTCCCTGTGCATGTGGCGGAAGATCCGCTCAGCGCCGTCGGCGAAGGTACTGGTCGGGTTCTTAGCGAGCTTGAATTCCTGCGCAAAGTGAGCACGACCGAAGTCTGATGACCATTTCGGGCTGCTGCACCGCGTTTGATTGAAAGTGACCCTCAAACAGCGCCGCAACCAGCCCGGAGGAAAGGCCAATCATGAAAAAGCTCAACATCCTCGCGCTTCTGATCTTCGTGGCAGGGTTGGTTGCCGTGTTCACCTTTGACACTGCGACGACCCGGCAGATCCAGTCTCGTGTCATGAGTCTGCTGTCACCTTTCATCCATAGCAGTGGGGCGATGGATCACGCGGCGGAGTCCGCCTTGGCTCCGCAGGTCAACCCGGTCGAATTGAAGCGGGAAAATGATGAGCAGCGTGTCCAGTTGGAGCGGCTGCGTATCATCCAGCAGAAGTACAACCAGATCATCGAAGAGAATGCCAAACTGCGGCAGCTCATTGAATTCAAGCAGTCGGCACCTTTCAAAATGACGGCCGCCAAGGTGATCCGCCGCAGCTCCAGCACCTGGTGGAACAGTTTGATCATCGACAAAGGTTCACTCGATGGCATCGGCACGGACAGTCCGGTGATTACGTCTGTCGGTCTGGTGGGCAAAACATCCATTTTGGCTCCGCACATGACCAAGGTGATTTTGCTGACGGATGAAATGTGCCGTGTGTCAGCCAAGATCGAAGGCACGCTGGAGCAGGGGATTCTCGGCGGCGAACGAGCCGCGCTGGAAGTGCGCCCTGAGCTGCATCTGCGTTTTCTCCATCGCAACTCGAACATCAATGCTGGTGCGGGTGTCTATTCCTCCGGTGAAGGCGGTGTCTTTCCAGAGAATCTGCTGCTGGGCCGGGTGAAGCGTTTTGAAAACCGTGAGATATCTGGAGAGGCCGTGATCGAACCGGCCGTAGATTTCTCCACCTTGGATTATGTCTTTGTGATTGAAATGCAGGTTGCCGAACCCACGCCGGAGCCTGCAACGACACAGGCACGTGCCAAGCCCTGAGCCGCCATGTTGTTTCACCCGATCTCCATCATCTTACTGCTGCTCACCTTCATGGTGCAGGAGTTCATTCCTGGGCTGGAGATCGCCCAGTTCGCCACGCTGTTTCTGCCGGCGGTGTTTTTCTTCAGTGCCTCAGTGGCCGCGCCGTTTTCGATGATGCTGCTGCTCGCGTTCATCACCGGTTTTGTCTGGGATGCACGCCATCTGCCCGGAGTCATGGAAAGCCTGTCGGGTGCTGAGGATGTGTTTGGCACCGGCGCAGACGTTGAACTGGGTGCGGGCAGTCATCCGCTGCCGTTTGGCCTTTCCATCGTGCTGTTTGGCATGCTCGGCACCCTGCTGCAGGGCATTCGCCCGTTGTTCAAACGTGGCCGCCTTGAACTCCCGGTGCTCATGGTAGGACTGGCCATCTTTGTGTGGCTGCTTGCGCAGTATCTCATTATCACGTTCCTGCGTGGTTCCCTTCAGTTTCCAGCGGGCGTATGGTCAAAGATGATCACCGACTCCCTGCTTGCCATGCTCGCAGCGCCGCTCATCTTTTTGCTGCTCTATTCGCTCGCCCGCCTGTCGAGTTATGAAATCAAATACGAAGGCCTGAGGTACCGCTTCGATGGTCGTTAAATATCGCTTTCGCCTATATATGTTCTCCCTCGCCATGATGTGCGGGTTTGGACTGCTCGTGTTCCGGCTGTGGTCGCTGCAGATTGACCGCCGGGAGGAATTTGCCAAGATGATCCCTGGGGCGAAAAAGGAACGTGCGCGCATTCCCGGGCCGCGTGGGGAGATCAAGGATCGCAACGGCATCGTTCTTGCCACCAACAAGGCCAGCTTTGAGGTCCGCATCAATCTTGCGGAGGTCGTCACCGAGTACAAGCGCGTTGCCAAGAAGAACAAGACAGGCATTCCGGAAATCACCTTTGAGATCTCTGAAAGAGGCATCAAGCGGATGAAGCCCGAGCTCGACATCTACAAGATTTTCGAGGAGACGATCACCAAACGCATGCTCGAAATGGGGGTTCACAAGGACTACGCCGTGGAATCGCTGCGCGTGCATTACCGCAGCTTTGGTGGCGCGGTGCCGTGGGTGTATCGTGATGATCTGACCTTTGCTGAGTTTAGCCGCATCGCCGAACACAATTTGGGATTGCCGGGTGTCACCGTCGCCGAGCGTGCCTCGCGCGTGTATCCCCTGAAATCAGTCGCCTGCCATATCCTCGGCTATGTGCGGCTGCCAGACGACCAGCGCGCCTCGACCGAAGACCGCAAGGGCTGGGACTACTACGTGCCGGATGACTTCGGAGTTGCTGGCGTGGAGAAAAGTTTCGACAATTACCTGCGGGGCAAGCCCGGTGTGCGCGTCATGCAGCGAGACCAGCGCGGCAGGCCGGTCGGTGAAGTGGACGAGGAATACGTGGAGCCGCGCAAGGGCAACGACGTTTATCTGACGCTTGATGTACGCATGCAGCTCATAGCCGACAGGGCCTTGCGCGACGCCAAGATCGGCCGTGGTGCTGTAGTCGTGATTGAGCCCAGCTCCGGAGAGGTGATGGCGATGGTTTCCGTCCCCTCCTATGACCCGAATCAGTTCATTCCCAGCATCCAGCAATCCGACTGGGATGCGCTGATGAGCAATCCCACCATTCCGCTGATCAATCGCGCGGTCAGAGGGCATGTGCCGGGCTCGACCTTCAAAATTCCGATCTCTTTTGCAGGCTGCCTCGCCGGCATCAACATGAACCACTTCAACTGCAGCGGCAGCGTCACCTATGGCAATAAAGCGATGCAGTGCTGGATTCAGCGCCAGAGCGGCGGCACTCATGGCAGCCTCAGTCTCAGTGATGCCATCAAATATTCCTGCAACTGCTTCTTCTACCGCTATGGCAATGCCGCGGGCATCGGCAACATCACGAAGGTGGGTAAAATTCTCGGGGTGGGCACCAAAACAGGCATTGAACTGGATGATGAAGACCCTGGTATTTTGCCCAATCCAGACTGGTTGCGCGCACACCGTCCTGCTGAACGCTGGAGTGATGGCTACACGGCCAATACATCCATCGGGCAAGGCCTGGTGCTCGCTTCTCCGCTGCAAATGGCCTCGGTCAGCGCCACTGTCGCCAATGGAGGCAAGGCATGGAGTCCGCATCTGCTGAAGCGGGTGATGGATCATGATCAGGCGGTGCTGGAAAACCCACCGAGTCTCCGGGGAGATCTTTCTGCCAGTGTGAAACCCGAACAGATCGAAGTGATTCGCAGGGGCATGTGGAAGGTCGTCAACGATCCTTCAGGCACGGGCAAAGGTGCGCGCATCACCGGAGTGGAGGTTGCTGGCAAGACCGGCACCGCGCAGAACTGGCGGCGTGATGAGCGGGGAGTCAGGCATGACGACAATCACACCTGGTTCATCTGCTTCGCTCCCTACAAGGACCCCAAATTTGCCGTTGCCGTGCTGGTGCAAAATGGCAAATCCGGCGGAGGTTGCGCCGCGCCGGTGGCGCGCCGCGTGCTCGAACAATGTCTGGCTTTGGAAAATCCCAAGTTCATTGTCGACATCACGGCGATGGAACCTGCGGAAGGTAATTTCAATCATATTTCCTCCGTCCAATACGCCGATGCTGCGGTGCCTGAGGGAATCACCGAGGATGAAGATTTAGACGTGGGCACGGGTGTGTCCGCGCCAGAACCGGATGATGCTGACGCGCCGCGTGTGAACACGACGCCCAACATCAGACGGAAAGCCAATTCAGCGGGATCGGCGGGAAGCAGCTCCGAACAGAAAGTGCCCAAGGCCGTGCCAGTGCGCAGGGTCGGTATCTTCAGCCGGGGGAGCTCCCAAGAGAACCAACCATCCGATTCCGCTCCAAGCGGTGGCGGATTTTTCCGCAAGCTCTTTCGCTGAAGAGCTGCATCACATTTTCAGGGAGATTTTACACCATGGCATTGACCTTCGTTCAAAGAATCAAAGAACTGCTCACCGGCAAACGTGACATCAAAAGCGGTGTGCGACTCGTCATCAACTGCGAGAAACTGGAGAACCGCGTCGCCTTGCTCGACAAAGGCGTCGTCGAAGAATACAACATCGAGCGTGTGGGCACCAACAGCCTCATCGGCAGTGTCTTCAAAGGCCGCATCCGCAACATCGAGCAGGGCCTCAAGGCCATGTTCATCGACATCGGGTTCGACAAAAACGCCTTCCTGCATTTCTGGGACGCCATCCCGGCCGCGCTGGATGCCGGCCTGGAGGAGATCAATCGCGGCGGCAGCAAAAAGAAGAAACGCATTGAGGCCAAGGACATCCCGACGCTGTACCCGATCGGTTCCGAGATCATGGTGCAGGTGACCAAAGGACCTGTGGGCAACAAGGGGCCACGCGTCACGACGAACATCTCCCTCGCAGGCCGACTGCTTGTGTTGATGCCGCTGAATGACACCTGCGGTATCTCGCGCAAGATCGAAGACCCGAAGGAGCGCTCGAGGCTCCGCAAGATCATCGAAAAAATCAGCCTGCCTGAGGGCATGGGCATCATCCTGCGCACCGAAGCTTCCGGCAAGCGTGCGCGGCACATCGTGCGGGATTTGAACATCCTCCTCGATGAGTGGGACCAGATCGTCGCCAAGCGCGACGGCCAGAACGCCCCTGTTTGCTGCTTCCAAGAGCCTGATCTCGTCGAGCGTACGGTGCGTGATTTCCTCACCGAGGACATCGATGAAGTCGCCTGCGATGACGCCGCCACCGTCGAACGCATGCAGCGCATGGCTGCGCACATCTCCGGCCGTGCGAAACGCCGGATCAATCTCTACCAGGGCCAGAGCGCCATCTTTGAGCACTACGGGATCCAAAAGCAGATCGACAACGCCTTCTACCGCCAGGTGTGGATGCCGTGCGGTGGCTACATCGTGATCGATCAAACTGAGGCGCTCGTCTCCATTGACGTCAACACCGGCCGCAACAAGGGGCACAAGGACGTCGACAAGCTCCTGCTCGAAACCAACCTCGAAGCCGCCGCCGAAGTCGCGCGCCAGCTCCGCCTGCGCAACATGGGCGGCCTGATCGTGGTGGACTTCATCGACATGAAACACCGCCGTGACCAGCAGGCCGTGTACAAGCTCATGATCGATCATCTCAAGCGTGACAAGGCCAAGACCCAGGTGCTGCCTATCTCGCAGTTCGGTCTCATGGAGATGACCCGCCAGCGTCTCAATGAGAGCCTCGGCACCACGCTCTATGAACCCTGCCCGTACTGCAAAGGCCACGGCCAGGTCAAAACGCCGCTCACCATGAGCGTCGAGCTGCAGCGCCGTCTTGTCGCGGTGCTGGGTCGGGCCAAGGAGGATCAGAAGAGCATTATCGTCATCGTGCATCCCGAGGTGCTGACCCGTCTCAAGAGCGAGGATGGTGAGCTGCTGGTGGATCTCGAACGCAAGTATCAGGCGCGTCTCACCTTCCGCAGCGACCCTGCTTTCCATCGAGAGCAGATGACCCTGGCGAATGCGACTACGGGCGAAGAAATCCGTCCCTGATCTCAGCGGGTTGAACCACTGACGCTCAGTTCATCCAAGTCGAAACTCTCCTGCGCTCCAGCAGCGCCGGGGACGATCACGACTTTGCCGATGTGTTGAATCGTGTCCGCCCATGAGAAGCTGTTGGCTGCACGTTTCCAGCCTGCGGCCAGCGCTTCGGCATCGTCCCAGTCATAGCGCAAGGTGGCTGCGGCCTTGCTCCATTCAGGTGAAAACGTGGTCTGCGTCTCGAACTGCCACTGAGCGATGTCATTTGCGAACAGTTCGATCCTGACACGACCTCCCGGTTTCGCTGAACGCACCTGGCAGGTGATCTCGGCGCCCTTGCCGCCGATGACCTGGGTCCAGTCACCCGCCAGAGGTGATTCTTTGGCCGTCACCGGGGAGAGGGCAATGGGCAGCGCCCTGCCGCTGCGTGAGACGTGGATGTAGCCGCCTTTCGCGCCGCCTGCGGCATGGTGTTCGAGTTGATCCACGCCTTTCCAGCCCTGGGCATCTGCATCGAATGAAAGCGTTTGTGTCGTCGTGGGATGGATCACACGTGTCGCCGACTTCAATGGATTTTCGGGGGGCGGCATCTCTTGGTGAACCAAGTCGCCGCCGCTGATGGCATATAGCACCGCATGGTCCAGTTCGATGCGGAAGCGGGCAGCCGGGGCTGTTAAGGGACCCTTGTTCCATTTTAGGGGCGCATCTGTCACTGAGGTTGAGATTGCTTCTGCTGTGTCCAACACGGTGCCTTGGTCATTTATTGCCAGGACACGCAGGCTGCCGCCAGGGGCTAGATCGGCAGTGATGCAAACCGGCTCCGAGGTCAGTCGCAGTGTCCGTGTCAGCACGTGGGCGGGTTTGTCGGCCTCGACGGGTGTGTAGCCTGCGAATCCATCGGGACGCAGCGTTGCAAGGCAGGGCAGGCAATGACGCTTCCAGCCGGTGTGGGGGAAGTCATCGCCACCGTAGTAGATCATGAGCTTGCCGTCTTTCAAGATGGGCGGGCCGGCCATCGCGTAGATGCATTCGCTGTCGTAGCTGCCTTTCGCTCCGCGTGGGATGAAGGGCGTTCCGGGGGCCACACGCTGCCATTGCAGGCCGTCGTGACTCCACGCCAGTTCGCAATCGACTGAGCGGCCGCTGCCGACGTTGTACATCATTACGTAGCTGAGATAGATGCTGCCGTAACGAAACACGGGCATGCAGTAGGTCTGGCTGGCGCGGCCTTCATCAATGTTGGAGCGCAGAACGAGGCCGTTGTTTTTCCAATGGAGGAAGTCATCGCTCTCGAAGCGGGAGACGAGCCGTTCGCCGAGGTAGAGTTTGGTGAACCACAGGTATTTGCCGCTGCGTTCGTCCCAGAATGCATTGTTGTGGGTGTCGCCGTTCTGTGCGCCGAAGCCGTGGGCGGCCAGGGCTTCGCCCCAGTGAATGCCGTCGGCTGAGAAACGCACCTGGGGCTTGCCGAGGCCGACATCGCTCACCATTTTGTAGCGTCTCGCCGGATCGGCATCGTGAAGGTCTTTGAACACGCCGACATTCGGGCAATCACGGGCGACGATGTTGTTGGCGCTGCTGCCGGCGAACTTGTGGATGCCCAGTTCAGGCTTGTCCCAGTGAATGCCATCTTTGGAGGTGGCATACAGCAGATACCAGCCGACATCATGCACCGTGCTGGGCTGATCCATCTGCGCGATCACTTCCTTGTCGGCCAGAACACACTTGTACCAGAGTTTGAGGAGCTGAGCGTCTTCATCCCAGATCACATTGGGATAGAGGTTGTTCATCGAATTTTCCCAGGGCTTGTCAGCTTGAATCAGCGGATTGGCCGGATGCTTCTGCGGTGTGCCGAGGATGAGTTTGGCATTCAGCGTCTCTTGAACCACACGTGAGTCGAGCAGCAGGTGCTTCGCTTGCAGCGGCTCGATAGGAATGTCCAAGGCTTCATACTGTTTCCAGTCGGCGTCATCAAAATGCCACCACTCGCTTTCGAACAAGGCGAAACCGTGCTTGGTCATCACTTGCTGCAGCTTTTCGCGGTTCTTGAAAATTTCGGGCGGCACCAGTTTGAAATGAGCACCGGCTTTCTCTGAAAAGTCATCGTGTGCTGTCGGCATCTGAAGTTCCACGCCATGGGAATCGACGAGTGTCGCATCCAGAGCGGCTCCCCGGTTATGACGACCGCCTTTGGAGGGATCGGCCACGAAGCGCTCATCTGGCAGCGTTTTCCACATCGCGCGTTGGACGGAGAGCGGACGGTAGGCGTCCCAGATTTTCAAGCTCAGGCCCTGGGATTTTAACTCAGCTTGTACCAAGGCCAGTTTGGCTGCGGTGGCCGGGCGCAGCATGGCGCGTGCATGCCTGGGATAGAACGCCGTTTTGAAAAAATTGTCCGCCGTGGTGTAGCGCAGATCGATCACGAGGCCATCCGCCTTGGTGCCGATTTCGACCAAGGTTTGGGCTGCGAGGCCGGAGGCCGCGAGTAAAAAAGCGAGCAGGGTTTTCATGGCTGAAGAGCGACGGAAACCTTGCGTCCGTCGTCTTCTTAACGCTGCGAAACCTTGTCGCCTTCGAGCAGTTTTTCGAGATTGGGGTCGGGGCGGACACCCTTTTTGATCGCCTCAGCGTATTCAGCACGTGCCTTGTCCCACTGCGGGGGATCCCAGGTGATGTAGAGCACGGCCAGATTGAAATGGGCTTCGCCGTAGGTGGGATCAATGGCCAGAGCCGTTTTGAATTCGCGTTCGGCACGTTCAATCAAGTTAAGCTTGGTAGCGATGATGCCGAGGTAATGCCTGCCACTGGCGTTGTCGGGGCGTTTGGCGAGGCTCTTCTCGAAGTAGGTCATCGCATCCTTCCAGCGTTCCTGTTTGAAATAGGTGACACCGAGCGCGAATGAGGCGGGTTCGTTGGTCGGATCGTAGGCCAGGGCCTTCTGCAGGGACACTTCGGCGTCGGCATGTTTGTTTTCACGCTGGCGGGTGATGCCCAGACCGATGAGGGCGGTCACGTTTTTGGGTTCAGCCCGCAGCGCGTCCTGATAGAGCTTGGCCGCGCTTTCGAAATCCTTGTTCATGTAGGTTTCGTTGGCCTGGCTGATGAGTTTTTCGACGGAGGTCGGTGGAGGAGGAGCCACTTTTTTATCGCTGTCCGGGGATGCGTTGGCGATGAGGGTGGCCTGCATGCCGCCCTTCGAACCCAGCAGTTCCCGCACGACGGGATCGGAGAAGAGTTTTTCCTCCTCCGGTGTCAGAATCATGCGCGCGTTCTTCATTTCTTCGACCTGTTTGACGAGATCGTTGGAGGCGCTCTCCATTTTCTGCAGTTCCGCGATCATGAGGTCCTTGGCGGCCTGCTGACGATGCTGGGTGCGCAGCTGGCGCATGATGATGCTGCGCAGCATTTCATTTTCCTGGGTGAGCTCAGGCGTGGTGGCGATCTTGCCCTCCATGCCGCCCTGCACTTCCTTGAGCTGCTTCGTCAGCTCGGCGACCTGGGTCTGGTAGGTGGTGCTTTCTTTGCGGAGTTCGGCCATCTGGCCCTGCAATCCGGTGAGCTGGCCGCGCAGGGCGACGATTTCCTGGTCCTTGCGTCCGACATCCGCCTTCAGGGTTTCCACCTGCTTCTGTGCTTCGACGATCTCCTTTTTCAAACGCTCGTTCTCGGCAATGAGGCGCTTCATTTCGGCGCTGCCGGTTTTCTTTTTCAATTCTTCCACCTCGGCCTGCAATCCCAGGCTGCGGGCGCTGGCGGCGTCACGTTCCTTGACGGCTGATTCACTCTTTTTCACCGCTTCATCGCGCTGAGCGATCGCGCCATCACGTTCCTTGATGATCTGGTCACGTTCGTTGTTGAGCTTCTCACGCTCCTGCTGTACAGCCGCGATTTGGGTGGAGGCATCAGACAGTTTTTGCGAGGCATCCTTGGCAGCGGCTTCGGCGGCCATCAGGCGCTGGGCACTTTTACGCATCTCCAGATCAACCGCCATTTTTTCTTCCATCAGCCTGCCCATTTGGGCCTGCGCGGCGCGGCCTTCCTCCACATCCCTGCCCATGGCGAGGAGGCTCTGCTCCAGGGCGGTGGCCTTTTTGCCAAGGGCGTCGTTTTGCTGGCGCGCGGTGGTGATCTCGCCGGAGGCCCACTGGTACCAGTTCTGCCATTTGCCGAGATCGATCTGCTGCTGGTTGTTTTTCGTTTCCAGTTCCAGAATGCGCTGCTTGTGCATCTGCTCCCATTGACTCAGCATGTCGTTGAGGCTGGGCAGTGAGCCGGGGTTGGCGGGAATGGCGGCGGCGGGTTGGGCCAGTATGCCGGGAGAAGGAATGGCGGCTGCTGCCATCGCGGGGGCGGGAGCTGCGGCCGCTGCCGGGGCAGGTGCGGCTGCGGTCACCTGTCCTTGCGCCTGCGAAGAACGTGACTGCAGTCGTGTGAGGGAATCCTGAATTTTTTGCTGACGTGCAGCGCGCATTTCCGGCTGCCACGTCGGGTAATTCCGGGCAATGCTTTCCATGATCTCGCCAGCCTGTTTGAATTTGGTCTGCGCGAGTGTGAAGTCGCCGGCGGTTTCGAGTGCGGCGGCCTCATTGTTGAGGACAAAGCCGCGGAAGTACTGGTCAGCCACTTCGCTGCTGGCATCAATGGACTGGGCATGCGACACCGGTGCGGCCAAGGCAAGCGCCGCAAAAAGGGTGAGGGCGTAAAAGAGACGATTCATGGAATTTTGGGGAAGGGTGCGGAGTTTACCGCTTGGCGGCAGTCTTGTAAATGGTCTTGGCAGCCTGTCTCAGGCCTGCCGGCGCCTTAAAACAGCCACCCAGCGGTCCACGGACTTGCCCGGAGCGTCCTGCAGAGCCCGGCTGTTCTTGTTGCGCTTGTTGCTGACAACTTCCATGCCCAGAGATTCCAGCGCACGCAGCGCGAGACGGTGTTCGACATCGAAATAGCTGGTGATGACCAGCATGCCGTCGGGGCGCAGCTTGGCGATGCCCTGGTCAAAAATCTTCTTCCACAGCTCCTGACCATGCCAGAAGTTCTGGTGGCGCAGAAAGACCATGTTGAAGTCATCCTTCAGCTCCTTGTGCTGGTCGATCTTGGTGGCGTCCTCGATCAAAAACTGCGCGGGCAGATGGCGGTGGTTTTCACGCGCCTGCCGGATTTCGCGGATGCGAATGTCCGCGCCGATCATTTCGACCCCACCCCCTTGGGTGAGTTCGGAGCCGACCTGGATCAAGGTCTCAGCTTCATCACAGCGCCCACAGGCGAGGTTGAGGATACGCATGTCCTTCTGCGCCGCAGGCAGATGCGACGAAAGCGAGTCATGCAGCAGCGATTTCAGCTGTGACATGTCCTGCTGAATGGCGTTGGCAGGCTGGGGCTGCGCAGAGGATGAAAGGTGCGGGCTCATGTCACTCGAGTTTGGAAAACACTCCCGCCGCAGCTTTGACGGAAATCTTTTGATTGGCCGCATACGCCCTGGCGGCAGCCATGCGGATTTCGGGCCGGGAGCCGCTGCGCAGCCAGACTTCAAGGGCATCACGCAGCAGGAAGGAACCGGGATACATCAGCTGCTCCGTGGTGAGAACCGGGCGGGCCTGCAAGGCGGCGAGATGCGGCTTGAAATAACTGCCGCTGACACAGCAGAGGATAATGGCGTCGGTTGATTTGGCCCCGGGACTGAGGACAGAGACCGCCACGGGGGAGTCCATGAGGCCATTGTGACCGATGAAGGCGGTGAGATCACTGCGACGATCCCGCAGACCGGCGAAGAAGGATTCCAGGCACTGGTGAATGTTTTTGCCACGCCATGCTTCGGCGATGAGGATGCAGTCTTTGTCTGCATGACGGTAGCTGCGCCGGTCCAGGATCTCGGGCGTTGGATTGGCCTCGGCTTTTTCGAGCTTCCAAGATTTGCTGCGGCCAAAGATCGATTTGAAGCCTTCGGAGTTGCCCCAGTACAGGTTTTCTTCGGCATCGTCGCCATTGCCGATCTTCGCGGGCACAGGGGCGATTCCCTGGCTGGCATTGTCAGCGAGTGCGACGAAGACGTGGATGCGTCTGGGCGCGGCGAAAGCACCATGACCGCAGGCAAGGGCAAGCAGGTCAAGTGAGATGCTCCACAGCTTCATCAGCGGTCAAAACTTCAATTCTTCACCGAAGATCATGCGTGCGGCCTGGGCGACGTCCTTGTCCCCGCGACCGGAGAGGTTCACAAGGATGATCTGATCTTTGCGCATGGTGGGGGCCACTTTGTGGACTTCGGCGATGGCGTGGCTGCTTTCGAGGGCAGGGATGATGCCTTCGACCTGGCTGAGTTCCTGGAACGCGGCGAGGGCCTCGTCATCGGTGGCGTAATTGTAGGTGACGCGGCCTTGATCGTGAAGCCAGGCGTGTTCGGGGCCGATGGCGGCGTAGTCGAGACCGGCGCTGACGCTGTGGGTGAGCTCGATCTGGCCGTCGGCATTGGCCAGCAGCCAGGTCTTGGTGCCTTGGAGGACGCCAAGGCGACCGCCTTGGAAGCGTGCGGCGTGGCGCTCAGGGATGATGCCGTCGCCGCCAGCTTCGACGCCGGTCATGCGCACGTCTTTGTCATTCAGGAAGGGATGGAAGAGGCCGATGCTGTTGCTGCCACCGCCGACACACGCGACGAGGAGATCTGGCAGGCGTTCCTCACGTTCCAAAATCTGGCGGCGTGCCTCGACGCCGATGATGCGGTGGAAATCACGCACCATCATGGGGAAGGGGTGTGAGCCGAGCGCGGAACCGAGGATGTAATGCGTGGTGCGCACGTTGGTGACCCAGTCGCGCATGGCTTCGTTCACCGCTTCCTTGAGGGTGGCCTGGCCGGCGGTCACGGCGACGACCTTGGCACCGAGGAAACGCATGCGTGCGACATTCAGCGCCTGGCGCTCCATGTCCACCTTGCCCATGTAGATGACGCATTCGCAGCCAAAACGTGCGCAGACCGTGGCGGTGGCGACACCGTGCTGGCCGGCACCGGTTTCGGCTATGATGCGCTTCTTGCCCAGGCGTTGCGCGAGCAGGATCTGCCCGAGGGCGTTGTTGATCTTGTGCGCGCCGGTGTGCAGCAGGTCCTCGCGTTTGAGGTAAATTTTCGCGCCACCGAGCTTTTCGGTCCAGCGTTCGGCAAAATAGAGCGGCGTGGGGCGGCCTACATATTCGTGGAGCAGCCGGTCGAGTTCCTTCTGGAATGCGGGGTCGGCTTTCGCCTGTTCATAATGATCCGACAGCTCGGTCAGCGCCGCCATGAGTGTCTCTGGTACGAACATGCCGCCGTATTGGCCGAAGTGGCCGTGGCTGTCGGGCATCACGGGAAGTGGGAGGATGGAGGCGGCGGTCATGGGGGGATGAAGGTAGAACGAAGACCGGACCTTGGCAACGTCCGGGCGGGCTTCAGGCAAAGTTACGAACCTTGCTCAGGAATGGACCGTTCCGCCTTCGAGGGCGGCGAGTTTTTTTTCCAAGGCGCGGACGCGCTCCAGCAAGTCGGGGATCTTGGCCGGGAGGCTGAGCATCTTGCGCCCTTCCATGAGCGGACGGGCGGGGAAACCGGTGTAGGCTCCGGCTTCAAGAATGCTTTTGGTGACGCCAGATTTGGCAAAGAACATGACCTTGTCGCCGATTTCGAGGTGACCGGCCACGCCGACCTGCCCGCCCATGGTGACGTAATTGCCCAGGCGGGTGCTGCCGGAGATGCCTGTTTGGGAGACGATGATGCAGTGCTTCCCCAGGGTGCAGTTGTGACCGATCTGCACCAGATTGTCGATCTTGCTGCCCTCGCCAATCCAGGTGCGGCCGAAGCGGGCGCGGTCGATGGTGGTGCAGGAACCGATTTCGACATCGTCATCGATCTGCACAATGCCGACCTGATCAATTTTCTGGTGGCGGCCTTGAACCTGCTCATAGCCGAAGCCGTCGCTGCCGATCACGGAACCGCTGTGGAGAATGACGCGCTGACCCAGGATGCAGTATTCCTTGATGACGGCATTGGCATGAATGACGCAGTCGGTGCCGAGTTTGACGCCGCGACCGAGGTAGGCACCAGCGTGAATCGTGCAGCCATCCCCCAGTTGTGCGCCGCTCTCAATGACGGCGTGCGGGCCGATGCTGACCTTCTGCGGGTCGTAAACGACGTCACTGGCAACCGTGGCGGTGGGGTGCACGCCGGGTACAAATTCAATGGCTGGAGGGCCAAAGAAACGAATGACATGGGAAAAGGCAAGCGTGGGATTTTTGAGGCGAATGAGGGCAAGCCCCTCACGCGCATCTTCAGCGTCAAGATCCTCCGGCACGAGGGCGGCAGAGGCGCGGGTGGTTTTGAGCGCCGGCAGGTAGCGTGCGTTGCCAAGGAAAGTCACTTCACCCGGGACGGCTTCGAGGATGGAGTTCAGGCCGGAAATGGTGAATTCCGGGCTGCCCGAGGAGAGTGTGCCTCCGACGAGTTCGGTGAGTTTCTGCAGGGTGATGGAGTTGCTCATGGAGCAGATGGTTGTATCTACGCTGGAACAAAAAAAGGCACGCCGCAAATGTTTGCGGCGTGCCTTGAGTAAACTGACAGCCGCAGGCTATTTTTTGGGTTCCTCAGCCTTGGGTGCCGGAGCGGCGGCCTCTTCCTTCTTTGGCTCAGCTCCCGGAGGTGGCGCATCCTTGTTCAGTTCGACGATGAGCTGATCGGTGAGGTCGGTGGCGAAGCCTTCCCGGACGTGGAGGATGATCGGCACGGTGGAAAGACTGACGCCGGTTTTGTCAAAAACCATGTCGTAGGCATCTGCTTTGGAGCGGTCACGGACGACGACGAGAATTTCCTCATAGAGGCCTTTGCGGATCTGCATGTCCTCCTGCTTGAGCTGCTGCTGGCGACGGTCCGCAAATTCCTGCATTTCCATTTCCAGAGCGCGGATTTCTTTCACTTTTTCACCCAGTTCAGCGCCGTATTTCGCACGTTGTTCGGGGGTGATGATCGGGTCCTGTGCGATTTTCTGAAGCTTTCCGGCCTCTGCAGCCAGGTTTTTATACGTGTTTTGACGCTCAGTCATTTCCTGGGCGGCTTTTTCGTAATTGGCCTTGTACTTGTCCGCAGCGGTTTTGGTTTTGTGGAACTCCTGAAAGACTTTGGACATGTCGATCACACCGATTTTGAGATCGGCGGCATGAAGAGTGGTGACGGTGGCGAGGAGAAGGGCGATGAACGCGCTGCGAATCATAAGTGTGGGGGGGTTGGAAAGTGATTGGAGGGGCGGACAAACAAAAATGTCCGCACAACACGCTGCTAGAACTTGTAGCCCATGTTGAACTGGAAGCGGCCACCGGAGCCTGAGGTGGCGTCCTTGCCGATTGGAACCGCATAGTCAACACGGATAGGGCCGACGGGCAGGAAGAGGCGCAGGCCGATACCCGCATCGGAATACACAGCGCTATTGCCATAGGTGGCACCTGTGGCCCCGCTAATGGTGCCGATGTCGCCAAAGACGACGACACGCGGTGACTTTTCTATGTTGGCGGTGATGTGCACCGGAACAGAAAATTCACTGGTGGCGTAGATGGATGTCAGACCACCGATGGGCTCACCGGTATTATCCTTGGGGCCGGCATGACGATAGGTGAAGCCACGCAGGTTGTTGGCACCGCCGAGGAACAGGCGTTCAAAGATGGGCACCCGGTCGCCATTCCAGCTGTTGACGGTTTGGAACATTCCATCGAAACTCAGAATGGTGTCTCCTGGCAGGTTGAAAAACTGCTGGCCTCTGACGCTGCCGCCATAAACCGGGACATTGCCCCCAAGACCTGACAGGAGGATTCCTGCTTCGATCTTGTGACCGCTGCGAGTGATGAAGACGCTGTCCCGCGTGTCGTGCACAAAGTTCGTGTCAATCTTGCTCTGGATGTAGGATCCTTTTTCTTGTGCGATCAGAGCGGAGGCACCGCTGGCAATGCTGCCGATGGTGATGTCCTGAAGGGTGTAAGTGCTTTCAATGTAGGAGTGCTCGCCCAGCCGTTTGCGCAAACCTGACGAGATGCCGACGTTGGTTTGGGTGAAGAAGTTGGAGAGATAGTAGAGGTTGTGATAGAACGCCTCAACCGTGAGGGCCAGTTCGCGGCCCAGGAACCACGGCTCGGTCCAGCTGACAGTGACATCACGACGCAGGGCACCTGCACGGATGTTGGCATTGAAACGCTGGCCGCCTCCGCGGAAATCTTTCCAGTCACTGATGTCAAAGTTGGTCTGGGTCACCTGGATGAATCCAGTGATGCTGTCGATGGAACTGAAGCCGGCGCCGAAGTTCACCGTGCCGGTGGACTGCTCCTGCACGTTGATGTCCACATCCTTGTAGCCGGGAGCCGTGGTGGGCGTGTTGCGCATGTCCACCGAGCTGAAGTAGTTCAGGTTTTGCAGGCGGCTTTTACCGGCCTCGATTTTCACGGTGTTCAGCTCCTCGCCTGGAGCAAATGGCAGTTCGCGGCGGATAACTTCATCCTTCGTGACCGAGTTTCCGGAAATGTTGACCTTGCTGATGTAGGACTTGGTGCCTTCCACGATGTTGTAGGCCACGGCGACCTGTCCGGCACCGGTCTCCAAGATGCTGGTCTCCACACGCGCATCGGCATAGCCACGGGAGCCATAGTAGTCCTGAATCATCTTTTCATCCGCCTTGATGAAGCTGCCGACATAAGGGAAGTTGGGTTCCGTCTTGATGCCCTGCATCAGCACCTCAGTGGTGAAAATGGTGTTGCCGGAGATCTTGACTGCCGAGACGTCGTACTTGGCGCCTTCATTGATCACATAGACGAGGTCCATCTGCTTGGAGGACACCGGTTCGCGCCGCACCTCGGTCACTTTGGCATAAACATACCCCTTATCCTGAAAGGCCTGCTCGATCTTCTTGATGTCTTCCTGCAGATCCTGATTGCTGAGCTTGCCTTTTTTGCCCCACAAGTTCCAGATGTGGTGCTCCTGAGATTTGATCTGACTGCGCAGCACGCGCGACTTGATGGCGGTGTTGCCTTCAAAGAGGATGTCATGAATGATGCCGCGCGCACCTTCATCGATCTTGAAAGTCACCGTGGAGAATCCTTCGCGGGCGGACGGGGTGATGTCATAGCTTGCGACGACATCGGAGAAGCCCTTCTTTTCATACGATTCCACAATCTTCTGCTGTGCAGCGGAAAGCTTGATGTCATCCACCGGGTCACCCACTTTGACCGCGATGTCCTTGCGCAGCTTGCTGTTGTCGATGGCGGTGTTGCCAATGAAATTGATCTCGGCAATGCCACCGCGGCCAATGATTTCGACGATGACTTTGACGCCGCCTGCCACGTCCACCGCGCGGATGTCCAGGTTTTCCACCGCCCCGGTGCTGTAAAGTGCACGGATGTCACGTTCCACCGATTCATTGCTGAAGGGCTGGCCCACACGGGTGGACAGCTGGCTGCGAATGCGACTTTCATCCAGTTTGACCGCGCCTTTGGTGACGATTTGCACATCCTGCACGATCTTTTTTACCGAGGGCGCCGCTGGGAGGCCCGCTTGCGCTCGTACCTGCTGCGTTTGGGCCACGAAGAGTGTGCAAGCCACTACAGATAAAAGGGTCAGGCGAGACAGAGGGGAAGTTCCGTGATTCATAGGCAGGGCAGATTTGGCAGACGGGATAAAGACAGGACAGCAGGGCACGCCCAGACTGGAGCATGACAAGCCTGCATTACTGCTACCGCAGTGCTCAACGTCAAGGCGTAAGTTCTAAGAGGGATCTTGCTATTTTTTTGCGGGCACATGATGAATCGATGGCGGAAAGTTGGATTTCGTCCTTGTTGAGAGGGCGGGAAAAATGAGGCTTTCGGCAACTGTAAAGGCTGGAGCAACAGTTTCGTCACCTAGCATGTCCCGTTCCAATGTACGCAATTACATCCAGCTGCATCTTGTCGTGCTGGCCTGGGGGCTTACGGCGATTTTGGGCAAGCTCATCCTGCTGCCTCCAGTGGACGTGGTGCTGTGGCGTACGGCGATCGCAGTCCTTTGCTTTGCGGTACTGGCCCGGTGCCTGGGGCATTCATTATGGGTTTCTCACCGCAGGATTTTTGCGATGCTCGGTGTGGGCGTCATTCTAGGATTGCACTGGATTTTGTTCTTCTGGTCGGCGCGGCTGGCCACTGCCTCTGTCTGCCTGGCGGCGATGCCCACGGCCATGCTGTGGTGCTCGTTGATCGAGCCTGTCATCGATGGTTCACGGCGCTGGCGGTTTGCCGAGCTTCTCGTGGGCGCGGTCATGGTGGGGGCCGTGTGGCTTATTTATCAGGTGGAGTTCCGTTACTGGCTCGGCTTCTCCGTGGCCATCGCCGCCGCGGTGCTGGCCGCCTTCTTTGCCACCTTGAGCAAGCAGCAGGTCGCCCGGGACACGCACTGGAGCGTCATTGGCTTTTATCAGATGGGGGGAGCCTGCCTCGCGGCGTGTGTTTCACGCCCCTTCCTTGAAAGCGGACTCATGCCGGGGCTGCCGGATGCTGGCTCCGCGCTTTGGCTGGGTGTGCTGGCCCTGGTGTGCACGGTGGCCGCCTATGCGGGGTTCATGGACGTGCTGCGGCGCGTCAGCGTCTTCACGGTGAACGTCGTGTATAATATGGAGCCGGTGTATGGCATCGTGCTCGCAGCTTTGGTGTTTGGGAAGGCGGAGTTCATGAGCGCGGGTTTTTATCTTGGCGCATCGGTCATCATTGCCGTCGTGCTGACGTTGCCATGGATTCGGCGCTGGGTGGAAAGGTGAGAGTGCTGGACATGCTGCGCGGCGTGGGCTTGCATCGCGGACACGTGAACCGCCTCCGCCACATTCTTGTCTCCGCCTCAGCAGGTTCCGGAAAAACCTACCAGCTGGTGCGGCGGCACCTGCATCTGCTGGCGCTCGGGCAGCGGCCGGAGGGCATCGCGGCGATGACCTTCACGCGCAAGGCGGCGGGGGAGTTTTTCCAGCGCATCCTGCAGCGGTTGTCCGTGCTCTCACAGCATGGGGAGCAGCCGGAGCACTACTTTGCGGGCATGGCGCCTTTGCCGGAGCAGTGGCCGGAGTTTGTGGTGCTCCTGCGCAAGGTCACGCAGCGGCTCCATCGCCTGCGCCTGGGGACGATGGACAGTTTTTTTGCCAACATCACCGCCTGCTTTCCGCTGGAGCTCGGCCTGCCGCTGGGTGCCAGTGTGATGGCTGAAAATGAATCGGCGCAGGCGCGGCGGGAGGCGCTGGATGCGCTGCTGGAACGCATCCATTCCTCGCGTGATGACCATGCGGGCCGTGCGCTGCTCGAAGGTTTCAAGCAGGCCACCTTTGGTATTGAGGAGCGCAGCGCGGCGAGCAGCCTGGAGTCCTGGATCAACGATCATCACGCCACCTGGCTCGACAGCGGGGATGGTTCCCCCTGGGGCAGGCTGCCCGGGCTGGAGCTGGCAGGTGCCGGGAATCTCAAGGCTGCGCTCGATGATTTGAGGGATCGGTTTGTGCCGCGCACTGATGAAGGGGCCCTGTTCATGGAGCAATTGATCTCGCAAGCTTCGGCCATGGAGCCGGGGGCCACGTTGCCGCCCAGGGTGAAGTATTTTTTGGATAAAACGTCGGCCGTTTGGGAGGATTTAAAGGCGGGCAGGGCTGAAATAGGCTGGGGGCGCGGGAAGAAATCTGAACTTACGGGGGAAACCGCACGGGCTTGGGTGCGAGTTGCTGGGGCGATTTTAAATCATGAGCTGATCTGCCGTGTGCAGCGGACTCAGGGCATGGCGGCGCTCATGGCGCTGTATGAGGCCGAGTACGCCCGCCGTGTGCGTTCACGCGGCAGGTTGTCCTTTGCTGATGTGCAGCGACTGCTGGCGGCGGCGGCAGCTGATGGGTCGGAGTGGGCGGACGGCGAGAGCGGGGATCTGTGGTTCCGGCTCGACGGACGTTATGACCACTGGCTGTTTGACGAGTTTCAAGACACCAGCCGAGTGCAGTGGAATGTGGTGCGCGGATTGGTGGACGAGGTGATGCAGGATGACACCGGCAGGCGGAGCTTTTACGCTGTGGGGGATCCGAAGCAGTCGATCTATCTGTGGCGTCAGGCTGAGCCGGGTCTGTTTGACGATGTGTTGCGCGAATGGCCGCATCAGGACCAGGACGGGCTGGAACCGCAGACGCTCAGCCAGTCCTTCCGCAGTGCTCCGCCGGTGCTGGATGCGGTGAATGCGGTGTTTGCAAACGCCGCTGGCATTGAAGCGGTGCTGCCGGGCTGCACTGCCGGGTTTGCCTTCAGCGAGCATGTGGCTGCGGAGAGGAATCAGCGGCTCACCGGTTACGCGGCGCTGCTGAGTGTGTCGAATGAAGAGGGCGTGCGTAATCCCTCCACCACACCTGCGGTGACGGCGCTGCTGAACGAGATCCGCCCGTTGGAGCGGGGGCTGACCTGTGCGGTGCTGGTGCGCGGGAACAAGAACGCCAATGAGGTGGCAGAAGAACTGAGTGCGACGACGGGCATGGAGGTCGTGTGCGAATCGCAGATCCATCCGGCCACGGACAATGCGGTGACGCTTGCCCTGCTCTCACTGCTGCAACTTGCGGCGCATCCGGGGGACACCCTGGCGCTGGAGCATCTCAAAATGACGCCGCTGTGGCCGCAGATCGAGTTTCCAGAGCAGGGGTGGGCGCTGACCTGCCATCAGGTGCGTGAATCGGTGTTTGAGCGCGGCTTTGTCGGCTTCACGGAAGTCTGGACTAGGCAGGTGCGCGCACTGCTGCCGGAAATGGACGCCTTTCATGAGATGCGGTTGCGTCAGTTTGGTGAAATGGCTGCTGAGTTTGATGCGGGCGGTTCACGCGACATCGATGCGTTTTTGCTGCATGCGCGGGATGCGCCGATGCAGGTGCGGGGTGCTGCAAACGCGGTGCAGGTGATGACGGTGCACAAGGCCAAGGGGTTGGAGTTTGATGTGGTCATTCTGCCGGACTTGGATGGCGACGCGATGGACAACGTGCGGCGGCGCTCGCTGATCGTGAACCGCGATGCGCAGGGTATTTCATGGGTGTTGCAGGAGCCGCCGCGCATTTTTGCGCCGTTGCATGAGGCTTTGAATGAGGAGATGGAGACTTCGAAGCAGCGCTCGGGTTTTGAGTCGCTCTGCCGCCTGTATGTGGCGATGACACGGGCCAAACGGGGGCTGTATCTGATCGCTGAACCAGCGCCGAAGGCGAAGGAGCCGGCGATGAAAGAGGCGCAGTTTTTGCGCCGGATGCTGGGCGTGGCGGGTGAAGCCGAAGCAGGTGCTGAGTATTTGACTGAGTGGCAGACGGGGGACGCGCAGTGGTTTGCCGCATCGTCAGGCGCATCGCCCCGGCCATCGGAAACGGCGGTGGTGTCGCGTCCGCTGGGGGAGTTGCTGCGGGAGTTCCAGCCGCTGGCCAAGCGCGTGACGCCTTCGGGAGAGGAAGCTTTTCAAGTGAAGGGCAGCATGCTCTTCAGCGCCGGGCGTGAGCCGGGTCGGAGATTGGGCAATCTGGTGCATGAGCTGCTGGCCCATGTGGAATGGTGGGATGCAGCATCCAGCATGGCCGAACTTGAAGCGCGCTGGCAGGAGTCCGGTTTGTTGCGCGGGGAGGCGGTTGAAGCGACGGCGCTGGCGATGGTGCGCGGTGTGCTGCATTCAGCGGCTGCCCAGTCTGCCTTTGCCAAACCTGCGGCGGAGGCTCAGGCGTGGAGGGAGCGGCCATTTGACCTGATCCATGAGGGGAGCTGGATCAGCGGCGTGTTTGACCGGGTCGTGGTCCAGCGCGATTCGGTGCAACTGATTGATTTCAAGACCGATGAGGCGGCGGACGAGGAAGCTTTGGCCGAAAAAGTGGCAGGTTATCGACCGCAGATCATGCTGTACCGCCAGGCGCTGGTGCGGCTGACAGGCCTGAAACTGGAGCAGATCGAATCTGCCCTGCTGTTCACCCGGAGCTGCCGTCTGGTGGATGTAAAGTGACTTTTTTTGAATCCAGACTGGCTTTGATGACGCAAAAACTTGTGTGACCGCATTAGCTCTGGCATGGAATCCGCGCATCGTAGCCTTTTCGGCGCGATCTGCGCCCAAACCCCTCATGAGCCAGCCAGAACCCAGCGAAGAAGACCTGCTCCAGCGTGCTGGACGCGGGGAAGCGCGCGCGTTCGACCAGCTCTATGACCGGATGGCACCGCGGCTCTTTGGACTCCTGCGCCAGATGCTGCATGACGAGCGCGAAGCCGAAGACATCCTGCAGGATGGTTTTGTGCTGCTGTGGGAGAGGGCCTCGACGTTTGATCCTGAGCGCAGCAAGGCATTCACCTGGGCGGTGATGCTGTTTCGCCACAAGGCGATCGACCGCATGCGCATGCTGGGCCGGCGCAACCGCCTGGTGGAGAGCGCGGCGCTGGAACAGGCCACTCTCTCGGCTTCCGCCCATGTCGGTGTGGATGAAGAGGTGCAGGCTAATGAGCGCAGCGTCGTGGTGGGCGAGGCGCTGAATGAACTGCCGAAAGAGCAGCGCCAGTTGATTGAATTCGCATTCTTGAAGGGACTGACACATCATGTGATCGCCGAGTCGCTGGGCATCCCGCTCGGCACAGTGAAAACCAATATCCGCCGCGGGCTGCTGCGCCTGCGCGATCTTTTGAAAGGAGGCGCATGATGGACCAGGAGCGATTTGAAGAACTGGCCGCCATGAATGCGCTCGGCATGCTGGAGAACGACGAAAAGCGTTCTCTGGATGGTGCCGTCGCACGCGACAAAGAGCTGCGTACGCTCGCCACGGAACTGGAGCAGACGACCGCCGAACTGGGCTATCTCATCGTGCCGGTGGAGCCGCCTGCGAACATGAAGAAGCGCATCCGTGCCAAGATGCGCGCCACCGGCGTCAAGGGTGTGGGTGTCTCACGTGGTGTCGTCATTGGTGGCATTGGCTGGGCGCTTGCGGCCAGTTTTGCCGTTGCCTCGGTATGGCTGTGGCGCGAACAAGCCGGTCTGACCCAGCAGCTTGCCGCAGCTTCGCGTGCCATTGCCCCGGTGAACCCGACCACTCCGGTGGTGGATGACGGCAAGACGCGCACGCTTGAGGAAGAGCTCAAAAAGCGTCGGGATGATTTCGAGGCGCAGAAACTGGCGCTGGAGAAGGAGATCGAATCGCTGCACAAGAGCGAGGCGGACGTCAAAGCTCAGAATGCCAAGCTCACCGCCGAAGTGGCGGCGCTGAAGCTGCAGGAGCAGGAGTCAAAGCTGCAGGTCGCCACCCTTCAAAGCAAGGTCTGGGAATACCGTCGCAGCGAGATGCTCGTGGTCTGGGACGAGAAACGCAGCCAGGGCGTGGTGATGCTCGACAAGATGCCGAAGGTGGATTCTGACAAAGATTATCAGCTTTGGGTCGTGGATCCTAGCAAGCCCAACCCGGTGAGTGCTGGGGTGGTGACCGTGGATGCCCAGGGCTCCGTGAAGGCCACCTTTAAGCCAGTCGAAGCGGTGACCGGCGAGGCCAAGTTTGCGCTGAGCGTCGAGAAAAAAGGCGGCGTGCCGAAGAGCGAAGGGCAGCTCCTGATGGTCGGGCCGTAATCCTACCTTGGTAAGTTCGTGGGGCTGGAGACACACTCTCTGGGCGCGGCGGGGCTTTTTGCAAACGCTGCTGGTGGGCGTGGTTTGTGGCGAAGGCGCTGGGTTTGCTTTCCGAAGATGACGTCTGGTACCAGGGGAGCCTCGCCCAGGCTCGGCACCCCTTCGCTATGATGCGCAGTCCCGTTGGGACTGGTGCAAAGCGGAGTGTGAGGGCAAAATAAGAGACGGCGGCAACCTGGCAGGACATTCCATGGCATCAGAAGTCATGCCGCAGGAAAGCCCTCCCGATTAATTTTATGCCCCTCCCGAAGACATACCAAAGTAGAATTAACCTTGCCAGCCGCCGCCCATGGCCTTGTAGATGCGCACCCAGGCGGTGGCGACGCGGGTGCGGCTGAGTGCGATGTCGTTTTGGGCACCGAGGGCGACACGTTCTGCGTCGAGCACGGTGAGGAAATCAGCAATGCCGTCCTGGTAGCGTTTGCGCGCCAGGGTGGCGGCCTCGCGGGCGGAGGTGGCGGAGAGTTCGAGATGGTGCAGGCGGACACGTTCACGGTCATAGGATGTGAGTGCATTTTCAGTTTCCTCAAGGGCGAGGAGCACGGTCTGCTCATAGCGGGCGAGCGCGGTGTCGGCGCGGCGTCCGGCGGCGGCGATCTGCTGACGCACGCGGCCGAGATTGAAGGCGGCCCAGGTGATGCGCGGGCCCAGGGTGAAGCCATCGGAATTGCGGCCTGTCAGGGAGCCCAGTGTGGACGCCTCTATGCCGATGCGGCCGTTGAATGTGACTCGCGGAAACAAATCTGCGACCGCCACACCAATGCGGGCGGTTTCGGCCGCCAGAATGTTTTCGGCGACACGAATGTCAGGGCGGCGACGCAGCAGTTCCTCAGGTTTGACGATGCCGATCCGGGCTGGAGCGACAGGCTGCCTTTTGCTGCTTTGCAGCCGCGTGCGGAGTTCGGAGGGGTTTTGCCCGCACAAAACGGCGATGCGATGGATGGACTTGGCGATGTTTTCCTGATGCGTGGGGATTTGCGCCAGGGTGGTGTTCCAGAGGGCATTGGCCCGGGCGACATCGAGCTGCGTGCCACGGCCACCCTTGAGCGAGGCTTCGGCGATGTGCATGGCGTCGGACTGATTGCCGGCGTTTTCATTCGCCACGTTGAGCTGGGCCTGGGCTCCGCGCAGTTCCAGGTAGTTGATGGCAATCTCGGACTGCAGAGAAATCAGCAGGTCATGCAGGTTGGCATCCATGGCTCCTGAGTTTGCCTTGGCGGCTTTGACGGAGTTGCGGATGCGCCCAAAAAAATCCAGTTCCCAGTCGGCGTCAAAGCCTGTGCGGTAGAGCTCAAAATCGCGGGTGCGCAGACCCGAGAACGAGGTGGCTCCATTGCGTACGCTGTCATAGCTCGAGCCGAAAGTGACGGTGGGGGCGTAGTTGAAGGTGGACTCACGCCACAGGGCGCGGGCTTCAAGAAGGCGCGAGCGTGCGGCGTTGAGATCTTTGTTCTGGGTGCCGGCGAGGGCCACCAGCTCATTCAGCGTGCTGTCGTTGAGCTTGCGCCACCAGGCGGCATCCACCTCGGCAGCACGCGCTGCATCGGCACGCGAGGCGAAGTCAGCAGGCATCTTGGGCTGCGGTTTGACGAATTTCGGCCCGACATTGCAGCTGGAAAGCGTGCAAAGGATGAGCAGGAAAGGCTTAATGGGCTGCATGAGGCGTGGAGGAGATTGCGGCGGACTGACGGCGTTCAACGAAGGCGCGCAGGATAACATAGAAGACGGGGGTGAAGAGCAGGCCGAAAATGGTGACGCCGATCATGCCAAAGAACACCGCTGTGCCTAGCGCCTGACGCATTTCAGCACCTGCGCCGCTGGCGAGCACGAGCGGCAGCACGCCGAGAATGAAGGCAAAGCTGGTCATCAGAATGGGACGCAGGCGTAGACGGCAGGCTTCGACGGCGGCTTTGACTCGGTCCATGCCCGTGTCCTGCAACTGCTTGGCGAATTCGACGATGAGGATGGCGTTTTTGGCCGCGAGACCGACGAGCACGACGAGCCCGATTTGAGTGAAGATGTTGTTGTCCTGCCCGCGCAGCCATACGCCGCCGATGGCGGATAGCAGACACATGGGCACGATCAGGATGATGGCCATGGGCATGCTCCAGCTCTCATACTGTGCGGAGAGCACGAGGAAGACGAAGATGACGCAGAGCGGGAAGATGTACATGAGCGTGTCGCCGGCGAGGATCTGCTGATAGGTGAGATCGGTCCATTCGATGGCAAAACCAACGGGCAGGTTCTCTTTGGCCAGGCGTTCAATTTTCTCGATCATCTGGCCGGAGCTGACGCCTGGAAGCGTGTTGCCGTTGATGTCGGCAGAATAGTAGAGGTTGTAGCGCTGCACGCGGTCAGCGCCTCCGGTCTTGATGACTTTGACGAGCGCGGCGAGCGGCACCATCTCGCCGGCCTGATTGCGAATCTTGATGCGGCCCACATCCGTCGGGTCTTTGCGGTAGGCAGGCTCCGCCTGGGCGGTGACCTGATAGGTGCGGCCGAAGAGGTTGAAATCGTTCACATAGACGGAACCAAGGTAAACCTGCAGGGCTTCGTTCAGATCGGCCAGCGAGACGCCCATGGTTTTGGCCTGAGCGCGGTTGATTTCGAGTTTGAACTGCGGCGTCTTGGCGCGGAAGCCGGTGATGAGGGAGATCAGGCCGGGTTCCTGCTGGGCGGCGGCGAGCAGCTTCTGCGTGGCGGCTTCGAGGGCTGGCAGTCCTGCGTTGTTGAGATCCTGCACCTGGATTTTGAAGCCGCCGGCATTGCCCAGACCACGCAGCGGCGGCGGTGGCAGGACGAGGACGCGGCCTTCTTGAATCGTGGAGAATTTTTTGCGGATGGCCGCGAAGATGCCGTCGCCCTTGACCGATGGATCCTGACGTTTGGCGAAGTCATCAAAGACCAGGAAAGCGGCGCCGACGTTCGGCTGATTGGCCTGCAAAACGGAGGAATAGCCGGAGATGGCGAAGGTGTGGTCGATGCCGGGGATTTCGCGTGCCATGGCATCCATCCGGCGCACGACGGTGTCGGTGCGCTCGAAGGAGGCGCCATCTGGCAGCTGCACGAGCACGATGGCATAACCCATGTCCTGGGAAGGAATGAACCCGGCAGGAACATCATGGAACAGCTTGCCAGCCAGGCCGATCAAGGCGGCATAGCCGATGAGCACCAGCACCGTCAGGCGGATGAGCTTTCCGACCAGCCCGGCGTAGAGATCAGAACCGAACTGGAAGACGCGGTTAAAGCCCCGGAAGAACCAGCCGAAGAGGAGGTTCAACAGGCGGCTGAACCAGTCGGGCTTCACCCCGTGCGGCTGTAGAAGGATGGCGCAGAGCGCGGGGCTGAGCGTGAGCGAATTGAAGGCTGAAATGATGGTGGAGACCGCAATGGTGAGGGCGAACTGCCGGTAGAACTGGCCGGTGATGCCGCTGATGAACGCGGTGGGCACAAACACGGCGCAAAGCACCAGCGCCACGGCGATGACGGCGCTGCTGACCTCGTTCATCGCGCGTACCGCGGCCTCGCGCGGAGCGAGGCCCTTGGCGATGTTGCGCTCGACGTTCTCGACCACGACGATGGCGTCATCGACGACAATGCCGATGGAGAGGACCAGTCCGAACAAGGAGAGATTGTTCAGCGAGAAACCCAGCCACTGCATGACGGCCAGCGTGCCGATGAGTGAAACGGGAACGGCGAGAAGGGGGATCACGGAGGCGCGCCAGCTCTGCAGGAAGATGATGACGACGAAGACGACGAGGAGGACCGCCTCCATCAGCGTGTGCAGCACCGATTTGATCGAGGCGCGGACGAACTTGGTGGTGTCGTAGTTGATTTTGTAATCGATGCCCGGCGGGAAACGCTCCTTGAGCTGTGCGAGGCGTTTGTAAACGGCGTCGGCGGTGGCAATGGCGTTGCTGCCGGGAAGCTGGAACACGCGGAGTGAAACCGCGTTGTAGCCGTCCATGTAGGTGCGGCTGGAGTAATCACGCGAGCCGAGTTCGATGCGGGCGACGTCTGCCAGGCGCACCACGTCTCCCTGCCTGCCGGTCTTGAGCACGATGTCGCCGAATTCCGACGCCTTTTTCAGACGTCCGGGCGCGGTGAGGGTGTATTGAAAATCCGAACCTGTGGCGGCAGGCGGCTGGCCGAGTGATCCGGCGGCGACCTGCACATTTTGCTCACGAATCGCACGCACGATGTCACCCGCAGTCAGACTCAGTGCGGCGACCTTTTCGGGATCGAGCCAGATCCGCATCGAGTAGTCGAGTCCGCCGAGGGAGGAGGCTTCCGCCACACCAGGAATACGGGCGATTTCGTTTTGAATCTGCAGCGTGACGTAGTTGCTGAGATAAGAGACCTGACGTGAGCCGTCAGGACTGTAGAACTGAGCGGCAAGCGTGAGGTCGGGTGAGCGTTTGTTCACGTTGACGCCGAGGCGTCTCACCTCTTCCGGCAGGCGTGAGATGGTGGCATTCACGCGGTTTTGCACGAGGACCTGGGCTTGGTCGAGATCCGTGCCGAGACGGAAGGTGACGGTGATCTGCACCTTGCCGTCACTCGTGGAGGAGGACGACACGTACAGCATGTTCTCGACGCCGTTGATTTCCTGTTCCAGCGGCGTGGAAACGGTCTCGGCCAGTGTGCGCGCATCCGCACCGGGATACGTCGCCGAAACCACCACGGTGGGCGGAATGACCTCGGGGTATTGCGCGATGGGCAGCGACACGTAGGCGAGGCCACCCAGCATCGTGATGACGATGCTCAGCACGGCCGCGAAGATGGGCCGATCCACGAAAAAGCGGGCGAAATTCATGATGTATTACTTGGTGGCCGCCGCTGGCAGCATGTCTGTCAGTGTGGCCTTCACTTTGACGCCGTTGCGCACGCTCATGAGTCCGAGCACGACCACGCGATCATCCGTCTTCAGGCCGGTGCGAACCACGCGCAGGCCATCGAGCAATGGCCCGAGGGTGATGGGGCGATAGACGGCCTGGTCATCTTTATCGAGCACCCAGACGAAGCTGCTGCCCTGATCGTCGCCCACGGCGGAATCACGAATGAGCAGGCCGTCGTATTCACCGCTGCCGGGAATGCGCACCTTGGCAAAGAAACCGGGGGCCATCAGGCGGTCAGCATTCGGAAAGACGGCACGGGCACGAATGGTGCCGGTGGCGGGATTGAGCTGATTGTCCACGAAATCGACTTCGCCTTTATGGGGCCAGCCCTCTTCATTGATGAGCGACATTTCGGCAGGGATGCGTGAGAACAGTGCGCTCACACGTTCGCCACTCTTGTGCATCGTGCGGTATTTGAGCACCGAACGCTCATCGGCTTCGATCTCACAGTAGATGGGGTCAAGCTCGACAATGGTGGTCAGCAGTGTGGTGTTTTGGGTGCCGCCGCTGACGAGGTTGCCCTCGGTCACACGGGCATCACTGATGCGTCCGCTGATGGGGGCGCGGATCTCGGTGAACTCGAGATCGAGCCTGGCGGTGCGCAAGGCTGCCTCCGCACCGCGCACCCCGGCCAGTTCGCCTGTGGCGCTCTTGATACGGCGCTCGGACTCCCCCACCGAAATCGCCTGCCCCTGGCGCAGGGCGGTGGCGTTCTTGGCTTCGACGCCGGCGAGTTCGGCTGCCGTTTTCGCTTGAGAGAGCATGGCCTCCGCGCGTTCGACGAGGGCTTCGTACGGGCGTGGGTCAATGGTGAAGAGCAGATCGCCCGCCTTGACCTCCGTTCCTTCTTTGAAGCTGACCTTGGTGATGTAGCCGGAAACGCGCGAATGAATCTCGACACGCTCCCGCGCCGTCAGACGCCCGGTGAATTCATCCCAGTCCTTGAGCCGGCGTGAAATGGGTTTGGCGACGGTGACCTCAGGCGTGGCCGCTGCTGGCGGGCCGCCTGCCCCCGTGGCCTCGCGTTTGCAGGCGGTCATGGAGCTCATGATGAGCAGCCCCATGAGGGCTGGCCCCCAAGTGAAGGTCCGGGGTCTATGGAAAAGCGGGGCGCGTTGCATGGAGAGAGTTACGAATGTGTTAGTATCTTAAACAGTGCATAATGGGCATATCGCTTATACCGTAAGTGAATGACCAATCTTAACGATCTCCAGCAAGTCCGTGAGTTTGTCCAGATCGCTGACTCTGGCAGCATTTCGCGTGCCGCCAAGGTGTTGGGCATGGCCCAGCCCACGCTGAGCCGGCATCTGGCGGCTTTGGAGGCGCAAATCGGGGCACCGCTCATTCGCCGTGACACCCACTCGATGAGCCTGACGGATGCCGGAATCATTGTCCTGTCGGACGCCCGTGAACTGCTCATGCTCGCGGACCGCATGGGCAGCCGCCTGCGTTCCGGGCACCACTCGCTACGCGGTCATCTGCGCTTGATCTCCGTGGTCGATGTAGGCCAGTGGATCGTCTCCCGCGTGCTCTCAAGGTTTCAAAAACTGCATCCTGACGTCACGACTGAGCTGCATCTGATCAACCGGGCCACGAAATTCATCAAGGAAGGCTTCGACTGCGGCATCCTGGTCGGTGCAGCCACGGATCGCCGGGTGACGCTGCGCAAGGTGGCCCAGCTCCAGCGGCGGCTTGTGGCGGCGCCATCGCTGCTGAAAAACCACGCTTTGCCCGCCCGCCCAGAGGATCTTGATTTGCTGCCCTGGCTGGGGATTTTGCAGCCGCATTTCTATTCGCGTGACCGGTTTGAACTGGAGCGGGAGAAGCAGAAAAAGAAGCTCAAGCTCGCTCCGGTCATGCTGCTGGACACCGTCACCGCCCTGCGTGAGGCGGCCATTGAGGGGGCGGGTTTCACGATTCTGCCCGAGTGGATGGCGGCGCGCGACATCACGGCCGGGAGGCTGGTGCAGCTGCTGCCAGACTGGCACATGGCGCCCATCGACCTGCACATCGCCCATGCGGCGCACGAGCATCTGCCACAGCGGGTGAAAAGCCTCATCGAATACCTTGAGCAGGAGCTTCCCGTCGAAATCCACCGGCTGGATTTGAATGAGAGGTAGGCTGTGGCCCTATTTTTGGAAAAGCCTCCCGGCAGTTCAAAAAAATCCATGCGCAACGAGCACGCTCTGTGCTAGGAATCAAGCCCCTCGCCGCCCTGCGGCCCCGTCTACCCCCATCTAAAAACATCATGCCCAAGCAGACCATTCGTGACCTCGACCTCGCCGGAAAACGCGTCTTTGTACGCGTCGATTTCAACGTGCCCCTCGATGAGAAAGACGGCCAGATGGTCATCACTGACGCCACCCGCATTCAGGAGACTCTGCCTACCCTCAAGTTTCTGATCGAAAAAGGTGCCAAAATCATCCTCGCCAGCCATCTGGGCCGTCCGAAAGGCAAGGCCGATCCCAAGCAGAGCCTCGCCCCAGTGGCACCCGCTCTGAGCGCCCTGATCGGCAAGCCGGTTGCTTTTGCCAGTGACTGCATCGGCGAAGAGGCGAAGGCGAAGGCGCTCGCTCTCGGCAACGGCGACGTGCTCCTGCTCGAAAACACCCGCTTCCATGCCGGTGAAGAAAAGAATGACCCTGAGCTGGCCAAAGGCATGGCGGATCTCGCGGAAGTCTTCGTGAACGACGCCTTCGGCTCCGCGCACCGTGCGCACAGCTCCACGGCGGGAATCGCAGATTACCTGCCTGCTGTCTCTGGTCTCCTGATGGAGAAGGAACTGACCTGGCTGCACGACGAACTCGAAAACCCTGAGCGTCCGTTCGTGGTGATCCTCGGCGGTGCGAAAGTGAATGACAAGATCGGCGTCATCAACCGCCTGCTCGAAAAGGCCGACACCATCATCATCGGCGGCGGCATGGCCTACACCTTCCGCAAGCTCGTTCAAGGCATCACCATTGGTAAGAGCCTCTACAAGCCCGAGTGGGAGCCGATTGCACAGGCCGCCCTCGACAAGGCCAAGGAGCGTGGCGTGAAGATCCTCATCCCAGTGGATGCGATGATCACCGACTCCTTCGACTTTGACACGAAAACGCTCGGCAACACCAAGTTCACCGCTGCAGGCGAAAGCATTCCTGACGGCTGGGAAGGCGTGGATATCGGCCCTGAGTCCGTCAAACTCTTCTCCGACGAAATTGCCAAGGCTAAAACGGTCATCTGGAACGGCCCGATGGGAGTGTTCGAAATCAAGGAAAGCTCCAAAGGCACCTTTGACGTCGCAGAAGCCGTCGCGGCCAACTCCAGCGCGAAGACCATCATTGGCGGCGGTGACAGCGTGAAGGCGGTCAAGAAGGCCAATCTCGGTGACAAGATGACCTTCATCTCCACCGGTGGTGGGGCCTCCCTCGAACTGCTGGAAGGCAAAGTCCTGCCCGGTGTCGCCTGCTTGAAAGACAAATAACTAGCCCCTTCAGATTCCAACACTTTTACAAACACCCCCCCATGGCTCTCGTTCACTTCCGCAAACCGATCATCGCCGCCAACTGGAAAATGCACATGACACCGCAGGAGACGGATGACTTTCTCCGTGCGTTTGCCCGTCTCGTGCCGGACAAGACTCCCATTCAGATCGTCGTGGCTCCGCCGTTCGTCAGCCTGGCCAAGGCCCAGGACGTGCTGGTCAATGCGCGTGAACCAAGCGTGGAACTGGCCGCCCAGAACATGAGCGCCCAGCCGGCGGGTGCTTTCACAGGCGAGATCAGCGCCCGCATGATCAAGGAATGCGGCTGCAAGCACGTCATCCTCGGTCACAGCGAGCGTCGCAGCCTTTATGGCGAAACCAGCGCCATCGTGAACGCCAAGGTGCTGGCGGCACTCGAAGCTCGCATTCATCCCATACTTTGCATCGGCGAAACGCTCGCTGAGCGTGACAACGGCCAGATCGAACAAGTGCTGGGCAGCCAGTTGCGTGAATCGCTGGCTGAAGTGGGCCCGCGTCGCATCAACGACTGCGTCATCGCTTACGAACCCGTCTGGGCCATCGGCACCGGCCGCACCGCCAGCCCCGAGCAGGCGCAGGAAGCCCACGCTTACACGCGTCAGGTGCTGGGTGAACTCTTTGGTGACGACGTCGCCGCCAAGATTCGCATCCAATACGGCGGCAGTGTGAAGCCCGGCAACATGGCCGAGCTGATCAGCCAGAAGGATGTGGACGGTGCCCTCGTCGGCGGAGCCAGCATGGAGCCCCAGAGTTTCTGGGACATCTGCCGCGCCGCCATCGACTACGCGAACGCCAACGCGTAGCCCTTTCGGCTACAGATTAAAGATTAGCCTTGTAAGTATTTGTCGTATTTGCTCATAATCGGGTAAATGCGACGAATCTTCCTCCCGGTATTCTTGCTGATCATACATTCGCCCTTGCTGGCGGAAACAGGGGGGGCTTGGAGGGCTGGCGCGGCGGACGTGGACATCACGCCGGACTATCCGGTGCGATTGAGCGGTTACGGCAACCGCAAGGGAGAGTCCACCAAGGTGGCGCAACGGCTCCACGCCAACGCTCTCGTCTTGCAGTGGCAGGATGACAAGCCTGCGGTCATTGTCAGCGTCGATAACTGCGGCGTGCCTGCGGCAGTTCGAGCCGAAGTGCTCAAACGGCTTGCCACCGGTGGCAGGAGCATTGCGGACGAACGCTTCGCCCTGCATTCCACCCATACGCACTGTGCGCCGATGCTCAAAGGTGTGCTGCCGTTTCTCTTTGGCGAAGACCTGACGGCGGAGCAGGTGAAGCACATTGAGCGTTACACCGAGGATCTGACGTCACACATCGTCAGCATCATCGGTCAGGCATTGGACAAGATGGAGCACGCCCGGCTCGAATGGAGTGTGGGGAAGGTCTACTTCGCCTTCAACCGCCGGTTGAAAACAGAGACTGGATTTCAGAATGCCCAGAATTTCAGCGGGCCAACCGACCGCGCCCTGCCGGTGCTCTGCGTCAAATCTGCGGATGGGAAGAAACTCCTCGCCACCCATGCCAGCTACGCCTGCCATTGCACGACGCTTGGCATCGACGAAATTCATGGCGACTGGGCGGGGCTGGCACATGAGGAAATGGAACTGCGGTTTCCTGGTTCGGTCTCTATCATTGCCATCGGCTGCGGGGCGGATCAAAATCCCTACCCGCGCAAGGAAAACCGTTTCGCCGTGAATCACGGTGTCAGCCTTGCCAAAGAAATCGTGCGTATCATCAACAGTCCGATGCTGCCTTTGAACGGTCCGCTCAACTGCGCCCATCGGGAGGTGATGCTGCCGTTCGAGATTCTGCCTACTCTCGCGGAATGGCAGGCCAAAGCCGCTGACCCAAACAAATGGACGGCCTATCATGCGAAGCAGCATCTGGCCATGCTCGAGCGCGGCGAGAAAATACCGCCTGCGCTGCCTTATGACATTCAGGTCTGGAATTACGGCAACGATCTGCTCACGATCAATCTGCCTGGCGAGGTGGTCGTGGATTACAGCCTGCGCTTCAAACGCGAGTTCGATCCCGCCCGCACCTGGGTGAACAGCTACACGAACGACATGCCCTGCTACATTCCCTCTCAGCGTGTCTGGGAGGAAGGCGGCTACGAAGGAGGTGGTGCCATGATCTACTATGGCCGTCCGACCCGCTTTGCCTCTGGAATCGAGAACATCATCGCAGGCACGGTGAAGCAGCTCGTGCCGCAGGAGTTCAGCACCCGGCGCATCCTGAATCCGGTGGCGCCCTTATCCGGGGCGATCAAGCAGAAGTAAGCTGCATCACGCGGAGAGATTCGCGACCTTCGCGGCCTGGATAGGCCGCTGTGGGAGACTGGCTTCCCAAGACTTGAAAGTGCTCCGCGAACAAGGCGGTGAGTTCATCTGGCGAAATGCCGAATGGTGGGCCGGTTTCACCGGGGTCCATTTCGGGATTGATGAAAAACACTCCCACAAACAGCCCTCCCGGCTTTAACAACGAGGTCACCGCATCCCGATACTTGGTACGCCATTCCGGGGGCAGCGCACACAGGCAGGTGTGCTCCACGATGGCGTCATACTGACCACGAAATTCAAACAGATCCGCGCAGACAAAGCGCTCCGCCAGTTGTGGGTAGTGCGCCTTGGCGCGTTCCACGGCCGTTGGCGCAATGTCGAGTCCGTATGCGTCGATACCGCGTGATACGAGATGAGCCACATCGTGGCCCACACCGCACCCGGGCACGAGCACACTGCCTGAGAGTGTGTTGTTGGTCAGCCATTCCACCAGCGGTGGTGAGGGCAGGCCTTTGTCCCACGGGGTAAAGTTCTCTTGATAGGCCTGATTCCAGTCGGTGACGTTCACTAGGGGTGTTTTTCTTTCTGATGTTTGATCACGCCTTGCAGGGTGGTCTGTCCTGTGTCGCCGGTGAAGGTGACCTTGCTTTCGATGACGTCTTTGGCATCACCCGCGAAGGCTTCGGTGATGGTGATGCTGCTCTCGCCGCTGCCGGTGATGGCCTTGAGTTCAAACGTGAGATTGACCTCCGACACATGGCCTTCGAAGCGGATGGTCTGGGAGCCCTCTGCTCCGGAGAGAATTGCCTCGAAGCTGTCCGCGCCCTCATTGTAGGTGATCGTCCATTCGAAAGGCTGGGTGTCGCCATTGATGGTGCGCGTGCCTTTGACCACGAAGGAATTGTCGCCCTCGGCGCTGCCGCTCCATTCTTCGGTGATGGTGAGAACATTGTTCTCCCCTTTCAGTTCGCCTGCGGCTTTCCAGTTGCCGACGTAATGCTTGAAGACTGGATTCATGCCAAGATCCTTGGCGGGAAGGCTGGTGGCAGCCAGCAGGCAGAGAGTGGTGAGCAGTGTCTTCATGCGATGATTTCCTGGATGACTTTGCCGTAGCTGATGGGCACGGGGCGGTTGACCACGTCACGCACCTCGGTGTCGGGTTGAATGCCGAGGAGGTGATACATCGTGGCGGCCAGATCGTCGGGCTTCACCGGTTTGTCGGCGGGATGCTCGCCATTTTTGTCGGATGCGCCATGCACGAAGCCGCGCTTCACGCCACCACCTGCCAGGAGGGCGGTGTAACACTGCGGCCAATGATCACGGGAGACGTTCTTGTTGATCTTCGGTGTGCGGCCAAACTCCCCGACCCACACGACCAGCGTCTCGTCCAGCAGGCCGCGTTCATCGAGATCGGTCAGAAAGGTCGGCAGCGTCTGCTCGGTGATGGGCAGGTGATATTTCTCGATGATCGGGAACATGCGCGTGTCATTGAAGCCATGCGTGTCCCAGCCTCCTTCAGTGGTGCTCTGGCCTCCGATGCCCTGCGAGAAATTCACCGTCACAAACTTCACGCCTGCTTCGACCAGACGCCGTGCGAGCAGCAGGCTTTGTCCGTAGGGCGAGCGTCCGTAGCCATCGCGCACCTTGTCAGGCTCCTTGGTGAGGTCGAAGGCGGCGCGCAGTTTTTCGCTGTGGAGCATGGACAGGGCTTTGTCGTAGTAGCTTTCGATGCCGCGTGCTTCGGCGGAGTAATCGAGCAGCCGTGTCTGGGAATCGACCATCTTTTGCAGCTCGCGCCGTGCATTCAGTCGCTCAAAGCTGACGCCATTGGGCAGGCTCAGTTCGGGCAATGCAAAGCCGGGCGCGCTGGGATCGCGCAGCACGATGAAGGGGTCGTGTTCTTTGCCAAGGAAGCTTGCGCGTTGTCCCGGCGTCACGGAGCCATCGCTCACGATGTAGGGAAAGGTGGTGGAGGTGGGGATTTCGCCTGTGAGTGGTGCGATCCTGTCCACCACGGAGGAGTAGGCGGGAAACAGGTCTGGTGAGTCCTTGAGGCGCTGGTCGTCACTTGGCGGCGCGTGGCCGCTCAGCGCGTAGTAGCCGGCGCTGTTGTGATTTTTCATCGTGTGATGCACGGACCTCACCAGTGTGACCTTGTCCATCACCTTGGCCGTCTTGGGGAGTTTCTCGGAGACCCAGATGCCGTCGGCATTTGATTTGATTGGCTTATGAAAACCACGGATGCCCTCGGGAGCGTCCGGCTTCATGTCAAAGGTCTCCAGGTGGCTCGGCCCGCCCCACTGGAAGCAAAAGATCACCGACTTGGCGCGGGCGACGAGTTTGTCCAAGCCCGGGGTGGTGGCGGAGGCCGCAGCCAAGGCTGCCGTCTGCTGCGCGTCTGCGCCGCGGAGGAAGCGGGGCATGGTGAGGCCGAGCATGCCGAGGCCGCCGGCAGTGAGAAGGCGGCGGCGGGTGACCGGGGAGCAAGCACCGGTGGGATTGGGGAAGGGAGGCATGAGGCGGCGGACTGACTTACGACATGCTATACGTTCGAGAGTGTCAGGATTATGCGGCGGACAGTGGCACAGGGCAATCGGCTACTTGCGGGGGAGGCGTGCGTGCTGTTGCTTGCATACCATGATCGATGACTCTGCCTCACGGCGTCCTCTTAAGTCTCGCACGACGGCGTGGGCGGGGTTTTTCTCGCGGTGGATGTTGAAGGCGGGGCTGACGCCCAATGTGGTTTCGGTGCTGGGCATCGTTTGCGCGGCGGTGGGCGGAGGGGCGGCATTGATGGCTCCGAACAGCGGGCATGCGTGGGCGTTTTGGCTGCTGGCAGCGGCGGGGATTCAGATGCGGCTTTTCTGCAACATGATGGACGGGCTGCTGGCGGTGGAGGGCGGGCTGAAGTCGGTGACGGGGGATCTCTTCAATGAGATTCCGGACCGGATTGATGATGCGTTCATTTTAGTGCCACTGGGTTATGCGGCCGGGACAGACTGGACCATTGCGCTTGGCTGGGCAGCGATGGGCGGTGCGGTGCTGACGGCGTACATTCGGGCGCTGGGTGCCAGCCTGACTGGGAGGCATGATTTCTGCGGGCCGATGGCGAAGCCGCACCGGATGTTTGCAGTGACGGTGGGCTGTCTATCGATGATGACTATCGATATTATGAATGTGAAAGCACCGCCGCTTATGATGTGGTGTCTTGTGATTGTGAACGCTGGCATCGTGATCACTTGCTGGCGGCGCACGGCGCACCTGGCAAAGGCCTTGAATCAAAAAAACCCGAAAGGATGAGCGACGCATGAACTCTGAACGACTGCAATTCACGACGGATGACGGGCTGGAGCTGCACTACAAGACGTGGAACGTGGCGGGTGCGTCCAAGGCGCTGGTGCTGCTGCATCGCGGGCATGAGCATGCGGACCGGTGGGACACGGTGGTGCCGCATCTGACGATGTCGGACACGGCGATCTATGCGTGGGAAGCCAGGGGCCATGGGCAGTCGCCGGGCAAGCGCGGGCATGCGGCGGGATTCATGGAGTATGTGCGGGATCTCGATACATTTTTTCACCACCTGCAGAAGGTGCATGGGCTGGTGCCCGAGCGGACGGTAGTCGTGGCGCACAGTGTGGGAGGTGTGGTGGGGGCGGCATGGGTGCATGATTTCGCGCCACGAATCGCGGGTCTGGTTTTGGCGACGCCTGCGCTGGAGGTGAACCTGATTGTGCCGGGAGCACTGACGGGCATCCGCCTGCTGCAGAAGGTGAAGACGGATGCGACGATCAAGAGCTATGTGCAGGGCTCATGGCTGACACGGGATGCGAGTGCGGCGGCGGTGTATGATGCGGACACTCTCATTTCGAAGGACATCTCGGCAAAAGTCCTGGTGGACCTCTTCGACACCGCGAAGCGGGTGATCAGTGATGCGGAGGTGATGGACCGGCCGCTGCTGATGTTCTCTGCCGGGGCTGACAAGGTGGTGAAGCGTGAGGCGGCAGACCAGTTGTACGAGAACTATGGCAGCGACCAGAAGACCCACCTGACGCTGAAAGGAGCGCGACATGCGATCTTTCACGATGTGTGCCGGGATGAGGTGTGCGGGGCCATCAAACGCTTTGCGGAGCGCTGCATTGCGAACTTCACGCCACCTCGGCTGGAGGCGGACTTGTCCCATCCGGTGACGAACGCGGAATTTGCGATGCTGAAGAAGCCGCTGCCTTCCCCTTCCGTGCGTGGACTGTCGTTTTTGCTGCAGCGGATCAGCATGGGAACGCTGGGCAAGCTGAGCGAGGGGATCCGCATCGGCCATGCGACGGGGTTCGATTCAGGGGAGTCCCTGGACTATGTGTACAAGAACAAGGCGAACGGTGGACTGGGTATCGGGAAAGTCATTGATCGTGGCTATCTGGATGCGATCGGCTGGCGTGGCATCCGCCAACGGCGGGCGTGCATGAACCAAGCCTTGAAGTATGCGCTGAAGCAGGTGCGCGATGAAGGGCTGCCATTGCAATTGATGGACATTGCGGGCGGCGCAGGGCGCTATTTGCTGGATGTTCTGGAGGACCAGGAATTTGGCTTTGATCTGAAAGTGCTGTGCCGGGACTGGAGTGAATCCGCGCTGGACACGGGGCGTGCGACGGCGCGGGAGAAGGGGCTGCAGGACAGGATCACGCATGTGAAGGGCGATGCGTTTGATGAGAACTCGCTGGCGAGTGTGGAGCCGAAGCCGTCGGTGGCCGTGGTATCCGGGCTGTATGAGCTGTTTCCGGAGAACGAAAAGCTGCAGAGGTCCCTGCGCGGACTGCACCGTGCGGTGAATGACGGTGGGTGGCTGATCTACACGGGGCAGCCCTGGCATCCGCAGGTGGAGATGATCGCGCGGACGCTGACGAATCGTGATGGGCAGTTCTGGGTCATGCGGCGACGGCCGCAGGGGGAGATGGATGCGCTGGTGGAGGCGGCTGGATTTAAGAAGGAGAAGGAGTGGGTGGATGACTTTGGCATCTTCACGGTGAGTGCAGCGAGGAAGCCAAAGGGTGGGGCGTAGTTCGGTGTTATCGGAGGCTTTGGTCGTCCCCTCACCCCAACCCTTTGACTTCGTCTATCTCCGCTGCGCTCCGGTTCCCCGAAGAAGATTGCGAGTGTTTGCGAGAATCTGGGGCGAGGAGAGGGAGAAAATTTGCGGACTTCGAAATCATATCAACTGCTTCAATCATGACGATGCAAACCCTGCCGAATCGAACGCCGCGTGAGCCGGGATTGCTGTGGCCAAGGCTGTGGCGGCTGGCGCTGGCGGGGGCGACGTTTGTGATCGTGTACAGCGGATGCAACCTTCTCACGCATATGCGGGGGGACGTGCCGACGCTGATGTTCGAATGGGAGAAGAGCATCCCGTTTGTGAGAGAGCTGGTGGTGCCGTACTGGTCGCTGGATTTGTTTTTCTGCGGGGCGTTTTTTCTGTGCGGGAGCAAGACGGAGCTGAATCTGCTGACGAAGCGGCTCATAACCGTGACGATTCTGAGCGGCCTGTTTTTCCTGCTGTTTCCATTGAAGCTGGGGCTGCCGAGGCCGGAGCCGAGCGGGTGGACGGCGCCGTTTTTTCACGCGCTGTATTTCAATGATCTGCCGTACAATCTGGCGCCTTCCCTGCACATCAGCCTGAGGTCGCTGGTGTGGGTGTTTTATGGGGCGCACCTGACGGGGCATGCGCGCACGGCGGTGAAGGTGTGGTTTATCCTGATCGGGCTTTCCACGCTGCTGGTGTGGCAGCATCACCTCATTGATGTGGCGGGGGGATTTATCATGGGGTGGGTGGTGGCGGCGCTGGTGCCGGACCCACGGCAGATGGGGACGCGAAATCCCTCGAAGAAGTATGCGGTGCGTTATGGCATCGGCGCGGTGGTGTGCGGGGCGCTGGGGTTTGCGTGGATCGGGTTTGTGTGGCCGGCCGTGGCGTGCGGGATTATGGCGCTGGCGTATGGGACGGGGCTTTCGCGTCTTTTGGGCAAAGAGAACGGGACGCTGTCGCCCTCGGCTGAGTGGTGCCTGCTGCCGATCCTGCTGGTGCGGGGCTGGGTGCAGAAAAAATGGCTGAAGCGAAAGCCTGGCTGGTGTGAGGTGACGCCGGGAGTGTGCTTTGGAAGACGGCTGACGGGCAAGGAGGCTGTGGCGATGGTAGCCGCTGCAGAAGCCGAAGGAACAGCGCTGGCGGTGCTGGATCTGACGGCGGAGACGAATGCGCCGAGGGCGTTTCGGGAGAGGGCGTTTTATGTGAATCTGCCGCTGTTGGATCTGATGCCGCTGAAGACGGAGCAAATCGCGACGGCGGTGGAGTACATTCGCAGACAGCGGGCCGAGGGAAGGCGAGTCTTTGTGCACTGCCAGCTGGGGTTGCAAAGGTCAGCGTTGATCATGGCCCACTGGTTGGTGGATAGTGACGAAGCGGTGGACTTGGATATGGCGGTCAAGCGGATAAGGGCGCTGGAGCCGGACGTGGTTATCTGATGTCCGAAGAGTGACCCTCGTCCTTTGTCATTCTATCTTCGTTTTTTGCTCCTGCTTGCTCTCCCCGCTGCTCCGCTTACGTAACCCATTATCATGCCTGATTTAATCACCCCCACCGGATTCAAAGAATGGTCCTTCGTCTGCGACGCGCTGGCGCAGGGCCGGCTCAGCATCATTTTGCGCAAAGGCGGCATTCACGAAGGCCGTGGCGGCTTTGAGTGGAAGCACCGCGAGTTCTTCCTGTTTCCAACCTGGTTTCACAATCAGGCCGAAAAGCTGAGCTGGGTGCCTGAGAACACCCAGCGTGACTTCCCGCCGGAAGAGCAGCGCACCACCGTCGATATCGACGGCTGCGCCGCGCTGGAGCAGGTGTGGAAGGTCACCGACTGGGACAAGGTGGCCGCGCTGGCTCCGCTGCACATCTGGAATGAGGACGTGGTGAAGGAGCGCTTCATCTATGACGACGAAAGCTGCCTCCATGTGGCTTTGGTCCGCGCCTACAAACTCCCGCAGAACTGGCATTTCCCGTATGCGAAGAGCTACGGTGGCTGCCGCTCCTGGATCACGCTGCCTGAAGAGGGCCTGCCCATGGCTGCGGCTGCCACGCCCGCGCTGAGCGATGAAGCGTTTGCCGATGTGAAGGCGAAGTTGAAAGCGATCTTGGGCTAGGCGATGGCTCGGCATGAATCCCAGCCTGTCGCTCCTTGTACTCCGGTCCGCTGATCCGGAGAGACTGGCGGCCTTTTATGCTCACCTCGGCATGAAATTCGTGAAGCATCGTCATGGCAGTGGCCCAGAACATTTTTCGGCAGAGCTTGGTACTGGCGGCGTGTTTGAAATTTACCCGCTCAATGCTGCAGATTGCCCAACCACGGCGACACGGATTGGCTTCTGCGTGGATTCTGTGGCAGATGCTTGTGCAGACATCAGTCTCAATGGTGGGAGGTTGGTTTCTGCCCCAAAGATCGGAGTCTGGGGAATGCGTGCAGTCTTGGATGATCCCGAAGGACATCGCATTGAGCTAACAGAGCGAAAAGTGGATGCCGACGGCTCTCCGACTCTCCATGATGCGTGAACATGGACGCCATCCGCCCAGCCCACGTCGAGGTCAGCCTCGGTGCCATCGCGCAGAACTATGACGCGATCTGTGCGCATGTGGGCACTGCGTCTGTGATGCCGGTGGTGAAGGCAAATGCGTATGGTCATGGCATCGTCGAGGTGGCGCGGCACTTGATGAATCATGGCGCGCCTTGTTTGGGGGTGGCCTTGCTGGAAGAGGCGATCGAATTACGGCAGGCGGGCATCACTCTGCCGATTCTCGTCTTTGGCGGCGTGGCCACGCGGCAGATCCCGCAGTTCATCGCTCATGGTTTGATGATGGCGGCATCCTCCATCGACAAGCTGCGGCAGATTGACGAGGCGGCTGCAGCGGTGAAGACGAAGGCGCGCGTGCATCTAAAGATCGACACCGGCATGGAACGCATCGGCGTACATTGGTACAGCGCGGAAAAGCTGCTGGAGGCCAGTCTGAATTTCACGAATGTGGAAGTGGCCGGCATCTACTCGCACTTTGCGAATTCAGACGACGCAGACCTCACCTCGGCCAGAGAGCAGCTCGCACGGTTTCTCGAAGTGCTGGAGTTTTATCCGAAGCGCAGCTTGCAGCCGCCCCAGCGGCACATCGCCAACTCCGGCGGCATTTTGCAGTTGCCCGAAAGTCATCTCGATCTCGTCCGCCCGGGCATCATGCTCTATGGCGTGTATCCCTCAAAGGAGGTGCGGCAAACGGTCGTCTTGCAGCCGGCGCTGAACTGGAAATCGCAGGTGGTGTTCTTTAAAGTCGTGCAGCCGGGCAAACCTGTCAGCTATGGCAGCACGTGGCAGAGCGATCACCCGGTACGTGTCGTCACTGTGCCCGTGGGCTATGGCGATGGGTATTTCCGGGCGCTGTCGAATCGTGGCGAAGTGCTCATTCGTGGCCAGCGCCACCCGATTGTCGGGCGCGTGTGCATGGATCAGTTCATGGTGAATCTGGAGTGGGGCACGGCCTACAATGGCGATGTCGTGACCCTCATTGGCAGCGACGGGAATGAGACGATTGCCGTGCAGGATGTGGCGGACGCCGCTGGTACCATTGCGTATGAAGTGATGACCAACATCAACGCCCGCGTACCCCGGGTGTACGTTTAATGCCTTGCAATCAGTCTGCTATGGCCGCAACGAAGGGGTGGGATGCGACAGCGTATTCCGCCCGCATGCATGAACCTCATTATCTTCGACCTCGAAACCACCGGCCTATTACCCTCCCAGCATGAGATCATCCAGATCGCAGCGATGAAGGTGAAGAACGGCAAGTGGGACGAGGGGGAGTATTTCGACAGTTACGTGCGGCCGGAAAATCGCATTCCGTCGTTCATCACCAAGCTGACCGGAATCACACAGGCGCAGGTGGCTAATGCGCCGTTGCCGACGGATGTGCTGATGGAATTCTCCCGCTTCGTCGGTCAGAATGCGACCTTGATCGCGCATAACGGCATTCGTTTCGACATGCGCTTCATCGCAGAGCACTGCAAACGGCACGGCATACCGGTGCGTGAGACCAGCGCCCTCGATTCGCGCGATTTCTCCCGCAAAATCTGGGGCGGCAAAGGCGGCCACGGACTTGACGCAGTGCTGGGCCGCGTCGGTGTCTCCAGCAAGGGCGTGAAACGGCATGATGCCCGCGTGGACGTGCAACTGCTGGCCCAGGCCGTGCAGTACATGTGGGAGCGGCTCACCCCGAGCGTGACCAACTGCCCAGTGGATCTTTCAGTCGGGGTGATTCCCGCGCTTGTCTGATCCAGAAAACGCCTTACACCGCACGCTCCAACTTCTCGTCGATGCGTGCTACCAATGTATCAAGCAGTTCGCCATTGCCGAAGCGTTCGATCACACCGGCCAGGAAGCCTTCGATGATGAGCTTGCGGCTTTCGCTGTCGCTGATGCCACGTGCCTTGAGGTAGAAGAGTTCTTCGTCGCTGATGGGGCCGCTGGTGGCGCCGTGGCTGCATTTCACCTGGTCGGCGCTGATTTCGAGGCCCGGCAGGCTCGTGGCCTCGGCTTCGTTGCTGTTGAGCAGGTTCCGGCAGGTTTGGTAGGCGTCGGTGTAATGCGCGCCTTCATCCACGGTGATGAGGCCGCTGAAGATGCTGCGCGATTTGCCGTAGAGGGCGTTTTTGTAAAGCAGGTCGCTGCTGGCGTGCGGGGCCTTGTGATTTTGCAGCGTACGCTGATCCACGACCTGCTCGCCGATGGGCAGAGACACGCTGAGCATGTCGCTGCGGGAGCCTTCGCCGATGAGATCGCTCACGCTTTCGCTGCGGCTGAAGCTTGCGCCAAGCTGCACCTGGAAGCTCTTGATGGCGGCATCACGCCCGGCAACGATGCTGGAAAGATGCAGCGCCTGCGCGTCATCCGCCAGCTCCTGGCAGGCGGCGTAGGTGATCTTGCTGCCGCGACCGCCGACGAGATCGGCAATGGCGATGCTCAGACCGCCTTCACCTTCGAGGCTGCGGTAATGATCGACGACACTGACCTCGGCATTGTCTCCGGTCACGATGAGCGTGTGTGGGAAGATGGCGGCGTGATCGCCGACGACCCAGTGGAAGATTTCGACGGGCTTTTCAATGGCCACGTTCTTTGGCACAATGACAACCACGCCTGCTTTCACATGCGCCAGGTGCAGGGCCGCGAACTTGGCGGAGCCCAGCGTCATCTCGCGCTGCATGAAGTGTTCCTTGAGCACCTCGCTGTGATCGCGCAGCGCATCCGCGAAGGTCACGCAAACAACACCGGCTGGCAGTTTGGTGGTGTCAGACTCGACAAGCACGTCGTTCACGAAGACAAAGCGGGCGGCACGTTCTTTGAGTCCTTCGGTGGTGGCGAGGGCAGCAGCGGTATTCGCAGCTGTGGGTGCGGTAGCTGGCGTGTGATCGGCGAGCTCGATTTTCTTCGAGCTGGAGTAGCGCCAGTGCTCGTCCTTGATGCCAGGCATCGGCATATTCTGGAACTCAGCCCAAGCCGCTTCCGAGCGGGCGATAAACCAGCCGGGTGCGGATTTTTCATCGCGCACAGGCAGGGTGATTTCGAGGCCGGAAAGAGCAGAGACAGGCGAGGTTGGGACTTCGGAGGGCATTGAGGGAGACTTGGGAGCGGAAAGAGTGGCGGGCATTGGAGTGTGAATGACGAAGGAATGGCCGAAGAGAAAAGGATCAGGCGGATGGAAGCTTGGTTGGGATGTCGCGGGCGGCGAGCCAGGATTCCATGAGCTCACGATTGCCGCTCAGGTAGCCGGCGACGCGGTATTTGGAGGCGCCGAGGACTTCGGATTGATGGGCGCGTTCTCTGACGACACAGCGTTTGCCAGCGAAGCTGCTGTGAAGGAACCAGACGTCGGTGCCATCGTTCCAAAGAAAACCGGTGTGGTTGTCGAGACCGACGACGTAGAGGCCAGTTCCACAGGTCTTGATGCGGTCGACGAATTGCTGAAGGGGGAGGCTGTGGCCTTTCACGAGTGCATCCTTGCCAACGAGACTTTGAATGATGTGCAACGAGGCCTGCTGGGCCATGCGGATGCGTTCAACCTTGAGGCCTGCGTGCTGAAGGAGGGTGGAGACATAGTAGCCGCAGGCGATCTTGCCCTGGCCGGGTGTCTGGGTGGTGCCATTGAAGTCCCATGGCGTGTCCTTCCACCAAGGGGCGAGGTGGCGGCTGATGCCATTGGCAAAGACGGCGTGGGCCTCGGTGAGGATCTTCTGGCGCTCAGCGGCATCCGTGGCGGACGTGAGACGTTTGGCGAGATCTTGGCGTGTGATCTCGAGATTCTCGCGGGCAATGACGTAGCTGGAATCGGGCGGCGGTGGCTCGGGTTCCTCTGCTCGGATTGGGATAGACGGAGGGGCAGGCGTGCGAGACGAATTCCAACCCCAAGCGCCGATGGCAATGGCCGCCGCCACCGCCAACACAACAGCCGCGAACCCGAAAGGAGCGCGGCGGGAGTGTGCGACTGATGGGGGGGAGGGCGTCATTAAGCGAGGCGCTTCAGTGAATGGCGGATGCCGAGGGGCAGATCAGCCGACGCTGTCTTCCATCTCCAGGTCGATGAGGCGCTTCAATTCCACGCTGTATTCCATCGGGAATTCTTTCGCGAGGTCATTGATGAAGCCGTTCACGGACAGGCTCATCGCTTCAGCCTCGGTGAGGCCGCGCTGCATGAGGTAGAAAATCTGATCCGCACTGACCTGGCTGACGCTCGCCTCATGCTGCGTGGAGTGCTGATTGCCACGGACGCTGATGGCGGGGTAGGTGTCCGTGTGGCTGTTGCTGTTGATGAGCAGCGCATCGCACTCGGTGTTGTTCTTGCAGCCCTTGAGGTGCTTCGGGATGTGAACCAGACCGCGGTAGGTGCTGCGGCCCTGGCCGATGGAGATGGATTTGGAGATGACGTTGCTCGTGGTGTCATCGGCGGCGTGGACCATCTTGGCTCCGGTGTCCTGATGCTGGCCGCTGTTTGCCAGAGCGATGCTGATGACTTCACCTCGGGCGCGCTTGCCCTTCATGATGACGCCGGGGTACTTCATGGTGAGGCGGCTGCCGATGTTGCAGTCGATCCAGCGCACTTCGGCGTCTTCCATCGCGATGCCGCGCTTGGTGACGAGGTTGAAGACATTGCTGCTCCAGTTCTGCACGGTGACATACTGAATCTTGGCACCTTTCAAGGCGACGAGCTCGACCACGGCGCTGTGCAGCGTGGCGGTCTCAAACTTCGGCGCGGTGCAGCCTTCCATGTACATCACTTCCGCGCCTTCATCGGCGATGATGAGCGTGCGCTCAAACTGGCCGAACTGTTCGCTGTTAATGCGGAAGTACGCCTGCAGCGGATGCTTCACCTTCACGCCGGGTGGCACGTAGATGAACGAGCCGCCGGAGAACACGGCGCTGTTGAGCGCGGAGAATTTGTTGTCGCCGGTGGGGATGACCTTGCCGAACCACTTCTTGAAGATCTCGGGGTATTTGTGCAGGCCTTCGGTGCTGTTGACAAAGATGACGCCCTGTTCTGCCACGGCGGCCTTGATGTTAGAATAGGCGGCTTCGGAGTCATACTGCGCTTCGACACCTGCGAGGAATTTGCGTTCCTGCTCAGGGATGCCGAGGCGGTCGAAGGTCTTCTTCACATCCTCAGGGACGTCGTCCCAGGAACGTTTCGGCTTCTGACCGTCGCTGAGGTAGTAGCGGAATTCGTCGAACTTGATGTTCTCCAGATCTTTCGTGGCCCAATGCGTGGGCATGGGTTTGTCCTGGAAGATTTTGAGCGCCTTGTGCCGGAACTCGCGAATCCAGTCGGGATCATTTTTCACATCGGCGATGAAATCGACGGTCTTGTCGGTGATGCCGAAACCGGAGTCGTACTTGTTGCGCTCGGGGAAAGTGAAATCGCCGACGTTATCGACTTTGATGTCGGAGATGTCGTTGTCTGGGGCAGTGACCATAGTGTTAAAAGTTGGCGGGTTTCAGATTTTAAAGTTTCAAGGTGAGGAACGATCAGCCGAGTTTTGAATGTTTGGTCTTCGAAGCCACAAGCTCGCGGAAATGGATGTACTCGGACTCGGTGGTGAAGGCGGTTCGGGGGAGCCAATAAAAGAGGTTCTTTTGCGGATAAATCAAAATGCCCTCGGGGGTCGCTACGCTCTCCAAGATCACACTCCAATCCATAGTGGCATCAGCACCGCTCATTACGCATTTCAGAGCGGACTCCGTCACTGTCCATGTGACCTGCTTGCCGCATAGCGGCATCGCATTGATACGTCGTCGCCAAAAGAAGCGATTAATTAGTTGAATCAACTGCCAGAGCACAAAAAAGAACACAAGGACACCGACGCCACCCCAAACGTAAACTTGTGTCGGAACTCCGTGACCTGAGTTCAGGCCAGAGTAGAACGAACCTAGCATAAAAAGAAATGCAGTGACGTACACCAGGATTCTCCGCACGTACTTACGGCGGTGATGCCACCAGAATGCCCGGATCAAGACATCTGCATCAAAGGTGTATGAAACTGTAATCTCTTCGCTCATTAATTCAGTTATGCCGCCGCCAGAGACTCCTCATGGACCCAGTCATAGCCGCGTTCTTCGAGCTCAAGGGAGAGCTCCTTGCCGCCGGTCTTCACGATGCGGCCGTCTTTGAGGACGTGGACGATGTCGGGCTGGATGTAGTTCAGCAGGCGCTGGTAGTGGGTGATGACAAGGAAGCCGCGGTTCTCGCTGCGCATGGCGTTCACGCCACGGGAGACAATTTTGAGGGCGTCGATGTCGAGGCCGGAGTCGGTTTCGTCGAGGATGGCGTACTTGGGCTCCAGCATCATGAGCTGGAGGATCTCGTTGCGCTTCTTTTCACCACCGGAGAAGCCTTCATTGACGCTGCGGCTGGTGAAGCTGCGGTCCATCTCAAGCTGATCCATGCGGGCATAGAGCTGCTTGTAGAATCTCACGGCGTCGATGTCCTCGCCCTTCGGCAGGCGGGCCTTCAAGGCGGCACGGAGGAAGTTGGCGTTGCTGACGCCGGGGATTTCATGCGGGTACTGGAAGGCAAGGAAGAGACCGGCGCGGCTGCGGGCATCCACGGCCATGTCGAGGACGTTTTCGCCATCCAGCAGGACTTCGCCGCTGGTGACTTCATAGTCTTCGTGGCCGCAGAGGACCTTGCTCAGGGTGCTCTTGCCGGAGCCGTTCGGGCCCATGATGGCGTGGACTTCACCGGGATTGATCGTGAGGTTCAGGCCTTTGAGGATTTCGCGGCCGGGGATCTGGGCGTGGAGGGCTTTTATTTCGAGTGACATGGAAAGTGTGTTGGGGTTCAGGCTTGCGAGTTCAGGGCTTTGTCCGCGCATTTGGAGCAGGTGCCGTGGATGGCGAGGTCGGTGCGGGCGATCTTGGTGCCAGCGGGGAGGTTCCAGAACTTGGCAGCGTCGAAGTCAGTGGTGGGATGCGCGTCGATGACCTTGCCGCAGGTCTCGCAGTGGAAATGGACGTGCTCGTGCAGGTTCGCGCAGTAGCGGGACTGGCCGCGCTCCAGATGGACGAGCTTGATGAGCCCGGCGGTGGTCAGGTGTTCGAGGCAGTTATAAACCGTGGCCAGAGACATGCCGGGGCTGCGGCTTTTCACCCGGTCAAGGATGTCGTAGGCCGTGGGGTGGTCCGTCGAGGAGGCGAGGACTTCGAAGACCTCGCGCCGGTGCGGCGTCAGGCGGACGTCCGAACCCAGCACGGCGAGACGGCAGTCCAGACCGGTAGGTTTGGCAGGAGTGCGTGAAGGGGAGGGGGGCATGACGAATTTAGAATTAGAATGATTCTAACTGTATTGGAAACGCCCGATTGGCAAGCGGGGATGCCGGTTTTGCCGAAAATTCTTTGCGCCAAATCACGCCAAATCGCCCGTCGCATGCTACAACCTGCCCATATGACCCGCGCCCACGCCGACGACCTCCCCTGGACCCAGCAGAACTCCCCTCAAGGCAAGTATGGCATCCTGCGCCGCAACTTGTCGCAGGCCGCTGGAGGGGTGAAGGATGTGGGCACCTGGGGTGGAGGACATCCGTTTGACATTGAAATTCAACGCATTCCGGCCGGAAAGATCAATTTCCCGCTCCACGAGCATTCCGCCCAGTGGGAGGCCTATTACATCCTAAGCGGCAGCGGCCAGGTGCGCACACCGAAGGGCCAGGAAGATATCAAGGCAGGAGACTACCTCGTCTTCCCACCCGGAGAGGCCCATCAGTTGATCAACAACGGCTCCGAAGATCTCACCTTTTTCGTCATTGCCGACCAGCCGCAGGCGGACGTGATCCATTACCCGGACTCCGGCAAATGGATGACCAAACCGCATAAGAAAGCCTTCGAAATGCAGGAAGTGGAGTACTTCAAAGGCGAGGAATAGGCCAATTCATGCGCAGGCATTGCAGTTTCAAGGTCACGAAATGCAGGCATGCTGCAGGATGAAGCCGTCCATCCTCGTCACGTGCGTTCTGGTCGCCTTGCTCGCCAGTTGCACCTCCATCCACACAAACCCGGCGGAGGAGAAGGCCTTCGCCAAGGTTCGTACCGTGCTCGAAACGAACTGCGTCCATTGCCACGGCGACAACCGGCTCTCCACCATGCCGCCGATCAACGACACGCAGGCGCTTTCGAAGCTCATCGGCTCGCATTGGATCGTGCCTGGCAAGCCGGAGGCCAGCCGCTTCTTTCAGGTCGTCACCTTTCCTGATGAAATCCCCGGTGCCATGCCGCCCAGTGGGCATGCCATTTCCAAGCAGGACGTCCAGACCCTCCGCGACTGGATCAAACACGGAGCCAAGGTGCCCGTGCACAACGTGAAACTCGTGCCTCAGGGACCGCTGCCGCGCTCGATCTGAATCAAGCGTGCGGTTTGTCGCGCCCGTGCGCCAGTTCGCGCAGCAGTTCGATCTGAATCTGCTACACTTCCATCAGCCGCGTCGCCTGGTGATGCAGCAGGTAGTCCACCTTTTCATGCAGATGACGGATTTCGAGTTCCGCCTTCAAATTGATTTTGTAGTCGCCCTCAGCATGCTGGCGGTCCCGCGCCTCCTGCCGGTTCTGGCTCATCATGATCACGGGTGCCTGGAGTGAGGCGAGGAATGACAGCATGAGGTTCAGCAGGATGAACGGATACGGGTCAAATGGCTGACGCAGAAATAACCCGATATTGATGGCAATCCAAAGCACGAGAAAAAAGCAGAACGACAGGATGAATGTCCAGCTCCCGCCGAATTCCGCGATCTTGTCCGCCAGTCGCTGGCCAAAACTAAGCTGCTGCACCTCCTCCGTCTCAGAGAGCGGGCGCTCGCTCAGCACTTCGTGTTTGTGCAGGCTCTCCAAGACCTCCTCGTCGAGTCGTGTCAGATCACCCACCTGGGTTTCCAGCAAATCACGCACGTATTCCAGCCGCGCTGCATTGACTGCTTCAGCACTCAGCAGCGACTCATCGGTCAGTTCAGGATGGCTGGTGCGCAGGAGTTGCGCAATGTTGGGCCGCAGCTCCCGCAGAACGAGCAGTTTGGACATTGGCTGCGACTTGCCGGTGACCGCACAAACGCCATGAGTAGATGTCTTGGTTCGGGTGGCTTCCATGCCGGATAATACATCTTTGGCGCATTCGTCATTCGGAATTCGTCATCTGCCATTTTCCGCCTACTCTCCGCGCCCGTTTCGTCTCATGCCGCACATCAGTTATCCCCCAGACCTGCCCATCACGGCCCGCCGTGACGAGATCGTCGCGGCCATTCGTGAGAATCAGGTGGTGATTTTGGCAGGCGAAACCGGCTCGGGAAAGACCACGCAGCTGCCCAAGATGTGCCTCGAAGCCCTGCGCGATGTGCGCGGGCAGATCGGCTGCACGCAGCCACGGCGTGTGGCGGCGATGAGTGTGTCCAAACGTGTGGCCGAGGAGCTGAACGTGCCCTGGGGGCGCGAGGTCGGCTGCAAGATGCGTTTCAGCGACGACACCAGCCGCGACACCCGCATCAAGTTCATGACGGACGGCATCCTGCTGGCCGAGATCCAGAGTGATCCCATGCTGCGGAACTACTCCGTGCTCATTCTCGATGAAGCGCACGAGCGTTCCCTGAACATCGACTTCCTGCTCGGCTATCTCGTGGGCCTGCTGAAAAAGCGGCCCGACCTCAAGCTGCTCGTCACCTCCGCCACCATCGACACCGAGGCATTCTCCGCCGCCTTCGGTGGCGCACCGATCATCGAGGTCTCCGGGCGCATGTTCCCCGTGGATATTCGCTACGCACCGCTCTCTGGCGGTGAAGACGACTTCGGCTTCATCGACGGTGCCGCCGCCGCTGTCGAAAACGCCCTCATTGAAACCGACGACGGCGACGTCCTCGTGTTCATGCCCACCGAGCGCGACATCCGCGACACGCGCGATCTTCTCGATGGCCGCCTCGGTTCCGGCTTCGAAGTGCTCGCCCTGTTTGGTCGCATGGCCTCCGCCGAGCAGCAGCGCATCTTCCAGCCCGGCCGCAAACGCCGCGTCGTCATCGCCACAAACGTGGCTGAAACATCCATCACCATTCCACGCATTCGCTACGTCGTGGATACGGGCCTGGCGCGCATCAGCCACTACAATCCACGCACGCGCACCAAGCGCCTGCCCGTGGAAGCAGTGTCGCAAAGCAGCGCCAATCAGCGTGCGGGCCGTGCCGGTCGTGTGCAGGACGGCATCTGCATCCGTTTGTACTCGCAGGAGGATTTTGAGAAACGGGATCGCTTCACCATGCCGGAGATTCAGCGTGCGAATCTCGCTGAGGTCATCCTGCGCATGAAGGCCTACAAGCTCGGCGAGATCGAAGACTTTCCCTTCATCAATCCGCCCGTCAGTGCGTCCATCCGTGCCGGTTACGATTTGCTGCACGAGCTCGGCTCACTCAGTGAAACGCACGAACTCACACCACTCGGCCGCGAACTTGCCCGGCTGCCGCTGGATCCCACGCTGGGCCGTATGCTGTTGCAGGCGCGCATTGAAAAAGCACTGCCTGAACTCCTCATCATCGCCGCTGGTCTCAGCATTCCCGATCCGCGTGAACGCCCCGAAGAAAAGCGTGAACTCGCCAACGCCGCGCACAAGGCCTTCGCTGCACCCGAATCCGATTTCATCACGCTGCTCAAGATTTGGAATGCCACACCCGAAGCCTCGGGCGGTTCACGCAATGGGCTGAGGAAGTTCTGCAAATCCAACTTCCTCTCCTTCACCCGCATGCAGGAATGGCGCGATGTGTGGAAGCAGCTCTGCGATTCCTTCAGCGACGATCTGCGCCAGCAAACGCCACCCGCGACCGACGACGCCATCCATCGCAGCATCCTCGCCGCGCAGCTTGGCCACGTCGCGATGAAAGAGGAGCGCAATCTTTACAAGGCTGCGGGCAATCGCGAGGTGTCCGTCTTCCCCGGCTCAAATCTCTACGAGCGCCGCGAGAAAAACGGCAAGGGCAAGCCCGGTCAGGACAAAGGCCGCCAGCCGCCGTGGGTCGTCGCCGGTGAGATCGTGCAGACCTCGCAGCTCTTTGCGCGCACGCTCGCAAAGGTTGATCCGAACTGGATCGCGGAACTCGGCGCGCATCTCTGCCAGTTCAAATACAGCGAGCCGCATTGGAACCTCAAAGCCGGGCGCGTTCTGGTGACACAGCGCGTGCTCATTCACGGCCTGGAGGTGAAAGGCCAGCATATCGACTTCCTCAAGGTCGATGCCGTCGGCGCCACACAGATGTTCATCCGCGCCGCGCTCATCGACAGCCAGGAGGTGCCCATCACCCTTCGCTTCTACGCGCACAACAACAAGCTGCGGCAGAAGATCGAAACGATGCTCACCCGCGTGCGGAGCAATCGCGTCTATGCCATCGAGGAGCGCCTGTTCAATTTCTATGACGCACGCATCAAAAACGTCTCGTCGATTCACGACCTCAACCGCTTCGTCAAAGAACACATCGACGAGCAGCCGAACTTCCTCTGCGCCACCGAGCAGGATCTCACCGCTGGCGAAGAGTTCGAGGCCGACCTGCAGATGTTCCCGGATCAGGTTGCCCTCGGTAACACCGCGCTGCCCCTCACCTACAACTATCAGCCCGGCGAGGAAAACGATGGCGTCACCGTGCGCGTACCCGCGCAGCTCGCCGGCCATCTCACCAGCGGCCAGATTCAGTGGATGGTGCCCGGCATCCGCGAAGAACTCGCCAACGTCATGCTGCGCGCGCTGCCGAAAGTCATCCGCCGCCAGTTGATGCCGATTGATCCCAAGGCCCGCGAAATCGCCGCTGACTTCGATCCCGGCCGCGAAGCCTTCCTCGACGCTCTCGCCGATTTCATCACACGACGCTATCGCATCCAGGTGCGCGCCGAAGACTGGCCCCCACAAAGTCTGCCCGCGCATTTGCAGCCGCGCGTTGAAGTGCTCGATCCCAAAAAGAACACCGTCATCGCCTCCAGTCGCGACCTCGACACCATCCGCACCAGCATGCAAAAGCAGGACCCGCGTTCCGACGCCTGGGACAAGCTGCTGCCACGCGTCGAACGCTTCGCCTTGAAGTCCTGGTCTTTCGGCGACTTGCCGGAAACCATCGTTGTTGAAGAACTCAACGGCACGCCCATCCTCGGTTACCTCGGCCTCGTCCTGCGCGAGAACGAAATTGATGTACGTCTCTTCCGCACCTCCGCCGAAGCCGCACGCACCACACCCGCTGCCATTCGACAACTGGCCGAGAACACTCTGAGCAAAGACCTCGCGTGGCTCCCCAAAGAACTCCGCAGCATCGGCGGAGCCACCGCCAAACCGCAGCAAGCCGTCAGCTTCCAGGCCGCTCTCACCCAGCTAAATACTCCCACCGCTGCCGCCCCAGTCTCAAATCTCTCCCAGCAAGCCCACGAGCACATCCTCGCCTACATGCTGCGCCTGCAGCCTACTTTCCCGCTCACCGAGAAACGATTCTTCGAGCTCTGCGAAACCGTCCGGCGCGATCTCCCCGTCGTCACCCATCGCGTAAAGACGCTCTTCACGCAGATCCATGATCTGCGCGCCAAACTCCTCGCGCAGCCCAAGCGTTACCCCGGCCTCGAACAAGATCTCGCCCGCCTCATTCCCGCCGATCTCCTCGCCACCACACCACACGAGCAGCTTCAGCATCTCCCGCGTTATTTAAAAGCCATCCAGATCCGCAACGAACGCTGCCTCGCCAATCCCGCCAAGGACATCGAGAAATACAACCTCATCGCCGACTTCGATGGCTGGCACTCACACGTTCCCAAATCCCAGCACGAAACCTTCCGCTGGATGATGGAAGAATACCGCGTCCAAGTCTTCGCCCAGGAGCTCGGCACCGCCCAGCCCGTGAGCGTGAAGCGCCTGCAGGCGATGTGGGTGTAGCGCTCAGTCACCCCGCTTCCTCATCTCTTTGCAACGTCTGTCATAAGTCCTGACATCACCCGCATCAGAAACAGTAAAGTTGCCACCCGAGACACTGCGAACGGTAATGCCAATGGCGCTCAGGCTCCCAAGTCGCTCACAGTCCTGGTCATAGGTGCGTAACCAGCCACCTTCCACAGTGACAAAGAAGTCGGAGGTAAATCCAGCCAGTTCCACGCGGGTGTTGGGCATGCGGCCGACACACTGGCTGTTTTCGTCATAGACCCAGATCTGGGATTCTTTGTTTTCGATATTTGAGATGGCCATTGGAGGCGTTCAAGCAAGCATGGCCGGACCGTCCAGAGAAGCGGAAATATGTGCAAACACAGGTGCTCAAGACAAGAATTGGTGGGAAAGTCGTCTTCGAGAAAAAGTGATCCGATGTCACGCGCTCACGCCACCACCTCGATCTGACTCGTGCCACCCGCGCCGCGAACCACGCGCACCTGCGTGGTGAGCCGGTCTTTGAGCAGCTCAACGTGCGAAATCAAACCAATCGTCTTCCCGCGTGACCTCAGATTCTCCAGCGCACTCAGCGCGATCTCAAGCGTCTCGGAATCGAGCGTGCCAAAGCCTTCATCGATGAAGAGCGAATCAATCGGGTGATGCCGACTTGCGAGCTCGCTCAAACCCAGTGCCAGGGCGAGACTCGCCAGGAAACTCTCGCCACCCGACAGGCTCTCCATCGGGCGGTCCACATTGGCCTGGTATAGATCCACGATTCGCAGGTCGAGTTCATCGCCTTCGGCGGCCATGAGGCGGTAGCGCTCAGCCAGGGTTTTCAAATGCTCGTTCGCCAGACCGATGAGCTGGCGCAGCGTGAGTGACTGCGCGAAGCGCGAGAACTTCGCGCCATCTGCCGAGCCGATCAGTTCCTTCAGCCGTCCCCAGCGCAGCGCCTCAGCCTCCGCCGCCTGCAATTCGGCACCTCCAGACTCGCGCCGCTTCCGTGCCTCGTCATCGTTGCGGATCTGCTGCTCCAACGCGCCGAGTTCAGTGCGCTTGGTCGCAAAGGCATCGTTCAATCGCTTCGCCTTTGAGTCTAGTTCGCTCAAGGCATCCTCATTCAGCACGCTCAGTCCTGCAAACGGCTGCCGGCGTGCTTCGAGCTGCTCCAGCTTCGCCATCGTCGCCGCGCTCTGTGTTTGCAGCACGTTCAGCTTGGCCTCCGCATCGCGCCAGGTCTTGTCCGCCGTTGCAACACGGCCTTCATGCTGTTGCCGATCTTCACTGAGCGTCTTGTCACCGAGCAACTCACTTAACTGAGCCTTCAACGCCTCCGCCCTCGACCGCAGCATCACACCTTCGGCCTTCAACTCTTCCAGGCGCTTCGTCTTCGCCGCCTCTTCCTGCCGCGCGAGCTGGATGTCGCCTTCGATCTTCTGCCGTTCACTGCGCTTATGAATCGCCTCTTCACGCTTCTTCGCAAACATGGCTGCACGCTGCTCTAGCACGCTGATTGCACGCTCCGAGTCTTGAGGCGAAGACAGGTCGTGCAGTTGCACGGCCCCGGTAATGCTTTGAACCGCACCGCGCTTCTGCTGTTCTTCAGCACTCCATTGCTCCAGCACTTCATCCGAAGGCGCCTCCAACTCACTCACTCGCTTCTTCGTCTCCGTGATGCGCTTCTGCTCCGCCGTCACCTCCGCCTCGTTCTTCGCCAGTTCACGCTCCAGAGTCGTGAGATCACGATTCGCTTTCTCCCGTTGCTGTTCGAGACCGTTGAGGAGCTTTCGTGCGACTTGAAGCTGGGATTCAAAGTTTATTTCCGCCTGCGCAAACGGATGCTCCAGTGCTCCGCAGAGCGGGCAGGCCTCGCCCGGTTTCAAATCGTGCCGATGCTCGTCAAAGCCTGCCACCTTCTCGGCATGTCGCGTCAGCTCCCGTTGACCTTCCAGTGCCTTCGTGACTCGTTCCAGCTCCGCACGATCCTTTTTTGCTTTGGCTGCTCCTTCTATGCCTTGATTCGTCAAAGCCGCCGCAGCCGTCTCCGCTTTGACCAGGTTTTGATTGAGCGCCAGCGCCTCCGCATGACGCTTCCGGCCTTCGGCGAGTTTTTCAAACGCGCCACGCCACTCGCGCACGGCCATACGCAGCTTCGGCAAGGTCTCGCCGAGTTCTGCATCGCCAGCGTTTAGCTTGAGCCACGTTTCGAGCGCCTGCGTGGCATCAGTGTGTGTTGAAAGCGCGCTTTCGGCGGCTTCGCGTCGTGCAGCAGCTTCTTTCTGCTCCTTCGCCCACGTTTGATACATCGCACGGCTTTCGCCAAGCTGCTTTTCAAACTGCTCGCTCTGTGCCGCCATGCCCGCTGCTTGCTCCCAAACCGGATCGCGCTTGGCGCGTTGTTGTTTTGCTTCCTTTGAGGCAGCTTCGGTTTTGGAAACCTCGGTGGCCAGTTCAGCATGCGACTTCTGCAGCGCATGATGCGAGGCGGTGAGTCTGGCAATATCAGACACGATGACTGCATGATCACCCTGATCACGCAGTTGCAGTGTCGCGGCCTGGCTTTCGCTATGCAGGCGTTCGGCGGTGGTTTTGGCTTCTGCGAGGCTGCTTTCGAGATTCGCGCGTCCTTCGCCGTCCAGCACCGTCACCGCACCTAGGCGCTCCTTCAGCGTGCGGGCTGATTCGTCCTTTGCCTTGTGGGTGTCGAAGGCCAGATTAGACAGGTCACTGTAAATCTCAGTGCCTGTGATCTTTTCCAGCAGTTCCGCCCGCTCGTTTGGCTTCGCCTTCAAAAACGCCGCGAACTGCCCCTGGGCCAGCAGCACGGACCGAAGAAAGCGCTGCACATCGAGACCGGTTTTTTCCTCGATGATGCGATCCATCTCAGCGGCCTTCTCGGCAAGGATCTCCCCGGTGACGGCGTTGGCCAGACGTCGCTCCACCGGCTGAAGTTTCCCATCCGCTTTGCCGCGCGCACGCCGCAGCCGCCAGATGGCGCGCAGTGTTTCACCGCCCGTTTCAAAATCCACTTCGGCCAGACACTCGGCCGTGTGCCGGCTCATCATCTCGTCCGCCCGGTCATTGCCATAACGCGCCGCGCGGCCATAGAGCGCCAGCGTCATCGCATCCAGCAAAGTCGATTTCCCCGCACCTGTCGGCCCCGTGATCAAAAACACGCCCGCCGCGCTCAGCGGAGCCGCATCAAACCGCACCTCATGCGTTCCGCTGAGTGAGTTGAGGTTTTGAAGTCGTACGGCAAGGAGGCGCATGTCTCAGGCAGTGATTTTTTGTTCTCTCATCGCCAGCAGTTCATCAAACACCACGCTCAATTCATCGCCTTCAATCTGCTTTTCCTTCAGCAGTTCGCGGAAGACCTCGCGGGGCTGGAGTTCACTCAGAGTGGGGCCGGTGTGCTGCCAGGTGGATGCGAGAGTGGAGGGGAGGTCTGCGAGCACCTTCAAGACTTCGAAGCGACAAGCGGCTGCTTCACGGACTTGGCGGTCTAGGTCGGGTTCGGGGGCGTCGAGTTTCACCGTGACCTCCGCCCAGCTTGATGCAGGGACTTTTTCGAGGTCGGTGGCGAGTGTCGCACGGCTGACGCTGACACGAGTGAGCAAACGTGTGATGGGCACTGGGAACGTCTCGATTTTCATCCCCTGCGTGTCGAGAACGACGACGGATTTTTGATCCGCAGCCTCAGAGAAACTGAGCGCGATGGGCGAACCGCTGTAGCGCACATTGTCCAAGCCTGCGACCTGTTGCGGACGGTGCAGATGGCCGAGCGCGGTGTAGTCAAACCCGGCAAACACATCCGCGCCCACGGCTCCGAGATTGCCAATGTGGATGTCGCGTTCGCTGTCGCTGGTGGTGGCACCGAGCACGGTGAGATGCCCCATGGCTATGACGCGGCGCTTCCCGGCCTGCGCACGACTTGAAGCAAGCTGCCCGGCGTAATGCGCACGAATGGCGGCGCGGACCTGGGATTGCACATCCGTCATGGCCTCTCCGGCGGTGGCCTGCCGCAGATCGCGTTCGCGGAGGAAGGGCACGGCAGTGACGACGACATCACCGAGATCGACGATGGTGTCTCCCGCATGACCGAAGACATGAACTTCGAAATGCTTCAGCAGTTCACGCGGGGCATTGAGGTGCGAGGCGGAGTCGTGATTGCCGCCGGTGATGACGGCCTTTACCTTGCGCAAATCGGCAAGGCGCTTGAGGAAGTCAAAATACAGTCCCACGGCATCCTGCGGTGGGTTGGCTGCATCAAAGACATCGCCGCTGAGCAGCAGCGCGTCGATTTTCTCTGCGCGTAGTGTGTCGATGAGCCAGTCGAGAAAGGCGGCGTGCTCCGTCAGGCGGTCGCGCTCGACGAGTCGGGCGCCGAGATGCCAGTCTGCGGTGTGGAGGATGCGCATGCAGTTGATTAGAAAGGGCAGATGCTCATGCAAGCGCCGTCATCAACAAGAGACCTGTTGAAGGTTCTGCGCACTGTCATTTCCACCGCAGGGCTCAGTTCCGATTCAGGAGTTTTCTCACTTCCTCCTCGGAGTACGCGCTCTTCTTTCCGCCACCCTTGTCATTGTAGTTTTCGATGATCTTGGGGGCCTTGCCGATGCTTTTGGAGCGCGTCAGGGCGGACCCGGTGTTGAATTGATTGTCAGCCCCACTGAACAGGCTCTCACCTTCGCGGGCCTTCTGGCTGCCAAAGCGGGACTCATCGGCCTTGAAGCTGTTGTTCTTGCTGAGGGCCTGCTTGTCTCCCAGCACGTAGGTCATGTCCAATTTTGTCCTTGATCTGCCGTAAAGGCTTTCACTGGTTTTGAACTCCTTCTGCCCGGAATACGAATTGCCACCGTTGAAGTTTTTGGAGTGATGCGTCTGCTTTTGAAAATACGAGCCTGCGCTGCCTTTCGACAGCTTTGGATCATTCATGTATTTCTCGTACTGGCTGCGCTTGTTAGTATCCACCCCCGAAGTGGTGCGCTTGACCAGCGATTGCTCCGATGGATCCTCCTTTTTCTTCTTCTTTGTGCTGGAACACTGGCACAGGACAACGCCTGCGCTGAGGCAGATCAGAAGTCGCAGGGTTGGATTCATGGCTGAGGCGTGGTTTTGGCGGTCGTCTGCCGGGTGAGGAACAGGATTTCCTGCTTCACACCTCCTGGCAGGCGGAACTTTGGCAGCTCCGTTTCGATGCCCGTTAGTCTGCCCCAGCTTTGGTAGAGTTCAAAGATGAGTTTTGCCGACTCGGCCGGCATGGTCCAGTTCATGCGCATGAGAAAAATCTCAGCCTTTTCAAAATCCTGCTGACGCATGAGGAAGCGTGCCTGCGCGGCAAACAGCTCCGGCTGCAGCGCGGCGGTGTCTTCCAGACGCTGCAGCGCCGCCCCCAGCAGTTCATGCGCGAGCCCTGCATGGCCGGTGTCTTCAAAGGCCTTCGCCCACTCGATCGTCTGCGCGCCGCCTGGGAAAGTCAGCCGGAGTGTTTCACTGAAAAGTTCCTGCACCGATGCTTCATCATGCAGTGCATGCGCCACGCGCACGGCCAGCGGCAGCTTGCGCCCCTGCTCGCGGAATGTCGGGATGCCAGCCACGATTTCGCAGGCATCCCAGGCCCATGCCGCACGGCCTGCCTTGAGCATTTCTTCAGCGGCGAGCTCGATGCAGATCCGGTCTTTTTCCTCCACCTTCTGCCAGGCGCTGATAAAATCCGCATGCGCTTCCTGCGGCAGTCCGGCTGTGAAGGCACTCAGCGCCAGCGCTGCGAGTGGCCGGTCCGTGCCCGCCCGTGCTTCAGTGCGCAGGATCGCGGCCCAGCCAGCAGCCTGTTTGCCAGCGGCCTGTTCCTTGAGCCACGCGTGCATGTCTTTGAGTGCATCCTGATCCCTGGTCGTGGTGCGAAACAACGCGGAGATCTGCGCCCGGCCTCGTTCCGGTGCCCAGTCAGCCGCTGCCGCAATCACCTTGAGCTGTTCCAACCGCAGCGTGAAGCGTTCATGGTCGCCCTTGATGGTGCGGTCGGCCTGCGTGAGCAGGTTCAGCGCCTCAGCTGCCCGATCATGAGTGCGCAGCCCAGTGGCCAGTGCCACCACGCAGGGCAGGGATTTGCGTTCGACACACAGCGTCATGAGATCGCGCACATCATCCGAGGCGCCAGCCGCTGTGGCGATCTGACAGCGCAGTTTCAGCAGATCCTGAGCGACGGGGTCCAGCGGATCTGCCAGCGGCACCTCACGCAGCACCTTCAGGGCGGCTTGGGGTTGCGCAAGGCGCTGCAGGATCTGAGCGCGATGCAAGCTGGCCTCGATATCGAGGTCCGTGCCGGCCTGGTCATTCGCCACATAGCAGGCGTGCAGACGATCCCAGGCGGAGAGTGCCGCCTGGTCCTTCTGCATGCGTTCCTGCAGCAGGCCGAGTTCACGGAGGTAGGAAACCTCATGCGGGCGTCGGCGTTCGAGCACTTGTGAAAACTTCTCGCGGAAGCCCTGACGACGCAGTTCATCCACATTGAAATCTCGCGCGAGGAACAGTGCATGCTTCTCGCGCAGGGTGTCATCACCGGGTTGTGGCGGCTTGAGCGGTGGTTCGGCCAGCAGCAGCTTGAGTGAGTAGCTCAGCCCAGGCTCGATCTCCATCGACGTTTCACACACGCGCAGCAGCCACAGCGCATAGTCGGGATTCGATGGCGCACGGTCTGGCAGCATGCTGTAAATGTCGATGGCTTCGCGCACAAAGCCTGCGCTCTCCAAACGGCTGCCAAGATTACCGAGAGTGTCCACAGAGTGCTCGGTTCGAAGATCGACCGCGGCCAGGTGCTCACGGATCAGTCGTCGCCGTGTGGGGTAGTCCACCTCGCGCAGCCTGCCGAGCAGGTCATTGATGCGCCATTCGCCAAATTCCGAATCCGAGCGCGGTCCCAGCATCGTGGCACCGTATTGCTGGGCGAGGGTGGCGTTCGCGCCTTGCACCACGCCATCGAGTCCTTGCTGCACCAGCAGCGCCTCGATCTCCCGCGTCTCCTCCCACAGGCTGCGCAGATGCGGAGGCTCTTCATAGCGTGACGAACCTTGCGGGAGCAGGCTGCCTTTGGAATCCGTCATGTCGCGCTGGGAGATAAACGGTCCGGACAAAAACCGCCCCAGCGTCTCGGCACCGGTTTGATCCGCACCCGAGAGGCCCGCAACCGCCGCCTTGCGTATGGCCGTCAGCGCCGAAGGCTGGGTGCGTTGCAGTCTGCGCCATGCGTCCTGCAGTGCCTCCTCACGCTGCTGCTCAGAGTTCGTCATGCGGCTCAGTGAAGTGAGGCTCAGCAAAAATGGATCGTAGGTGGTGCGGTAGTTTTCCGCAGCCACCGGGCCGCGCACCGCCACATCGAGGTACTTCCGCGCCAGTTCCCAGCGCTCCGCGCTTTCGGCAATGCGTGCGAGGAACAGCGAGTAGTCCATTTCCATCTCCGGTGAATTGATGGGAAGACAGGCGCCGAGCGCCAGCGCCTCGTCATAGCGCTGCTTGTCCTGCAGCTTGCGGGTCAGTTCCACGATGGCGGAGTTGCGCAGCACCCGAGAGGTGCCCAGCTGGGTGAGGCTGCTGGGACGAAAGCGGAAACTGTTCACATCCACCAGCATTGAGACACAGGCCTGCAGCAGGCTCGCTCGTGCTTTCAATTCTTCAGGCGACCAGCCTTTCTCGCTCGCCCAGCGTACCGCCTCATCCATCCCATGGCTGTGAAGCGTCAGCCAGACCATCGCAAACTGCGCCTCCAGCTTGCTCGTGTCCGGCAGCACCTTCTTCAGCACCATTCGAAACTCCACGCCTGCACCGGCATAAAACAGCGCCCAGAGCTTCTCCACTTCATTCCCCTGTGCCCCTGTGCTCCATTGTTTGACCCACTGGCTCAGCACCTCTCCACCCTGGGCGTTGCGCAGTTTCGCCAGCTCTTCGATCGCCCTCAATCGCACCAGCGCCGGGTCGTCCGGCAGTTCGGCAAATTCCGCTCTTGGCTGGCCGAGGAAGGCACGAAGTGTGTCCAGTTCCTTGCGCTCCAGACCCGGGGCGAGATCCAGCAGCGAGACGATGTCTCCCGTCGTCACGCCTCCGCCGGTCCGCCGCGTATCCGTCAGCGGCAGCGGGGCACGCACTCCGCTGGTCGGATAATTGCGTGCCTTGACCGGCGCAGCCAGCACCGCCAGCAGCTGCTTTTCCGCCTCCGCTTCATCGGCAAAACGCAGGCACTTCAGCGCCAGCTGCAGGCGCGCACGGCCATCCCACGGGCGCACCTGCGTCATCTGCTCATACACTCTTCGCTCCGCCTCGTCCTGTCCCGAGCTTTGATAATACTTTGCCAGTTCCTCCAGCGCTTTCGCATCCTGGGCGAACCGGCTCTCCAAGCGCCGCCGCACGCGGTCCGCCTCGGTGATTTGAAACGTCTGTTCCAGCAGTTCCACCAGTCGCCGCGATTCGGTGGCGATCTCCTTCGGCGGAGCCATTGCGGCGATCTGTTTCTGGAAATAAATGGCCGACTTCAAGTCCGCCACCTTCAGCGCGGCATCACGCAGTTGATCGAGTGAAAACGGTGTGTCCGGCGCGGTGTAATACGCCTGCTTCATGCTCGCGAAGGCCTTCACATGATCGCCGCCGCGCTCATACACCTGAGCCAGTGCCTCATGGTAAAACCCGTCGAACGGATGTCGCTGCACCCGCTCCTGAAGTGCATGCTCCAGCAGCTTCAGGCGGTCGCGCGCCACGCTCGGTGCCAGTTCGCCACCGCTCGCATCCGAAAACGTCAGCCGGTCGATGCATCGGCGCAAAACTTCGCGGCGGCGCTTCACATCCGTCTCACGTTCCAAAATCTGCGCCTGCACCTCCACGTGGTCCGTGATGCGATGCTGCCGCAGAAGGATGTCCGCATAATTTTCCAGGAGAGGGATGGCCGCCGGACCGTCGACGCGCTTCACCGCCTGCTTCCACAGTGCGAGTGCATCATCCGTCCGACGTTGCAGGAAATAAATCTGGGACAACGCCGAGAGCAGCTGCCCTGAGTCTGGAAACTCGCGATACATGCGTTCCAGAAGCTTCGCCGCAGCCACGCCCGGTGGCGGCAGGGGATTGTCGCTCTTCCATCCAGGGCTGCTCGTCTCTGAGTCCACGCGCCGCTCCGATTCCAGCAGCAGTTCCGCCAGTCGCAGCGTGTACCGCACGCGTCCCGGGGCATCCAGCTCAGACAGCCGTCGCAACTGCCGCTCCATCAGTGCATAGCTTTCATCCTCCTGCGCCAGATCCAGTTTCAGCTGCTCCACCACCAGGGATACCGGCTGCTTTTTCTCCGTCATCGGATCAAATTCCAAGGCATTCAGCAGCTGATAGGCATCCTCGAACTGGTTGGTGCGTACCGCCCACCAGCAGCCACGAAACTTCGCGGCTTGAGCCTCTGTGGATTTGGGGTCAGCCTGCCGGGCGGTGGCGATGACTTTTTGTGCGAAGTCCAGCACCCGCTCTGGCAGCTTTTCACGCTTGGTGCCTTCGGAGTCATCACTCGCGAAGCTCGTGCCGGTGAACGCATCGGGCAGCTTGAACTCACCGTTCGTCACCGGCTTGACCGCCGTCTTCGTGTCGCCCATCAGGATCGAGAGCATGCGCTCATCCACATCCACACGCTCTTCGTCTGTCGTGCTGGCATGCCATGCCTTTTCAATCCATTCCGCCGCTTCGTCATTTTCACCCTGTTCAGCGAGAAGTTCCGCCAGATGCAGCCATGCATCGCGGCCTGCAGCTGGTTTGGACACTGCTTCACGAGCCAGGATGATCGCGCTGTCGAGGTTGTTGCTTGCCGCCAGAAAGGTCGAGGCATCACTCAGTCGTTTCTGCCGTTCTTCCGGAGTCGTCGCACTGTCCGTGAACCCATGGAGCAGCTTGTCCTCCGCCACCACATCACGGCGTGCACGGAAAAATCCCGCCAGATCGAAGACCGCCTCTGCTTTTTGTGGATCACGCTCCACACGTGCGCGCAGGATTTTTTCAATGACCACATCCAGCGCTCGCGTCTGAGCAAACCCCAGAACCTGCTTTTCCACGTCGGTTGAGCTTTGTATCTCCAGCAGCTTGAGCAGCCGCTGCTTGGCGCTGTTCGCATCGCCGCTGCGCAAATCGGCTTCACAACGCAGCATCACTAAGGCGGGGAAGTCACTTCCGTCGTTTTTGAGCCGTTCATCGAGCAGTTTCGCCGCCTCGGCGGCGGCTTCGTGATCCAGCAGTGTACGCACCAGCTGCCAGCGGTAGTCTTCCACCTGAGGAACCGCCTGTACCAAGGTGCGCAGCCAGCGCACCTGCTCATCCGGCTCGACCGTCAGTTCAAAAAAACGTGCGGCATCCAGCAGCGCCTGTTCTGAGGGTGGGGTGCTCTTGGCTGCTTCCTCCAATGTCTTGCGCAAATCTTCCAGTGTCCCAAAGCGTTCATGCAGCCGCACTCGACGGCGGAAAAAATCAAAATAACGACCATCACGAAAATGCAGCAGCGCCAGTCCGTCAGTGAGCGCCTTGTCAGCCTTCGCGAACTGATCGGCGTGTTCGTAAATGCGCGCCAGATCATACAGCGCGTCGAGTTTGCGCTGCGGGTCTTTTTGGTCTGCCAGCTGGGAGAAGAAATTCGCCGCGCGTTCGGGGAAGCCGGCTTGCAGAAGCATCTGCGCCACTTGACGGGCCAGATCAATGTCCTGCGGTTTCAGCTTTGCCGCCTGCTCATAGGCATCCGCTGCTTCGGCATTCTTTCCTGCGGCAATGGCCATGCCACCCAGTTCAATCCACAACTGCGGGCCCTGTGGATCATCTGCGGGCACAAGTTCAGCCGCTTTTTTAAGCAGCGTGAATGCGGTGGCGGGGTCCGACAGTTCGCGCGCCACTTCGGCTCGTGATTTTAATACGATGAGGTTCTTTGGGTCCGTCTTGAGAAGAGAGTCATACAGCAGAGCGGCCCGTTTCAGATCGCCGCTGCGCCGGATCAGATGCGCCTCGACAATTTTAACTGCTTCAAACTTTGAGTTTGCTGCCTGCTGGGAGACATTTTCGACGAGGAGTTTGGTCGCGTCATGCTTCTCATACAGCGCCCACAGCAGGTCCAAGACTCGGCCGTATTCAGGCTGCTGCACCAGGAGTGAGAGATACTCGTTGGCGAGCTTGGTTTCGCGTTCGGCCCAGGGTTTTGCGGTGGTCTGGGCTTGGAGCTGCAGGGCCAATGCGAGTGCCAGCGCCCCGACAAGGCGCCTGCATCCCCGTAGCTGGCCAGCAAATTTCACGCTGGGATCATAAACGTCTTTGTAGGCAGCGCCTACTTCAAAAACTTTGCGAGGTCGGGGGCGGATTTGTGGAGTTCTTCGGAGATGATGGAGGCGATGACTTCGGCACCGTGGGGGTTTAGGTGGGTGCGATCAGTGGTTTTGGGGTCTTTTCCGGGTGGGTTAAATGTGTCGGATTCGGCAATTCCGAGCTTGTTGTGCAAATTGACGCTGCGGGTGAAGAGGTCGACGAGGGGGACCTTTTGTTCGGTGGCGACTTTGGTGGCGGCGTCGGCGTAGGGTTTGAGTTCGCCGCGGATTTTGTCGTTTTCGAAAATGCGGCGGGTGAGGGAGGTGACGAGGATGGGCTGGGCGCCGATGGCGCGGGCTTCCTGGATGAAGCGGGTGAGGTTTTCGGGGTAGGTGGTGGCGGGGGCGGTTTCGCGTTTGGGGCCTTTGCCGGGCATGTCGTTGTGGCCGAACTGGATGAGGATGTAGGCGGGTTTGGAGTCGATGACTTTTTTCCAGTTGCCGGTGTCGCGGAAGCTTTTGGTGCTCTGGCCGCCGCGGGCGAAGTTGAGGCACTCGGCGTTGGGGCCGAGGAGCTTGGCGAAGGCGGCTCCCCAGCCGGCTTTGTCGGTGACGGTGGAGTCGCCGGCGAGGGCGATGCGGGTGCGGGTCTCTTCAGCGTGGGTGATGGTGAGGCTGAGAAGGAGGCAGAGAAAGGTATGGCGGAGCATGAGGGAACTTAACGTTCCTTTTTTTGCCATCTCGCACGGTGGATGGTGCGGCCCATGAGGAGCCAGTCTTGTTCGAAGTCGGTGGTGGGGTAGAAGAAGGCGTCGGCGGGCCAATCGAGGCGGGTGAACTGGTGGGTGCGGGTGGCGAAGCTGGCGAGGGCGTCTTCGAAGTAGGGCTGGTCGTCGGTCTTGAGGAGGAATTCGCCGTTGTGGGTGAGGATGCGGTGGAGGCCGTCGAGGAATTCGGCTTGGTTGACGAGGCGGCGGGTGGTGTGGCCTTTCTTGGGCCAGGGGTCGGGGCAGAGGAGGTGGAGGCGGGTGACGCCGGAGGTGGGGAGGAGCCAGCCGACGGTGTAGGCGCTTTCGAGGCGCATGATGCGGGCGTTGGGTAGCTGGTGGCGCTCGATCTTGCGGGCGGTTTTATCCACGCGGCCGAGCATGCGCTCGACGCCGAGGAAGTCGCGCTCGGGGTGCTGGGCGGCCATGCCGGTGAGGAAGGTGCCGTCGCCACAGCCGAGGTCGATTTCGAGGGGGCGGGTGGGGTCGGGGAAGATTTCAGCGCGGGTGAGTTCGCGGAAGTGGTCGGGGGGCGTGAAGAGGGCGGGCACGGGGGATGGTGTGCCGATGAATGGCGGGTGTGCCAAGTGAAGATTTTGGGTGGGGAGACTGATTTTTTTCACCGCAGAGATTGGAACGCCGCAGAGATGAGTTCTGGAGATTGAGGCTCTGGGATTTTGCTTTGGAGGATGGCAGTGGTGTTTGGGGGCGTTTTGGATGAAGCACGCTTCCAGATTCCGGCTAAAGCCGGTACTACAATACGTGCGCTGGCTTGTTTCAAATCTGGGGTGGTGGCGGGGGCGCTGTTTTTTTGGCAAAGGAATGGTGAGCCATGGAATGTCCAGAAATTGAGAGATGGGCGGCGATGTGTGAGGGTGGCAGGGATAGTCATTCAGGAGATTTGGAGAACGCAGAGGATTATATGATGAAGGGACGGAAAGGACGGCAGATGTTTGGCGGGGCTTGAGCGGTGGAGAGGGCTGGTTATATTGAGAGGAAAGTTTTTTTCGACCCCTATGCCGATTTACGAGTTCTACTGTCCTGACAACAACAAGCTGTATTCATTCCTGGCGCGGACGCTGGCGTATCGGGACAAGGTGCCGGTGTGTCCGGATGGTGAGGGGCTGAAGATGGAGAAGCGGGTGTCGGCGTTTGCGGTGATCGGGAAGGCGAAGGAGGAGTCGGGGGATGATCCGTTTGCGGGGGTGGATGATGCGAAGATGGAGAGCTTCATGGCGGACATGGAGCGGGAGATGGGGGGCTTGGACGAGCAGAACCCGGATCCGCGTCAGTTGGGGCATTTCATGCGCAAGATGACGGAGATGATGGGGGACAAGACGCCGCCGGAACTGCGTGAGATGGTGCGTCGGCTTGAGGCGGGGGAGGATCCGGAGAAACTGGAGGAGCAGTTTGGTGGGATGGATGAGGGCGAAGCGGGGGATGCGCTGTTTTCACAGATGCTGACGCGGGCGAAGGCTGCGAGGAAACAGCCGATGAGGGATCCGAAGCTGTATGAGATGAGAGATTTTGTGAAGGAGTGAGGGGGGCCGGAATTGGGTTGGCCGCAAAATGGCGCAAAAAGTCGCAAAAAAGGGGAAGAGGGAGTGGAGTTTTCTGTTCTCTGTTCTGGATGCTGCGGGGGCGTTGGTTTTCGCAAGGGAATGAGTGAGCAAGGGAATGACTGAGGTTGGAGATGCCCGGATTTTAACCACTCATCGGACGCTAATAAGACACTCATGAAGGCAGTCAGAAATTCCGGAGTCGGGCAATGGTTTTTGTTCATGGGGCCGCTTCCAGAATCTCTGACCACGGATTACTCGGATTGACACGGATGACGGAGTCTGAAGCAGAATCGTTTAATGTTTTGATCCGTGCTGGTCGTGCCATCCGTGGTTCCATCTTCTCTGTTGAGTGGGTGCGATTCCATCCTGTCCTTCATTACTCGATGGTGCTGGAGGAAGAGGCGGATTTTAACCGCTGATTAGACGCTGATAGGAACGCT
>JAIPJY010000124.1 GCA_021733925.1 Prosthecobacter sp. | reverse complement strand
TGCCGAGCCTCGGCGAGGCTTCCCTGGTACTGGCCGACACCCTCCGGGCAGCAAACCCAGCGCGCCCTTCGCACGCCGCGTCCGCCAGCAGCGCCTGCCCGCCATTCCGCCGCACGCAGGCAGTGCTCCCGCAAGCCCCCTTGTCTGCTCTCGATGCCTCCACCCAGTTCATGCGGGATCACTCGATCGCACAAATCTCGTCAGTCGGCTGAATGACAGACCCGTTTTCAATCCAGTGTGGTATTACTTCTTCAGCTTGCCCTCCACATAGGTGAGAATGCGCCCCACTTGGTCAGCATCCTGGGCCTCCTTCGCGGCTTCAAAGGCCGTCTTGGCCTGCACCAGCTCGCGCAGCAATGGCAGGGACATGATTTCCTGCCCCGCCGCCTGCAAGCTTTCGTAGCGTTCCCGCAGAGTTTCCACATCGGTGCTGCCGGGCTCAAATTTGGCAAAATCCACCTTCTCGACCTCGGCTTCCATTTCCTTGTAGTGCGAGTCCTTCATCAACTCGTCCAGCTCGGCATTGGCTTGGGCAAATTCCCCGCTTTTGATCAGCTTTTCGATTTCTTCACCACGATATTTCATCGCTTCAGTAGGCGGCACGCCGATGGATTCCACCGCTGCCCTGAGCTTGCCGGCTTTCTCCTTCACTTTCGCCTCCAAACCGCCGCCTTCGGCCACTTTCGGCGGACCAAGTTTTTTCACTTGGGCCAGCTGCTCGGGTGTCAGGACATCACGCACTCCCATCAGCGCCCGCAGCTGCAATTGTTTGATCGCAGCTTCCGCATCGAGCAGTTTCGTGAGCTGCGCCGCCGCCACGTCGGCGCTTGTGCTTGGGTCCTTCAGCAGCTCACCAAGCGCTTTCTTCTGCTCCTGCACCGCCAGCTCCAGCGGCTCGGCCTGCGCACGCGCCTCGCTGAGCTGCGTGTTGAGTTTGGTCTGCTGCTCTTCCGTCAGGGCAAGTTTCTCGCGCACGGAAGCAATCATGTCGGGATGCAGCAGCCCGCTTTTCAGCCAGTCTTCGACTTGAGCAGCAGGCAGACTGGCGGCGGTGAGAAACAGGCAGCAGAGGATCTTTTTCATGGGTTGGTGAGGTTGAGATGATCAGGCAAAAGAAAGTCGGAAGGCGCTTCAAAGGTCAGCAGCGAGGGCTCCACGCTGGCAAACAGTTCGCCCGGCGGCGAGTCGAACAACGGCGGCAGCGCCTCACTCAGCGACGGCTCAGGCTGCGGCATGCGGGTGACAAAAACCGCCAGCACGATCACACTCGCGGCCACCAGCGCCGCCGGAACCCTGCGCCGCGCGGAGCTCTGCCGGGGCTCGTCCAGCAACTCCGGACGCCAGGCAGGCGCGTCTTCCCGATCACGCCGGCGTGCGTGTGAAAAAATCGCGAGCAGATCGTCGTCAGACTTGGGGTTCATGCAAATCCTCGGGTTGCAGCAGCGTGCGCAGGCGCGCTTTGCCGCGTTCGTAATGCTGGCGTACGGAACCAATGCTGATGCACATCACCTCCGCCGCCTCGTTGAGCGTGAGATCCTGATAAAACACCAGATGCAGCACTTCCGCTTGTCGTGCGGGCAGTTGCGCCAGGCAGCGCCTCAGCTCGTCCCTGCGCTCGTCCAGCTCCATCTGCCGTGCAGGCGACGGACGCGGATCGTGCGCCGCACCGCTGAGTTGCAGCAGCAGCTTGCCCAGCAGGGATTCGCGATAGCGCAGCCGCCGGAACTCCTCGTGCGCCGTGAAGCGGATCACCCCAAACCACCACGTCTTGAAGCTGGAGCGCCCATCGTGATGTGCTCGTTGCTGCGCGAGTTTGAGATACGCGTTCTGCAGCACATCCTCCGCGCGTCCATGCTCCCCGGCACAGCAGTGCAGCGCCCAGCCAAAGGCGTCGGGATGCAGAATTTCGAGCTGGTCGGCAATGGCGCGTTCCATTCATTTCCCGCTGAGTGGCGCGGCACGCTGCGTTGTATGACACCCGCCTGAAAAAAACCAGCCGCTTATTTCTACTTGGGCAGGTCAGCAGGGGGCATAAATCCATCAGAAGGTCTTTCCTGCGGCATCACATCGATAGCGCTTCGCAAAACTCATTTCCAGATCGAGCCGAGGATGCCCCCATATGGACTGCGGTTGCGAAGCGAGGAACGAGCGCAGCTACCGCTTTCGACGGGCACTGTGGCTCGCGAATGCCAGGGGATGTTCGAAAGCGGGAGCTTATTGTTTTTCGTCAACTCTGCAGCTCTCGCGAATCACGGGACCGCCGAAAGCCACAGCTCCCGCAGCCGACTCCAAAACCCTCCGCATGGTTAAAGGCTAAAATGCCGTGGAATGTCCTTGGCAGGTTGCATCCTTTCATCCTCACACTCCGCTAACCACCAGTCCCAACGGGACTGCGCATCAAGCGAAGGGGTGCCGCCTGTCCTACGAAGCTCGTAGAGCGAAGAAAGAAGCCTCAGCGAGGCTCCCCTGATACCAAAAGTCATCACGGGAAGGTCTTTCCTGCGGCATCCCATCTAGTGCCATGGAATGTCCTTGGCAGGTTGCCTCCTTACATCCTCCCACTCCGCTAACCACCAGTCCCAACGGGACTGCGCATCATAGCGAAGGGGTGCCGAGCCTCAGCGAGGCTCCCCTGGTACCCGACGTCATCACAGGAAAGCAAACCCAGCGCCTTCTCCACACCCCACGCCCACCAGCAGCGTTTGCAAGACGCCCCGCCGCGCCCGGAGAGTATCGCCAGCCCCAACCTCTCCATAACTGGCCAAAGCAGTATCATCCTGGCCACGGAGATGGTGGCTACAGAACACAAGAAACAGAAGGAAAATCAAACCAAAGCCCAAGCTCATTACCTCACCTCTTGAGTCCCCGATGTGAAAACCTCCTTTCCGGGTGTTCCGTAGGCCATCCCTTCCCGTTTTTCAGCTCATTTCAGCAACACCCCCACACCCAGCAGCAGCGTCAGAATCAGCGAACCACTCGCCGCATACCACAGCACCATCATCTGCTCCGGCGAAAGCAGCCCCTGCCCCGGCAGCAGCGCCACCGCAAAACTCAGCCCCACCTGCAGCCAGCTGGCAAAAATAAAGGCCTTCGGAGTGGCAGGCTTGGGATGGGAATTGGCCGCCTCCTCCATCGTCATGATCGGCACCCCTTCCTCCGCAGAGAGCGCCGCAGGCGGCGGCAGCACCACTGGACGGCCCGTGCTGGACGGTGCCTGCATCGTCGGTTTGCCCGGCTGATCTGCCTTTTTCACGGGATTGCCCCCGCCTTCCTCGCCGCCCTGTCGGGCCACAATTTTCGGGGCATACTCGGCGTTCTTTGCCAAAATCGAAGTCACCATCGGTTTCGCCACCGGATGCGTCATCGAAGTCGCCTCGCCACTGCGGATGAGCAGCACCCTGCCGCCAAGGCTCAAACTCACAGGTAGCTCCAGTTCAGCCTCGGTTTCACCCGCACGTCCGACCCATCCCACCACGGCGGCATCATCCAGCACCTGCACCAAGACCTTGCCTCCTGCCGCCGCCCAGAGCGCCAGCAGCACATCCGGACAGCCCACATCTGGAATGACTACCTCACAGGCATCACTCGCGCCCAGCAGCAGCGGCTTGTCAGGTGGCAGCACCAGCCGGGTTTCCCCCGAGCTTAAACCTTGCAAAATCAACTCATGCCCCGCCCTGCCCTGCTCCTGTGTGAAAGGTCGCTGCAACTCCACTTCATTCCCCGCCACCGCAAACTTCCATGGCAGCGGCTGCGCATACGGCACGCTGCCATTGGCAGGATGCACCACCACCAGCTGACACCCATTCACAAACTGCGCCTTCACCTCCACCTCCTGCACAGCCTCCGCATCCACGCGTATGCTGCATTCGGCACCACGCCCGACACTGATCGTCTCCCCGTCCTGCACCAGCAGAAAGCGGCGGCGGCCATTCAGTTCGTAAGCAACAGGGATCTTCATGCGCAGTGGGGTTGCTTACTCCGCAATGACGCGCAAGTCGAACAAACGATCATCCCCCACGCAGGCGATGATCATACACCTGCGCAGTGGCGTCTTTGATCTGCGCTCCTTGAATCTCAAGGCGCGGAAATCTGGAGCCGCAGGAAATAGCGGGGCTGCCCATCCGCGCTGTCCGGCATGCCGATTTCCACCGGGAGGCGGCCACTGGAAACGGTCCCGAGGCTGACGTGTGATGCACCTCCGACCTGCCACGTCCAGGCACCAGAACCGACCTTTTGTGCCAGAACAGCCCAGCTTCCCGCGAGCGTGCTGCTGCCTTGCACCGTGTAGATGAGATCCGTCATGGCTGGCTCTGGCAGATCGAGATGCAGCCAGGCGCGGTTGGACTGAATGACTGGGTAGCCGACCCCTGCGGCACCATTGCCCCCCGAAGCCTGCCACGGCTCACGAGCGAGGCCATACTCAATGAGATTGACCACACCATCGAAGTCCGCGTCGTCTCCGGCAAGCGAGCCGGCCCCGCCGCCAGGAAAGTGTATGGACTGCCAGCTGGCGAAGGTTGGAGCAGGTGTGGTATTACCGCTCTGCCAGATGCTGCCGCCAGCCCCGGCGGTGATGAAGGTGTGATTGAAGAAGACGGCGGCCCTGCGGTCGCTGGTGGTGGGTGCGGTGAAGGAGTACCAATTCGTGCCATCGAGGGAGAGGACGTCCACGTCTGCATTGCTCGCATTGTGATCGACGCCGGCGGTGTAGTAAATCCCATCGCCATAGGCCATGGCGGGGTTTTCCTCCGCCACAGGGCGTGTGGTGGTGAAGGTCTGGGCATTGTCCGTGGAGATTCGCAGGGAGGAATACCAGCCGCTGGAAACGAAGCGGTCGTGGAGCCAGGCGATCTTGCGCAGATCCTGCCAGCTGGCCACGCCTGCGCCGAGTGAGCGGTCGATCCAACTGCTGCCATCGGTGGAGGTGAACACGACCGTGCTGCCGTTGGTGCTGGCGTAACCCGTGAAGGCAAACACGCTGCCGTTCCAGGCGATGCCGTCGAGCGTCTGGGTGGTGATGCCGCTCAACGTAGCGCTACTCCAGGCGAGGCCGTCGTTTGAAGTGAGCAACGTGCCATTGTTTCCCACCGCCAAGGAAACGGCGCCATTGCTGGCCACGCCGTAGAGCTGAGAGCTGGCGGTGGTGCCGAAAAACCGCCGGGTCCAGGTGGCGCCGTCTGTGGAGGTATAAACCACCCCGACCCACGCGGAGATGGTGAAGTTGTAGTCCTCCCCGACGAGAATGAACTTGGAGCCGTCCCAGGTAGCCGCACGAAAGCACATGTTTGATGCGAACTCGGCGACGTTTCGGGTGGTCCAGGTGACGCCGTCCGTGGAAGTGAGAATGACGCCGCCATCCCCGGCAGCCACGACGATAGAGCTGTTTGCAGCCAGGGCTTTGAGATTGTTCGTGGTGCCGCTGGTGCGCTGGGTGAAGGTGCGTGCGGGATCGGCGACGTCGATGTTTTGAGTGAGCGTGGCCAACCCGCCTCGACCGTCACTTACGCGCAGGGTGATGGTGTAACTGCCGCCAAAGGCGAAGGCCGGGGTGATGCCGGAGCCATCTGCGATCGTGAATTGTGATCCCAGATCCCAGGCATAGACCAGAGGATCGTTGTCGGCATCGGAGGCTGTGGCGCTGAAGGAAACCAACTGACGCGCGGCGCCGGTGGCGGGGTTCGAGATGAACGACGGCACGGGCGCGGCATTCGTCGCATGGAAAGGCGCACTGGCGCGGGTGACGCCGCCGCTTTCGACCGTGATAAAGCGGCCAAAGCCGAAGGCGAGCGCCTTGGATGCGCCCACAGCGGTGTTGCCGCCGTTCACCGTCGTGCGTGACCAATGCCTGCCATCTGTGGAGGCGAGCAGGGCATAGGGTGTGCCGGATTCGTCCATGGCCCTGGCGATGGCAAAAAAAGCGCCGTCGTCACTGACCGCCATCTGGTAGGTGGTCGGTTTGAACTGGAACATGGGTGACACTTGTACCGGGGACATAGGTTACACTGCCTGCTCCGTATTTTGAGGGTGTTCACAGCCAGGCAGCGAGCGGAGCGAGTTGCATGGCTGTGAACACCCTCAAA
>JAIPJY010000123.1 GCA_021733925.1 Prosthecobacter sp. | reverse complement strand
GCGCGACATTGATTTCCATGCCCACTACCCTCCAAGGCGCGGCTACACCCAACAACTCTTCCCATGCTTTTGTGTCCATTCTGGCTACTTGGTTCTCTTTTCGTCACTCCGCATCACACGGAAATGTTTGAATGGCCTTTTATTTGTTTCAGGGCAATTCTCCCAATATAGCGACGCCTCAAGCTTCATTACGAGCTGGCTTTCGTCCTGTACACCTTTGTGTATTGACAGTGCTAAAGGGGCGAGAGTTCCAAAACCTCCTTGACTCAGAATTTCTGCGGCTTTGTCAAAGTTACGAAGATACCGGCAGATTTCGGCGCGCAGCAGTCTGCCGTGCGCACTCAAATCATCACGAAATATCTCCAGCGCACTCATTAACAACCAGCGGTACCCCCGTCCGAATTCAAGGTGTTGTCCGCAAAGCTGGAATTGACCTGTCTCAATGACGGCTCTGAGCGGCTGGTTGGCTAGCCATAGCGCTGTGGCAGCCAAGCCCTGCCTTGTGACAAGAGGCAAATCCCCATCTGCAGAACCCATGAAGTCTAGAATCTCTTCCCACGAGGGCTCAATGATGACTCCAAGGTCATCTGGATTAGGGTTTTTAGGCTCTGCTATCCTAGAAGTCCCATTGACGAATAGATTCCCGCAAATGCCGCACATCCAAAGGTGGGGAAAGCCGCCCGATTGCGAATATCCACACCGCAGTCCATCAGTCCAAGATTCACCGTGCTGTGCCCAGGTCGGCAAATCGCAAAGCACCAAATAGTGACAATGCGGACATTGAGCAGTCCAAGAAGTATTTACACGCTTTGAAGCCTCAACAATGCGCAGTTTATTTTCTTCGGACATACTACGAAATGACGGGGAGTTATTGGTGTGAGTTCAACGCACGGAGCTAGCGAGACAACCCACCGAGTGCCCTAAAAGCGGCCAGATATTTCTTGAATCGAGCCGCCGCTTTTTCATTCACCTCCTCCAATCGCCGGATGTCCATGTTGTCCTCCAGGTCGGCGAGCTTCGCTTCGGTGGCGATGGGGTGGGTCTTCACTTGCTGAATGTAATCCTCATAAGGCACCTCGGAAGCATGAGTCAGCAACCGCAACGCAGCCATGACATCAGGGGGGAAACCTTCGGCTTCCAGTTCTTCAAACGTCACGGGGGTGTCTTCCACCACATCATGCAGCAACCCCACGATCTTTGCCTCGGGAGTCGTACAGCGCATCATCACGCGTATGGGATGGAAGATGTAAGCGGCACCGCTTTTGTCTTTTTGCCCGGCATGAGCCTGCACAGCGATTTGGAGAGCACGTTCGAGTGTTGCCATAAAGGAGGAGTAATTTGGGATTGCTGATGAGTGGATTGATTCAGCGTGTAGCTGTGCGCAGGAATCCCTGAGTGTCGAGCCCGCCGAAACCTTGAGCGGCCAGTTGTTCATGGAGGCTACCCAAGGCCGCAGCAGCGGCTTTGTGGACGGCCTGCTTGGAAACACCAAGTCGCTCGCCGATCTCGGCGTAGCTATGCCCCTCCGCGACGAGGGCGAGGATTTGCTGAGTGCGTGCGGGGAGTGTAGCCAGCAAATTTTCCAGCACGCGTCGGCTCTCCTGCGAGCGGACCTGGCTCAGCACATCCTGAAATTCATCCGGCAATTGCTGGCTGGGGGCGGTGCTGCCGGTCGTGGTGAAGGCTGCGAGGGCGAGATCCGCCTCCGGCAGATGCTGCCGGGCATGACGAACGCCCTTTTGATGCAGCGAGTTCAGCGCATTCCGAATGGCCCGAGCTGCATACGCCTCAAACGCTCCGCGTGCCGGATCAAACGCCAGCGCCGCCCGATGCAGCGCCGCATGCGCTACAGCACGCACATCATCGACGGTCATGCCGGGAATGTTCGCATAACCGCCCGCGATCTTATCGGCAAGCGGTAGCGCCTCACGAAACAATGTATCAGCATCGGGCATGGGCGATGTCTGGCACGGGATGCATGGTTCGGCAATCGCCGGGATGCACCGATCGTATCCGCGCTGGGTTGACGATTTTCCGCTTAGCCGGTAGGTGCGGGCATGAACAACTCAGTGGCGATCCTCAGTGACATCCATGGCAATGCCCATGCCCTGCGAGCCGTGCTGCAAGACATGGCAGACCACAACATCAACGAAAGAGTGTGTCTTGGCGACGTGGTCGGCTATGGCGGCAGCCCCGGCGACTGCATTGATCTTCTCATGGAGCACGGCATTCCATGTGTGCAGGGCAATCACGATGCGATGGTGACCACCGGTGCCGGACTGGATGACGTGAAGGACGCCACTCGCCAGTCCATCGAGTGGACACGGGGCGTGCTGACTCCGGGGCAGAGAGATTGGCTGACGGCGCTGCCCATGACGATGCAGGCCGAAGACTACGAGGCTGTGCATGCATCCCTGCATCATCCTGGCGAGTGGGCTTATGTGCTGAGTGCGGACGCTGCCGCGCTGAGTTTTCCGCATCAAATAAGACCGGTCTGCTTCATCGGACACACGCACTCGCCTGCATTCTGGGTGGAGGGTGATGAATTTGGCGTGGACATCACGTCGATTGAAACTTTGAAGCTGAGCCGCAAGTGCCTCGTGAATGTGGGAGCCGTCGGTCAGCCGCGTGATCGCGACGAACGTGCCTGCTACGCCATCTATCGTCGCGATACTCAGGACATCCTGTGGCGACGCGTGCCCTATGACATTGCAGGTGCGCAGCAGGCGATCATCCAAGCCGGCTTACCAGCCTACTTTGCGCAACGGCTTGAACTGGGGAGATGAGCAATGCATTCCCCGACTTCAGCCAGCCCACCTTTCAATCAGCCCGGCTGAAACCCAATCCTCCTCCGGCTCTTCCCCTTCTCCCCTGAGTGCTCCGCCTTCGCCTTCCTCACCTTGGCAATCTCCCGCTCCAACATCCCCTGCCTAACCTGCCACTTCGCTGGGTCTGCATCCGTGCTCCCTGCATGAATCGCGTTCACGCACACGTTCAGGATGTTCCCACCACTGAGGCCGCGTTTCAAAAGACGCTGCCAGATGTGGCGGTGTCGAATTTATGCCTTGGCGGGATGAGACCACGTGGCAAAAGCATGACAACCGCAAATGATGATTCCTAGATGCCATTGCGTGTTCAGTGGGTGGCGTATGCTGCTCTTGCCATGAATACAGAACAACCTCCCCAATTGGCTTACAAACTGAAGGACGCGGCAACACTGCTCGGAGTTTCAACCGTCTCAATGCGCCGTGCTATTCAACGTGGACTGATTCGACCATCACGAGCCTTTCGCCATGTTCTCATCAGCGCAGACGAATTGAATCGGTTCCTAAAATCCACATCGGCAATCGAATAGCGGCAACAAACATCACTTTTTGGGTTTTGCCTTCTTGAGGGCTTGTGCATTCTCGGCTAGCGCATCATCAAACAGCACCCTGATGAACTCGGCTTTGTTGGCGTAGCCCTTCTGCGCAGCAAGTTTGGCAAGAGCATCATCTTTCTCGGCACTGATATAGGCTCCTGCCAGCTTTGTTCCGGGTTGTCTTTGATTCGGCATATTTGGGGAAACAGTTCAAGTGTGCTTATCACCTGCAACAGCAATGAATCTGCCACACCCCAACCGCACCGAAAGGGGATTCTCAGTGAAGAAAAGTTTGAGCTGCTTGAGAGGAAAGTGAGGCTATGAACGACTCGCTGGCGGACTGCCTTCAAACCTGCTGCTGTCGAAACGTCTCGTTGAGCATGATGTCTGTTAGCTAAAAGAAAAGCCCCTCTCGTGAGAGAAGCTTTTCCGTTCCGCCTGCGGCAGCTTGATCCTTTGGGAATCAAGTGCAGCTAGGCGGAGAGCCCGACGTGGTTGTCGAGCAGGCCGTGGAGGGCTTCCGTGCGGCGGGGGAGTTCGATCAGGTTGCCCTTCAGCGTTTCAGTGAACGCATTGAACAGGCTCCAGACGTTGCGGGTTTCGAACTCTGCATGGCGTGGCTGACGCCATTCATGAAGGACCAGTGGGATATGCCGGTTGGGGCAGACACCGACATCGAGAGCACGAACCACGAGATCGTGGGCTGTGCGGTCGTCGAGATCGGCGAGTTTGTAGTTGGCTATGCGGCTGTCCTGATGATGCCAGCGGTCCATGAGCCTGCCAACCGCGCTTTGAACCAGACCGGGCAGGTCACGCAGGATGAACCGCGTGTGCTTGCGGGCGAGTTTGACCTCACCGCTGAAGCTTAGGTTGTCACAGCAAAATACGGATGATCCTGCGACGATGCCGGCGGGGAACGTTTTGTCGTGACTGTTGCGCAGGCCGAGCACCCAGCAGTAGTCCAGATCGTTTTCACGACGCTGGATTTCCATGAGTCCGAAGTAGCGCATGCCGTCGTGCGTGAGGCTGTGCGCCTGGGTGCCGACGACGAGGCCGTTGCTGCGGATGGTGCTTTCCACATGCTTCACCAGTTCGATGTGCGAGATGGGAGTCCAGCTTTCGGTGGGATGCGGTGTGGGCACCTCAATGACCTGATGCCGTTCAGCGGCACGAGCGCCGCAGTGGAGGATGAGGTTGGGACGGGGGCGTTGAGTAAACGTGGGGGCTTCGAGTTCGAGATGAGCAATCATAGAGATAGTTTCTTTCGTTGTTTAAGGGTGGAAACAAGGCGGGCCGGGGCATCTGGTGGATGCGCACGGCCCGTGCCTTGTAATTGTGGGTTGCTGCTAGATGCGGACGCCCTGCAAGCTGCGCAGGGTTTGACGCACGGTTTGGATCTCCTTCTCGCTGGCCTTCTGCTCGCGCATGGACTGGCGGATGTGATCTCCGAGCCTGGTCAGGCCGTTGATGGTTTCACGGAATCCGGTCTTGATTGCCTCGATCTGCACGAGGGCGGCTTCCAGTGAGGATTTGGCTTCTTCTTTGCTGGTTGTTGTTTGAGCAGTTGGAGTGCTGGAGCCGTTGGCTCCTGCGGTTCTGTTTTGTCCGAGGGTGGGTGTGTTGGTTTGCATGGGTGGTGGTGTGGGTTGTTCCGCTTGTGGCGGAGGATTGTTACTGGGTGTGGGGGCCGCCGTTGCCGGCGGCGGGGATGCGGCGGCATTGGGACCGCCATTCATGCGCAGGGGCATGATGATCATCTGCCGCCCGGCCAGGCTGAACCTGAGAGGCGACATGGAGTCGATGATTTCGATGCGTGTAAGACCAAAGCGCAGCGCTTTGAGCAGCGTGCGGCGGTCGAGGAAGATCGTCACCTCAGGGCCGGTGGCACCGGCTTCCTGGATGTCGATCTTTGTCCACGCCAAATCCGGCCGGGATCTGCCCAGCAAGCGGAATGCATTGCCGGTCACTTCAAGGCCGATGGTGTGATGCCGGTCTTCCCCGAGTGGCAGTCGCTGCACTGCCACCATCACTTCATCCACGGCATCCGGGTTGATGGAGATCATGGTTTGGTAGGAAGCAGGGTTGGGCAGCACCGTTTTCCATTGGGGGAATTGGCTGTCGATGCTCCGTGACAGAAAGCACCAGTGGTCGCTGGCGATTTCAAAACAGGGCGGTCCATCGTCTTTGGCAAGCATGGTTCGGAGCTTCCACTCGCCATCCTGCTGAAAGCCTTTCCAGCCGAGGAACTTGTGTTCCGTTATGAGAATGGATTCCTTCAGTGGAAGCGAAAAACTGTTCGAGCTGAACAGGTGATGACCATCCGTGCCAACAACGTAGTGAGCGCTGTCGTCGCGGACATCAATGAACGCTCCGTTAAGAACGGGGCGGGCGGGGTCAGCGCTGGCGCATTCAAGCGCCTCGTGAATGGAGGAGCGCAGTGCTTCATGAATGGCGATGCTGGTTCCTTGAACCTCCGGCTGAAGAGGAAACTCTTCGGGCGGGGCGGATTCGCAGTGATGTTCGGCGCTCTGGCCGCCCACGGGAAAACGAATGGAGAGGGTGTTTTTGCTGACGGGGACTAGCTCGATGAGATCGGCACCGCCGCAGCTTTTGGCGATGTTGTCCAAATCGCCGAACGGAACCAGCAGAGCGGCAGGTTCGGCTTGGCCCCGATGATTCATCGAGTAGGTGGCGAAGCGGTCTAGATCTGTGACCGTGAGGTCGATGAGTCCAGAGCTATCACGACGCACGCGAACTTGGCCGAGAACGGCAAGGGTGATGCGTTTGGGAATGACCTTGCCGAGACCCGCGAGTGCGGTCCTCAGTTCGGCTACAGGAAGTGAGATGGTTTGCATGGGTA
>JAIPJY010000062.1 GCA_021733925.1 Prosthecobacter sp. | reverse complement strand
TGCGTGGGAAATGAGGCAGAAAGCAAGTTTGAAGAGCCATGCTCCTGCAACCCAAAAACCACCGCTTTGTTGTACCCCTTATGGCAGGTTTACAGAGGGCTCAAAATCCACGATGACCCGCCTTAACTGAGTGCCATTCGTGCCTGGCTTTTCTTTCACCGTGGCACTCAAGTCACCAAACCAGGCGGCCTGCGGATTGCCGGGTGCCGAGGAAACAAAAATGCCCCCACGCTCGGCACGCCCCATGAGCACCCCCTTGGTGCGGATGCGTTCAGGCGCCAGGTAATAAGTACCCTTTTCAGAGACGACCTCCGCTGTGTACACCCCGGCTGGAAACTGCACCTTCCCCTGGCCGCATTCGCGGATTTCATTCGGACCGACCACGATCCCTGAAGTACCTGAAGGCACGGGAGCGATGGAGCCACAGGCAGCCAGCAGCAGAGGGGAAAGGGCAAGAAAACAGGCGCGGAACAATTTCATGAAGAGGTTGGTTTGGAGATTCTCCTTGGTTGAGCGATAATTTCAAGATCAGGAATCATGCCATGTATCACTTTGTCTTGAGTTTCAGCGTCACGCGCCTCACTTCCATGACCGTCTGTCCGGGAATCTCCAGCGCATGCAAGGTGAGCAGGCCACGTTTGGCAGGCAGCGTGAGGGTGCCGAGCGGCAGGCTGTGAAAGTCGCGCATGTAGCTCTCCCCTTTGCGTGAGGCGCGGTCCTGATCATCGAGCAGGCGCGGGTACCAGCCGGGAGTCACCTTCCCCGTCGTCTTGGCGCCATCGAAACTCAGTTCCACCGTCGCTCCGGCATCCGCCTCCGGGCAGGCGTAGTCAATGCTCACCTCATAGTCACCTGCGGTGTGAACCTCGATGTCCCAGGTCATGGCATCTTCCTTCGTCTTCCAGTTCACGAAGTAGGAGCAGTTTGGCGCTCCGGAACTGCGCTTGACCTCGCCATGCGGGATGCCATCGCGTGCGGGCAGCATGGTGATGGGAAACTCGGCATATCCCACCGGGTAAGGCCGGTCATCCGCGAACGGCTCAGCCCCCGGGTTTTTCCCTTTCGCCTTCCCCTTCCCCTTCCCCTTGCCACCGGCAGGAGCGGGAACATAGGGTTTCCCAAACACCTCCTGGTGCCACGCCGTGGCCTTGGCGGCGAGTTCTGCCGCAATCTGCGGCTGCTCAGCGGTGACATCCTTCGTCTGATTGGGGTCGGCCACCATGTCAAACAACACGCCATTCGCATCGAGGCGGTGGGTCTGCGAGCGCACACTGAGCTTGCCGCCGTTGTAATTCATGAGTTCGCGCGGCCCGCGCTTCCATTCGCCGCCGAGCAGCAGGTTGGAGAAATCCCAGCCATCCAGCTGCTTGGTGCTCACTGATTTCACGCCCGCCAGAGAGGTCAGCGTCGGCAGCAGGTCGATCGCCCCGGCAATCGGCGTGATTGTGCTGCCTTCCTTGATCCGGCCAGGCCAGCGCATGAACAGCGCCGAGCGCACCCCGCCTTCATCCGTGACGCCCTTTTTGCCCTTCATGCCGCCGTTCCAGCGGAAGCTGTTGGGGCCGTTGTCACTGAAATAGACCACGATGGTGTTTTCGCTCAGGTTCAAATCATCGAGTTTCTTCAGCACCCGCCCCACATTCAGGTCGATGTTGTCCATCATCGCCAGCACGGTGCGGCTCACGGCGAGATCCTCCTTCTCACCTTCCACCCCACGCATCGTCACCGGGGAGTCTTTGAACTTGTCCCAGTGCTCGTCCGGTACACTGAAAGGCGAGTGCGGCGTGGTCAGCGGGATGTAGCAGAAAAACGGCTTCTCGCGGTTGGTTTCGATGAACTCCATCGCCTTCCCCACCAGCACATCCACGATGAAGCCCTTGGCGCGGAACATCTTCCCGTTGTGCTCCAGCGGCGGGTCAAAATACTCGCCCCAGTGGCCCGCCGTGTATCCCACATACTCCTGAAATCCGCGCGCATTCGGGTGGTAGGGCCACTGGCTGCCATTGTGCCATTTCCCAAACGCGCCTGTGGCATACCCCGAAGCCAGAAAGGCGTCCGCGATGGTCTTTTCGTCCGTGTTCAGCCGCTCCAGCCCCGTGGAAACTCCCTTCACCCCGCCGCGTGAATGATACCGCCCCGTGAGAAACTCGCCACGGGTGGGCGCACACAGCGCACAGACGAAAAACCGGTCAAACCGCGCCCCCGATTTCGCCAGAGTATCAATGTTCGGCGTTTTCAGGTTCGTGTTGCCGTGGAACGAGTAATCCCCCCAGCCCGAGTCATCCGCCAGCATCACCACCACATTGGGCGCCGCCGCATGGAGCTGGGTGCAAACGACGAGCGAGAAGAGGAGACAAAGTCGGTGGATCATGATCCGCCCGGTAACGCAGCGCGCGAGGCGGAGTTATCAGCGGGTTGAATGCGCCATGAGCCGCTCTCGGGCCTCACAGCTTTCGCCAGCACCATTCTGTACTGGGAGCGCCGTTTTTTAAACGGCTCCGGGAGGCTCCGCCGCATGACAAGCGCCGCATTTGCAGTGATGCTCATCCGATACCGATACCACAGGGCCGCCCGCCCAGAGCCGATGAAACATCGGCGCTCCCAGTAAAGAGCTGCGCCCAGCCCCCCTGCTTTCCCCTCTCACTCCCCCCTTGACCATCCCCCAAAGTCCATTATTCTGCCTCCCCCCACGCTCCGGCGAAAGCTGCATTCCGCGCCTCGCCTGACCACGTGGTTCCCCACCACCATGAAAGAAAACATCCATCCCAAGACCACCGAGACGACGATCACCTGCACCTGCGGTGCCGTGTACAACACGATCTCGACCGTGCCAAACCTCCGTATCGGCATCTGTTCCGCCTGCCACCCGTATTTCACCGGTGAACAGCGCTTCATCGACACCGCCGGTCGTGTGGACAAGTTCGCCCAGCGCTACGGTTCCATCCGCGCCCGCCGCACAGCTCCGAAGCTCGAAGCCGCCGCTCCTGCCGCCGCAGAAGTTGCTGCCGAAGCGTAGCTCACAGCCCCCTCTTTTTAGTCAAACGGTGTCCATGCCTTGTGCTGGGCACCGTTTTCTTTTTGTCTCTGCTCCCTCCTCTCTCCTTCCCTCATGGACTACTCAGGCGTCATCGCCGGTAAACGCACCCGCTTCGCCGACCTCGAAGACATCATCGGACGCCCGAATTTCTACGACGATGCCAAAAAGGCCGGTGACATGCTGCGCGAACACCGCAGCCTGCAGAATCTGCTAACAAGCTGGGATGCGTTTGAAAAAACCCAGGTCGAACTCGCGGAAAGCCGCGTCATGGCCAAGTCCCAGGAGGACAAGGAATTCGCCGAAATGGCCGCTGCGGAAATCCCCGTGCTGGAGCAGCGCCTGGTCGATCTCGAAAAGGCCATCCAAGAGTCCATCCTTCCACCCGATCCCCTCGAAGGCCGCGACATCATTCTCGAAATCCGTGCCGGCACCGGCGGTGATGAAGCCTCGCTGTTTGCCGCCGATCTGCTGCGCATGTACTCGCGCTTTGCGGAAGGCCGGGGCTGGAAGATTGAATCCCTCGATACCAGCCCTTCCGAAGTCGGCGGCTTCAAGGAAGTCATCGTCAAGATCAGCGGTGAAGACGTCTACCGCGTGATGAAATACGAAAGCGGTGTTCACCGCGTACAGCGCGTGCCCGCCACTGAGGCCCAGGGCCGCATCCACACCTCCGCTGCCACCGTGGCCGTGATGCCCGAGGCCGAGGAAGTCGATTTCGAACTCAAGTCCGACGAAGTCCGCATCGAAGTGTGCCGCTCCTCCGGCGCGGGCGGCCAGGGCGTGAACACCACTGACTCCGCCGTGCAGGTGCTGCACATCCCCACCGGCACCATCGTGCGCTGCCAGGACGGCCGCAGCCAGATCAAGAACAAGGAGAAAGCCCTGAGCATTCTGCGCTCCCGCCTGCTGGAAAGAAAGCAGCAGGAAGAAGCAGCCAAGTACTCTGCGAACCGCAAAAACCTCATCGGCAGCGGCGGGCGCGAAGAAAAAATCCGCACCTACAACTACCCGCAGAACCGCGTGACCGATCACCGCATCGAACTCACGCTCTACAACCTCGACCAGTTCATGGAAGGCCGCATCGAGGGCATCCTTCAGGCCCTGCTGGCCAGTGACCTCAAGGAACGTCTCGCCGAAGCGGGGCTGTCGTGATGATGTGACTCGCACATCTCACGGCTTCTTCGGGTGCTCCTTCCGGTACCACCCAAGCTGCTCACGAGCCTCTCTCTGCACATTTTTGTCAGCATCCTTGGCTGCCACCTCCAGGGCCGCACCCGCATCAGGCGTTCCGATCATCCGCAGAGCATAGACCGCGTTCTGTCTCACCGCCGGCTCAGGGTCTGTCTTCGCCGCCTGCACCAGAAGTGGAAGATTTTCCTTTCCGAACACGCCCAATACCTCAATCGCAACTGCCCTGAGGTCCAATGGCGGGGCAGCAGCGAAGATCTCACGCAGCCGGGCATTCACCTCCGGAGTGTTGGCATGGCGCAAGGAACGCACGGCATGCCATTGAACCAATGGATCCTTGTCGGACGTGAGACGCAGCAAGATTGCCACCGCATGCGGCTGGTCTGCGATGGTTTCACCAGAAAGGGCGCGCGTTACAGAACTCCGTACCGTGGCATCCGCATGCGCGGCCAGCCTTTCAAAGGGCGCGATCTCATCCGCCTTCACAGCAGCCTCGGACTGGCGTCCCTTCGCCAGCCACCAGTAACTGCAGCAGGCATTCAATAACACCGGGGCCTCCGCTGTCTTCAGCCACTTGCTGACGATGACTTCGATCTCCGGATTGATCTCATGCCTAGGTGCCAGTTCCTCGATGGCTGCAGCGATCACTTCGTCCGGCTGCCCCTTGAGCAAACCTTGGAGAAAAGACTGCCTCCGTTCAAATGGCAGGCACCTTGTCAGGGTGTGCGCCGCCTGCGCACGCGTCGCGGGTGCCGCCTTGACCAACGTCCGCTCGATTCCGGGCATCAGCCGTGCGAGATTTTTTTCGTCATACCCACCATTGCTCCATTTCCAGCTGATCTGCCGCAGCGCCCAATGGACAGCGGCATCCGACCCCTTGTCCAAGCAGGCCACCAGTGCCTCCACTGGTTGCAGGGACTGACTCCAGTCCACCGCTTTTCCCCGCAAAGAGTCACCGCCAAGGAAGATTTGATTGGTTTCAACCGCGCCCACCACCCGGGGATCGACAGACAGGAGCACCTCGATGGCCGCGATGTCATCCGGGGTTTCCTTGATCGTGCTTAGAGCCGCCTCCACCTTCTCCTGCATCGATGGGTCCAGGGGAGCCGAATCAATGAACTGCTTCACACCCGACACGATTATCGGCCCTGGAAAGACGGCAGTTTCGCAAGCCACCAGGGCCAGCATCCCCATGACGACGCGCCTGAGGACACTTCCAGCGATGCCTCGAGACATGTTAAAAGTTCGTTTCATAAGAAATTGGGGCGGCGCCTCAGCTACGCGATAGGACAGGACGTTTGAAAGCAAGCCTACTTGTATGGCGGGTACGGAACCGGAGTCGTGCGCATGTAATTAAACACTCCGGTTCCTCGCGCCGGGCGAAAGACAAAACCGTCAACGGCATGCCTGTGAGAAAACCATGCGGAGACGGGATGGAAGGGCGCGACCGGCAGGTCGATGTACTTGCCCTGTTCTGCTCCCTCATTCATGCTCTGAACCACCACCAGATTTCCCCGGTGGGTATAGACCTTCACGGGTTGAAGCTGCTGGATGCCAGGATCCCAATAGGCAGGCGGAACATCTGTCCGAGTTTTTTCACGATGTGCCAGCAGTGCCGCATCGTACGCCGAGAGGGTCCTCCAGGCATCCCGCTGCAGTCCTTTGTGAAACGTTGAACCCGGATCAGCCGGCCCCTGCATGCAACTGCACAGAAAGACAAGCAGCGCCCCGATGGAAACCACCGTCATGCGACGCAGCGTGGCAGGTGGCGAAAAGGTCTCATTCATCATTCCATCTTCTGCCCTGCCCCTGAACATTCAACCTCCTTCTGAAATACGGATGGGCACGAAAATCAATTCACAGGCAGATGCTGATGCAGGTAGTTCGTCATCAGCTCATACAGATGGCGCTGCGTGCCTTTGCCGGTGTTGATGGCGTGGTCACGATTCGGATAGGGCATGACGGTGAAGCGTTTGTTCTTCGCGATGAGTTCGTTGATCAGCTTCTCCGTTCCCTGGTAATGCACATTGTCATCGCCCGTGCCGTGTACGATGAGCAGATTCCCTTTTAAAGCAGCGGCATGGGTGATCGGAGAGCCGAGTCGATACCCTTCCGCGTTGGCTTTGGGCAGGCCCATGTAGCGCTCCTCATAGATGGTGTCATAGAGCTGGCGGTCAGGGACGGGTGCCACGGCCATGGCGGTTTGATAAAGATCGGGATAGCGGAAAATCGCATCCAGACTGCTGCTGCCTCCGCCGCTCCAGCCCCAGATGCCCACACGCTGCCGGTCGAGAAACGTGAAACGCTCCAGCACTGCCTTCGTGGCGGCCGCTTCTTCGCGGGAGTTCATGATGCCGAGCTGGAGATGGATGCTCTTGCGCCAGTCACGTCCGCGCGGACTCGGTGTGCCGCGTGTGTCCACACTCGCGATCACATAGCCCTGCTGCGCCAGCATCCAGTGCCAGAGTCCGCGCTGCCCGCTCCAGGCATCGCGCACGGTCTGCCCAGCGGGCTCGCCATAGACGTGCATGAGCAGCGGATGCGCGCGCGACTTGTCGATGTCATGCGCGGTGATGCAGAGAGCATCACATGAGATGCCACCGCCAATGTCCACGCGCATGAACTCAACCTTCGGCAGCTTGAGCGCCGCCAGCTTATCACGCAGGTTCTTCTGCGATCTGAGCACATGGATTGTGCGATGATCTGGTAGCGAGACCAGTTGAATCACAGGTGGCGAGATGGCGGTCGAATACGTGTGCACCGCCAACTTCGAATCTTCGGTCATGTCGTAGTTGTGTGTGCCGGGCTGATCTGCAGGTGAGAGCCGCTGGGGTTCACCACCCTTGAGACTGGTGCGATAAAGATACCGCTGCGTGGCATTGGAGGGAGAGGCGTAATAATACAGCCAGCTGCCCTTGGCATCGACCTGCTTCACGTCAATGACATCAAACTCACCCTGCGTGATGGGTATCACTTCACCCGCCAGTGTGGCGCGATAGGCATGGCGCCAGCCGCTGCGCTCGCTGAGCCAGAGTATATCATCACCGATCCAGCGGATGGTGTTCTTGTTGTCCACCCAGGCCTTGTCAGTCTCTGTGAGCACGAGCTGTGTGGCGCCCGTGGCAGGATCCCCGCGCATGACACGCAGTGTGTTTTGCAGACGATTGAACTGCTGCAGAAGCACCGCCTTGCCATCCGGTGTCCAATCGGCATGGGGCAGGTAATGCTCACGCGGATCTCCCGGCACAGCCAGCCATGTGATGCCACCTCCTGCCGCAGAGACCACACCGAGGCGCGTGGCGGAGTTCTTTTCACCCGCCTTGGGATAAGGAAAAGAAGTGAGGCGCGGATAGCGGGCATCGGCGTGGTTCACCAATGTGAAGCGCTTCACGTCCTTGGTGTCGAACTGCCAGAACAACAGACGCGCACTGTCGGGGCTCCAGCGAAAGCCATCGCGCAGATCCAGTTCTTCCTCGTTCACCCAGTCGGAACTGCCATTGATGAGTGTGGCGGAGCCGTCCGCCGTCAGCGCAGTGATCTTTATGTCCGCCAGACTTTGCACGTGCAGGTTGTTCTTCTGCACATAGGCCACGCGGCTGCCATCGGGTGAAAATTTGGCAAACATCAGCGTCGCAGGCGCGGCATCACCACCGAGCTTGCGCAGAGACCCTGTCGCCACATTCAGCACCCAGTAGTCGCCACGCGTGTTCTTGCGCCACACCTTTTTCGTATTGGCAAACAGCAGCACCTGCGACTCGTCCGGCGAGAGCTCGAAGCTGTCCACGCTCAGAGGCTTCTTCGCGCCCGGAGAAGTCAGAGTCTGCGCAGAGGCGATGATCGTCTGCAGACCCGTGGCAACTTCATGACGCACAAAATCTTTGCCTGGAAGGTCTTTGCCATCCTTGTCCTTGCCGGGCGATTCGAGGGCAAAGTAGTACGCCCCCTTCTTGCTCCAGTGCAGCGTCTCCATCTTTGCCTCCTTGAACTCTTCGGCGGTAAAGATGGAGTCCAGCGTGAGCTGTGTGGGATCAGCCGCACGGGCGGGCGTGGACCAGTGGAGGACAGCCAGCAGGAGACAAAGCATGCGGTGGTTCATAAAGCGGCCAGTTAGCATCATGGGATGCTTTCCTTCAATCATTGAAATGCATGCCCACAGCTCTTGCCGCCAGCCTGGCCTAGAGCATCACTTCTGCTTGTCGCGGACGTAGATGATCTCGCCGGACTTCAGACGGTAGGCCGTGCCGAGGCGTTCGCCTTCGCCGCTCTTGCTGGCATTGCTCTCCTGGAAGCGCTCGATCTTCGTGCGGGCGGCCTCGATGGTTTCCGCTGTGGGCGACTTGTCAGCCTGGGCATCCGTCGATGATGAGGGCTCAGGCTTCGGCAGATTGAAGTAGCTCACCACGGCGAGCAGCAAAGCGGCGGCAAAGGCGATCCAAACATCAAAGAGATTGATGAGACCGGCGGCGGGGTCATCCCCCTCGGAGTCGTCCCAGAGGCGCTTCTTCATGATTTGGCGTTCGTAAAGAGATGTTCCAGCGTGCTCAAGTCTCGCTGATACCAGTTTTTGCGCACGAGATTCATCGTGTAGGAACAGCAGCCGAGCAGCACCCCCACCACCGTGGCCGTGAAGGCGACGACCAGATTGCTGGAAAGCGTGGCGAGATCTCCCGATGCCAGACCTGTAAGAGCCGGCCCCAGAGGAATGAGCGTCCCCATGAGTCCGAGCATGGGCGCAATGCGCGTCATCCAGGTGAGGCGTGACAAGGCGGCGGCGACTTCAATCTCAAGATCCACCAAACAATGCGGCATATCCCCCGCCCCGCCCCACTGGGCCAAAAGCTGGTGCAGCCGTGCAGGAAGTCCCGTGGAAGCCGTGCTGAGAATGTGCAGCAACCGCACCTGATCCCCGCCATCCACATGCGCACGCCGTAGATCTGCCAGGATGCCCACGACGTGACGACGCCCAAGCCACTCACGCAAAAGCCCGCCCAGCAGCATGGCACTCCATGCGACGAGAATGATGATGGCCGCCAGCGTGGGCAGCAGCACCGACTCGGAGATCAATGAAAGGAGTTGTTCGAGCAGCTTCATGAAGTGGAACCGGCCGTCTTGAAGAAACCGATAATGATCAAAAGCACAGCTGTGACACCGATCAACCAAGCGAATGTGTTCCATGCGGGTTCCAGCACGGTTCCTTCCTCCTGTGGCTTGCTGGCACGCGGTGCTTGCTCCTTGGCCTCACTGATCTGCGGGCCGCTGACTTTCTCGACCGTGCCATCAGGTGCAGCAGCGCTTTCTTGCAGCTTAGCCCGCATGTCCTGCACCAGCGCGGCTGATTCCTGATCTCCCGGCGCGGTGAGCTTGGCACTCACAAAATCGGCCATGCGCGTGTTCCCACCGCTGACGAGACCGCCGGAGTCACCGTGGGCCTTCACGGAGGTGGCGTAGAGCTTCGTCAGCGTCTGCAACTGCTCCGGCGTGGCCTTCCACAGATCCTTGCGTGCGGCCTCGATCAAGGTGGCGCTGATTTCCTGCATGGCATGGGGCGAGACCCGCTCAAACCACTCGGGTAGCTTGAGCTTGTGCTTGTCCTTCACGAGCACGTCATAGACCTCGTCCCACGTTTCCTGCGTGATGCTTTCCCGCCGCGTGACGGACCAGCCAAAGGTGTTCTTTACGAGTTCGGCAATGTGCCCTGCCCCGGCGTAGTCGTGGGCCTTCATGCCCTCAAGCCAGCGACGGTTCAGCAGCTCCGATTTCAAATTGGACGCCAGCACTTCCTCAAAGTCACGCACCCGCGCACCGCTGGGATCGCGCACGTCGGAGATGAGCGCAGCAGGCGATTTTCCCGTCACCTTTTTCACCGCCATGCTGAGTCCGCCGAGATACTCATAGGCGTGGTGATTGGACAGCTGGCTGGTCATGTTGGACGCCCACACGCGCAGCACGGTGTCGGTGTTTTGCAGCGCCTCATCGTAAAGCCCGTCCACTTTCTCGCCCCAGGTGTCCTGGGTGTAGACGAAGCTCATGCTGTCGGTGTACACATCCGTGATCTCGTCATCTTTGTCCCACACGCCGGAGCGCGGCACGAGGTAGAGAATGTTCGTGCCGCTCATGTTGCCCGGCTTGGTGCCAAAGATGCGCGCAGCGGCAAACTGGTCCGCACGCGCACTTGAGAAGCCACGCTGAAGCAGCCGCGCATGCGTGGCCGCGACCGCCTCACGCACGGGATTCGCGCTTTCAGGCGCTGAGGCAGCCAGACGCACGGCTTTGTCGAGCAACGCCACGCGCGTGGGAAAGTTCTCCTTGTACTGACCGCCCATGGCGATGAACACCTCCACCCGTGGCCGCCCCAGTTCCTCCGCAGGAATGAGCTCCACATCGATGACGAGATTGTTCTGGTTCCAAATCGGCCGCACCCCGAGCAGCGCGAAAATTTGCCCCTCCATCACGCCAAAGTCGCGCATCGTTTCCATGCCATTCAGATCCAGCGCAATCTTCTTCGGCTTTCGCGTCCGCAGCAGTTCATCCACCAGCTTGCGTGCGGTTTCCCATGCGGGACGCGTCGGAATCTCTTCGGGATTGAGCGAGTAGAGATTGCGTCCTCCAGGAGCGCTCGCTGGATTGCGGATGGGATCAGGCCCCGCCCCCGGCTCGATGTAATGACCGCCCAGCGCCTTCAGCAAACCGGCGTGCTCCTTCCCTGCGTCCAGCAAGCGCGTGCGCACATCCCGTGCGAACTCCAGATCCTTTACCAGTTCCGGTGTCATGCGCATGCCGGCAGGCGGCGCACCCTCCAGGGCCGCGCTGAGGAACTCTGCTGCCTTGGTTTTATCTTGCTGCTTGTGCTCCAACGCAGCGCGCTGCAGTCCGCGAGTGGCTGCCAGATGATCGAGCAAGGGTTCGCCGAGGATCTGCACCAGATACGGCACCATCTCGTCAGCATGCGGCCCTTCACCCAGCACATGCAGCCGCAAGGGCGTGCGTGACTCGAACAGATTGTGCAGATGCTCATCCAGCCGCGTGACCGCCGCGTCATCCAGCACATCACCGCCGCTGCCATGCAGCTTGGCCTCACGTGCCTGCTGGCTCACACGCTTGCGATACTCCTCCTTGAGCAGACCATCCTCCAGCGTGCGAAACTTGTGAATGTCTTCGTGCAGATTTTTGAATTCGTCATCAAGACCCGCAGCAAGCGCGGGCGGCGGCAAATGATCCACCAGCGCGGCATAAGAGCGACGACGCGCCAGCGTGGCCTCGCCCAGATTGTCCGTGATCCACAGATCCACCACCGGCAGGTGCCCCACGCAGATGTCGCTCCAGCAGTCCTTGGAAAGCCCGGCCTCTTTGCCCGGCAGCAGTTCCAGCGTGCCGTGCGTGCCCCAGTGCACAATGGCATCCGCATGAAACTGCTCATCCAGCCACCAGTAGAAGGCGAGGTAATTGTGCGGCGGCGGCACATCGCGATTGTGCAGCAGATTTTCATCCTGCTTCTCTCCACGCTCCGGCTGCGGCATGAGGACGAGATTGCCCATCTCAAGCTTTGGCAGCACGATGTGCGGCTCGCCATTGCGCTTCACCACCATGATGCGTCCCGGCGGCGGGCCAAATTTCTCCACCATCGTTTTCCGCGCCGCTTCGCTGATCCTGGTGTTGAACCACTGCTCATACTGATGCAGCGGCACCAGCACCGGCTGCGATTCATCCACCAGCTTTTCGAGATCGCCCTGCACCCACGGCCCGATGTTGCGCCCGCCGCGCTTCATGGTCGCAATGAGTTCAGGTGTATTCGCCGGTGTGTTTTTCAGCGTGAATCCCGCCCTCTGTAGATGCGGCAGGAAGCGCATGAAACTCTCCGGCGCATCGAGAAAACCGCCCGTGGGACTGCCGCGCATGAGGTCATCCTGGCCCAGACCTTTATTGTAATAGATGAGCGCGATCTTCTTCTCCGCATTGCTTTTGCGCTTCAGTGAAGCCCAGCGTGCCGCACGCGCGGCGAAGGCATCAATGCGGTCTGGAATCGGTTCATGCAGACGAAAGCCCTGGATGTTCTCCTTCAATCCGCCCACCACCACCGGCTCCAGCGTGCCCCATGATTCCTGCAGCGCCATGAACATGCCCACATCCCGATGTGAGAGCCCGCGCGGATCGCGCAGCCATTCCTCGTTGGTGGTGGCCAGCATGGAAATGGGCCGCAGGTAGGGCGCATCCAGTTCCTTCAGCAAGGCGGTGCTCTGCCACATCGCCCCATGCCGGTCCTCAATCAAAATCGTCGGCGCCGCCGCGCGTGTGAGCTTCGTGACGTTCTCCTCACGATCGCCAAACACCGGCACGACATTGAGCCCCTGCTTTTCCAGCGCCGCGATCTGCGCATCGATGACTCTCAAATCATGCGTGATCCAAAACGATTGCTGCAGCAGCAGCACCGCCACAGACGCCCCCTCCACCCAGCGCTGCTTCCCGCGCTTGAACGCAATCAACTCCGCAATCTCCGCAAACGCATCCTCACGCGCCGGATCATAGTATCCCGCATCAGGGATGATCACCGGCGGTTCGATTTTACCTGCCGTGCCACAGTACTTCACCATGCAGTAACGGATCAGCCGCCGCACATTGACCGTGCCATTCGGCCGCCAGTAAGCCGGCACGGCCTCGTCCTTCAGCAGCAGCCCCGCCTTTTCGATGTCCATCTGGCTGCCACGCGTATCCAGCGGGATCACACGCTGCTCAGGGTTCAGTGCCCGCGCCTCCTTCAGCCGCTGTGTCAATGCAGGCGCTTGATCGGCCTCCAGGTTCAGCACAAACACCAGCCGAAAACGCGCCGCCTTGTCCGCCGGCTGCGTTTCATTGAACGCCAGACCTTTGTAAAACTCCGCATGGATGCCGTTCTCACGGCACGCCGCCTCCACCTGCGGCATCGAGCGATCCCAGATGCCGATGAACGCCCAGTCCAGCGGCTCTGCGGCAAACATCTGCCCGGCCAGCAGCAGGAAACAACTCAGCCAGCAGATGATGCCACGCATGACTCGCTTAAAAAGTGAGACGTCCGCCAACCACCACGTTGAAGCCCGCCGCCTGGCGCTGCTGCTGGGAGTAGGCCTGGCGGTATTTGGTGTCGAAAACATTGTTCAGATTCAGCGTGAGCGAGAACGAACGGTTCCCTTCCTCCCAGACCTTCACCCCGGTGCGGATGTTCGTCACGAAAAAACCCGGGATTTGGAAATTGGAATCCAGCGGCGGATTGGTCGTGGTATTCGGAGAACCCAGCGCTGGATCTGTGGAAAAACCGGCGTCGATCTCATCGCTGGTGTTATGACGGATCAGCGGTCCTGCCCACAGCTCCGAAAGCTCCACCCAGTATTTCTTTTCATCGCTTTCAAACCGCACCCCAAAATTGCCGTACAAGGGTGGAATGAACCGCAACGGCACATTGTCTGACTGATTCTGGCCGTAAGTCCAGGTCGTGTTGTTAAAGACGGTGAAGTGACGATCCAGGCTGTAACTCAGATCGAATTCGATCCCGGTGATGTAGCCTTGGGCTGAATTCGATTTGCGCGTGGCGCTGTAGGTTGTTCCACCAATCACAACCGTGCCTGAAGTGGTGGAGGTAATGATGTCAGACAGCTTCGTCAGATACCCCGTCAGCGATCCCTTCAGCCGTTCCGTGTGCACCCGGGCGCCGATTTCATACGTGATGCTCTTCTCCGGATTGATCATCGTGCTGGGCAGCGATGCGGTCAGGCTGGAAAACACCGGCGTCCCCGCACTCAACAGATCGCTGTAAGTGGGCGAACGAAACCCCGTGGCGACGTTGGCCACCAGATCGAAGGATTTTGTCGCCTGATACACCGCTCCCACATTCCACGTCACGGCATTCCAGTACTTGTTCGCAGCGAGATCATTCACCGTGTACCCGGCGCCTGGAATCACGTCCAGCGCTTCAGGACGTGAGTGCAGATGCGTGTTTTCATAGCGCGCCCCCAGATTGAGCAGCAGCTTGTCCATCGGCTTGAGATCCAGCGTGACAAAGGTGTCGAAAACCTCATACGTGCCATCCGGTGTGATGCCTGCTGGTTGGGAAACGGTGGTGACGCCCGTGGCCAGCAGGGTCGAATTCAGCGTCTGCGATGCGGAAAGATTTTCATGCCGGTAGTCCATGCCATAGACCAGCCGTGTGTTCTTGCCCTTGCCGAAGGTGGCCGCGTTTTGAATGCCCACACCCCAGACATCCTGATCTGAATTGGTGATAGTGTTGTTGAACGTAGTGGCGGACTGCACCCGACGCTCGCGGAGCTGGTCATAATACTGGTAGTAGCCGTACACCTTGAGTTCGTCGCTCAGAAAGCCCAGGTCCTGGGCGGTGTAGTCCATCTTCACAATGCCACGGCGTTCCAGCGGGCTGAAGATGCGCGGCACACCATTGGCATTGAGCTTGGACTGCACGTAGCTGTTCACATCGGTGCGTTCGTTGCCCACCCAGGACACACGGAACACATGCCCTTTGACGGGTTGAAACGCGAGATTGGCATAGCCACTGCTGCCATGAAAGCCGGAGGGTGCCAGCGCTCCGCTGGAGCTGTAATAATTGCCCGCATCTTGTTCAGACCATCCCGCCGCAAACGCCCACATGTCATTGCTCATGTGCACATTGATGGCGTTCGTGAACTCCGTGTTGTTGCTGCCGTAGCGCGAGTACACATCCCCGCCCACGTTCAGGCTTTCGGAGAACTCCCCGCGCTTGGACATGACATTGATCACCCCGCCGATGGCATCGCTGCCATACTGCACCGACCCGGCTCCGCGCACCACTTCCATGCGGCCGACCGCATCGACGGGGAACTGGTTGAAGAACGGATTGGGGCCGGAGAAAATGCCGCCGTTGTTGATGCGAATCCCGTCCCAGAGATAGACCAGCTTGTTCCCCATCTGACCACGGATGATCGGCGAGCCCTGCGCCGCCACCTGGTTCACCCAAATCCCCGGCTGCTCCTGCAGCATTTCCGAGGGTGTCGTGGCCTGAAAGTGTTCGATGCGTTTCTGTTCCACGACATTGGTGGACTGCGGGACCTTCTTCTGATCCTGCGCCGTTCTGGAAGCCGTGATGACCATCGTCGGCAGTTCTTCCTCATCATCCAGCTTCGGCTTTTCAGCCGCCTGCAGATGACCGACCACCAGTGCGGTCAAAGAAAGTGCCAGTGTGGGGAAACGAAAATGTGTAACAACCATTCCCCACGTTTTCTCAGCACCCGACCTGTGTGCAACGCCCGTCCGGTGGAAATCATTCCTTTGGACACAAATTGACCATCGGCTACGGCAGAGGAATTGTTTTTGATCAACTTACACAGGCTTCATGCAGAGGGCACGCAGTTCGGCCTCTCGATGACCAACGCAGAACCTAGAACCAGGCACCAAGAACCTTTAGTATTGGGGAAAGATGGCGGGCGTCGGAAAACGGTCTTCGATGCTGAACTTCCCACTGTCCAGGTACTCCTCCCGAGGCATGTGGGCATCTGGCCAGTTCGAGGGGCGGATGCGGACAATCCGGGTCGGGCGCATGCCTTCGGTGATCATGTCCGTCTCATAACGGATCTGAATGCCGCTGCTGCCGAGAGGAACCTCTCCGGCTGTCTTCGTGACGTCGAGGATGGAGCCGCGTGCGGCCATTTGCGAGGGCCCAGCGGTGCCCCCTTCCGTATGCTTCAGTGTGTTCTCCACGCCGTTCATCAGAGCCGGGATGCCCTTCTTGAAATCGGCGTAGAGGCTGGGGTCCATGCCGCCAAAAAGCGTCACGGTCACTGTCGCTCGACCGAACTTGCCGTACTCCACGGCATCCACCCACGCAGGCACCCAGTGGTTGCGAATGAAAACCTTGTGCGTCTCGGTCTGGTTATGGGCGGCGCGCTGCATGGCGGCATCATCCAGCCAGATGTCTGAGATGTGGAAGCGGGTGAACACACCGCCAGGCGTGGGCTTCCAGGTGATGCCGAGTTGAACAGCCTGGCCGCCGAGCGATTTCTTCCCGCTGGCGGGCCAGAGCCCCTCGGCCACGAGTTCTTCCGGCGTCAGGCATTCGCGACCACGCCAGATGCGGGTGGCCGCATCAAAGGTCAGATTTTCCTCGCTGGCCTTGCCGCCTCCGCCCGTTTTGGGTTCGCGGCTGGCGACGATCATCCCCTCATTGTTTTTGAGGTCCACTTCCTTCAGCTTCCAGACTCTACGCTCGCGCAGGCAGTGGCTGGGCTCGTCTTCAAGGAGGAGGACGTGGTTCTCGGCAGGGGCAACACCCACGCCGCGTCTGTGGTCCGCGTCTTTGTCCTTGTTGTTGACCGGCAACACCGGCACGGCGGAGATCTTCGGGTCCGGGGGCAGGAAGGCGCGGACGTGCAGCACGGTGCCGAGCGGAATGTCCCGCAAATCCGCAGGTGCGCCGTGATAGCAGATCATGCCATAAGGCAGCATCGCGAAAGGCTGCGGATCATTCCGGCGAAACACGCCGTTTCCTTCCACGCGAAGGCTGCCCCGGCGGTTCGCATGATCCACAAACACCAGTTCCCCGCGATAGGAGTGCGCCTTTTCCAAAGGGGGGAATTTTCCTGCCACGGGCCGGAACGGCTCGTCTGCGGCTGGCGCGACGGTGGTGAACACGCACCACAGAGTGGTGGTCAGGGTGATGACGGCTTTCATGAAGGGAACAGGGTCAATACTTGGGAAAGATGACCGGAGTCGGGAATCGGTCCTCGGCGCCGGAGCCATCGCCCACATATTCCTCCCGAGGCACCTGCACCTGAGGCCAGCCCGAAGGACAAACGCGGACGACTCTTCCGGGGCGGATGCCTTCGATGACGAGATCCGTCTCAAACTTGACCTGGATGCCGCTGCTCCCCAGAGGGACATCCCCAGTCACCTTCGTGACGTCGAGAATGGGGCCTTTGGAGGCCATGTGCGCGGGGCCGTAGGCGCCACCCGCATGCTTCAAGGTGTTTTCGGCCCCATTCACGATCAACTGGCTGCCTTTCTTGAAATCGGCGTAGAGGGAATCGTCCATGCCTCCGAACAAGGTCACTGTCACGCTGGCACGGCCAAACTTGCCATACTCGACGGCATCCACCCAGGCAGGCATCCAGCGGCTGCGGATGAAAGCCTTGTGAACCTCGGTCTGAATTTGAGCGGCACGTTGCTCGGCCGTCTCATCCAGCCAGATGTCCGAGATGTGGAAGCGGGTGAACACTCCATCAGGTGTCGGCTTCCACGTGATCCCGAGCAGGACAGCCTGGCCACCGAGCGATTTCTTGCCGCTGGCAGGCCAGATGCCCTCAGCGACCAAGTCGGCTAGCATGAGGGATTCACGACCGCGCCAGATACGAGTGGCGGCGTCCAAGGTCAGCTTTTCCTCGCTGACCTTGCTGTCTCCACCTGCCTTCGGTTCGCAAGTAGCGACCATCATTCCCACGTTGTTCTTGAGCTCCAGTTCTTTGAGCTTCCACACCAACCCCTCGCGCAGGCAGTGGCTGGGCTCGTCTTCGAGGAGGAGCACGTGGTTCTCAGCAGGTGCCACACCGGTGCCACTGTAGCCCGCGATCTTGTCCTTGTTATCCACCGGCAGCACCGGCACGGCGGACAGCTTCGGGTCCGGGGGCAGAAAGGCCCGGACATGCATCACCGTGCCGAGCGGGATGTCCCTCAGATCTGCCGGCGCTCCATGATACCGAACGATACCATAAGGCAGCATCGCAAAGGGATGCGGGGCATTGCGGAAATACGTGCCCGCCCCCTGCACACGGAGGCTGCCCCGGCGGTTTGCATGATCCACGAACACCAGTTCTCCACGATAGGAGTGCGCCTTTTCCAGAGGGGGAAACTTCCCCGCCTCAGGACGAAACGGCTCATCGGCGGCGTATAAACCAAGAACCAAGAATGATGCACTAAGAACCAGGAAGAAGCATTTCATAGTGCGATCACCTTGTTGCTGTCGGCAAATGTGTCTGTCTCCACGCCCATGCGCTGGGCCATGAGGAGCAGCAGGTTGCTCATGTGGGCGTCCGTGTTCGCGGGGCGACTGCAGAGCTGGTAGTGCGCGGTGGTCAGCGCTCCGTCTGCGCCGAGCGCATAGCCTTGGAAGCCTGCGGCCGACTTGTTGAAATCCAGATGCTGGCCGTGCTTCAGACCGAGGTCCGAGCCACCGGCGAGCACCAGCGGGAGGTTGGCGTTGCCATGGCTGTGGCCGTAGGACATGCCGCTGCCGAAGAGCGCCATGGTGGAGCCGAGCAAGGTGTTGCCATTGAGGTCCTTGGTCTCCGCCAGACGCGTGAGGAAGTAGCTGAACTGCTCGATGGCGAAGGTGTCGTAGTTGGTGAGCTTTTCCATGTAGCCCAGATCGCCGCCATGGTGGCTGAGCTGATGGCGCGACTCAGTGATGCCGATCTCAGGAATGGCAATGGCCTGCCCCTCGCCACCCAGGCTGAAGGTGGCCACGCGCGTCACATCCGTTTGAAACGCGAGCACCATGAGGTCATACACCGTGCGGAAATAATCACCCGCCTTGGTGTCGGCGATGTCGCGATTGGTCTTTTGGCGGTCGGCCTCAGAGATGACAGGCAGCGGCGTATCCAGCCATGCATCAGCCCGCCGTGTGCGGATCTCCGCCTCGCGCACGGAGGTGAGGTATTGATCCATGCGGCCTTTGTCCTCGGAGCCCATTTTTTTCTCCAGCCGACGCACTTCAGCAAGGTTGTCATCCAGGACGCTGCCCTTGCGGCGCAAGGCCCTGTGCTGGGCTGCGACGCCGCCTTTCGGTTCCGCGAACATGGTGGAGAAGATCTCACTGCAACGCCGCAGCGCAGGCAGCCGGACTCCGTCCGCAGTCCACGCAAGAGATTCCTGGGTGATGGCGACCTCCAGCGATGGGTAGCGTGTTTGCAGCGCCGTGATCTCAGCCATCTTCTGGTCCACCGAGATCGTGTTGCGGTCGGAAGGGCCGAGCTTTCCGCCTGTCAGCCAGACGCTGATGCAGTTGTGGTGATGACTCAGGCTCCCCGGGTGATGTAAACCGCTGATCGGCGTGATGACATCGCGGTGCTTTTCCAAAGGCATGAGCGACCTGGAGAACTTGTAGTCCTTGCCCTGCGTGGTGATCTGGTAGTTCAGCGAATGAACACCGTTCGCCAGATAGATGAAAGCACTGCGCTTTGGCGTAGCGGTGACTTTATCCGCCCCTCTGAGCGGCACCATGCATTCGAGCAAAGGCAGAGAGATGAAGCTGCCAAACGCACGCAGCGCATGACGGCGGTCGATCCGCCAGGATTGGGAGAGATAGTTGCTCATAAATTTTAGTTCTTTGTTAAAGGGCTGGCGGGAAAAGTTTATTAAAGGATCGAGCGGCGATTTTTAGACAGGATTAACAAAATTTCAGGATATACAGGATTGCTCGTCCCAAATAAAAAAGCGGCGTTTCGAAACGGCACTCTCAATCCACACCCGCGCAAATCTTGTGAATTCTGCAATCTTGTTAATCCTGTCAAAACAGCACCGCATCACGAATCCGCCCACTTTGGCGTGAGTGCGCACTGCTGATTTGTAGATAGTGCCTTCAAAGCGTCGGATACTCATGTTCATTGTGATTGGTTCCTCGTACAGTTTAGCTATCGCTTCCTCATCAGTTCAGACATCGCCACAGCCCGGACAATATCCTTCACGCCGTATTGGTTCTTCTTCGCTTCTGCCGCAATGACCTTGATGTCGTCTTCGTCATCCACGGTCAGCACGCGGCGGAGGCCGTAGGTGCAGAGGTGTTCGATGAAGGCGCGTACAAACTTGTCGTGGTCCTCGATTAAGAGGCGTTTGAAATCGTTGGCATCCTTGAAGGGACGACCGTCGGGCATCAGGCCGGCGGGATTGATCAAAGGATCCTGACCGAGTCCTTCCGGGACCTTCTCACGGGTGCGCCACTGGCCGATGGCATCGTAGTTGTCCCAGGCGAGGCCCAGCGGGTCGATCTTCGCGTGGCAGGCGGCGCAGTTCGCATCGTTGCGGTGAGCCTCAATTTTTTCGCGCAGGGTCGCCTTCGCGCTTTTCGGCGGATTGGGTTCGATGGCAGGAACGTTCGCCGGCGGCGGCGGCGGTGTCTTGCCCAGAATCACTTCGCTGAGCCAGACGCCACGGTGTACCGGGCGGTGGCGCGTGCCGTCCGAAGTCAGCCCGAGCGATGCCCCCATGGCGAGCAATCCGCCGCGATGATCCTCAGGCTTGAGCGACACGCGCTGGAAGCCGTCAGTCTTCGGCTCTGGCAGTCCGTAGAAATCGCAGAGCCGCGCATTGGCCATGGTCCAGTCTGAATCGAGAAAGCTGTTCATGGGCAGGTTCTTCACCAGCATCTCGCGGAAAAACTCCACCGGCTCGGACCGCATGCTCGTCTCCAGCCATCGGTCGTAGCTGGGGTAGAGCTTCTTGTCCGGTGGGAACATGCCCACGCGGTGCAGCTGCAGCCACTGCCGCGAGAAGTCGTCGATGAAGCGGTTGATCCGGCTGTCAGTCAGCATCCGGTCCACCTCTATCTTCAGTCCATCGCCCTTCAGAGTGCCGCCCTTGGCCGCATTGAAGAGGGCGTCATCCGGCATTGAACTCCACAAAAAATACGAAAGCCTCGAAGCAAGTTCCCAGTCGGTGAGACGCTCGCGCGCCACCGGCTCACCCTCGACGAGGTAAAGGAAGTTGCGGGAGGTCAGCACGCCCTGCATCGCCACGCGATAGGCATCGGCTGTCTTTTCGCCCGCCCCGCGTTCAGCATGGTAGGATTTCAGATAATCTACCAGTTCCTCCTGCTTGACCGGCCGACGCCAGGAGCGTTCGGCGAAGCGTTGCAGATGCTCCGCGACCACCTCCGGTGTCGCATCATCGGCAGGCACCAGACCCGCGCGCCGGGACTTTTCCGCGTCCGTCTCCAGCGGCCCTTCCCATTCGATCCAATCAAGGAGCACCGTCGAGAAAATTCCGTTCCCTTTGTCATCGAACATCTGCGGCGCGTTCGGATTCAGCAGCAGGGTCTCGCTGCTATGCGTGAAAATGTACCCACCTCTGCTGCCCAGCGCATTGCGGAAGGCCGCGCCGCTCCTTCGGTCCACCACATCGGTGGCCACCACGCAGAAGTGCAGCACCGTCGGCATCTCAAGAAACACTTCAAACTCATAGATCTGCGGTTTGTCCTCCGCTGCCGTGATGTCAAACTCGATCAGGCCCGCAACGGTTTCCTCACCCGTCACCTTGCCGATGCTCAGATGTGCTGGCTGGCCCTCGGGTGGGCGGATGCCGCTGGCCTGGAGGCGCATGCGATAGAGCCCGCTCTGCTGCTGGCCGGCTTTCCCGAACCACTCGGGCGCAAATGCATTCTGGACGTTGCCGGGAAAGAGCAGGTAACGCAGCGGACGCTTGATGCCGAACCGGTCCAGCGCCTCCTGCTGGGTCTTGCCTCCGTTGTAGCGCAGATCGGCCGCCGTCTTGGTGACTTTGCGAGCCTCGACAGACGCGGCCAGGGGAAAGGCGCGATCAAGCACGAGTTCCGCCGCGCGGTAATAGCGATCCACATGCGAAGGCGAAAGCGAAAGCTCCGATCCCATGCGTTCAAAACCATGCCACAGCGTGTCTTCGTTCAGCTCCCCCGGCTTGGCCGGATCGTACCGCACACCGAGCAAATCATAGACCGTGTTTTGATATTCCTTCCGGCTCAGCCGGTAATGCGACACCGCTGGCCGCGCCGTCATCCGCGTTGCCCGGCCCTCCTTGATCCGCGAGTCGAGACTCGTGACAAACGCCGCGATCTCCTCCTGCGTCGGCTGCTTCTCCTTCTTCGGGGGCATCTCCCCCGAATTGACCTGTTCGACCATCTCCGCCCAATGATGTGCGTCCGCGCCCAGCTTGAAATCCCGCGAAAGCTGGTCGATCCGCAAGTCCCCCTTCTCCTTCTTCGGGCCATGGCAGCTGATGCAGTGCTTCTCCAGGAAAGCGTCAAACGGCTCGGCTGCGCGGACCGCAAGGCCAAGGCTGGAGACAAAGATGGCTGAAAGGCTGAAAACGAGACGGGTCATAGGTTGTCAGGATAAAACGCAGCCAACACACCCTGCTTGCGTCCCCCCCGGGTTTTCGGGGGGAGACTGCCAGCCCTTTCAGGTTCAGTCTCACCGAATTCTTTCCGACTGCGCCCTGGACTTTGTGATTTGCCAGGAGCCGAGGAAAAGAGCGCTGATTTGACGCTGACCTCAGAAAGGCTCGATCAATGACGCATCAGCATGTTTTATGCTGGCGTCTTTTCAGCCGGACATCTAGCGTGATAAACCGGCCCCTTTTCCAAACCATGAACACACCTGAAAACTCCCCCAGCCCCACTCGCCGCAGTTTCGTCAAACAATCCGTCTCCGCAGGACTGGGCTTCACTTTTCTCCCAGCCTACCTGACCAGCGCACGCGCAGCGGACAATCCCAAGCTGCCGCCGAGCCGGCGCATCAATCTGGGCTGCATCGGCGTGGGTGGCCGTGCAGGCAGCGTCATCCCCGGGCTCACCGAAGGGGGCGCAGCCACACCCGTGGCATTCACGGACGTCGATTTCGTCACCGCCAAGGGCCTGGAGAAGAACCTGACGGCCTTCCCGGACGTGAAGCGTTTTCACGATTTCCGCGAGATGCTCGACAAGATGGGCAAAGACATCGACGCCGTCAGCGTGGTCATACCTGATCACACCCACTTCACCGCCGCCATTCACGCGATGGCGCTTGGCAAGCATGTGTATGTGGAAAAGCCGCTGACGCACACATTTGAGGAGGCGGAAATCCTCATGCGTGCGGAGAAGAAGTTCAAAGTGGTGACGCAGATGGGAAACCAGGGCCACACCTCCGCCGGCGCAGAGCAGTTCAAGCAGATGCTCGCGGCAGGCATCGTCGATGACATTGTGAAGATCGACGCCTGGAAATCACCTTCGCTCTGGTTCATGAACGCAGCCGAGCGCGCGCTCATCAAAGGTTATCCGCCCGAGGAGCCGATGCCCGAGTCCCTGAAGAGCTGGGATCTCTGGTGCGGCCCGCAGGAGATGAAGCCATTCAGCAAGATGTATCACCCCTTCAACTGGCGCGGATTCCACCTGTATGGCGGCGGCATGTTTGGAGACTGGGGCGCTCACATCATCGATTTCGTCCATGATCACCTGAAGCTCGGCCTGCCCACGCGCATCACGCCCCTGGCGCTCGAGGACTACAATCAGATCAGCTATCCGCTGAGCTCGGACATTCGTTTCGAATTCCCTGAACGCGGCGACAAGATGCCGGCCGTGGAACTGCACTGGAAAGCGGGCGGTGACACCAAGATTGAGATTCCGGAAAAGTTCGGCGATCCAGACGCGGACGGCAAAATCGTCATTCCGAACCCCGGCAACACCGGCTCCCTGCTGCATCGGAAACAGGGCGACTACCTCGTGCAGCGCGGCTCCCATGACCGCCATTCCATCGTGTATCCACGCGCCAAGATGGTGGAGTTCAAGGACGCGATGGCCCTCCATCCGCCGAAGTACAATCACTTCCAGAGCTTCATCCAGGCCTGCATGGGCAATGGCAGCACCCAGTCACCTTTCAGCATCGGTGGCGCGCTCACCCAGGTGCTGAATCTGGGCACCATCGCCGAGTATCTGAACGTCGATCTTCAGTTCGATCCGAAGACGAAGCGCTTCATCAACAACGAAGCCGCCAATGCACGCCTGGCAGGACCGCCCCCACGCGCCGAGTGGGCCGACTGCTACAAGCTGGCATAAATGAGCATGATGCCTCTGGACGGCTCCTTGGCGGTCCAGAGGCCACGCCCACTCATGGGAGCCGGTGCTTGTTCATCCACCGCTTGGCGCAGTCCGTCTGCTCGCGGGTTTCCAGACAGCACTTCCGGCGGGCACGAATCCACTGCACAGGATCGCTGCCTGCGGGGATGAAACCCGCCCTGGCACACCAGGCCACGATAAACTGCCCCGTCCGCCCGCAACCCGCGACGCAGTGCACCACCACGGGCTCACGGGCCGCGTGGTGCGCATCCATCAGTGTGATGAAGCGCTCCATTTGCGCATCCGTTGGCACGCCGTAGTCCGGCACGTTGATATGATGGTAAGCAAAGTGAGGCGGCACATTCTTGCGGTTGTCAAACTCGCAGCAGTTCACCACGGCCCGTATGCCGTGCTCGTCGTAAAGGTCATACACATACGGATCAGGCCACCACGACGCCGCGATCACCCCCTCCACAATCCAGGTGAAGGGCTCGGTGCGTTCAGGCTGGCCTCGTTCAGGCCAGTACCAGGGGCGGATCAGTGACGGCATGGGGTTCACGTTCTCTCATGCACGTTGATTCCCTCAAATTCAATTCGGCCCCGCCCTTTCAAACCTTCGGCAGAGGTGACATTCGCGATGATACCGCACCGGGCGTAGGCACTCTTTCCGACACTCCACCCGATGGGTTTCAACTAAGCCTTGAAAAATGCATCACCCCATTTTGCCATTTTGCCTTTTTACGATTCGGGTGAGCCCTGAAGCGTTTAAAACGTTCACTTTAAGAAGGAAAGGATTCATTGATCAGCCAAGGACTCTTGGCAAACATCTACGCAATCGGAGAATGAAGGTGGGCCTACGGCAGGAGGATGTGGCAGGACGACTTGGCACTTTGCGTGAGTTTTACGAGCGGTGGGAACGGGACGCACGGAAGCCGTTGGTCTCGGAATGGCCGGGCATTCTTTTCGGAATCCGTTCGGTCGTTGCGGCGTCAGCTGGGGCGTCGGCAGCTCGCAACGCAACTCCCACATAGCCGGAGGCCGTCGCAGACCTGGCGGTAAGCCGCCACCCTCTTGCTACCTGTTTTGTTTCCTGTCTGGCGAGGCATTTGTTTGCAGCTTGCAAAGGCTGCATTCCCCTTTCCATTTGCATGTGGTTTGACCCAGTGGTCCGCATACAATGAATTCTCAATTTGACCATCTGCTTCTGACTGAAACACCCGATGCTGTGATCATCACGACGCCAGATGGCAAAGTGGTTTATTGGAACACGAGAGCCGAGACTGTCTTCGGTTACACCAGCGCGGAAGCAGCAGGAGCTTTAGTTCACGACCTGATCGTCGCGCCAGAGCGGAAGGAGGAGGAGCGCCTGAGACTGGAAAAGGCCGTGGAGGGCGGATTTCCGACGTATGAAGCGATCCGTCGCACGAAAACCGGCTCGCTGGTCTATGTCGCCATTTCGGGAAGGCTCATCCGCGATGCGCAAAACCGGATCGAATTCATTCTGTCGAGTCAGAAGGATGTGACACACTTAAAGGTGCTGCGTGAGGCCAAACTCGTCGAAGCCAAGTTCAGTGACCTGCTGGAATCCACACCGGATGCCATCATCATGGCAAACTCCGCCGGTCGCATTGTGCTCGCCAATACGCAGGCGGAAAAGTTGTTCGGTTATACCCATGGTGAACTCCTCGGTCAGCTCGTGGACGTGCTGCTGCCAGCCCGCTATCGTGGCGGCCATGTAGGGCACCGCTCAAATTACTTTGACCAGCCACGCACCCGCACCATGGGCGCGGGGCTGGAGCTTTATGGCCTGCGCAAAGATGGCGTGCAGTTTCCCGTGGAAATCAGTCTCAGCCCGCTGAAAACAGACGAAGGAACACTGGTGATGAGCGCCATTCGCGACATCAGTGAACGCAAGAAAGCAGAGCAGAAGTTCCGTGGCCTGCTGGAGTCCGCACCAGACGCCATCGTCATCGCCAATGGCGACGGTGATATTTTACTGGTCAATGCGCAGACCGAGAACTTGTTCGGTTATCCCCGTGCGGAACTGCTTGGCCAGAAAGTGGAGATTTTGGTACCTGAACGCTTCCGACGGAAACACCCCGGCCATCGCGACGGCTTCGTCGGAGCGCCGAAGACGCGCGCGATGGGGGCGGGCCTGGACCTTTTCGGGCTGCGCAAAGATGGCACGGAGTTTCCAGTGGAGATCAGCCTCAGCCCGCTGGAGACGGAGGACGGAACTCTGGTGTCCAGCGCGATCCGCGACATCTTCGAACGCCGGCGGATCGAGCAGGCATTGCATGAGAAGAACGTCGAACTGCAGCAGGCTGCCGAAGCGAAAAACCTCTTCCTGGCCAACATGTCGCATGAATTGCGCACCCCTCTCAATGGCATCATCGGCTTTGCAGAGTTCCTGGCCGACGGCAAGCCCGGTGCATTGAACGCCAAGCAGAAGGAGTATCTGCTGGACATTCTGAACAGCGGCCAGCACCTGCTCCAGCTCATCAATGACGTACTCGACCTGGCGAAGGTTGAGGCGGGCAAGATGGAACTGGTTCGCGAGGTGTTCCGGCTCCAGGCGGCCGTGGATGAAGTTCGTGCCGTGGCCAAGCCGATTGCGGAGAAGAAACACATTCGGGTGAGCGCGAAGATCGCTCCGGACATGGAGTGCGTGACGCTCGACCAGCAAAAATTCAAGCAGATGCTCTACAACCTCCTGTCCAACGCCATCAAGTTCACCGATGATGGCGGCGTGGTGGACATCATGGCGGCGCGGCATGGGGAGCATCAGTTCAAACTGTCTATTCATGACACCGGCATCGGCATCCGGTCCGAGGACATCCGTCGTCTGTTCACTGAGTTTGAGCAGCTCGAGTCTGGCACATCGCGCCACTACGAAGGCACTGGCCTTGGTCTCGCTCTGACGCGCAAGCTGGTGGAGCTGGAGGGCGGCAGCATCGAGGTCGAGAGTGAAGTGGGCAAGGGCAGCATCTTTACCGTCGTGCTGCCCTTGATCACCGGGAAGGAGGAGTCATGAATTGCGAGCGAATTCTTGTCGTGGACGACAACCCGACCAACCTGAAGCTCGCTTCCGACCTGCTCGAGTTCGAAGGTTATCGCGTTCTGCAGGCCGTGGATGCCGAGTCAGCGTTGCTGGTCATTCAACAAACACCACCCGACCTGATCCTCATGGACATTGCGCTCCCTGGCATGGATGGACTGACCCTGACACGGCAATTGAAGAATGATGAAAAGACCCGGCACATCATCATCGTGGCACTGACCGCCTTTGCGATGAAGGGTGATGCCGCCAAAGCCCATGCGGCGGGCTGTGATGGCTACATCACCAAACCGATCGACACACGCCAGTTGCCCGTACATGTCGCCGGATTCTTGAAGCGCATCATCGGCGCCGTTGAACGCACCCAGATGAAAATCCTCGTTATCGAGGACCATCCACCCCAGCTAAAACTGGCCAACCGTGTGCTGACCGCCGCTGGTCTGGAGGTGACTGATGCCGAAGCTGCTGAAGAAGCTTTCCTGACCCTGAAGAGGGACCGGCCCGAGGACCTGTCGCTGCCAGGCATGGACGGCCTGGCGCTGGTTCGCAAGCTCCGAGCCGACCCCGAAACGTCTGACATTCCAGTCGTCGCTGTCACGGCGTTCCATGAAATGTTTCCCAAAGCAGTCGCGCTTGAAGCGGGTTGTGACGCCTATCTGATCAAGCCGATCGACACTCGCACTCTGGCAGAACAGGTTGAGGCGGTGGTGGCGAAACGAAAGGCCACAGCCCAACCCAAAGCTCCTTAATGAACGTTCTCATTGCCGACGACAATTCCACCAATCTGAAACTGCTGAGGGTGACCTTGGAGGCTGAGGGACTGACGGTTTTCGAAGCCACTGATGGCGAGGAAGCGCTCGCATTACTGGAGCATGAGAAGGTGGATGCGATCATTTCCGATATTCTAATGCCTAATATGGATGGCTACCGGTTCTGCTACGAGGTGCGGGCAAGCGAGCGATTCCACAACCTGCCGTTCATTTTTTATACCGCCACCTACACCTCCCCCAGCGACGAAAAGCTCTCGTTGGAACTCGGCGCAGACTCCTTTCTCAGGAAGCCGGCATCAGCCAAAGACATTGTGCGGTCGCTTCATGCGGCGCTTCAGAGACCCGCCCGCCCGTTGAACGTGCTCGGGCAGCCACAAGAGCTTAGCCTGATGAAAGAATACAACGGGCTGCTGGTGAAGAAGCTGGAGCACAAGAACGAAGAACTCCTGAAGCGCACGGATGAGCTCCACGCGAGTGTGGCGCAGTTGCGCTTGCAGGCCACCGCGTTGGAGACAGCAGCCAATGCCGTGATTCTCACCGACCCCACAGGCATCATCCTGTGGGCGAATCCGGCTTTCACCAAGATGACAGGTTACGCGCTCGAAGAAGCGATTGGACAAAGCCCCAGCCTGCTGAAGTCCGGCCAGCATGGCCCGGCATTTTACCGTGACCTATGGCAGACGATTCTCGCCGGAAAAGCATGGGCGGGAGAAATCACCAACCGCCGGAAGGACGGGAGCCTTTACTACGGAGACCAAACCATCACCCCCGTGCTGGCAAACGATGGGGTGATCACGCATTTCGTCGGCATCATGAATGACGTCACCGCTCGCAAGCAGGCGGAAGAGGCGCTGGGACGCACGGCAAATCTGTTGCGCGCGGTGGCAGATGGCACGCCCGATGCGGTCTTTGTGAAGGATCTCCAAGGCCGCTATCTGCTGTTCAATGAGGCCGCAGCCAGGTTCGTTGGAAGGCCCGCTGCTGAGGTGATCGGCAAGGACGATGCCGCGCTTTTTGATCTTGAAGGTGCCCAGAGGGTGATGGCCAGCGATCTCACAGTGCGTGAGTCCGGTCAGACCCAGATCAATGAGGAACGCCTGAGCGCCGCCGGAGTGGAGCGCCTCTATCTGGCCACCAAGGCTCCCTACCGCGACTCCCACGGCACCATCATCGGCACCATCGGCATTTCGCATGACATCACTGAACGCAGCCGCATGGAGCAGGAGCTGAGAGCTTCAGAGCGCCGCTTCCGCGAGATGCTGGAAAACGTTGAACTCATTGCCATGACGCTGGATCTCGATGGCAGGATCACATTCTGCAATGACTGCCTCCTTCGCGTAACCGGCCAGTCACGAGAGCAGGTGATTGGGCAGGACTGGTTCGCGTTGTTCATCCCTGAGACAGACATGGCAGTAAGGAAGATGTTTGAGGACACCGCCAGTATTGGCGAAATTCCGGCCCACCACGAAAATCCCATCAAAACAAAGGCAGGTGAACTTCGTGAGATCGCCTGGAACAACACCACGCTGAGGGATGGAGCGGGCAACATCATAGGCGTCGCCTCCCTGGGCGAGGACATCACCGAACGCCTTCTGCATGAACGCCACGCCATACGTTCACAACGACTGGAATCCCTGGGCACGCTGGCCGGCGGAGTAGCGCACGACTTGAACAATGCCCTGTCACCCATCCTGATGGGCATGGAACTCCTCAAGATGAAGTATCCTGCGGAGTCGAAGATCATCGACATGTTTCAAACCAGCGCCAGACGTGGAGCAGACATGGTGCGGCAGTTGTTGACCTTTGCCAAAGGGGCTGAGGGCGAGCGCGCCTCCATCCCGCCCGCTCGTTTGGTGGCGGAATTGGAGAACATGATGAAGGGCAGCTTCCCCAAGAACATTCATCTGACCATCCACACCGAACCAGACCTGCCCACAGTGCTGGGCGATGCCACGCAGGTGCATCAGGTTCTGCTTAATCTTTGCGTGAACGCCCGTGATGCCATGCCACATGGCGGCACGCTCACGGTGGAGGCGCTAAGCATGGATGTGGACGCCGCCTATGCCAGCGCCATCCCGGATGCCAAACCAGGACGGCATGTGGTGCTGCGCGTGCGCGACACCGGCACGGGCATTCCACCGAACATCATCGACCGCATATTTGATCCCTTTTTCACCACCAAAGGTCCGGATAAAGGCACGGGGCTGGGCCTGTCCACCGTACTGGGCATTGTGAAAGGTCATGATGGTTTTCTACACGTCTATTCTGAACCCGGACAGGGCTCCACATTCGCCGCCTATCTGCCCGCCGAACAGACCGGCAGCAATGCGGAAACGACCCACATGGGTGAACCCACCACCCGATCCTACGGACGGGGTGAAACCGTTCTGATAGTGGACGACGAACTCCTCATGCGTGAGATGGGGCAGGAGGTGCTGAAGCGGCTGAACTTCAAGCCCTTGACCGCTATGGACGGCGCGGAAGGCCTGATTCAGGTGGCGTCACACCTCACGGATCTGCGCCTCATCATCACAGACCTGCACATGCCTCATATGGACGGACTCGCCTTTGTTCGCGTCGTCCGGCGCATGCTCCCCGACATCCCCATCGTGGTCTCCAGCGGGCGGTTGGAAGAGCCGCTGGTCGGCGAATTTGCGGAGTTGGGCGTGAAGAGCCGCCTGGACAAACCGTTCACCGAGATTCAACTGGCGGACACGTTGCTGAAGCTTCTTGCGCCGCAATGAACCGCGCGTGAGGTGTCGATTCCCGACCCATTGGAGGTTGGTAGCCGTTCCATAGTATCCAAGGATAAGTCGCTGCTAACCACCTGAATACTAAATGCATCCTGCTGCGCAGGATCATCTGAAATGCACGTCACCCTATTTTGCCATCTTGCTACTTCACGATCAAAGTGGCTCCAGAATCGTTTAAAGCATTCATTCTGTGTCAAAAAGGCGTCGTTCCTGAACCCAAGACTCTTGGTGAGCACCTTCGTAAACGAAGACTGTTGCTGGGGTTGCGTCAGGAGGATGTGGCGATACAACTCGGGCCCCTACGTGAGGTTTACGAGTGCTGGGAGCGTGACGAACGACAGCCTGTCGTGTCGGAGTGGCCGGGCATCCTTTCGTTCCTTGGCTACTACCCTTTAAGCCAAGAAACCGCTGCTGATCTTGTCCTCAAAGCCCGCCGATGCCAAGGGGCGGATCAGAAGCGTTTCGCAAATTCAGTTGGGGTGATCCACCAGCGGATTCGACGATGGGAGCATGGTTCCGAAATTCCAGATGAGGGTGCCATGCATCAGGTTGAGCGACTGGCCCGAATGCCCGCCGCAATGCTCCCAACCTAATCCCCCATTCACGATAGTTATTGAGTCGCTGTAAAAAAAGTCCCAGTCACCTGCGCAGGCAGCGCGGTGGCAAGGGTGAGCAAAACTACAGCGCAGGTGTGGATCACGCGATTTTTTAGAGCAAAGGGGATCATGGCTGCCCCTCCAGGCCCCTCTTTGCACAGCGGTGTTTCATGGAAAATGATGTTTTTTCAGGGTCAAATGCTGCCATCATGGGAACCGACATATGTTTGGCGCTCCCCACTCCCAGCACGCCGGCTTTCCCACCACGCACTGGACGCTGATCCACGCCGTGCAGGGCGGCAGTACCGACGAGGCGGCACGGGCGATGGAGCAGCTCTGCAAAGGCTACTGGTATCCCATCTACGCCTTCCTGCGCCGCAGCGGCCATGCCGCGCATGATGCGGAGGACCTCACGCAGGCCTTTTTTCATCGCCTCATCACCGAAAACGCCCTCGTCATGGCCCAGCAAGGCTCCGGCAAGCTGCGCTCCTGGCTGCTCGGTGTGTTGAAGCATCTGCTCAGCGATCACTTCCGCCACCTTGGCACGCAAAAACGCGGCGGTGGCGTGACGCACGTCTCCTTCGATGAACTGGCCGCCGAGGAGCGCTACGCGCTCGAATCGCAGACCGAGAGTGATCCTGATGCTCTCTTCACCCACGTCTGGTCACAGGCTTTGCTCGCCGGTGTGCGCGAGAAACTGCGCGAGGCCTACGAAGCCGCCGGTCGCCGCGAGATTTTCGATCTGCTGCTGCCCTACCTCATGTGGGACCGCGAGCCACCCTCCTGCCGCGAGATCGCGAAAAAAATCGGCGCCAGCGAGTTGGCGACGCGCATTTTGATCCACCGGCTAGGCGTGAAGTTCCGCACGCTGCTCAAAGAGGAAGTCGCCCGCACCGTCCTCACGCCCGAGGATATTCCCGGCGAGCTGGCCTGGCTGCAAGGTGTGCTGGCGGCGAAATAGTCCCTCCCCTTGTTTTCATCCCGGAGGTCCGATGGGCATGAATGAAGAGCGGGACCCCTGCGAGTCCCGCCCTTTGTCATAGCTGGGGCGTGCTTCGGTTACTTGCCCTTCTTGCCCTTGTCGTCGTCCTTTCCACTTTTGCCTTTGTCGTCACCCTTCCCGCCTTTGTCATCGTGGTCGTCCTTGCCACCTTTACCGTGGTCCCTGTCGTCATCATCATCATCGTCATCATCCTCGCCTCCCTGGCCTTTCGGGGGGCGCGGGGTGCTCACGGTGGAGTCATAGACCCCGCCGCTGTCGATGGCGGGCTTCTTCTTGCTGTGCGGCACGGTCACATAGACCACGCCGGAGACGCTGCCTTCGGCATCTGAGGCGGTGAAGGAAACGCGATACACTCGCCCGTCGCCGTTGCCCGAGCGCTCAGCGCGCAGGAGCACGGTGTCGCCATCGATGACGGCATCGATCGCCGTGTCGCCATCGCCGCAGCCTTTGGTGGGCTCGTCCTGGGTGACTCCGGTGATGACGATGGTGGCGTTGTTGTCCGGGTCACTCACGCCGGTGATGCCCACGGCCACCATCTGGTGGTTTGGGGGCCAGAGCAGAGCGATCGTCGGCTGCGCAGCGGAGGCGAGCGGAGGATCATTCATGTTTTGCACATGGATGACCACCGTGTCGGTCGCGGTGCCGCCGTAGCCATCGTCCACCGTCAGGGAGAACGTGAGGTCCGCGCCACCGGCACTGACGAAGGGTGCGGTGATGCTTGGCGTCGCAGTCGCGCCACCGGTGAGGGTGATGGCCGGGCCACCGGTCTGAGTCCACGCATAGGTCAGCGTGTCGCTGTCGGGATCACTGCTGGTAGAGCCATTGAGCGCCACAGCGGTGTTTTCGTCCACAGTCTGATCAGCACCTGCGGCGGCAATCGGCAGATTGTTCGTGTTGGTGATGTCGACCGTCACGCGGTCACGCACATTTGCCAAGGTGTAGCCGGTGGCGGGTGCATCGGCAGGGAAGCCATCATCCACGAGCAGTTCAAAGACGAGCGTGGCCACCACGCCGGTCGCGCCGCCGGTGCCGGCGTAGGGGGCGGTGAAGGTCGGGCCCGAGGTGCCGGCACCGGTGAGGGTGACGGTCGGGCCGCTGACCTGCGTCCAGGCATAGCTGAAGGTGTCGTTGTCGATGTCGAAGCTCGCCGAGCCGTCGAGAACCACTGGGGAGCCTTCGGCGATGGACTGGTCGGCACCGGCATCGGCCACGGGCGGGTGGTTCACATTGACGACGGTGACACTGACGGTGTCCACCGTGCTCAAGCCATTGGCCGTGACGGTGAGGTCAAAGCTAAGCGTCTCGCCGCCGGGTGCGACGGTCGGAGCGGTGAAGGTCGGACTGGCGGTGTTGGCTCCGGTGAGGGTCACGGCGGTGCCGCCGGGCACCTGTGTCCAGGCATACGTCAACGGGGCGTTTTCAGGATCGCTGCTGCCGGTTCCATCAAGTGCAACGGCTTGTCCTTCGTTCGCGCTGAAGTCGGCACCGGCGTTGGCGATGGGGGCGCTGTCGGGAAATACCGTGGTGTTCAGGAGGACCGAGGCGTTGTGGGTGCCCAGGTTCGCCACGGCCATATCAGGTTTGCCGTCGCCGTTAAAGTCACCCACGCCCACGTGGACCGGGGCGCCTCCGGCAGTAAAGCTGAAGCGTGCCGGGAAGGCGCCGGTCCCATTGCCCGTCAGAATTGAAACGGTGTCGGGAACTTCGGCGGTCACCGCTACATCGAGCTTGCCGTCGCCATTGAAATCGCCCGCCGCAATGCCACTGGGACGTCCCGGCAGAATCGTGTGAATGGGTGCCTGGAAGGTGCCATCCCCGTTGCCCCGCAGGGTCGTGACGGAGGAGGAAGCGTTGTTCGACGCGGCGATATCGGCCTTGCCATCCCCATTGAAGTCTCCGGTGACAACTGAGCTGGGATTATTCCCCACGCTGTGCAGGACCGCTGCCTGGAAGGTGCCATCACCGTTGCCCAGCAAGGTCGAAACCGTTCCGGAGTTTTGGCTGCCGACCACCAGATCGAGGATACCGTCGCCGTTGAAATCAGCCACGGCGAGGCGGGCGACGATGGTCCCCGGATTGGTAGCCTGATAGCTAACCGCCGGCCCGAAGGTGGCAGTCCCGTTACCGAGGAGAATCCGGACCGTGTTGCGCCGGGCGCTGTCCCAGGTGTCGCTCACCGCCAAGTCCAGCCAGCCGTCGTGATTGAAATCGCCCATCTTCACGTCATTCAAGTTGCCGCTGGCAAGGAAATTGAAGACTGCCGGAGCAAATCCGCCGGTCCCATTGCCGAGCAGGACGGCGACGGCCCCAGAATTGTGGGTGGCGACTGCCAGATCGATCTTGCCATCGCCATTGACGTCGCCCGCAGCGACGCTGAGAGGGCCGGAACCGACCCCGTAGTTGCCGATGTTCTGAAAGGAGCCGTTGCCAGCCCCGCGCAAGATGGAAACATTGGGATTGGGCCGTGAGTCGGACTGCTTCGTCACGGCAAGGTCAGCCTTGCCGTCGCCATCCAGATCCGCGACAGCCACGTAGCTCGCATTGGTCCCCACCATGGGGTAGTTGACGGCGGGGGAGAAACTGACGCTGCTCTGGGCTGCGGCCTGGAAAACTGCGGTCAGAGAGAGCATCCCTGATAGAAGCCCGCAGAGGGCGTTTGATGCTTTTATATGTATTTTCATGGTGTTCCTTGGTTTGAGCTGTGTTGTCAGCACTCCTTTCAGGCCCGCTTTGCGAAGCGGTGTTTCAGGAAAAAACCATTTTTTTGCTGGATGCCTCCGATGCATTTCAGAAGTTCCGTCCCTGTCTTCCCTGTGCCCGGGTGGTTGCGTTGACACCATTGCGATTTGCAATTGTCTTCATTCTTCCTGAAACATCGCCGCACCAACCGGGACTGTATTGTTTTGCCGCCCCGATTTATCCTCCATCATGCCCGCCGACTCCCCAACACCACCACCGCTCGGCGTGGAGAACTACCAGCTCGGGCCGGAGATCTCCAGCGGCGGCATGGGCAGTGTGCTGGAGGCTCGGGATGGGAAGCTGGACCGCACCGTGGCCATCAAGGTGATGCTGCTGGAAGCGAATGCGGACGCCCGCATGAGGCAGCGCTTTCTGCGCGAGGCCCAGGTGCTCGCGAAGCTCGCGCATCCGAACATCGTGCCCATCTACGACATCGTGTGGGAGGACGGCCTGCCGCTGTTCTACTCGATGAAGCTCGTCAAAGGCCGCACGCTGCAAGCCATCCTCACCGATCTGCGCAAAGAAGTCCCCGAAGCTCTCCGCGACTTCCCACTCACGCGCCTGCTCGGCATCTTCCGCAAAGTCTGCGACGCCATCGCCTTCGCCCACAGCCAGGGCGTGCTGCATCGCGACCTCAAGCCGGAGAACATCATGGTCGGCGAGTTCGGTGAGGTGCTGGTGATGGATTGGGGACTGGCGAAGCTGCTGCGCAGCAATGACGAAGAGGAAACCCATTCGTCATTCGTCATTCGTCATTCACCGCGCCCCAAGACTCGTTTGCTCACACGCTCGTTGGCGCGGTGCTCGGCACCCCCCAATACATGTCCCCTGAGCAAGCCCGTGGCAGCATGCAGGACGTGGATCAACTCTCGGACATCTACGCGCTGGGAGGCATTCTCTACGCCATCCTCACTCTGCGCCCGCCGGTGGAGGGAGCGACAGCCCTTGAGGTGCTCGATAAGGTCAGCAAAGGAGAAATCACCGCGCCCACGGCCTTCCAATCACGCTCCGGCAGTCGTGGAAAAGCTTTTGAAAAAGGCCACGTGCTCGCGGCGAAGCTCATCCACCCTCTGCCGCACATTCGCGGTGCGCGTGTGCCTGCAGCCTTGTCCGCTGTGGCCATGAAGGCGCTGCAACTCGACAAGGCCCAGCGCTACGCCAGCGTCTCTGATTTTATCGCGGACATCGAGGCCTACCAGAACGGCTTTGCCACCCGCGCAGAGGATGCGGGCTCGATGAAGCAGCTTCAGCTCCTGCTGCTGCGGCACAAAGTCGTCACCACATCCCTCACCGCGCTGCTGGTCATCAGCATCGGCTTCATGTGGAAGGTGCTGGCCAGCGAGCGCCACGCCCAGCAGTCATTGGCAAATGCGCAGATTGCCCTGGCCAATGTTGCCTTGAAAGACGGAGACATCACCCACATGACGAGCGCACTGGAGGCAGTGCCAGCAGCCCTGCGCGACCAACGCTGGCACTACCTGGCCGCCAAGCATGATTCCTCGTTGGGGCCGCTCATGATCCCAGGCTTCTGCGAGCAGGTGACCGATGTGTGCGCGGTTCCGAATGCTCCGGCGCAGTTCGCCATCGCAAGCCATGAGGGACGCATCGGCATCGTGGATGTGGTGAAAAAGCAGCTCCTCCGCAGCATCGACACCGGCCATGCAGGCGAGTTGCGCCTCAGCATTTCTGCCGATGGCAGACGTCTCCTCGCCCGCACCAGCTCCGCCAGCGAGGCGCCTTTGTATGATCTCATCACGGGCAAAAAACTCCGCAGCTTCCCTGTCTCGCATTCGGACGAAGCCGCGCATCCGTATCTGCAAACCCTCGCGCTGAATGCCACCGGCACACTGGCGGCCTTCGCCGACTTCGACAGCGCCGCGCTGCACCTCATCAACACCGAAACCGGCGCCCTGCTCTGGACGAAACCCTTCCACCCCCTGCACATGGTCTTTGCTTCGCACGGACATGTCCTGGCACTCATCCAGCACCAAGCCTACGACCTCACGGGCCTCAAGCTCACCGATGGCTCCCTTGCCTTTCACGAGCGCCTCAACGCGCACCCGAACTCCATGGCATCGAGCCCCGATTACGCCCGGCTCGTCATCGGCCTCATCTCTGGCGATGTGGAGGTTTACCATTCCAACAACGGCGTCCGCATCCGCCGCCACCGCGTCGCCGCCATGCCCATCGCGCAGGTTGCCTATAGCGCTAGCGGCAACGTCATCACCCTCGGCGGCAGTGCTTCACAAAGCCTCGCGGTCAGCCGCCCCCTGTCGTTATTTCATCCCGGCGATCTCACCCCCACGGGCAGCTTCCACGGCATCACCGCTTACACCGGCCATCTGCCACTGAGCGTGAATCACCGCAGCGGCCATCTCCTCACGCAGCAGTCTCCGCCGCAGCTCTGGCACCTCCCGGATCAAACACTCGCCACGCTGCTGTCGGGCGGTGACGAGGGCTGGTCCTGCCATTTCCTCTCCGACACCACACTGATCGCCCGAGGAGAGGGTGGTTTCAGGACACGCTACGACCTGTCAGACCCGCGCAAGCCTGCCGCGCTGCCCTCTCCCTTTGCCAGGAACCACACCATCAGCGCCGTCCACCTCGCCACCGGCCTCATCGCCACCGCTTACTCGCGCAACAGCCTCACCACACCCGGCTCCGCGCTCAGCCTGTGGAAGAGCACGAAAGACGGCGTCACCGAAACGTGGTCGCGTCCAGCCGAGTTGAAGAATGACGGCACCATGCACCTCCACTTCGATGCCAAAGGAGAACGCCTCCTGCGCACCACACCCCAGCCCCACAGTCGTCTCATCATCCACGACACCCGCACAGGCGCAGTGCTCCACGACTTCAAACACGACGCCTACAAAGCCATCTTCGCCGGCACTCACGGCCACATCATCGCCATCTCCAGCGAACTCCAGCCGGACAACACACAAAAAGGCAGCATCGCCATCCTCGACCCGCAGGATGGCCACGTCCTCGCCTCGCTCGACCACGACAGCGCCTTCTACGCCCTTGCCGCATCGCCTGACCACCGCCTCATCGCCGTGGCAGGCAGCGACCGCTTCGTCATGATCCTCGATGCCGACACCCTCGCTGTGAAGCATCGCTTCCGCGCCCATGACGCCACAATCAGCACCGTGTGCTTCCATCCCACCCTGCCCCTCCTCGCCACCGGCTCCGCCGATCACAGCCTCAAGCTCTGGCGCTACTCAGACGCCACCCAGTTGCAGACCTTCATCGGCATCGAAGGTCTCCCACGCTCCATCAGCATCAGCCCAGACGGCCACCACCTCGCCACCGACGGACGCGACCGCGCCGTCCGGGTATTTGAGCTGGAGCACCACTAACCTAGCCACTCGCACGCCGCGTCTGCAGCCAGCATCATCCATTGAAAAATAGTGGAGGCTTGTTTCTTCTTCAGATCTCAAAGATCATGATCAGGTGTAGAATCTGATTGCTATTAAGTTGTACTTTTAGAAAAATGTATCACCCTATTTTGCCTTTTTGCTACTTTACAATTCGGGTGACGCATGACGCTCTTAAAACGTTCATGCTAAGGAAGAAAGGGATGATCGAACAGCCAAGGACTCTGGGCCAGAACCTTCGCAATCGCAGGTTGGTGCTGAGCTTGCGACAGGAGGATGTAGCGGAGCAGTTCGGCACCCTTCGTGAGGTTTATGAACGTTGGGAACGCGATGAACGGCAGCCTGTCGTCTGCGAGTGGCCCGCCATTCTCGCTTTCCTCGGCTACTACCCTGCCCCCGAAGAAACGACCTCGGATCTCGTGCTCAAGGCGAGGCGGTGCCAAGGGGCGGATCAGAAGCATTTCGCAAATTCGGTTGGGGTAATCCACCAGCGGCTACGAAGATGGGAGCATGGTTCCGAAATTCCAGATCAGGACGCCATGCATTGCCTTGCACGGCTGGCCCGATTACCCGACGCATGCCCTTGACCAAATCCCCTGCTCAGGATCGTTGTTGGGGCGCTGCAAAAAAGGCCCTGTCATCTGAGGAAGCTATATGCCAGATTCGAATGGCACTCAGTTAAGCGCTGGCGCGATAGCGATCACGGTGAGGGATTTCATGGAACTGATGGCGTTTACGGGTGAGCAGTTGATAGCTTTTCGGGCGACGTTTCGTGGCTCGTGGCTCTCGTCGTCCGGGTCGC
>JAIPJY010000061.1 GCA_021733925.1 Prosthecobacter sp. | reverse complement strand
GGGCGGCGATGGGCGATGGGCGGTTCTCAAGCACTGGGGGCTAGCGAGAGTCGCGGCAGCGTTTTGGAGTGCTCCAGTCCTCTGGAGCTTTGCGCAGGCCGCTGGACGTTCGAAAGCGCCGGTGGACCGGCGCACTCCAAAACGCTGCCGCGTTGAAGGCTATGCCAATTCAATACACCTCACTTCCCAACGCTCAGCGTGCCCCACATCAGCACGGCATGGCCGGGGAAGGTGCAGACGAATTCGTATTCGCCGGGTTGTGACGGGGCTTTGAGTTTGATGGTTTCTCTCTGGCCGGGTTCGAGAAGCTTGGTGGCGGCGAGGATTTCTTTCTCGAAGGCGGCGGGCATGTAGGCGCGGCCTTGTTTGTCGAGCTTGTCGGGCGTCATGGTCATGGCGGCGGTGCCGATCTCCATGTGCTTGCCGGGTGGGACGATGACGAAGTTGTGCGGCATGACGTCGTCGTTTTCAAAGATGACCTCAAACTGCTTGCCGGCGGTGACTTCAATCCGGGTGGTGTCAAAGCGTAGCTGCTCAGTCACGGTGTGCACGACGAAGACATCGACGCTGATGGTTTTCAGCTCGGCGAGGGTGGCTTTGCCTGCGTCTCCTTGCAGCGCGGTCATTTCTTTGGCGGCGGCGATGATCTCGACGTACTCGGGCTTGCTGCGGTCGGCGGGTTTCACGGTCTTGCCGTAGGCAAGGACGGCATCGATGATGGGTTTGGCCTTGGCAGTGTCCCAGCTCGTTTTGGGGAACTTCAGGAGAGCCTTGGCGGCGGCGTTGCGTTCCTTGCCGTCGATGAGGTGCTGCGCCACGATCTGGAAGTTCGCGGTGGCGTTATCCGCACCCATGAGGGGCAGGGCGGTGAGCACGGCACGCAGGCGGTTGCCATTGATCTTTGCATCTCCCAGCAGGGCGGTGAGGTGGGGCTGGAACTTGGCGCGCAGCGCGGCTTCGTTGGCGGGGATGAGGGCGATGGAATCAATGAGGTCATTGAGCTCGCCGCTGTCTGTGGTGGCTTTCCATAGATTGTCCGGAGTTTTATCACCGACGATGTAGGCGGCGTAGCAGGCGCGTTTCACGGGGGCCTGTTTCGCGTCTTTGGCCAGGGTTTTGATGAGCGTGCCATGTCGGGCCAGGATGCCGGGAGATTGCGCGAGCAGGAGTTTGCCAAGGTCGTCGGCGGTGGCGTTGAGCTTGCCGTCGGCGGCTTCGATGCGCTTGAGCATGTTCACGAGGACGACAGGCTTGTCGTCGCCAGTGGTCTTGGCGAGTTCTTCCAGGGCGTTCGCGCGGACATCGGCGGCGAGTTTTGGACGCGTGAGTTTTTCGACGAGCACCGGTTCGAGGTCGGGCAGGCCCTTGAGATCTGCGTCAGTGGTTTTGGCGATGAACTCCGCCAGCGCAGCTGGATCTTTCGGCAGGATCTTGGTCTTGAGCACGGACTGCAGGCCTTTGCGGCACTCGCTGAAGACGTGGTCGATGTAGGAGTCGGTGGGCTGCTTGAGCACGTCGTAGGCGATTTCGAGAGCCTTCTCCGCATCGGGCGTGGGCTGGTAGAAGCTGAGGGCGCGGACTGCGTGCATGCGCACCGGCATGGCGGGGTCGTTGACCGCGACCTTGAGCAGATCGAGCGCGCCTGGCACGCGGTCTTTCCAGTAGCAGAGCACACGCGTCGCAGCGGCACGGGCGCGCGGTTCGGGAGATTGCAAAACCGCTTTGAGCAGATCCACATCGACAACATCCACCCACTGGTGCGTCCACAGCGCTTCGAGGCGGTGATGCTCGTATTCCTTGTCGGTCGGATCAAGCTTCTCGGCCCAGGATTTCGCAGCGGCGGCGACCTTGGCGGGATCATGCTTGGCGAGTTCGATCTTGCTGCGCATGCGCACGTTGTCCTCCCATGCCTTGAGATTTTCGAGGAGGTGCTCGATGCTCTCGCCATGGATCTTCGCGGGCTTCAACAGTGAGCGGCCTTCATAGGTCAGCTTGTAAATGCGGCCGTGCTGGTGGTCGCGATTCGGGTCCCGCAGATGGTGCTGCATGTGGCCAATGATGGCATTGGACCAGTCGCAGAAATACAGTGCGCCATCCGGGCCGACGCTGACGGCACTGGGGCGGAAGGTGGGATACACGGCGGGGTCGGCTTTGACGAGTTCGTTGCTGACTTCGCCCTTCAAGGCTGCGCCGTCTGGCATGAGCGGCACGCGCCAGATGCCCTGGTAGCTGATGACATTGCAGTTGAGGAAATTGTTCTGCCAGTCCTCGGGGAAGTGGCGGCTGGAGATGATGTTGTTGCCGGCGCAGGGGCGTGCGGGGCGTTTCCAGAACTCCTGCAGCTTGGCACTGCCGCCGCCTTCGCGTGGCAGGTAGCAGGAGGAGGCCTCGGCAAAGGTGTTCACGTTGCCGGTGGCGTCGGTGAAGAAGGCATTGCCCCAGCGGTCCCAGATTTTGCCATGCGGATTCACCGTGGCGTCCGTGGTGAAGCGCTCCAGCGTGCGGCGGTTGAGGTCAAAGCGGTAGATGCAGCCGTTCGTGTTCCTCACAGGACCGTAGAGCGTCTCCACCTGCGTGCGGTGGAAAACACCGTCGCTCGGATACAAGGCGCCGCCGCAGTCATAGTTCAGCGCATTCGTTTCATGGTGCGAGTCGGCGGCGCACAGGCCCATCAGCAGGATGGTGCGCTTGTCGCTTTTGCCGTCGCCATCGGTGTCTTCGAGATACACGAGATTCGGCGACTGCATGACGATGACGCCATCTTTGTAGAAATTAAATCCGGTGGGGCAGTTCAGGTTGTCGGCAAACTCCGTCATCTTGTCCGCCGTGCCGTCACCATCGGTGTCTTCGAAGATGAGCAGGCTGTCGCCCTTCATGCTGGTGGGGGTGCGCTCGGGGTAGTTCAGCCAGGCGCTGACCCAAAGGCGGCCGCGTGTGTCCCAGGCCATCTGCACCGGGTTCACCAGTGCAGGGAACATTTTTTCATCGGCAAAGAGCGTGATCTTCAGCCCGGCCTCAGGCTGGATGTTTTTCATCGCCTCCTTCGCGTCCGGGAATGCCACGAGGCCTTCGGGGGTGAAGGTCATGCCGGTCATCGGCACCTTGTTGAACTCCTTGCCCTCCTTCGGGTTCGGCATGTTGGTCGGCACCTTCTCCACGGGCGGCAGATTGTCGTCTTTGATGGCAAGATCACCCCCTTTGGCGATGGCGTGGACGCGCAGATCGCGGTTGGCCGTCTTCGCATCGCGCTGGGCCATTTCCTCCATCATCACCTCGTAGTTGGAGATATAGGGCTTCTCAGGATTGCGCTCGTTCTGCTTGAACCCACCCACTCCGGCGGCGTAGGCCAGTCCGGAGCGTCCGCCATAGACGTTGTAGCCATCCACCGTGCGGTAGCGCTGGTGCCACTCCCAGTTTTTGTCGTTGATGGCCTGGCGCAGCTTTTCATTCACCTGGGGTGAATCCTTGCCGGTGAGGGACTTGAAGGCGGCCTCTGCAATGGCCTTTTCACCGCTGTCGGTGATGTAGAGGCCGTCGAGCGTTGATCCCTCAGGCAGACCCTTGGCGCTGGGCTGAAAGAGATCCACAAACGTCACCCCCTTGGCGGCGGCGACTTCATTCATCGCGGCGGCGTAGTTTTGGATGTTCGTGTTCTTATCCTCCACCGGTGGCAGGCTGGGATTGGCCAGCTTTTGCAGAGCGATGGGTGAGAACAGCACAATGCGTGGCGCGCCTTTGCCGCTGAAGTTCTGCGCCTTCGCGTCGTCGATGAACTTGGCGAGGTTCTTTTTGAACTCCTCGATGCCCTCGTAGCCCTTGAAGGACTCATTGAAGCCGTAAAAGGCGAAAATGACGTCCGCCTTCACCTTCGTGAGCCATTCGTCGCGCGAGCCGAAGTTGTCAATGCGGTGCCAGGTCTGCACCTCGTCGCCGGAGAAGGCCAGATTGCGAAAAGTGAGGTCCTTGCCTGAATTTGCCTGCGTCAGCATTGATTCCAGCCAGCCGGAGTACTGCGAGCGGTCCGGCAGCGCATTGCCGAGGATGGCGATGCTGTCGCCCTGCTTGAGTTCGATCTCAGCCTGAAGCGAGACGGTGAGGGCGAGGAAAAGGGGGAGCAGTTTCTTCATGTGGGTGGGAGACGGAAGGGCTATGCAATACGGAGGGGCAGGGTCGATGTTTGCCGCATAAAGCGCAAGTTTCGCCTTGGCCCGAGGGCATCATATATGTTTACTCTTGGATGCCGTTGTGATAATTTTTTGCAAATGCCCGTGTATTCCCGTCTGATCTTTGCCTTTGCCGCCACCCTTTTGCTGAGTAATTGCGGCCTTATCGGCACGGCATTGCGTTTGGCCCCTTATGCTCTGATGCTTGCTGACGAGAATGGCAGGGAGACGGTCGCCGGAAAGACTTTGGAAATGCGTGGTCGTGAGGTGCAGGGCAAGCCGGGACGTGGATTCCCGCCTGCGGATGGTGGCACGGGTTCCCAGCTGGCTTTCAAGCGTTGAGCATCTTGTTGTTTACAGAAAACCGAGATCATGATAAACACGACTCTATAATATGAAATTTGCCCGTCTCAGTCTTCTTGTTTTGGTCTCTGTCTGCTCCACCAGTTGCCAGAGTAGCCAGACTTGGAATTCTTTGAAGAACTCTTCACTCCTTTATCCGGTGAAATTTTTGGACCAGACCGGGTCTGCCGTGCTCGGGTGGCTGGGGGAAAATAATCTCCCTACGGACGGCAAGCCAGCCTCCATGGAGGAGCGCGCCCGTGAGATCGAAAGCCGTGGCCATTATGCCGGCAAGGCACCTGCCACCGCTGCCTCCTCGAACGAGAGCGTGGCGGCACGCTAGTGCCAGAGTCCGACGTCATGGACTGGCATCGCATACGCTCTGATTTTCCCATCCTCGATCAGCAGGTGAATGGGCACCCGCTGGTGTATCTGGATAATGCTGCCAGCAGCCAGAAACCCCGTGCGGTCATCCAGACGCTCTCGCACTACTACGAGCGCGACAATTCCAATGTCCATCGCGCCCTGCATGAGCTGAGCAACCGTGCCACGGAGGCCTTTGAGGCGGCGCGGAAAAAAGCGGCGCATTTCATCGGCGCCGCCTCGGAGGACGAAATCATTTTCACCCGTGGCACCACCGAGGGCATCAACCTCGTGGCGAACACCTGGGGCACGCAAAATCTGCGGGCAGGGGATGTGATCCTCATCACCGGCATGGAGCATCACAGCAACCTCATCCCGTGGCAGATGCTGGCCCAGCGCACTGGCGCGATACTCAAGTACATCCCGGTGCTGGATGACGGCACGCTCGACTCCGCCGCCGTCGAAACCCTGCTCACGGAACAGGTGAAGCTCTTCGCCTTCGTCCATATTTCCAACTCCCTCGGCACCATCAATCCCGCCAAGGAGCTCATCGCCAAGGCGAAGGCCCTGGGGGCTGTGACGCTGCTGGATGGTGCGCAAAGTGCCGGCCACATGCCCATCGACGTGCGTGATCTCGGTTGTGACTTCTTCGTTTTCTCCGGCCACAAGATGTGTGGACCCACCGGCATCGGCGTGCTGTATGGTCGCATGGCCCTGCTGGAAACCATGCCGCCCTGGCATGGCGGTGGGGAGATGATCCTGAGCGTCACCATGGAAGGCAGCACCTACAAGGCGCCGCCGCACCGGTTTGAAGCGGGCACGCCCAACATCGCAGGCGTCATCGGCCTCGGTGCCGCCATGGACTACCTGCAGGCCATCGGCCTCGAAAACATCCAGCGCCACGACCACAATCTGGCCAACTACGCCGTGCAGCGCATGAGCGAGGTGCCGGGCATCCGCATCCTCGGCCCGCAGAACGGTCACCGTGGCGCGCTGGCTGCCTTCCACCTCGATTTCGCGCATCCGCATGACCTTGTCGAGTTCGCCAACAGCCACGGCGTGGCCATGCGCGGCGGGCATCACTGCACCCAGCCGCTGATGAAGCGCTTCAAGGTGCCCGGCACCACCCGCGCCAGCTTTTATTTCTACAACATGATCGAGGAGATCAATCGCCTCGTCGAAGTACTGCTCCTCGCGCGTAAGTTCTTCACGTGAGACAGGCTGCCAGCCTGTGCTATACGTTTCTGACCATGCTCTCTGACGACCTCCGCGACCTCTACCAGCAGGTGATCCTTGATCACTCCCGGAACCCGCGCAACAGCGGTGAACTCCCGCCGCCCTGCCTCCACGCCCACGGCGACAATCCCTCCTGCGGCGACGAAATCGACGTCTGGGTGCGCGTGTCCGACAAGGGGGACATCGAAGACCTCAAGTTCACCGGCCAGGGCTGCGCCATCAGCCAGGCCAGCGCCTCGATGATGACGCAGAAGATCAAAGGCAAGTCCAAGGACGAAGCCGCCGCCGTGCGCGAAGACTTCCGCCGCGTCGTCATGGGCGATGGGGCGCCTGCGAATGAGGATGCGCTTGGGGAGCTTATTTTGCTCGAAGGCGTGCAGAAATTTCCCCAGCGCGTGAAGTGCGCCATGCTCGCGTGGCGCGCGTTGGAGCAGGCTTTGGATTCCAAGTAGTGGGTTGAAACACTCTGTGCAAATGCTTGTCAGGTCGGGTGGGGGCCGTATTTTGTCGCATGACACTCACCATGACCATCCCGGACAGCCTTGCTGCCTCCATCGGCAGTGAGGTGGATGAGGTGCGCCGACGTTTTATTGAAGGCTATGCCGTGCAGGCGTACCGTTCTGGCACGTTCTCGACAGCGGAAATTCGCGAACTGCTCGGCCACGCCTCGCGCTGGGAAACGGAGGATTTTCTCGCTGCACATGGTGCCTGGCCTGACCCGACCGCCAATGAAGTGCTGGACGACCTCGGCAACCTTCGCGCTCTTGATGCTGCGTGATTGTCATCAGCGATACTTCTCCGCTGCGCTATCTCATCGCCATCGGCCATGTTGATGTGTTGCCTGTTCTTTATGGCCGCATTCTTTGCCCGCCAGAAGTGCTCGCTGAATGCCAGCACTCTCAGTCACCCGCCGCATTGAGGACATGGATCGCCACACCGCCTGAATGGCTGGTCATCGTTGCGCCGGTGTCTTCATGGACTCACGGTGAATTCAGCCGACTGGATGAGGGTGAAGTAGCCGCTATTCGCCTGGCCCATGAGCAAGCCGCTGATCTGCTGCTCATGGACGAGCGCAAAGGCCGCCAGATTGCTCAGAGCCTCGGATTTCGTGTCTCCGGCATTCTTGCCGTCATTGCAGATGCATCCAGACGCCAATTGCTCGATTTTGACCAAGCTGTCCATAAGCTGACTCAGGAAACCAACTTTCGCGTATCGCCGATGGTGATCGAAGCCATCCGTTCGCAATCCTAGATTCACCGCCATGCCTGAACTCCCCGAAGTCGAAACCGCTCTGCGTGGGGTCTCGCCGTATGTGATTGGCAAGCGGGTGCGGGAGGTGATCGTACGGGACAAGCGGCTGCGCTGGCCGGTGCCGGACACGATTCATGAGCTCGAAGGCTGCCGGATTGATGCGGGGTCGCGTCGGGCGAAGTATCTGCTGTTTGGCACGGCCAAAGGCACGTTGCTGCTGCACCTCGGCATGTCGGGAAATCTGCGGGTGCTGCCGGCGGAGACGCCATTCAAGAAGCATGATCATCTCGCCATCACGCTGGAGGGCGGCAAGCAACTTCGTCTGCACGATCCGCGTCGCTTCGGCGCAGCGTTGTGGATTGAGGGAGATCCCATGCTGCATGCGCTGCTCAAAGACCTCGGCCCCGAACCGCTGGGCGATGAGTTCACCGCCGCGCATCTGCATGCTGCCTGCAAAGGCAAGACGGCGGCGATCAAGCAGGTCATCATGGATGCGCATGTCGTCGTCGGTGTCGGCAACATCTACGCCAGCGAGTCCCTCTTCATGGCGGGCATCAATCCACGCCAGGCCGCAGGAAAGGTGTCCCGGCCACGACTCGTCAAGCTGGTGCAGGCCATCCGCAAGGTGCTGGCGGCTTCCATTAAAATGGGCGGCACCACGCTGCGCGACTTCGTGAACGAGAGCGGTGAACCCGGCTACTTCAAGCTCACCCTGCGCGTCTATGACCGCGAGGGCGAGCCCTGTCGTGTCTGCAAGACGCCCATCAAGCGCATCGTCCAGGGGCAGCGCTCGACGTTCTTCTGCCCGAATTGCCAAAAGGGCTCGTGACTTTTCGCCAGCCTTCTGGCATTGCTGTTTCATCGCCCACAATGTGCCGGCCACGCCCAAGTCATGTCATCATCTCTTCCTCCTCTACGCAGCACCCACGATCTGGAACGCATCCTTGAATTTGAATTCGTGCGCGCCACTGAAAACGCGGCCTTGCAGGCCATCCACTGGCTCGGCCGTGGTGAAAAGGAACTCGCGGACGGTGCGGCATGCAGCGCGATCTATGGCGTCTTCGACATCCTCGACATCCGTGGCGAGGTCGTCATCGGCGAAGGCATCAAGGACAATGCGCCCGGCATTTTCGTGGGTGAACACCTCGGCACCTGGCGCGATGGCACGCCGCGCTTCAACATCGCGCTCGATCCCATTGATGGCACCAGCAACATTGCCAAAGGCCTGCCCAACAGCATTTCCGTCATCGCAGCGGCGCAGATTCCAGACGGTGCCCCGTGCGCGATGAAAAGCATCCCGAGCTTTTACAGCCACAAGATCGCCTACGGGCCGGCGGTGAAGAAAGCGCTGGAGGGCAGGGGAGACCGCTGCTTCCTCGACATGCCGTTGCAGGAAGTCATCACTTTCGTGGCCCAGGCCTTGGGCAAGCGTGAACGCGACCTCGTCGTTTCCACCATGGATCGTCCGCGCCATCACGACATTGTCGAGCAGATCCGCCGCTCCGGCGCCGCGCTGCGCATGGTGACGGATGGCGACATCGCTGCGGCGGTCGCGCCCTCGATGCCGGAGTCCAGCTGCGATCTTTACGTCGGCATGGGCGGCTCTCCCGAAGGCATTCTGGCCGCTGCCGCCCTGAAATGTCTCGGTGGAGACATGCAACTGCGCATGTGGTTTCACGATGAAGCCCACCGCGCCGAAGTCGCTGCCTACACGCCTGCCGCAGAGATGGACCAGGTCTTCCGCGTGCATGAACTCATCGTGGGCGAGAGCGCCCTCTTCTGCGCCACGGGCATCAGCGACAGCCCCCTGCTGCCAGGCTGCCGCCTTGTCGGCCACGGCGTGGAAACGCACTCCATTTTGATGCGTTCACGCAGCGGCACCGTCCGCCGCATCCACGCCACCCATAATCTCGACCGCAAGGTCGTGCCGCTGCGGGTGTAGCAGCTGCTTGAAAGGCCAGCGCGTGCCGGGCGAAGTACAGTAGCCATCTCGCTCCGCGAGATGAGCTCAGCGCGAACTTCGAGGTAAAGCACTCACGCCAACGCCATCGGTTGCGAAACTCTCAGCCCATCTCGGCGCAACGAGATGGCCGCTGTACAGGCGTCTTGCCACACCCTTTATCTAACCCGCGCAAACGCAAATCTCTCTCCGATTCCCCGCCAGCTGCGTGGCAAACACGGGGGCTGGGGCGAAGTCGCGGATGGTGTCGATGAACTCGTGGGCTCGGTCTTCGAGGGCAGGGGTGTTGAGCTTGATCGTGAGGATCAGCCGCCGTGCCTGCACCGCATCCTGAATGCGTTGGATCTCGGGAATCACCAGCGTTGGGGCGAGATTGATGTCGCACAGCAGCAGTGCGGCTTCTTTCGGCAGGGCGGTGAGATTGAGCCGGCCTGCGGCGGTGCGCCAGTGATCGAACCGGACGCCTTTCGCTTTGGCAAGATCGAGCACGCGAGGGTCCATTTCGCCGGTATCAATGCCGAGGACGTTCATGCCGCGTTGGATCAGCGCATAGGTGGCGCCGCCGGGGGCGCAGCCCAGATCGAGGGCGGTCTGCCCGCTCAGATCAAGCTGATCCCATCCACGCCAGGCGAGGGCTTGTTCCAGTTTGAGCCAGGCACGTGAGGGGACATCGGCGGGCAGCGCGATGCGTGGCAGGCCGCCGGGATGCGTGTGCATGCCGGCCTGATGCTCGTGATAACCAAGGAAAAGAGGTTCTTCCGGAGTCTCGCCAACGATGACATCGAGAATCAGGTCGCCATGAGCGAGGGTGGGGGCGGTTTCAAGCGAGACACCCGCCTGTTCGAGCGCCTGGGTGATTTCAGTGGTGAGTGCGTCGATGCGCTGCCAGGTGGCGGCTTCCACGCCGTCCTCGGCGGTGAGGCGTGGGAAGACGTGCAGGCGCAGCGGCTTGGTGCCGAGATTGCGGGCGTGTTCGACGAGTTCAGCGATCGTTTTGCACAATCCAAGCGAGATGCCGCTGACACGGGCAAAGTGGCTGAGGTTTTTCGGCGGGCTGAAGCCTGGATGCTTCACCTTCCAAGTGATGAACTGCGGCTTCATGAACGCAGGCGTGAGTTCACCGACGAAGTGGCTGGCGATGTCACGCTTGAGCGTGGCTTCAGATCCGGCGCGGCAGGTGGTGAAACGAAAAGGGGTGTTCATGAATAGGAAAAAGAAAGGCGGAGCCAAGGCTCCGCCCTCCGTGGTGAGATGTGGTTGCTGAGAAATTACTCGACGCCCTTCCAGGCTCCGAAGCTGGCACCTTCGGTGATCCACTTCTTGATGAGGTCGATGTTGGCCGGGGTGATGCGATCGCCCTTGCCTTCAGGAGGCATGGCCAGATCGTCGGTGTCAGGGAGGGCCATGGTCTTCACCAGCCAGCTGGCGTCAGGCTTGCCGGCGACGACGTTTTCTTCCGGATATTCTTTGCCGCCCTTCATGATGACAGCAGCACCGTCGAGACGCAGGCCGCCTTTAGGCTTCTTGATCTTGCCGTTGTCTTCATGCTCCTTCTCGTGGCACTTGAAGCAGCTTTCCTTCAGGATGGGGAGGATCTGCTTTTCAAAGTCCACTTTGCCCGCGTCTTGGGCGCTGGTGGTGGTGGTGAAGGAGACTCCGAGTGCAAGCACGGCGGCGAGGGTGAGGGCGAGGGTGTTTTTCATGAGTGTGGTGTGACGTGTTGAGCGACCAAGATGTTCGCAAGAATTTTGAGGTCAAGCAGCATCCCAGACACGATCGAAGCCGATTCATAAAAGTGAGGCAAGGTAAATATTTTGGTAGCCTTAAATAATTTCGTCTGCCAAAGTTGCCGGATTCTTGTCATGAGCCGTGCCGCCGCTGCCGCCCGTCCCCCTCGCGCCCGATCTACGGACGAGAAGGAAAGCCCATGGAATGACGCCTTTGGCATCGCGCTGCTGATGCTGGCGGTCATGCTTCTGCTGGCGCTGATCTCGTATGATCCTCTCGATATGCCATCCTGGTCCTTTCTGGCGCTGTCGGAATCTTCGGGGGGGCAGACGCACAATTTTGTCGGACGCATTGGCGCGCTGGCGGCGGGGCACATGCTCTGGCTCATGGGCTTTTCGGCCTATCTGCTGCCCTTCAGCATGGCGTGGTTTGGCGTGTGCAAGCTGCGCTCGAAGATGAAGATCACCCGTGCATCCTGGCTGGGCGTGGCCATCATGATCATCAGCGGTGCCGCTCTGCTGGAAGTGCAGAACCTGCTCAGTGAGCGGGACCATTTCACCCCGCTGGGCGGTTCGGGCGGGCTGGGCTATGTCATCGGCGGCACCTTCTTGAAACACTTGCTTGGCAAGGTGGGTGCCACCTTGGTCCTCGGCACCGTTTACATGGGAGGACTCTTCCTCGTGACCGGCCAGCACCCGCTGACCGTGATTCAAAACATTCGCCTGGAACTGACTCGCTGGAAGGCGGAGCGCGAGGCGCAGCGCCTGATCCAGGAAAAGCTGGCCGAAGAAGCCGCAAACACGATTCCCGGAACCGTGACGCCGGTGCCGGAAGGACTGCGGCGGAAAAAGAAGGGCGCGGAAATGCGTGGCGACACGCCTGCTGGGGCTGCCACGAACATGGAGCTTCCGCTCAAGTTTGATCCGCCGCCGCCGAAGATCATCGATTCCTCGATCTCGCGTGCGCATGAAGATCGCAGCGACAAGCCAAAGCTGGCCGAGGTCTGGGAACAGAAGCGTGCGCAGAAGATGGAGCAGGCGCCGCATGGCTCGCTGGGAAATCTGACGAAACTTTTCAAGGACTACAAGCTGCCGTCCATGGAACTGCTGAAATGGCCGGAGGAGTCGACCCGTGCTCCCACGGACAAGAGCGAGTTGCTCGGCATTCAGTCCACCATCGTCAGAGCGCTGGCCAGTTTTGGCATCAGCGTGGAGCCGGGGGACATCACCCGTGGCCCGGCGATCACCCGCTATGAAGTGCGTCCCGTCGATGGTCTGCGCGTGAGCCGCATCGCGAATCTGGATGCGGACATCGCCCGTGCCACACGCGCCGAGCGGATCAACATCCTCGCACCGATTCCTGGCAAGGACACCGTCGGCATCGAGCTGGCCAACTCGGAGAAGACCATCGTGCCGCTGCGCGAACTGCTGGAGGACGATGTGTTCGTCAATGGCAAGTCCAAGCTGCCCGTCGCACTGGGCAAGGACGTATATGGCAAGACGATCATCGGCGATCTCGCGGCCATGCCGCATCTGCTCGTCGCGGGTGCCACGGGCAGTGGTAAGAGCGTGTGCATCAACAGCATTATCACCAGCCTGATCTGCCGTTTTGCACCGGATGAGCTGCGCTTCATCATGATCGACCCGAAGGTCGTGGAAATGCAGAACTACGAGGAGCTGCCGCATCTGGCGCTGCCTGTGGTGACGGATCCCAAGAAGGCGCTGCTGGCCCTGCGCTGGGTGGTCAAGGAAATGGAAAACCGCTACCAGATCTTTGCGCAGGAAGGCTGCCGGAATTTCGAAGCCTTCAACAACCGCAATGTCAAACGCAAGGCCGAAGCGGAAGCCGCCCGTGCCGCGCGCAATGCCGCTGCCCCCACGGCTGCTCCTGCGTCCGCCGCAGTCAAGTCCAAGCCCAAGACCAAAGCTGGAGTGGATGACGACCGTGTCTCCGCCGCTTTCGCCGAGGAGGCTGCTCAGGAAAACGAGGCTCCGAAGACCGCTGAAGTCGGCACGGTGGATGGCGACAACGAAATGCGCGATGCCAGCGGCACCTGGCTGGGTGACTCCCAGGCGCCACCGCCGCGCAGGCAGGAGGTCGTCATTCCTGACACCATGCCCTACATCGTCGTCATCGTGGACGAGCTGGCGGATTTGATGCAGACCGCGCCTGCGGACATCGAAGTGGCCATCGCCCGCATCACGCAGATGGCACGTGCGGCAGGCATTCACCTCATCGTGGCCACGCAGACTCCGCGTGCGGACGTCATCACCGGCGTCATCAAGGCGAACATCCCGACGCGCATCGCCTTCCAGGTCTCCTCGGCGCTGGACAGCCGCGTCATTCTCGACCGTAAAGGTGCCGAAAATCTCGTCGGCAAAGGGGACATGCTCTACGTGCCGCCCGGTGGTGCGCAGCCCATTCGCAGTCAGGGCGCGCTGGTCACCGATGATGAAATCCATGCGCTGGTGCAGCATTGCGTTTCGCAGGGCAAGCCGGTCTTCGATGTCAAAGTCGATGACGAAAGCGGCGAGTTTGGCGACGAAGATGACATGGGGGAAGACGGCGTCAGCTCCGAAGAGCAGGAATGCCTGGAGAAGTGCCTCGAAGTCATCCGCCAGGAGAAAAAAGCCAGCACCAGCCTGCTACAGCGCCGCCTCCGCCTCGGCTACGGCCGCGCCGCCCGCATGATCGACATCCTCGAAGACCGCGGCATCATCGGCCCCGGTGAAGGCGCCAAGCCACGCGAGATTCTTGTCCAGATGGACTGATGCCAAGGCGCACCCAAGGCCGGTAAGTCAGCATTGAGATCCGAGGTCGAATTTGGACAGGATTAACAAAATTGCAGGATTAACAAAATTTGCAGCATCAGGTCAAACATGCCGCATTCAAGACGCGATCTCGAATTACTGCGCCTTAATCCTGCCTCATTCTGTTAATCTTGTTAATCCTGTCTGACTCAATCTCGTTCAAATTTCGGCAGGTTTAACAGGATTGCAGGATTAACAAAATTTGCAGCATCAGCTCAAACACGCCGCATTCAGGACGCGATCTCGAATCTCAGCGCCTTAATCCTGCCCCATTCTGTTCATCTTGTTAATCCTGTCTAAATTCGACCGAGGTGGCTGCTGCCAATCTTTTCTCCCATCGCGCGAACCACCCTTGCGCAATCGGAGCCGCTGGCGAGAATCGCCCCATGCCCGACCACGCAGACTTCCGCACCCTGTTCACCGACCTCAAGGCCGAGATGCAAAAAGCCATCGTCGGCTATGACGAATTGCTCAGTGATGTGCTGGTCGCGATTTTTTCCGGCGGGCATGTGCTGCTGGAAGGCGTTCCCGGTCTCGGCAAAACCTATCTCGTCCGCACACTCTCGCAGGTCGTCGGTCTGGAGCCGGGCCGAGTGCAATGCACGCCCGACCTGATGCCGGCGGACATTCTCGGCACCCACATCGTCGGTGAAGACGAAAAAGGCCACCGCACCCTGCGCTATGAAAAAGGCCCGGTGTTCAAGAACCTGCTGCTGGTGGATGAAATCAACCGCGCCACACCCAAGACCCAGGCCGCGCTGCTCGAAGTCATGCAGGAACGCTGCGTGACCACCGGCGGCGAGCGCCATCTGGTGCCGGAACCCTTTCTCGTGCTCGCCACGCAAAACCCCATGGAGATGGAAGGCACCTACCCGCTGCCCGAAGCGCAGCTCGACCGCTTCATGTTCAAGATCAAGGTGCCGTTCCCGGATCTCGATTCGCTCGTCGAAATCTCCCGCCGCACCACCGGCTTCACCGAGCCAAAACTCGCGACGATGACCGACGGGCCCAAGCTCATCGAACTGCAGCAGCTGCTTTCGAAGATCCCCGTGGCCGATCCCGTGGCGCATTACGCTTCGCGGTTGATTTTGAGCACCCATCCCGAGCAGCCGGACGCGCTGCCCGAAGTGAAGCGCTACGTCTCCTACGGTGCCAGCCCGCGTGGCCTGCAGGCACTCATTCGTGGAGCCCGCGTCTGGGCCGCCATCCAGGGCGCCACCGCTGTCTCCACCGAAGACATCCGCGCCATCGCCCACGTCTCCCTCCGCCACCGCATCATCCTGAATTTCGAAGGCGAAGCCGGCCAGATCAAAGTGGACGACATCATCACCAAGCTGCTCGATCAGGTCAAGACACCGGCGCAGCAGGCGGCTTGAGGAAGGTCGTCATTTTGCAGCTCTCTGCCGGTAGAAAGCCCGCCTCCTGCGCCATCGCCACAGGGCGTCTGACATCGAGCGGCACAGCATGAGAAACCAGAGCATGAGTCCTCATCGTGAGAGATTCACGCCTCAATTTAAACCCGTGGTGGCAAATTGGGAGGTGGTGGCGGTGAAGCCGCTGGTTCGCTCTTTGCTGCTTTTCGCAGCATGAAAAATCCGACCACCACGCCCAAGCCCAGCATGGACACGCCGCCAAAGAGGCTGGGGGCTGCTCCATCGTTCAAGATCACAAAATCCGACGCCAGCTTCATGTCCAGTTTGGCCAGTTTCCTTCGTGTTTTGTCATCGGAATCAATGCCGAAGCGGATCAGGCCGGAGACGTCTTTCTGCATGAAGAGCTTGTCCGCATGTCTTGAGGCGGCATTCAGCGCCTCCTTCATGGTGCCGGTGGATTTGTTGAGGTCCTCCAGCGCGGCCACGATGGCGTCATCCTTGGTGGAAAGCAGGATGTGAACTGGAGCATCCGTGGAGTCCCCCTTGGGCCGTACAGGAATAAAAATCTCGGAGATTTTGCCAAGCCGTTCCTTGTGGGCCGCTTCGAGGAGGTTCAGCTGCGCATCCTTCAGCGTCACCCATTCGGCACTCGGCTTCTGCGCAATGTAGTCGCTCACCGTGATCTCCAGCGGTTTGCGGTTCTTCACCGCAGTATAAACGCCCTGGCAGCCACCCCAGAGAAGGGCAATGACAATGAGGTAACCGAGGCAGCCCAGACTGATAAAGCCCGGCGGGTGATTTAGGGTGCGAATTTTCATGCAGGCCACCTGCTTACCAAAAAAATCTTAGCCTGTGCAAGACAGATCCTTGCCATGGCTGAATAAACCTGCTTCAAACATGGCCCGATAATCCTCATGAACGCACCACCTCCCTTGCCCGCGACGACCGATGACTGGTCTGAAGACGACGTTTCCGCCTACTTAAACCAACCGCTTCTCGACAAGGGGCGGCCTATGGCTGGGACTGAAGGCATGAGCATCCAGCAGATCGAAGACGATGTGCTGCGTGGCGGCCGCTTCAGAATATTCCGCTATAATTTCTCCGTCATCGTCATGAGTTTTCAGCGCGGCACTGAAATGCGTTATTTTCGTGCCGGACAGGGGACGGGTGCTCATGCCTGGCCCTGGACCCTGCTTTCGATGGTGGTTGGCTGGTGGGGATTCCCATGGGGAATTCTGTTCACATTTCAAACCATCTACACCAACTGCATGGGGGGTAAGGATGTGACCCCTGAACTTCTGGGGGCGATCGTAGGTCCCCAGCGTGCCACGGGAATCATGGCGCAGGCGCACAAGCCCCAGGCCGACATGATGCTGTGGTTGCTGCGTATTTTTGTCCTTTTGATTCCGTTGGGTATTTATGCTGCAATTGCAGGCGCGGAGCACACTCCTCGTTAAGATTGCCGAATCCGACACACTCAATGCCTGAAACCCTCGACCGCGAAGACCTCTTTGACGCCTCCTTTTTGGACCGGCTTCGCGTCCTGGCCCTCCGCCTGCGCAAGCGCCGGCAGTTGATGCGGCGAGGTTCCCAATCGACCTCCGCCACCGGTTTCACCCGCGAATTCAAAGACTACCGCCACTACACCCCGCGCGAGGACTACCGCGCCATCGACTGGCGTCTGTATGCGCGGCTCGACAAGCTCTTCGTGCGTCTCTACGAAGAGACGCAGGAGCTGAACCTCCACATCATGCTGGATACCAGCACCTCCATGGCGGAGCCGTTTCCGGAGAAGCGGCGGCAGGCGCTGCGCTTCGCCGTGGCGCTGGCGTATCTGGCGCTGAGTGCTCAGCAGCGCGTGAGCCTGTACTCGATGAGCAGCGGCGTGCATCAGGAACTGCCGCCCCTGCGCGGGCAGGGGAACATCGAGAAGGTGATCCAGGCGGTGCTGAAGCTGAAATTTGACGGCTACACCGACATGAAGCGCTGCTTTGAGGAATTCCGCCCCAGCAAGCAGCGCTACGGCATCATCTTCATCATCAGCGACTTCTTTGGCCGCGAGATCGGCAGCGCCACCGAGGCCGTGGCACGTGTCTCGGCCTGGCCGGGGGAAAACCACTTTCTCCAGATCGTGCATCCCGAGGAGCGCCTCCCGGAGATCGAGGGCGAACTCGAACTCACCGAAGTAGAAACCGGTGAGCGCCGCCGCTTCTGGCTGACCAAGCGCGATGTGCAGCACTATGTGGAAACCTTTGACGCCTTCGTTGGGAACCTCGCCAATGAGTGTGCCAGCCACAGCGTCGATTTCATGCAGGTGACCAGTGACGAGGCCTTTGAGGAGCGCTTCCTTGATCTCCTCGTGCGTGGTTCGGCACTGGCGGGTGGCGCTTGAAGGCTGAAGCCGCACTTGGCAGCGCGATAACGCATGCTCTGATGCACGCATGAACTGGCCTGTGATCAAAGCTGTCGGACTGCTGCTGATGTCGAACATTTTCATGACGTTCGCCTGGTATGCGCATCTGCGGGATTTGAAGGCCAAGCCCTGGTTCATCGCCGCCTTCATCAGCTGGGGTATCGCGTTTTTTGAATACCTGTTTCAGGTGCCAGCCAACCGCATCGGCAGCACGGCACTCACCCTGCCACAGCTCAAGATCATTCAGGAGGTGATAACACTGACGGTTTTTGTGCCCTTTGTGGTCTTCTACATGAAGGAGTCCCTCAAATGGGACTACCTCTGGGCCGCCCTCTGCATGTGCGGGGCGGTGTATTTCATTTTCCGCAAATGAACTGGTTCTCCGACAGCTTTTTGGGTGCACGGCTGGGTGATCTTGGGTCCTGGACGGTTCGATTGCTCAGCTTGGGCTTTTGCAAGCCCGATCCCGAGTCATGGGAGGCGATTGGGATCGGTTTTGGGGTTCTGATAGGCTCGGTTGTTTGCTGGAGATTGTGAAAAGATCGGCACATTTTGTTCACATATTCACATTTCAAATTGTGAAGATGTTTAACAAAGGTTAAATAACTCATCATTCCCATGTCCACCGCGAACCTGCGCAGACATCTCCATGAGGCCCGAAACCGTCCCGCCGGAATCAACAACCGGCACGACGTGAAGCAGGACCATTACCTCCTGCTTTTGAAGCGGTGGATTGGTGGTGCCGTACTTGCTCCGGCCTGTCTGGTGACGGCCATCACGCTGATCATGATGCTCTGGCGCGCAGTGGCCCGCATGGATTTCTTGAAGTCGGAGGAGTTCATCTTTTTCTCGTTTGGCGGTGTCGTTTGGGCTGTGGCCTACTTGGCCGGGGTGCGTCCGGTGACGGCCTACGTCTTTGGCCATGAGTTCAGCCACCTTGTCACCGCGCGAATGTTTGGCGGGCGCATCTTCGACTGGAAAGTCAGCGCTCAGGGCGGCTACGTGGAGACGGACAAGTCCAACACCTGGATCACCCTGGCCCCGTACCTGATTCCATTCTACACGCTGCTGATCATGCTCGTTTTCGGCATTGTGGGGCTGGCGCTGGACATGCGGCAGGCGCACTCGGTGCACCTTTGGAAATGGACCGTGCATCTGAAGCCTCTGCGCCTGCTCTATGGGATGGTCGGGCTGACCTGGTGCTTTCACGCTACCTACACGGTCAAAACCGTGATCGCCGAGCAGGGGGACCTCAAGCGCAATGGCGAGTTCTTCTCCATGATGCTGATCTTTCTCATCAATGCCTTCCTGCTGATCGCACTGTTTCTCGCCTCATCGCCCGCGCCCGGGCTGGGTTTCATGGAAGTGGCGCGCTGCTGGTGGTCGGTGGCCTCTGGGATGATTGGCTGGCTGTGGGATCTGGTGTTTTAAACAAGAATAGGTGGGATGGCTTTTGGCTGGGCTGGAAAAATGACCAATGTCGAAATCCGAATGACGAGATAAGGCCGAATGTCGAAGTTCGAAAGCAAGGGCAACGGCGCTGGCTGCCCGTTTCAGCTTTTTGCTCTCTTCGTTGCAGGATTCGTCACTCGGGCTTTGTCATTATTTAGACATTAGGATTTACTCATTCGTCATTTCCTCCTGCTCGGCTGGACTTTTCCCGTTTTCCAGCCAATGAACCTCAACATGCCCGAAGACCCTGATGTCCTTTCTGTGACCCAGCTCACGCGCGAAATCCGCGACGTGTTGCAAAGCCGCATCGGCAGCGTGTGGGTGGAGGGGGAGATCAGCAATCACCGCCTGCAATCCTCCGGCCATCAATACTTCACACTGAAGGACGCCGGCGCGCAACTGAGCTGCGTGATGTTTCGCGGGGCCGCCGTGCGCAGCAGCGCCCGCATTCAGGACGGTGCGCTCATGCAGGTGCATGGGGAGATCAGCGTGTATGAGCCGCGCGGGCAGTACCAGATGGTCGTCAAACAGGTGCAGGCGAAGGGCAAAGGCTCGCTGCAAGAACGGTTTGAGGCGCTGAAGCGCAAGCTGCATGCCGAGGGGCTGTTTGATGCCGAAAGCAAGCGCGCCATTCCACGTTTTCCGCGCATCGTCGCCCTCGTCACCTCGCCCACCGGGGCGGCCATTCAGGACATGCTCAACATCCTCACCCGGCGCGCGCCTTGGGTGCGCGTGCTCGTCTTTCCCGTGCGTGTGCAAGGGCAGGGGGCCGAGCTGGAAATCGTGAAGGCGTTGCAGGTGCTGGGCGATGCGGAAAATTACGGCCTGCCCGTGCCGGACACCATCGTCGTCGGCCGTGGCGGCGGCAGTTTGGAGGATCTGTGGGCCTTCAATGAAGAGGTGCTTGCCCGCGCCATCGCCGCCTGCCCCATCCCCGTCATCTCTGCCGTGGGGCATGAAATCGACTTCACCATCGCCGACTTTGTGGCCGATCTGCGTGCTCCCACGCCCAGCGCGGCGGCGGAACTCCTCGCGCCAGACAGCACCGAGCTACAGCGTCACTTTGAGAGCATCGCCCGCACGCTGAAAGCCCGCGTCGGCACGCTGCTGGAGCATCATCAGCACGTGATCGAGCTCACCGCCAAAGGCCCGCTGCTGCATGCGCCGGACCGTTTGCTGCAGCAGGCGGAGCAAAGCATTGATGACCACGAATCGCGCCTGCGTGACACCTTGCGCGAGAAGTTGCAATCCTGGACCGACGACCTCACGCAAAAGCAGCACGTCCTCGCCGCGCATCATCCACGCGTGCAGCTCACCGAAGCCGTGCACCGTGCCGAGACGAGCGCGCGCCGCCTGCAGCAGGGCCTTCAGCATCGGCTGGACCGTTTGGCGGACCGGCTGCAATCACGTGCGGAATTGCTCAAGCACATCGGCCCGCAGGCGGTGCTGGCGCGTGGGTTTTCCTTCGCCACGAATGTGGAGGGGAAGGTGCTCAAGGATGCTGCTGAGGTGAAGCCGGGGGATGAGATTTTGACGCGGCTGGCGCAGGGGACGGTGAGGAGTGTGGTGAAGGGATAGAAGAAAAGATTTGCACCGCAGAGTTAGGAACGCCGCAGAGGTCTTCAGAGAAAGTACTCGTGAGCTTTAGCTCACTCTGGGAAGCTCCGAGCCTTCCAGAACGAACTAAAGTTCGGTAGTACTTTGCTTCGCCGCAGAGTTTCTTCAGAACAAATCTCTGCGGCGTTCCAGCCTCTGCGGTGTAAAAATCTGTGCTTCTTCCCGGGGAAGATTTGCCCCTCTCGCTGCGTAGATAAGCCATGCTCTCTCGCCGCTCCATTCTTCACCGCTCCGCCTACGGCATCGGCGGTATCGCTTTGGCCACGCTGCTGAGGGACCAAAACCTGCTCGCCAGCCCAGAGCAGATCGGACCGCGCCATTTCGATTTGAAGCCCAAGATGCCGCACGGCTTTGGGCAGGCCAAGGCCATGATCTCCATGTTCATGCAGGGCGGGCCGAGCCACATGGATCTCTTTGATCCCAAGCCCGAGCTCACCAAGTACGACGGCAAGGATTTCCCCGGCGAAGTCAAATACGACGACGCCGCCGGCGCCAGCCGCGAGTGCATGGGCAGCCCGTGGAAGTTCAAGCAGTACGGTCAGTCAGGCATGGATGTCAGCGAGCTGCTGCCGCATTTCTCAAACATCGTCGATGACGTCACACTCATCCGCTCCATGCACACGGGCGTGAACAATCACGGCCAGTCGATCTACGCCCTGCTCAATGGTCAGGTCACCGGCGGTCGGCCCACGCTCGGGAGCTGGCTCACGTATGGACTCGGTTCAGAAAATCAGGATCTGCCTGCCTACGTCGCCCTCACCGACCCGCGCGGCCTGCCCGTGCTCGGTGTGGACAACTGGAGCAACGGCTGGCTGCCCTCGCTGTATCAGGGCACCGTCATTCGTCCCAAAGAACCGCGTATTCCCAATCTCGATGCGCCCCTCAGCCTCAAAGGCGATGCCCAGGCCCGTTACCTCAATTTTGTGCAGCGCCGGAACAAGGAGCACCTCGAAGCCCGCCCCGGCGAGGCCGATCTCGAAGCGCGCATCCAGAGCTTCGAACTCGCCGCCCGCATGCAGACGGCGGCCAAGGAAGCGCTGGACATCGATCAGGAAAGCGCCGCCACCAAGAAGCTCTACGGGATCGACAATCCCGCAGCCGCCGAGTTCGGCACGCGCTGCCTCATCGCCCGTCGTCTCGTCGAGCGCGGTGTGCGCTGCGTCTCGCTTTTCACCGGGAATCAGACCTGGGACAATCATCAAAACATCCGCACCGCGCTCCCTGCCGCCTGCACCTATGTGGATCAAGGTGCCGCCGCACTCGTCGTCGATCTGAAGCAGCGCGGTCTGCTCGACACCACCATCGTCCACTGGGGCGGCGAGATGGGCCGTCTGCCCGTGATCCAAAACCGCTCCGGCTCCAAGGACCGCAGCACCGTGGGTCGCGACCACAACACCTACGGCTTCAGCATGTGGGTCGCCGGCGGCGGCTTCAAGTCCGGCCACATCCACGGCGCCACCGACGACTTCGGCCACCACGCCGTGAAAGACGTCGTCAATCACTACGACTACCACGCCACCCTCCTCCACCTCTTCGGCCTCGACACCAAGAAGCTCAGCTACAAACGCAACGGCACCGAGCAGGTGCTGGTGGAGAATCCGCAGGCGCGCGTGGTGAGTGAGATTTTGGCGTGAGGTGGGAGGTTAAAACCGTTACAAAGGATTAGCCCGTCAGATTGCTGGCAGCCAGGCGGCACCGAGCATTCGGCACTCAAATTTTTAGCACTTTATCTTCTTCAAGATAATTGTCATTCACCCTCTCTTGTAGCGGAAGAGCAGGGCTAAAAAGCTTCAAAAGCATCCATAATTTCGGTAAAAGGTCTCTCCCCTGATTCGAGTTGAGCCAATGCCCTTTCCAGATCAAGTCGACTCGGCAGACCTCCAATGTAGAGGCGAGATAAGAAACCCAAGTTTTTGCCAACGATTTCCAAAACTGTGTTGAGTTGATCGAGTAATGATTCACGGACTTCCAGCAAGAAGAGCTTAAACCGTAAATTTTGCCGAAGAGAGTAGTAATTGGTAACACTATCGGCAAACGACCCTCGAGCCGCCCAACCGATCTGCTTCGTGGCTTCTGCAAGCGCGAGTCCCATGGAACGGTGGTGTGTCGAAAACTCGTAAGGCAATTGTTCGCTCTGCGCTTTCATTGCAAGATCGTGCCAACCGTGATCGCTAACAGCACTCAGGGATGTCATCGCTTTGGTTACAGCTTCTCTAAGATGGCTGGGCAGTGAGAAACTCACTATGTTCTCGGACTGTAGCGCAATTTGCTCGGCAACGTTTCGCTCCTGAGCTATTTCAGCTGGAACAGATTGGTACCAACGATTCCAGCGTCGGAAAATCTGCTTGGAATTAAGAAGTACGAGTTCAAAATCGTCCTTCGGTGCGTCAGAATTTGGGCGAAAATAAGCGATCTCAAACACCGCATGATCAGCGAGGCAGAGTTCGACCATCAGGAAGCGCAAAAATTCACTCACCGCTCCGCCGAGATCTCGGTGATAATGCCCTTGCCTGGAAATGTCTAGAGCCGAGCACAGCTTTTGTTCCAGGCTGGAATTCTCCGGGAAGATGTAAGCTGAAATTCTGGAGTCGTTTCCAGAGATGGAAATTGGCACCAGTCTCAGTGAGACATCCTCTAAAAACATTTTGGTATAAAGCTCCATGAAAGCTTTGGGCATCCCACCTTGGTCGGGTGAGAAATAATAGATCGAGCTTTGCTCGCGAATTGTGTTTATGTTGCTATGTCTCATCATCGTCCTCCTTGCCCGACTCCTCACGGTTGAGTGCTTGTCGATAAGACTTGATCATGTACGGAATTTTAAGTCCTGATGCTTCGGGCCGCATAAACAAGTAAACGGCGAAAAAAATGTCTTCTGGCTCGTTTAGAATATCACCACGAGAAGCGAAAACGCGAACGAGTGGGCTGGGATGCCGCACAGGATTTTTTTGATATGAAGGAAAGCCAAAATCGCTCATTGGGATGCCTTGAGCCTTGAAGTGGTCACATGTGTCCCTTCTCCATCGGAATCGCAGTATATCACGGGATGAGGCCCCTAGCGTTGGCTCCTTGGTCAGGCTCAAGAAAAAAATCACCCCCTTTCGGGAGGCGTCGTCATTTTGCCTGTCAAAGTAGGTGTCCCAAACTCTACGGCTGACAGTGCTGAAGTTTTTCGTGGCAAAAGCTGAATACAGTTCGGCGAATCCTGAGATCGCCAGAAGATCCGACAGCGGACCAATCGTTGCTTTGAAATTGTGATCCGTGATCTTGCCCAAGGTGCCCCGCACTTTCTGATGCGCTTGGAAAGCCATTGAAAAATAAGTCGGGAAAATGACGGCGAAGAGTGTCTCGTCGCCGCGAATGAGCGTATCAAAACAACTGTCGGCAAGAATCGAGTATGCTTGGCCGAAGAGGTCCGGCACTTGGTGTCGCTCCGGTAAATCCATTAGTGTGCCGATGCAAGCTGTGAGGTGTTTTACCTGCCGGTCGCGTAAAGCAATCCTTCGTTTGCTGATATTGGCCCAATCGATTGTCGGCCACTCCCAATCCCGGCTGCGGTTCAGTTCAAGTAGCGCATCCCAGTGCGCGTGGATGCGATTTAGATGAGACTCGAGTTTGTTGGTAGCTTCCAAACCACGATTGATCAGTGATGCCGCGCCTATGCAATCCATAACATTGACACGTTGCTCTACTGCCTCGCCAAAACGGGCCTCAAATTCCACAAGAATGCGCTCAATGATTTCAGCGATAAACCGTGTAAAAGCGAGCGCAACGATCTCACATTGTAACCAGACAGGTGTGACTATGCCGCCTTCGACTTCATGCTCAAAAGAGAGTCGGACCTGCATTTCTTCACACTGCTGCAAAACTACCCGGGGCAGATTGTCGGTGCTGTATAATGCTGCCGGTTTGTTCCATTCGATTTGGCTGATTCGCCGCTCGAGCGTTACGCGGTTTGTCTTCTCAAGTGCTTGAGAGATGCCCAGCAGGAGGTTCATCACTCCCAATGCATGTGTGTCGAGCACTGCTAGTCGGTTTAAGCTTTGTGCCAAGGAGTCATCAGAGGTGCTGTCGAAAGTCGCATTCGCAAACGAACTGTCTATCTCTCGCCCTATTGCATTTAAGAGCATGAGAGCCTCCTCGGCGCTGCCGAGCGTCGCGGCGATACGGGCATATTTCTGCCCGGCATCCAGGACGTTAATCAAGTCCGTGAGATCAACACGCCGACAGAGCCGGGTAACAATTCTGACAAGAACTTGCCGGACGGCAGTCTCGAACCAATTAATGTCTGGAACCATCTCTGGTTGAAGAGCTGTATCGGTTGCACGTGCAACTTCCAGTTCGTGAGAGGAGGCAAGCAGCCATTGCTTATGTTTTGGGCATCGGCGGAACCAGAGACTTTTGGTTGGTATGCTGCTCTTGATGCAGGCGTAGTGCTTTAAGACGGCAAATAAACCTTCTGCCAGTTCAACCGGCGTCCGAGTATTTAAGTTTTCTGACAGTTCGGTGATCGCTATTAGGTTTGCATACGCCTCTATTGCGCGATCAGCTTCGCGTTGTTGGTGGTTCTGAAATGACGGATCAAGCCACTTGTAACCTGCTGGCGTTACTTCCAACATCACGCGGGCAAGTCGGGGATTGAGGTGCTGCACTAAAGTGGTTGGGTCGAAAAACGAAAACGTTCGTAGCCCCAGAAGAACGAAGCTGAAAAAGCCAAAGAGTCCTAGAAAAGAAAGCCAAAGAATATTCAAACCAGCGATTGGAACGCCGAGTGAAACGGCTGTGAGCATCACAACAGCTGTGGCTGCGAAATGCGCTAAGAAACCGAAATAAAAATTGCCAACCTGTTCCTCTATAATTATCGCGCGCAGATTGCCGGGCGCTCGTGCGTATGTAGTGCTCGCAACGAGGCTTACCGCGGTAAAATAAAGACCGAGCATTGTCGCGGCAACTTGCGCCATAGTGGCAAAAAAACCGGCTGCCGCGTTATCGTTTACCGTCCACTCTCCGAGGGCTTTAATTTGCGGAAACTCTCGTTCGATCAAGAATAAAATTGCGACGACCGCTATCGCCCATGCAATTTTAAAGATGACCTTAATTAGGACCTCGCGAAAGACCGCGCTTTTCTCCCTCATCTGGAAAATGCTTGTCTTGGTCGTGAACGCTCGGCGGTTGATGCGAAATTTTATGCTTGTGGCAAATTTCCGTGTTTGCCAATACCAAGAAGTACTCTGAACCCAAAAGCGCCGCAATAAAGGTGCCCGCATATTGGCAATAAGACGGCGAAATGGGCGGCTAACGGGCATCAGAACTAGGTGAAGAATATGACTAAAAGATATGAATGATTGCCTGATAAGCCAAATATTTTCTGACTTTTTGCGTGTTCTGGAAATTGCCCTGGGACTGGCCGGTGCACCCGTATGTATAGATTGCGATGCCTTGAAGGTCTGCCCCCAAACCTTACACGCCTGTAATGCTCCAGTAACACAAAAGCCAGGGGCGGGGTGCTTTGATTGCGGTGGAAATCAATCCAACCCAAACAATCCCAATACTATGAACCCAACTGATACTCCGATGAAAAACTCATCCTCCCACCCGTCGATCTGGAAGCGCGCGGCGGTGCTTGGGTCCGTATGTGCCCTGAGCGCTTCGCTGGTGGCCTTTACGGCTGCCAAGGAGGCGGCTGGCACCAAGCCGGAGCCGCTTCGCATCCAGGTCAGCGATGCACCGCTGTCCACCGCAGCCCGGGGCTTCCCGAGCTTCTCGCCCATTGTCAAAGCCGTGGCACCCAGCGTGGTGAAGATCGCGGTCTCGAGCGAGGCCAAGGTCAGCCAGATGCAAATGCCTGAAGGCATGGACCTGCGCCGCTTCTTTGGCCCCGGCTTCCAGATGCCCAACGACATGCAGCAGGGGCAGCAGCGCCACATGCCCAGAGAGCAGGGGGTGGGTTCCGGCATCATCGTTACGAAAGACGGCTACATCCTGACCAACAACCATGTGGTGGACAACGCCAGCACGATCAAAGTCACCATGACCGACGGACGCGAGTTCAATGGCAAGGTGATCGGCCGCGATCCGAAGACGGACGTCGCCGTCGTGAAGATCGAAGCCAAAGACCTGCCTGCCATGGCGTTTGCTGACAGCGACAAGATCGAAGTCGGTGACATGGTGCTCGCCATTGGTCATCCGTTTGGCATCGGCCAGACCGTGACGACGGGCATCATCAGCGCGAAAGGCCGCGCCACGATGGGCCTCGACTATGAGGACTTCATCCAGACGGATGCAGCGATCAATCCCGGCAATTCCGGTGGTGCGCTGGTGGACGTGGAAGGCCGTCTGATCGGTATGAACACGGCCATCCTGAGCCGTAATGGCGGTAATCAGGGCATCGGCTTTGCGGTGCCTACCAACCTGGCCCGCTGGGTGATGGAAAGCCTGGTCAACTCAGGCCGCGTGGAGCGTGGATTCCTGGGGGTGAACATCCAGGACATGACGCCGCAGCTGGCGCAGCAGTTCAAGATGGACGGTGCCAAAGGTGCCCTTGTGTCCGGTGTCTCGCCTGACAGCCCTGCTGAAAAAGCGGGAGTGAAAAGCGGCGACGTCATCACCGACTTCAATGGCAAGCCTGTCACCGACAGCCGTCATCTGAAACTGCAGGTGGGCTCCACCGCCCCCGGTGCTGCTGTGCCGATGAATGTGCTGCGCGATGGCAAGTCCGTGAACCTCACGGTGACCGTCAAGGAACTGCCCGGCGACAAGCTGGCTGACGCCACTCCAGCCGCAGACAAGGCAGACGATGCCCTGCACGGTGTGGGTGTCTCAGATCTTGACCAAGCCACGCGGAATCAGCTCAAGGTTCCTTCAAGCATCAAAGGTGCGCTGGTCGTCGACGTGCAGGAAGACTCCGTGGCCTATGATGCCGGACTCCGTCAGGGCGATGTGATCCTGGAGATCAATCACCAGAGCGTCAAGAATGCCGAGCAGGCCACCAGTCTGTGTGAGAAGCCTGCGAGCATGGTCTCGCTGGTGAAGGTCTGGAGCCGCGGCGGCACCCGCTTCATCGTGATTGATGAAAGCAAGGCTGGCTAATGTGTGTGGGACTGAACGCGAAGCCCGCTCCGGTGCGAGAGTGCCGGGGCGGGTTTTTGCGTTAGAGCATTTTATATAACTTTATAGACTTTCTGGCTCATAACGTCGTGCGGACCCAAAGTGAATCCCCTCTCCCCACCGCTGATATGGCAATGCCCAAGACGTCCTTGGGGGAGAGGTAAGGGGGAGGGGGCATCCCATGCTGGCGAGGGGTGTCTGTCGTCCCCTCACCCCAGCCCTTTGACTTCGTCTATCTCCGCTGCGCTCCGGTTCCCCGGAGAAAAAGATTCGCTATCGTCGCGTGTCAGGGGCGGGGAGAGGGAGAACCGTTTTGGCTGCCCTGGATTTATCGGACACAAAATTATTTAAAATACTCTCATGCTTCAACAATCAGAAATCGATTGCTCAAAAATCGTCAATCCTCTGGCCTCAGAGCATCGTGGGCATGCGTGATTGAGGATTGTCGAACAAGGATTGTTGATTGTTGAAGTGAAGGCGAGCCGCCACCCCACCATTGGACAACTCACTTCACCACAGCTACACGTTTACACCCCCGCCGACCATGCGCATTTTAGTGATCGAAGATGACAGCAAGATCGCCTCGTTCATCGTGAACGGGCTGAAGCAGAACAGCTTTGGCGTGGATACCGCTGGCGATGGCGAGCAGGGGCTGGATCTGGCCTGCACGGTGACGTATGACTGCATCGTGCTGGATCTCATGCTGCCGAAGCTGGACGGACTTTCGCTGCTGCGTCAGCTTCGCAAAGAGAAGGTGCACACGCCGGTGCTGATTCTCAGCGCCAAGGCCAATGTGGATGATCGCGTGAAAGGGCTGCAGGCAGGGGGCGATGACTACCTGACCAAACCCTTCGCCTTTTCCGAACTGCTCGCACGCGTGCAGGCGCTGATCCGCCGTGCCACGCATGTGGTGGAGCCGACGACGCTGAGCGCCACCGGCATCACGCTTGATCTGCTTTCGCGAGAAGTCATGCGCGAAGGGCGACGCATCGAGCTGCAAAGTCGCGAGTTTGCCCTGCTGGAGTTGCTCATGCGAACGCCGGGCCGCGTCGTCACCAAGACGATGATCATGGAGCATGTCTGGGACTACAGCTTCGATCCCCAGACCAATGTGGTGGACGTGCTGGTGCATCGCCTGCGCGCCAAGCTGGACAAGGACTTTGAGGTGAAGCTCATTCAAACCATTCGCGGAGTCGGCTATGTCCTCAAACCTGTTTAAGCAGTGGAGCCGCAGCTTCGCGGTGCGCCTGACGCTCGGCTATGCGTTGATCTTCACGCTGAGTGCTGTCGTGCTCTTCGGGCTGCTGTACATGCTGCTCGCCTCTGCACTGGAGCGCAAGGACCGCGAGGTCATTGAGGCACGTCTCAAGGAATGCGCTGCCGTCTATGCGAGTGGTGGTCTGCCTGCGCTGCGCAATCTGGTGCAGCTCAACAGCACGGATGAAAGGAAGTCGAAGTCCTTCTTTGTCCGCGTCACCGGCAATCTCGGCAGCGTGCTGTTTGTGAATGTACCCAACGACTGGGTGCAGTCGGATGCGGCTTCGTTGCAAGCTCAGAACGACGCCTCGAGCTCCGACTGGCTGCGCATTCCGAAAGATGAGGAGCGCGATCTCACCGTCGCCAGTGCTCGTCTTTATGACGGCTCCGTGCTGCAGGTGGGGCGCAGCACGAACAGCCGCGAGACGGTGCTGCAGCCCTTCCGGCTCAACTTCCTGCTGGTGATGACGCCCACGCTGGTGCTCGCGGTGCTGGGCGGCGCGTACTTTGCGCATCGTGCCACCAAGCCCGTGCGCGATGTCGTGGCCACAGCGCGCACCATTTCAGACACGGGAGACTTTTCCGCGCGCGTCACCGCGCACGCCAGCCAGGCCGAGCTGGAGGAGCTCGCCACCGAGTTCAACCGGCTGCTCGACAAAAACGACGCGCTGATTCAGGGCATGCGGCACGCGCTGGACAACGTGGCGCATGATCTGCGCACGCCGCTGACCCGCCTGCGCGGCACCGCCGAGGCCGCCGTGCAGACCACGCCCGATCCCGTCGCGCGCGAGGCGCTGGCGGATTGTGTCGAAGAATCCGACCGAGTGCTCACCATGCTCAAGGCGCTCATGGACATCAGCGAAGCTGAGGCCGGCATGATGAGGCTGCACCGCGAACTCACGTCCATCCCCGCGCTGCTCAATCAGGTGATCGGGCTCTACGATCTCATCAGCGAGGAAAAGCACATCACCATCACCACGGATTTCGCGTCCGACTGCAAGGCCTCTGTGGACCCCACCCGCATGAGCCAGGCCTTCGCCAATCTGCTCGACAACGCTCTCAAATACACGCCCGAACACGGCAAGGTGCGCCTGACCTGCCACGCCGCCGACAACACCGTCACCGTCACCCTTCGCGACACCGGCATGGGCATCCCCGCCACCGACCAGCCCCACATCTGGGAGCGTCTCTATCGAGGTGATAAAAGCCGCACCCAGCGCGGCCTTGGCCTGGGGCTCAGTCTTGTCAAAGCCATTGTCGAAGCCCACCAAGGCACCGTGGCAGTGGAAAGCGAAGCAGGGCAGGGGGCCGAGTTTGTGATCACGGTGCCGCAGATCCCGATGGGGTGAGAATGTTTTACTTAGCGGGTGACACTTTCTTGCCGGGCATCCGACATAAGAGAGTCAGATAACAAGTTCTTGAGTGCAAATCGGTTCTTTTGTTAGTCTTGTGAAATATGACCACAAATCCGCCGGTGATAAAAACAGTCGTAAAAAACCAACGAGTTTGTTGTTGATGGGCCATGTTAGGCCTCGCGTTTTATGAAATTCGCAACTCTAAACAGCGCTGGCGAGGAAGTCGCCTTTTCCTACGGCGACCTCTATTTCCGTGAGCCGCTTTCACAAGGCGAGCGCCTTACCATTGGGCCTTCAGCGAGCCATGTCGATCTTATGCTCACGCTGGCCAGCACTTGGCCCACACATCAATACTACATTCTATATGTACTTCTGAATTCGCAATCCGGAGTTCTGCCCGGGCGATATCAGTCACCACTCATCGAGTCGTTCGAGGATTTGCAGGTGTTCTTTTACACCTTTGAGCGGTTTCTGGAGTCTGACGGACGGCACCATATTTGGATCAGTTCTCCAGCCAACGAAGGCACCCTCGTTTACGACCAGCACAACGTCATCTTTGCTTATGGTGATTTATCCTCTTATGAGGCCGTTTTACGCGAACGTGGATTTCGGCAGCAGGAGTTTTGGTTTCCCTCACCACACTGTCACAGTTACCCATCGAGTCACGTTACCGACGAGGAGAGCTTGCTTGCACACTTGGATTGGCAGTATTCGCCCCTGCAAGAAGGTGACGAGTATGGCTGACCTGGTGCCATCGTCACCAATGCAATGACTCACAGCGATGAGCATCATCTGCCAGGCCTTCTCAAGGAAGCGATCTTTAAAGCTCATGAAGATCGGTGGGACTGAAATCTTCAATCGAAGATGGTGCGCGATACAGGGTTCGAACCTGTGACCCCTACCATGTCAAGGTAATGCTCTACCACTGAGCTAATCGCGCGAGTCCGGGGGCGGAGTCTATAAACGGCCCCTGAGGTTTGGGCAAACGGTTTTTGGAAGGGAAATCAACTGTTGTTCACCTGCTTGCGCACGGTGGTGCCTTGATTCATCAAATCGTCCCGCTCCAAACCGGTGAGGCGGGTGATGGAACGCAGCAGCCAGAGCAGCAGGCCCAGCGTCACGCCCATGAGCGGGATGCCGATGACGAGGAAGCCACCCCAATTTAGGCGGCCAATGGCCTTGGTGTATTCCTGGCTGCCGGGAACTTTGTCTCCGAGCAGGTAGAGGGCGAGGGCGAAGTTGGAGATGGAGGAAAGCAGCATCGTGCCAGCCATGCCCCACGAGGCTTTTTTGAGCAGCTGCGCGAAGCTGTGGTGCTTCTCCGGGGTGTCGAGCGCCTGATGCAGGGCGGGTTGGTTGATCACCTGCGGATTGAGCAGCATCTCGTTGATCAGCGGTTTGCCCCAGCGATGGCTCAGCGGAAAGGCGATGCCGAGGAAGATGGGAAACATGGCCTCCTTGGCGGCAAACCACATCGCATTCAGATTCCACAGCCCCAGCACCCCGGTGATGATGACTGCGACCAATCCAAGTATGGAAAAGAAGTTCAGCCCGCGTTTCTGCATGTAGCACCAGATGCCAAAGCCCAGCGGCAGCATCAGCGCCACGATCAGCGCCCACAGCGGCCCCAGCCGATCTGGCGCGCTGAGTTTTTCCAGCGCGATGGACGGCAGGATGATGGTGAGAGCGAGGTCGAGCAGGGGATGAGGCTGTTTTTGGGTCACGCGGAACTTTGGAATGATGAAGGGGGAATGTCGAATGACGAATGACGAATGCTTGAGGTGGAGTGATGGATGGCCGCAAAAAAACGCAAAAGGCGCAAGAGGCTGAGGTGATGTGAGGTGAGGGGGCGTCCTCGATCATGGTGCGTCGAGTGGAGGATGCGGGGGAGGAACAACTGAAAACTGGGAACTGAGAACTGAGAACTGAAAATTGTAAATTGATCAGAGGCGCGGTGATTGGGGCTAGTCCCATTATGGAGTAAGCGGAGTTGCAGAATCGAGAACGAAGAGGAGGACGAACGGTCACATTTGCAGGGGCGTATCTCGATGACCTCCCGCTTGCTTCCTAGCCGCTCCGTTTTACGCTCTGCTTCCACACATTTCCATGGTCGCCACCACCGCCCCCAGCCTTACCGAAGAAATTCTCCGTCTCAAAAAAGAACGCAATGCCGTGATCCTGGCGCACAATTATCAGGACAAGGCTATCCAGGAGATCGCTGACTTTGTGGGGGATTCCCTCGGCCTGGCCTACAAGGCGAAGGAGACCGAGGCGGACGTCATCGTCTTCTGCGGCGTGCATTTCATGGCGGAGACGGCCAAGATCGTGAACCCCGGCAAGATCGTGGTGCTGCCAGATGCCAATGCCGGCTGCTCGCTGGAGCAGAGCTGCCCCGGACCGCAGCTGGAGGCCTTCCTAAAGGCGAATGCGGCCAAGAATTACTACGTCATCGCCTACATCAACTGCAGCGGCCATGTGAAGGCGCTGAGCGACTGCATCTGCACCAGCGGCAACGCCGACAAGATCGTCGAAGCCGCGCCGAAGGATCGCCCCATCCTCTTTGTGCCGGATCAAAACCTCGGCTCATGGGTCATGGAGCGCACGGGCCGCAAGATGGACCTGTGGAAGGGCGCCTGCTACGTGCACGTCGAGTTCACCCGCGACAGCATCCAGCAGATCAAAGACGAATACCCTGACGCCAAGGTCGTGGCGCATCCCGAATGTACCTACGCCGTCCGCATTCTGGCGGATGAAGTGTGCAGCACTGAGAAGATGGTGGGTTACTGCCGCAACAGCCCCGCGAGTGCTTTCATCATCGTCACCGAAAGCGGCATGCTGCACCGGCTTGAGCGCGAAGTGCCGGGCAAGAAATTCATCCCCGGTCCCACCGGTCACTGTGCCTGCGCCGACTGCCGCTACATGAAGCTGAACACGCTGCAAAAGCTGCATGACTGCCTGCGTGATCTATCGCCCCGTGTGGAGATGGACGAAGACCTGCGCAAGCGCGCGGAGAAGCCGATTTTGCGGATGCTGGAGCTGAGCCGATAGTAACGCCCATGCTCCCTACATGACATGATCGGGATCGACCTTGGCACCACAAACAGTCTTGTTGCCATCCTGCGTGATGGGCAGCCTGTGACTTTGAAAAATGAGCTGGGTGAGGATTTGATTCCTTCCGTCGTTGCCGTGGCGGAAGATGGCACCCTGCTGGTTGGACGTGCTGCCAAGGACCGGCTGGTGACGTGCCCGGGCGCAGGACAGTCATGCTTCAAGCGCGACATGGGCACCGACGCGACCTATGAATTCGGCGGGCGCAAATGGTCTCCGGTGGAATGCTCCGCGCTTGTGCTGCGCGAGTTGAAACGCATTGCCGAGGTTGAGTTGAAAACCACGGTGGATTCGGCGGTGATCACCGTGCCGGCCTATTTTCACGACCAGCAACGCCAGGCCACGGTGGATGCGGCTGCCATCGCAGGACTCAAAGTGCTGCGCCTGCTGAATGAGCCCACGGCAGCAGCGCTGGCCTATGGCTACCGGGCTACGGACGATCTCAACACCCTGCTGGTTTTTGATCTTGGCGGCGGCACCTTCGATGTCACCCTGCTCGAATCCTTCGAAGGCGTCGTCGAAGTCAAAGCCTCCTCGGGCGAGAGCAGGCTGGGGGGCGAGGATTACACCGATGCCTTTGCGCAGTGGATCGAGCGTGAATTGAACTGGAGTCCGCCCGCTGGGGATGCCTTGCGCTGGCGTGAACGGGTGGAAATGTTAAAGCGGGAGCTGTCAAAACAGACCCACACCACGATCACACTCAGCGGCAAAGAGGCTCCCATTTCGCGGGATGATTTCATTACCGCCACGGCGGACATCACCGCACGCCTGCGGCCGGTGGTGCGCCGCGCGATGCGTGACGCCGGACTTACCCCCAAACAGATCGATGCCGTGCTGCTGGTCGGTGGTGCCAGCCGCATGCCTGTGGTTTTTGAGGATTTGCGTGACCTGCTTGGCATGGAGCCATCACGCACGCTGGATCCAGACCGTGTGGTGGCACTCGGGGCCGCGGTACAGCAGGCTCTGGTGGCGGGAGATGCAGCCGTCAAAGATTTGGTGCTCACCGATGTCTGCCCTCATACGCTCGGCATTGAAACCACCAAGGAACTGGTGCGTGGACATCGTGAGCATGGCTTCTTTGCCCCGATCATTGAACGCAACACAATGGTCCCCTGCAGCCGCAGTGAATGCTACAGCACACTCTCGCCTGAGCAGGATGAACTGGCGATTCAGGTGTATCAAGGCGAGAGCCGGTTGGTCAAAGACAACCGGCACATTGGCAAGCTGCTGATCAAGGGATTGCGCGCCCGTTCCGGTCAAAAATTTCCAGGTCTGGTGGATGTTCGCTTCAGCTATGACATGAACGGCATTCTTGAGGTCGAAGTGACCATCAAAGAGTCTGGAAAAAAGATGTCAAAAGTCTTTGAACAACGTCCTGGAACTCTCAGCGCCGAGCAGATTGCCGCCGCATTGCGCATCCTGCAGCCGTTGAAAACAAATCTCGCTGACCTGCCCGAAAATCGCGCGCGTACAGAGCGTGCCAACCGCCTTTATGCCGATCTCTCCGGGGAGATGCGTCGGTCCCTGGAAGTTTTTCTCGAGGCCTTTGAGGCGGCGCTTATCAGCCAGGAGCGCGGACGCGTGGTCGATGCGGCTCGGGATCTGGACTCGTTCATGGCACCTTTCTTCCGCGACAACGATGGCTGATCCGTGGAGAATACTGGGGCTGAGCGCTGACACTGCGGATGAAAAGCAGGTGCGCTCCGCCTATGCCAAACTGCTCAAAGTCCACCGTCCTGATCAAGACCCGGAGGGGTTTCAACAACTTCGCACGGCCTATCAGCAGGCTCTCAGCTGGCTGCAGCAGCGCAACATTGAGCCAGATGATTGGGATGATGATGAGGTGGAGTTGCCGCTGGAAAAAGCTCCTTCGGCAGTAGTAGAGACGCGCAATGTCCCACCGCCGCTGCCGCCCTCATTCGCTGAAGGCGAGGTGCCGTTGCTTCCACATCAAGTGGACCCGCAGCCCTCTTCGCAGCAGATCCCACCGCCGCTGCCGCCCTCATTCGCTGAGGGCGAGGTGCCGTTGCTTCCGCATCAAGTTGACCCGCCGCCGCCTGCACAGCAGCCTCCTTCGCAAAAACGCCCTGAGCGTGACTGGCCGCGCGCATGGTCATACTCGATTGTAACGCTGGACCGTGCTCTGGAGAACCCGAGGCGCTATCTGGACATCATCACCATGGCGCTCAGGGCGCTCGCGGTTGACGTGCAGGAGTGCGGCATCCCGCCTGATGCTGTGGAGTGCATCATCAGCGATGCCTTTGACGCGGATGCGGGACTTTTTGGCATGACCGCTCCAGTGGCGATCTTGACGCACCTGCTGCAGGGCGGGCGCACCGCCTTTCTGAACCGAGCCATCAAAGCGCTGGAGCAGGCGGACAGCCAGGCCCACCTAAAGACGCTGGCGCAAAAACTCGCTGAATGCGAGGTCGATGCCTGGTCAGCGCGCACTGCGGATGTGTTCTTCCATGCGGCCGGTCTGCTGGCCATGCACCAGCCTTACTTGGCCCAGTCCATGCAGCGCAAATTACGAGGCATCCTTGATGCCAAGGCATATGAGGCAGAGTTCGACAGCCTCGAAACTCGCATCACCCGAGGCATTGCCTTGCGTGATCTGACGCCAGACTGCCGCGTGTTTTGGTCACGGCGTCTGGAGCATCCCGAAGCGCCGTGTGATTGGGAGGCTGAGCCGTCAGTGAACGCCTTGAACAATGTGATGCTGCTTGGTCCCATTTGGGAGGGTTATCCGCTGGTCAAGAGTGTCGTTCCTGCCGAGGTGTTGGCGAATGCTTGGAAATATCAATGGCTTCAGGTGGCCATTTTCCGGCTGAAAAAATTGGGAGCTCGTGTCAATCTCCTGACAGTGTCATTGGCCGCCATCGGAGGTCTTTTATTGATGACTGGGGCTCATATAGCCACTCAAGTCACCCCTTCACGCCCTTCAATAAAGCCTAACCCAGCACTTCAGATGGAGGAGGCAAAAGGTGCGCTCCTGATCGATAAAGCGTTACGCGAGCAAAACGAGCAATTTAAGCTTAAGTTTGAGCAGGCTCAATCCGGCTCCAAATGAAGTCTGCGTCGGTTAGCGTTGCTAGCGCCACCAACTCGGCAGATCCGTCATCGTGTCCTTGAGGATGCTGCGGATGGCCACGCGCTCGCCGGGGGCGAGATGCGCATGCTGGGCATCCGGCTGCTCACGGAGGTAGAGCGCCATGTGGTAGTACACACGCTCCTTGAGCTCCTTCGGCGCTTCTTTCCAGGTGTCTGTGTAGAGCATGTAGCTGCAGCGGTGTTTGAACATGCGGGTCTTCAGATCGAGATCCTTCAGCGACAGGCCGGTCTTTGACACCTTGCGGTCGCGCAGGAAGTCCTGTACGTAGGCGGGATCGCCGACGATGCCTTTGGCGGGGAACTTGGCTTCGTCGGCAAAGGTGATGTAGCGGGCGAGTTCCTGGGCGCGTTCCTCGATTTCCGCCTTGGCCGCAGCGCCCAGCATGCCTTTGCCTTCGCTCTTGAGCTGGCGCAGGGTGTAGATGGCATAGACCAGCCGGTTTTCGAAGCCCATCTGGTGCTCGTTGGTGAGATTCGGCAGGATGTCGCTGGTGGGCAGCAGGTGCAGGCTCAGGTCGGAAAACTGCCCGGGATTCACGGGGGTGATCTGGTTCTTCCCGTTGTTCGGGATGCCCATCACGTTCGCCTTGTTGTTGGTGATGTTGTGCTGGCCGGTCAGGTGCCAGCCGCCAAAGCGATCCTCCAGCGGGATCTGGTGCCCCTGCACATCCCGGCGATAGGTTTCCAGGCTGGAACCTGCACGCGAGACCAGCAGAGACTCGGCGATCAATCCTGGAAGGCGACGCGTGGCGTTGCCTGCATGGCAGTTCATGCATTTGGTGGAGCGCGTCACATTGGGCACCGGGCCACCGGGGCGCAGGCGGTCGAAGACGTAGAACATGGGGCCCATCTCGGGATCTGCGGCGATGATCTCCACCAGCCCGCCGGGCACCCAGCCGATGTAGGTGTCTTCATTGAAGTACAACGCGCGCGGATTGCGCGGATTGATGATCTCGCTTTGCAGCGAACTCGCGGAAAACACCATGATCTGCGAGCTGATCGGGATGTTCAGCGCCGCCAGCAGGCTGGTGAGGAAGGCCTTGTCGTTCGTGGTGTCCAGCTTCACCTCGCCTTTCTGCGCCTTTTCCTGCAGCTCGGCAAAGCGGTCCTTCGGCTTCCATTCGAGGTAGGAATGAGGCGGGTTCTTGAACTCGATGACGCGTGGCTCCTTCGTCTCCGCCGCCCAAGCAGGGGAGATTGACAAAAATATGAGTATCGTCAGGAATCGGGAACGCATCATGCTCTATACGCTTGCGAAGTTACCCAAATCGCAGCAGACAACCACTAACAATTGTCATTCTGGTTTTCTCCCTCCCAACCATGCCCACCATCCAGCCACGCCGTGCCGGCATTTTGATCCCCGTTTTTGCCCTGCGAACACCTGAGGATCTCGGCATTGGCGACATCGGTGGCGTGCGTCAGCTGATCGACTGGTCCGCGGATACGGGGATCGGTTTCGTGCAATTTCTGCCGATCAATGCCACTGGCAGCGACAGCAGCCCGTACAATGCCATCAGCTCCGTCGCGCTGGACTACCTCACGCTGGATCTCTCCCCGGCGATGGTGCCTGAGCTGGACGAGAAATTTTACAGCACCATCACCGGTATCCTGCGCGTCGATCTGCTGCGCCATGGCTCGGTGAACTACCCCAAGGTGCGGCGGCTGAAAAACACACTCCTGCGCCGTGCCTTCAGCCAGATCGAAAGCCAGCCCGGGCGCATGGCCCACTTTGAGGCCTTCTGCGTGAAGGAGGCGGGATGGCTGGATGACTTCTGCCTCTTCAAAGTCCTCATGGAGGAGCATGGCCATGAAGACTGGGCGAACTGGCGTGATGAGCTGAACTCCGCCGCCAAAGCCCATGCCTGGCGCGATGCTCAGGCCGACGAGATCGACGACCGCATCCTCTTCCATGCCTACGTGCAGTGGCTCTGCTTCAGCCAGTGGGGTGAACTCCGTGCCTATGCGAACGGCAAGGGGGTCAAGCTCATGGGAGACATTCCCTTCGGCATCTCCTGGTGCAGTGCGGATGTCTTTTTCAAGCCTGAGCAGTTTGATCTCACCTGGTGCGGCGGAGCTCCGCCGGAGACCTATTTCAAGGACGACTACTTTGTGCAGCACTGGGGGCAGAACTGGGGCATCCCGCATTACCGCTGGGACGTCATGGAGCAGGGCGGCTACCAGTGGTGGCGGCAGCGTACGCAGAAGCTGACCGAGGTCTTTGACATCTTCCGCATTGATCACGTGCTCGGCTTCTATCGCATTTACAGCTTCCCGTGGCGGCCCACCCGCAATGCGGAGTTCTGCTACCTTACTGACGAAGAGGCCAAAGCCTTCACCGGTGGGCGCCTGCCGCACTTCATCGAAAACGCCGACGACACCCCCGAGCACAAAGCCGCCAATCTCGCCAACGGGGACAAGTACCTGCGCATGATCCTCGATGCCGCTGCCGGTAAAGCCGAGGTCGTGGCCGAAGACTTGGGCACCGTGCCTGACTACGTGCGTCCGCACCTTCTGAGCCTCGACATTCCCGGCTTCAAAGTCAGCCAGTGGGAGCACAACGAGCAGGGCCGTGTGGTCATGGGCAGTGACTACGACAATTGCGCCTTCACCACCTACGCCACTCACGATCATGAACCGATGCGAACGCACTGGGAGCACCGCCGCCGCGATGCCATGAGCAGCGATGAATCCGAGCGCGCTCTAGGCAACAAGGAGCTGGGAGACCTCGCAGAGTTCGCCGGTCTGCGCTTCTCCTCAGAAGGCTGGCCTGAATACGACGGGCACATCCGTCATGCCCTGCTGGAAGCCCTGCTCACCAGCAACGCCCGCTTCGCCGCCTTCATGCTCACCGATCTTTTCGGTCTTGAAGACCGCTTCAATGTCCCCGGCATCGCCGCCGACAGCAATTGGAGCGCCCGTTTGCCCATGACCGTCGCGGAACTGCGCAACGCCTCACCTTGGAAGGAAGAAGGCGAGTGGTTCAAGAAAGCGATCAAACGCACCGAGCGGTAAAGCAGTAATATCATGAGCAGTTAAAAAAGGGTCTGGACAGAAGGGGGCCTAATTTTAACCACAGAGGCACGATGGACACAGAGGTTTGCAATCAAGACCGGCTTCAGATCTCTGCGCTCATCGTGCCTCTGTGGTGGATTCATTGCTGAG
>JAIPJY010000060.1 GCA_021733925.1 Prosthecobacter sp. | reverse complement strand
CTTGCGCTGGATGAGTTGAACTTTGGTAGGGAATCCCATAATACTGATACTAGTTACATAACTAGACCTTTGTCCACACAAAAGACAGACTTTTTGATCGCTTCACGACGGAATTATCTAGTCAGAGGCCAAACTCCAGGTCCTCTCGCTCCGCGAGAGGTACACAGCGCTCCGCAAGCCGCTGCGTCGTGATGAAGCCGGGGCGCAGTGTCGATGCGTTGACGCTGGGCTCATCTTGCGGAGCGAGATGGCTACTTTGGCTCACGCCATAATCCCGTTTACCACTTCTCCATACACATCAGTGAGCCTGAAATCGCGCCCAGCATATCGATAGGTGAGGCGCATGTGATCAATGCCTAGAAGATGAAGGATCGTCGCATGCAGATCATGCATGTGGACCTTGTCCTTCACCGCGTAGTAACCGAACTCATCCGTCTCGCCATACGCGAGGCCGCTCTTCACACCCCCGCCTGCGAGCCACATGGTGAAGCCCTGAGGATTGTGATCACGCCCATTCGCGCCCTGCACGATGGGGGTGCGGCCAAATTCACCGCCCCAGACAACGAGCGTGTCTTCCAGCATGCCGCGCTGTTTGAGATCCGCGAGCAGTCCGGCAATGGGCCGATCCACAGCGGCGGCATTGGCCGTGTGTCCTTTGATGAGGTTGGAATGCTGATCCCAGACATTGGGCGTGCTGACCTGGATGTAGCGGACGCCCGCCTCGGCGAAACGCCGCGCCAGCAGGCACTGGCGGCCATAGTTGTCGGTGACTTCGTTGCCAATGCCATAGAGCGATTTGATGTGCTCTGGCTCGTGCTCGATGTCCATGGTGCCAGGTGCCTCCTGCTGCATGCGAAAGGCGAGCTCCATGCTCTGAATCATGCCTTCCACCGGCGCATGGCGGGTGCGCTCGAAGTGCTCCTGATTCATGGCCTGCAGCAGCTTCAGCTTGCGCTGCTGGTGGTCGGAGTCGCCTCCGGCTTCCAAAAAGCGGAAGGTGGAGTCTTTGCCGAGTTTGCCTGCGCGACCGACGGTGGTGCCCTGATGCGCGGCGGGCAGGAAGGCCGAGCCGTAGTTGCGCGGTCCGCCATGCGTGGGCGACGGGCTGATGCTGACAAAGGTGGGCAGGTCCGCGTTTTCAGTGCCCAGGCCATAGCTGACCCACGCACCCATGGACGGACGCACGAAGTTGTCCGCGCCGGTGTGGATCATGCACACGGCCTGGCCGTGCGACTGGCCTTTGCTCTGCATGGAGCGGATGACGCAGAGGTCATCGAGACGCTTCGAGACTTCGGGAAAGAGATCGCTGCCCCACAGGCCCGCTTCGCCATGCTGCTGAAATTTCCACGGCGAGCCGAGCAGCTTCGCCTGGCTCGTGGCGGAGGGATCAAGGTTCTTCGCAGGTGCAAAAGGAAGCTTCTTGCCGTCCATCTGCTGAAGCATCGGCTTGTAGTCAAACGTGTCCACCTGCGAGGGCCCGCCGTGCATGAAGAGAAAGATCACTCGCTTCGCACGCGGCGTGTGGTGGAGCCCGCGCGGCAGGCTCGCGGCTGTGGCGATGCTGTTGAATGCGAGCGAGCCAAAACCGCAGGCAGCAGTCTTCAAGGCATGGCGGCGAGTACAGTAGCCGTCTCGCTCCGCGAGACGAGCATGCGGCATGATCGAAGCGAATGGTTGGCGAGTGGCAGAGAACATAGTGAATGGCGTGAGCGTTGGACTCATCTCACGGAGCGAGATGGCTACTTTAGTCGAGAAAAAGAAACTCCGTGGACGCGAGCAGCACGTGCGCGAGATCGGCGAGCGCCTGCTCACGATCTCCTCCGCTTTGCTCAATAAAATCATTCGCGCGCTGCGCAGCACGGGCACCGGGCGCGTGGCCGAGGATGGTCTGATGCAGCCACACGACAGGCCCAGGTTTTGCATAGGCCTGCTGGGCCAGCGTGGCGGCCTGCTTTTGCAGGAAGGGACTGTTGAGGAGATAAAGCGCCTGCGTGGGCACGGTGGTCAGCGGGCGGTCGCCGGAAACCATCTCGGGATTCGCGGCGTCAAAGATCTCCAGGTCGGGCGCGAGGTTGTTGCGCGCGACGGGCAGGTAGATGCTGCGGCGGAACTCCTTGTCGAGCTTCATCGGCCGGTCGAGATCCTCGCCATACGTGAGTGCCGTGGCCCCGGCCTGATCCAGATTGAGATCGCCCGCAAGCAAGAGCAGGCTGTCGCGAATCTCCTCCGCCGTGAGCCTGCGGTAGGACCGCCTGCCAAGCAAACGATTCTCAGGGTCGGCGAGGGTGCGCGGTGATTTCGCCTCGGCGGCGAGTTGGTAGGTACGGCTGAGAACCATCTCGCGGATCAGCGTTTTGAAGGAGCCGCCACTCGCACGGAATTTCGCGGCAAGGTGGTCGAGCAGCGCGGGGTGCGTCGGCTTTTCACCCTGCACGCCAAAGTTATCGACCGTGCTGACGAGGCCGCGCCCGAAAAGCTGCGCCCACAGGCGATTCACAATCACACGATCCAGCAGCGCATTCTCCGCACTCGTCATCCATTCCGCGAGCTGCAGGCGACCACTTGATCCTGCGGCGATTTTCGGCGGTGGGCCCTCATGCAGTACGGAGGGAAAATGCCGTGGCACCTTGGGTCCGAGCTGGTTCACCTCTCCGCGAATGCGCAGATGGATGTCCCCCGCATCGCGTGCATCCCGTGGGGCCATCGCGAGTTCGGCGTCCTTGAGTTCGGCGATGCTCTTGTTCAGCTCCTTCGAGAGATCGCCGCTTTTCATCATCAGCAATGGATCACCGCTATCTTTGCCCTCAGCCATCGCGAAAGCAGCGGCTTCGCGCTCGATGTCTCGCACGGAGATGAACTGCACGGCATCCACGATCACATAACCTTCCGTGCCTGCGGTGCGGATGATCACATTAACGCGCCCGCCTTTCTCAAAACGAAAGCGTCCGATGGGTTCAAACAACCCGCCGATGCTCGGCTTCTTCGTCTGGTCAAAGACGATCTCATGAACGCCATCGAAGGCTTCCACGGTGATCGGCACCTGCTTGTCGCAGTTCGCTTTGGCCGGATACGCGAGGCGTACTTCATAGACGCCCGATTCAGGCAAACTGCCACGAAACACGGCCTGCTTCTCGCCTTTGTGCTTCCGGTCATCGTGAATGTAGAAGTCCCCAAAGCGGTTTGCGGACAGGCTGGATTGCTTCCAGTCGCCGACCAGTTCCGCATCGGACTCATCGCAGATCACACCGGCCAGCGGCAGATTTTTGAGCGACATTTTGCCACCGACCTTCGCCATGAAATCGCGCTCGACTTTCAGGCGCATCACCAGTTCCAGTCGCTCAACCTTGGCCGCGAGTTCCGTCATCGCGGGCTCGGGCTGCGGCAGCGCCTGCTCCACCCAGCTCGCCACGTTCACACAGCCATTGCGCGTTCCCATGACGACCTCCGTGGAGCGGAAGAAGCCCGCGAGCGCGTAGTAGTCCTGCTGGCTGAAGGGATCAAACTTGTGATCGTGGCAGCGAGCGCAGCCGATGGTGAGTCCGAGGAAGGCGCGGCCGATGGTGTCGATCTGCTCATCTGCGGTGTCGAGATGCAGCTTCTCCTTGTCGCGTTCCGTGAGCATCTTCGGACCCAGCGCGAGAAACGTGGTGGCGATCATCTGCCTGCGTCGCTGTTCGAGATTTCCAGCGGGCATCAAGTCACCTGCAAGCTGCTCGCGAATAAACTCATAGTAGGACTGGTCGCGATTGAAGGCGTCGATGACGTAGTTCCGGTAGCGCCAGGCCTGGTAGAAGGTGTAGTTGCGGTCGCCGCCGTTCGAGTCGGCGTAGCGTGCCAGATCAAGCCAGTAGCGGCCCCATTTTTCACCAAACTGCGGGCTGTTGAGCAGCTTCTCGGCGTAGGCCGGGAGGTCAGATGCGTCAGCCAAATCGGCCGCAGCAGGCGGCAGGCCGGTGAGATCGTAGCTCAGTCGCCTCATCAGCGTGTGCATATCCGCATCCGCCGCCGGAGTGAGGTTTTTGGCTTCGAGTTCCGCGAGGATGAAGGTGTCCAGCTCCTTGCGCGGCCAGTCCTTGTGCTTCACGGCAGGCAGCGGCGTCTCTGAAAGCGGACGAAAGGCCCAGCCCTGGCGTGCAGCGGCGAAGTCGATGGTCTTTTTCTTCACCACTTCTGCCAGCGCGGCATCTCGCGGATCGGGAGCGCCCATCGAAATCCATTGCTCAAAAACGCGCACCTCCTCCGGCGTCAGCTTGGACTTCGGCGGCATCTGCAGCTTGTCATCCTCGTAGCTCACGCTGTGCATCAGCAGGCTGTTGGCAGGCTCGCCGGGAATAAGCGCGGGGCCGGCATCGCCACCGATCTGCCACCCTTCCTTGCGGTCCAGCAGCAGCCCGCCCTTTCGTTTGCCCGCCTCCTGCGAGTGGCACTCGTAGCAGTGCTTCACCAGCAGCGGCCGCACCTTGTTCTCAAAGAACGCCACGCCATCTGCAGCCGAAGCGGCGGAGCAAAAAACGAGGAGTGAGAAGGTGACAGCGTGGCGCACGGGGACAGAAGGCAGGAAAGGAGAGCTTTTGGACAAGAAAAGATCGGCTTCACGCCACCGGCTCTTTCCTGGGAATCTCCGATTGGAAACAGCGCAGCCAACGCCAAGGTGCTTTTCATGATCTGTACCACCCGAACCTTCCTGCTATCTCTGGCATGCCTGCCCCTCATATCTGCGCAAGCAGACGAACCGAAATGGATCCCGCTCTTCAATGGCAAAGACCTCACAGGCTGGACGATCAAGATCGCCAAGCGGCCGCTCGGCGAAAACTATGCGAACACGTTTCAGGTGGAGGACGGCATCCTGAAGGTGAGCTACGACGGCTATGACAAGTTTGACCAGCAGTACGGCCACCTCTTCACCAACCTCGCCTACTCGCACTACATCCTGCGCATGGAGTACCGCTTCACCGGCAAGATGATGCCGGACGCTCCGAAGTATGTGAACCTCAACAGCGGCGTGATGCTGCATGCCCAGCCGCCACAGAGCATGCGCTTTGATCAAGGTTTCCCTTCCAGCCTGGAGATGCAGTTTCTGGCCGATGAAGGCAAAGGCCCTCGCTCCACGGCGAATCTCTGCACGCCCGGCACTCATGTCATGATGGGCGGAGAGCTGATCACCAAGCACATCGTCAAATCCAGCGCGCCGACTTTTCCTGCCGAGGAATGGGTGCGTGCCGAAGTCGAAGTGCGCGGCAATGACGAAATCATCCACCGCATCAACGGTGTCGAAGTTCTCCGCTATCAGCTCCCGCAGCTCGACGCGGCCTGCAAGATCGCCCCTGCGAGCGACATCGTCGAAGCGGGTGGCGATGTGATGCTCGGCTACGGCCACATCGCCCTGCAGGCCGAAGGCCAGCCAGTATGGTTTCGGAAGATCGAACTGATGTCGCTGGAGAAAAAATAACAATCACGCCGCATCAATCGCCAGCGTCACACGCCGCGCCGAGCGCGTGGCGGCGTCCTGACCCCAAGGCAGATTGTCATACGCAGCTCCGGCAAAGTGCACGCGCCCCACAGGCGGGATGAGATGCGGCCAGACTTGCGCGAGTTTGCCAAGAGCAAACGCATGCCTCTCACAGCCGATGGCATACGGCTCCTCCTTCCACCATTCATGCACGATGACCTGCTCAATGGTGTCCTTGTTCTTGCCGGGATAAAATTTACGGAAGGCCGCGAGCGCATCCGCAGGCGCCAGCACGGGCGGGCCGCTGCCCATGAGCACACAGCTTTCTCCCGGCACCTCATGTGCGCATTCATAGACGAGGCTCATGGTGCTGCTGCCGGTTTCGAAGTTGATGCTCGGCAGGTTATCACCTTCCCAAAAACGCGTCTTCGCCTGCAGCACGATGCGCGACTGCATGCCCATCGGTGTGTGCGCGAGCGCGAACTTCTTCGTCTCCGGCCAGCCAGGTGAGACTTTGATTCCCGCGATCACCATGGGTGACACGCACATTACCGCGTAGTCCGCCTTCAGCGTCTGCTCCTTCTTGTCCGGCCCTTCGGTGAAGGTGACCGTAACGCCGTTCGCATCGTGCTCCAGCAGTGTGACGGGGCAGTTCTTGCGCACGCGCTCGCCGAGATGTTTGGCAAAAGTGTCCGGCAGGAGTTGGTTGCCACCTTTGAGGCGAAACACCTCACGCTTGAACACCGGCAGCCCGCGCATCTTCACAATGGAATCCTGCCAGATGCGATAGAGCGCAGAGACATCGCTCTCCGTCGCGGGTTTCTCCTTGCTGCTCAGGCGCGAGCCGCCGCAGTAACTGCGCCCGGTTTCAGACGCTCCCTGTTCCGCGAGCCAGTCGCCGAGCACCACATGGTCCAGCTCATCCAGCCCGATGCCGAAGGGCTGATACTCGTCCTGAAACTTCGCCGCCATGGGGCCGAAGTACAATCGCGGCATGTTCTTCCACCCATGCTCCTGCATGTAGGCCACTTCGCGTTCGTTGAAGCCAAACTCGCGCTGCGTCTTCGCTTCCGCCAGCTCCTCCTCCGTGCGCCACTGACCGCGCACGTTGGCATACATCTTCCGCCGCCGCTCATAGGCCATCACAGGCAGGTCAAACTTCCGCACCCACTCGCGATAAGTGTCGTAGCCGGGATTGGTGAACTGCTCCGCGCCGACATCCGCATACAGGCCATCCGGCAGCGGATCATAGATCGTCTTCACATGCCCGCCGGTGCGGCGTGAGGCCTCCAGTACGGTCACGTCATGCCCGCGCTCCATCAGATCATACGCACAGCTCAAACCGCCGATGCCACCACCGATGACGATGATGCGTTTCTTGGCAGACGGTGCTGCATGTGTGACAGCACCCGCGAGCAAAGCCCCCGTGGTGGTTTGCAGCATTCGCCGACGTGTCAGAGCAGTGGGATTCGCGCGCATGAAGCAGGTACGCAGCAAAGCCACGCATCTTGAATCATTGTCCCCGCGCCTTCCTCACCTCTTCGATGGATTTCAGGATGTTGTCCCGCCAGACACCTTGCAGCTTCGTCGGCTCGGCGCGGTTCAGCGTGCTCACAGCTTCATCATACTTGCCCTGCCGGGTCAGGATGCGTGCGATGCCCTGCAGCGCAGCGTATTCATCCGCCCCGCCGATGCGCGTGCGATCTGCCACGATGGCTTGATACGATGCGAGAGCCTGGTCTTCCTTTTGCAGGTTGCGCTCGCGGTTCTGCGCTTGGGCGAGAAGCAGGGCATCCCGCGTGCGTGGCTCGCTGGTCCATGGCAGTGCCGCACTGAGATCCGCCTCGGCTTTCGGGCCTGCCTTCATGATGGAATAAGCGTAGCCGCGTGCATGATAACCCGCGCCACGCTGCCAGAAGGGCCACGTGTTGATGTCCTCGTTCGCGAATTGCGCGATGACCTCCGGCGCTTTGGCCAAGGCAAGCAGGTGCTGCATCTGCGCGGTCTTTTTCACCACCTCGACGGGGATGCGCTCGATGATCGGCCCGGCGTCCTTCCGGCTGAGCAGCGCGGCCTGTTCCAGCGCGGCGGCTTTTTGGAAGTCGCTGACTTTGCCATCCGCCAGCGCGAGAAAGCCTGCGGCCTGGCGCTTTTGCGTGGCATTGCGAAAGCCGATGACGAAATCGGTGACGCTGGGGTCAGCGGCGAACACATGCGATTTGCCATCATAGAAATGCGCAAATTTCATCGGCTCATGGTAGCCCTCCGTCCCCGTGGGTGAGAGCGCGCTGAGCTCCTGGCCGTCCTCGCGAATGCGCTGGCGGCAGAGATTGATGTGCCACGGCAGGCTCTGCGTCGGCTTGCGGCCGATGACCTGATGCAGCGGATCGTTTTCATCCTGCGTCACTGGAATGCGGATCTCCACGGTCCAGTGGTCATCCGCGATGTGCGTGGCCACCTCCGCCTTCGAGTCCCAGCCGAACCACTGGCCGCGTGATGCGCCACGGTCGAGATCAACAATGTGGCCCGCAGGACTGACGGCGATCTGATAGTACGAGTGCGTTTCCGTGGCGAGCTCGATCTCGATGGCATCGCCATGCCAGAGCGCCTGATCCTCATTGCGCGTGGTGGTGTTGTTGGGCTTTTCGCCGGGGTGTTCATCACAGCGAATGGCGAAATACAGATTGTTGCCCTGCCATCCTGTTTTGAAAGTCGTGCCGAAAGTGGGCACGCGGCCGGTGAGCAGTTCGCGGAATTTGCCGGTGGCGGCGGCAGGGCAGTTTTGCCAGTAGGCGTCGTCAAGTTTGCCATCGATGACGATTCCCGCCGCATCACCGACGAGCCGCACGGTGGGCACGGGCCCGCGCTGCTGGCCGAGCTGCTGGGCCTTCATGCGCATGCCTTTGAGAAAGTCGTCGATGAGCGCGATGCGACGCCCATAGACACTCGCCGCATCCGCCTTGGACTGCGCTTTGGTGAAGAGCGCGAGCGCGGCATCCGCCTGCGCCTTGTCGTCCTCCATCATGCTCCAATGCGCTTCGCAATAGCTGAAGAAGTCCTGCATCTCCTGCGCGGCGGGGCCGTAGAAAAGCTGGCAGTACTCGCGGAACATCGCATCCACATCCGCATTCTTCCCGCCCCAGTACATGCGTGCGGTGAAATAGACCATGAAGTGATTGAAGCCGATGCCGACCTCTTTGAAATCCTGACGCGCTGAGAGCCAGATGTCCTCGCCCTGGGAGATGCCTTTCGTGGCGTTCACGGTGTCACCCAACGCATGCGGCGCGAAGGCAGGCAGGTACCAGCCGCGATCGGTGAAGGGGTAGTTTTCGAAGTTCAGGATCGGGTTGTCGGTCTTCTTCACCCACGCCGCGCGCAGGGCTTCCGGTGCAGCCTCCCCTTCCCCCTTGATGCCAGCCTTGTTGATCGGTCGCCGTCCTCCGACGATGCAGACGACCACGTTGGGTTCGAGCTTGTCGATCTTCAGCGGCGGCAGCGTGTAGGTGCCATACGCACAGTTCAGCACCTTCGCGTTGGGGTGGGTTTGGGCGATCTCCTTCGCCGCCCGGTTGACGAAGTCCCACACGTAGTCGCTCAGCAGGCCGCGTTCATTGCGCTCGGGCGAGTCCTTGCCCTTGCACTTCTCACACTGGCAGATGGAGGTGTAGCCGTCGGGCGGCATGATGGAAACGGTCTTGAACGGGTAGGCGTCCAGCAGGGCGCGGTTGTAGCGCACGGTCTCGCGGAGGAGCTCGTCATTGGAATAGCAGAGCTGGTTTTTGCTGTCGCCGGAGCGGTAGTCGCGCTTGCCGCCGTAGAGCGCGAACCACTCGGGATGCGCGGCAAAGGTGGCATCATTTCCCGTCATGCCGTCCATGCCATGGGCGATTTGATAACGGTCATCGTTGCGCGTGCCGAGATGCATCATCCACATCGCTGTGTCATAGCCCGCCGTGGAGAAGCGGAAGTTGAACTGACGCAGCGGAAAGTCGGGGTGCACCGTCTCATCGAGCTTTGGCAGCGCGATGGTTTTCATGGAAGGCATCACTTCACCAAGCTCCCCCGGCAGATACCAGCGCGCACCGAGCCGGTGGAAGAACGCCGTCACCGCATTGAAGCTGCCGCGTTCATCGAGGCCCCAGATGTCCAGCGTCTCCTTCTTGTCCGTGGTGGCGCCGTCAGGCTTGCCGGTGTCTCCTGGCAGACGCAGGCGGTTTTTATACAACCCGCGATTTGGCATGCCATACGGTGCGCCGACGATCTTCTCAAACTCCGCCTGCGCGCGTGCGATGTCGCTGTTGCCTTTGGCCCAAGGTTCCGTGGGCACAAAGTCACTGTCATCTCCCACCAGCGCCATCCAGTCGTCGCCGGACTGGATGCGATACGCGCCGTCCTTCAAGCCCTCCGCCTTCACGGGATTCAAAGGGCTCGCGCCGATGAAGACCTTCACCGCCTTCCCGCTCGGCTGCGTCACGATGGGCAGCCGCGCACCGCTGATCTTCTCGATGTTCGTGCGAAACTCCTGCGCCGCCACCCGCTGCATGCGCGTGGGCGTTTCTGAGATGACGATCTCCGCACGCGGCTGGCCGTTTTCCACGAGGGCGGGAGCGGCTGCATGCAGCATGGTAAGAGGAGACAGCAGGAAAAAAGTGAAAAGCGTGTGTTTCATGAGCGAAAGGTGGGTGTTCTCGATTCTTTGTATTGTAGTCCCGCCTTCAGGCGGTCTGGAAGCCGTGACCAGATTCCGGCTAAAGCCGGTACTACGGAACGGCGTTGGGTGGCTTGGTGAGGGGAGAGGTTTGCGGGGAGACGGGTTGTCCATACGGCATCATTCAAAGACGATTTCTCCCATCACCGCTGGATCATCCATGCTCATGCTGCTGAGGGACGAGGACCAGAGGGCGCGGTCGACCTGCTCGCGGGGGAGCGCATGATTGCGGCCGAAGTTGGCGCGCCATGCGGTGCCCTTGGCGGGTGGTTCGACGCCCAGAACACTGTAGGGAATGACGAGGTGCGCGTGCCAGCGTTTCGCTGCGGCATCTACGCGGGTGGTGCTGCTCCACTCGCCGTTCCAGGTGGGATCGTCTTTGCCGTGGCGGGGGTCCATGACATCGGTGATGCGGCCGTTGAGGGCATCGTACTTGCTGGCGGCATTCGCGCCTTGAGTGAAACGGTAGTACAGCGGCTGCGTGGGCTGGGGCGCGAGGTACACATCGAAGGCCTCTTGCTGGGTCAGCACGCGGTCGCGGTTGTAAGCGCCGTATTTCATGTCGTCACCGATCTCGGCCTCGGCGCGGATGTGGAGGGCCTGCTCGTCATAAAGAAGGCGGATGGTTGTTTTGCGCGGCAGCGTGTGCAGCGGCGGCATCAGGCTGAGCTCATGCGCAGCGGCACCCTGCCACTCCGGGGAGTCGAGCGTGAGCCTGGCGGTCGCCTTGGCCACGCTCAGCTTCTTCGCACCGGGCGGTGGCGTGTTGCGCATGTCCTTGGTGTTCCAGTTGAAGCAGGTGCTGGCGTAGGGCTCCTGATAGCCGTCATGGGCGAGGCGGAGGTGGTTGATGTCGTGACCGCTGAAGGGGAAGAGAACATGGCTCCATTCTTTCTGGTGCCCTTTGATGTAGAGCGTGGCGAGGAAGGCGTTGCGCGCGTCGATGGCATCGAGCAGTCGGTTCATGGAACCGGCGTCAGGCATCATCTGATAAGCCTGATGCAGATGCACCACGCGGGCGAAATGCTTCAAGTAGTCAAACTCACAGCGCACGAGCGCGAGGCGTGTCTTCACCTTCGCTGCAGTGGCGAGCTTTTCCGACTGGCTGAGGCTTGCCTCCAGAGACGCGAGCAGCTTCGGCGGATAGAGGAAGGCGATGAGCTGAAAGGGATCTGTGACTGTTTTGCGCGCGCGGGCATCCGTGGGCAGTGATTTGAAAGTCCACAGGTCCATGCGCGTGCCGAGGTGGTCGGAGTAAAGCGCGATGGCGTTGTACAGATCTTCATAAAAAGCACGCATGTAGAAGGCGATGCTCTTGTTCACAAAGGCGGCGTCACAATACTCCACGATGAGGTCCCGGGCGTGCAGGTTGGTCGGATCGTCAAACATGCGGCCCATGGTGTACATCACCGGGCCCTCAAGACCGAAGAGCTGGCCAGGGCCGTCGCGATAGAGCGACTGGATGCGGTTCTCAGCCACACGCTTCGCTTGCAGCTCGATGTAGCCGGGCGTGCGCATGGGTGTGTAGCGCGTGCCAAGGTTGGGGCACCAGTTGTAAACGTAGCCGGTGAACCCGCGCGGCACCTCAATGCCATGCCACGGGGCGATGTCCTCCTCGTTGGTGCCGGTGAGCATGATGCAGGTGTTGGCGGGAAACTTCGTGAAGGTCTTCGGTGGTCCTGCGGTGAGGATGTAGCTCATCATCGTGATCTGCCTGCCGGGGTGGGATTTCTCCACACGCTCGGCCGTGTTGCGGTTGAAGATCCATATCTTCTCGGACCAGTCCTTGCCGGTGCCATAGAGCGCCTCGCACTTCTCGCACTGGCATTCACGGAAGCCGTCCGGCTGGCCGAGATCCACACTGGTGTATCCCTTGTCGAGCCACTGCGTGAGATCGCGATAGATGCGCTCCTGCACCTCGGGGTTCGACAGGCAGTACTGCGCTCTGCCTCCTTCCGGCTTCAAGCGCGCACCGCTGATGAACGCGAAGAACTCGGGATGCGTCTCGAAGGTTTCGCCTGGTATCGCCCGCTCCCAGGTGTGGCCGCCAAACATCTCGTCCACACGCGGAAAGCGATTGTGCGCGAGATCGTAGAACGACGCGCCCGCAGGGTGCGCGGTGTTCACGCGCAGCAGCGGCGTCTTCATCACGTTCAGCGCCTCCGGCAGCGTGATGGTATTCTGTGGTAGAAACTCGATGGCAGGCGAGTTGATGAGATCAATCTTCGCCGCCCCGCTGACCTGCGTGTAGCCAGGCAGGTCAGGATACAGGAAGCGCACGCCCATGTACTGCCGCGCAAAGTCCACCGCCGCCTTCGCCGTGCCCACGCGGTCCCAGTTCGGGCGGCGGCGGTTGTCGCTCGGCGTTCTGGAGGGCTGGTCATTGCCCGCGATGATGACGTCTCTGCCGATGACGCGGTGCACATAGCTCCAGTCGCGAAGCTGCGCCGTGGCAAAGCCATGCTCCTGCGCAAAGCGCGTGTTTCCCAGCAGCAGCGCCGGCTTGGAGGCATCACGCTCCGCTTCCTTCACCACGCTGACTTCCGCGCCACCGGCTTTGAACGCGGCCTGCAGCAGCCGCGCCGTCTGCGCCAGGCAGTCCGTCAGCACCGGGGTTTCAAGCGTGTTTGGGACGACGATTTGATAATCCGATTTGCCCGCCTCGAGCAGCGTGAGATCAGCCGCCGAGACAGAACCCGCCAGCAAAGCGGTGAGGAGTGCGAGTTTCATTGGGGAAAGGTTGGTGGTCTCAAAAAGGGGCAGGCGGAACGGCGAAGAAGAATCACTTCCTCATTCCATCCGTCGCCTTCAGATCAAAGCGCACGCTCACCACGGAGTTCTTCTCCTTGCCGGGCGCAATCTTGATGTAAGTCGTGGCAACGATGGTGCCGTCGGGCAGCAGCTCCACGCCGGGATAACCGCAGTCGCCTGCACGTTCGGCGTAGCTGTGGAGCAGCTTGATACGGTACTGGCCGGGCCTGCCGTTTTTGAGGTCATCATACGTTCCCACCCACGCGACGAAGTGGCCTTTGGTCGGGCTGTTGAGCGCCTGATCACGGAAGGCCACGACCATGCGTCCATCTTTGGTGAAGACACCGGCATGACGGTCTCCGGTGAGGCCCCAGGGTGTGTTCACTGGCGTGGACCATGTTTTGCCTTCGTCTCGGCTGAACATCATGAGGCTGCGCTCCTTGTGCGTGTTTTCGCGCATGAGGCAGCACAGCTCGGCACCGTCGGGCGAACGAAACACAAAGGGCTCACAGGGATTCTTGCCTTCGACGGCAGCGACAACATGCGGCTCGCTCCAGGTGAAGCCGCCGTCAGCGGTGATCGTTTGCAGCACTTCGAGCGGTGCCTTGTCCGCGCCGCCGGGTCCTCGATGATAGAGGCCGAGGTAGGCGCCATCCTTGAGCCGCACGATGCTGCTGAAGGTCATCACGCAGGGGAAACCGAGCGGCGGCATCTCCTTCCAGCTACCACCGCCATCTTCGCTCATGATGCTGGGCATGCCGGGGCCCTTGCGCGTGCCCTTCGCGGCGGAAAACACCCACAGGCGCTCCTTGCCCGCTGGATCGCTCATGCGGTAGATGCTGGGGCAGTTCAGATGCGTCTTGTAGCCGGGCGGCATGAGTTCGTCGATGCGCGTCCACGTCACGCCGCCGTCGGTGCTGCGCGCCATCGGTCCCGCCGCGCCACCGTGATTGATGCACCACACGCATAGGATCGTCTTGCCATCCGCGAGCAAGGTCGTCGTCGGATGTCCCTGATAAACCTCCTCCGTTCCTTGGGCGATGGCGGTCTGGCGGTCCTTCTGATCTGAAATGTCCACGAGGGGCAGATCGGGCTTGTCCTCGGCGGCAGAGTTCAAGACGGTGGCGAAAAGCAGAGCGGCGGTGAAAGTACGCATGGAACTCCTCTCAACGCTCCCCGCGCCCTCAAACTCGCGGCAGATTGCGTCAAGGTACCGCCTTGTTCGCTTGCATCAGTCCTGCCTTACTCACAGTTACGAAGCTCTGCCGCCAGTGCGCGTGCTTGAGCCTCCCAGGTTTCCGGCGTGGCGCTGCCGAAGGCCGTGGCCATGCGCCAGGTGCCGGTGAATCCGGCGGGCACAGTCGCGCTGCTGAAGCACTTGAGGTAAAACTTCCGGTAGGTGCCGGGCACGTTCCAGATCGTGGCGATGTGCCCGCCAAGCTCCGGAGCCTGCATGAGGCGCGACACGGCAAACTGGCCGCTCTTCGGCTCATACACGGCCATCCAATCCACGCGCTCGTTGATGTAAAACTTTCGCTCCACCTCCTTGTCATCGCGCAGCGGACCTGAGATGTTTTTCTCAGGCGCGGCATCGCTGCCCGTGAGGAAGGCGGAGACCGTGGGCCGCCATGCGTGCATGAAGTGGTACACCAGCTTCAGCGGCACGGCCTCGGCGGTGTGCACGGTGGTGGTTTCATACAGGCGGTGGTCTTTGATCTCGGTGACATTGGTCAGATCAAAGGTGCGGATGCGTGACTTCCGATCCAGTCGAAAGGTACCGCCCTTGATCTCGGCAGCAGGTGCTTCCATGCGTTGATCATCGAGGTAGAAGTCGAGCGACTGCAGCTTCTCGGGTTCGTTTTCCAGATGCGCGGTACCGATGAAGCCGACATCGGGAAACGAAAACACGGTGCCGTACGCACTGCTCTCGGTGGTCATCGCCTTGCCACGAAAATCAATTCGGCCCGGTGTCCACTGCGTGGCCTGCCGCAGCAGCAGCGTCACATCACCACAGGTGACAGTGATGCGCGGTAGCTCAGGGCCGAGATTGGGCTTGAAGGGCTCTTTGGCAGAGACAAAACCCATGAGCGCGAGGCCGAGCGACAGCGATAAAAGGCGTGGAAAATCAAACATGCGCGAGAACTACGCTGCGGCCACGCAGCCTCTCGCCCTCAAACATGCGTCTGCGCCGTTATTTTGTTCTTCCCGCATGCGTTGATAAACGCCACACACAATCCCACCTGAGGAAAGACCCACCATGAATCGAAATGCCTTCCTCAAACTATCCACAGGCACCGTTGGCGGTCTGTGCCTTCCCGGTCTCTGGGAAACGGCTGCCCACGCTGCTGAAGCACCCGTCGCCAGAAGCACCGCCATCGACGAGGTCTATCTGGTGAAGGGCCTCAATGCCATGGCCAGGGCCCATCGGATGAGCTCGATGGCCGGGCATCTCGGTGCCTCCCTGGTGGCCGGTTATTTCATCGGCAGGCAACGCCCGGATCTCGACCCCGAAGTTTACCAGGGAATCGAAGGTGATCTCGACCAGGTCATCGCCGGTGAGTCGGTGTTCGGGTCGAAGATGACGAAGACCGCGAAAATGGCGGATGCGGAATTGTTTGCCCCATTTCCAAAAGAGAAATCGAACGAAAGCCTGATCGACGGCATCGCCGAGGCCCTCGCGAAGAACATCAAGACGCCGCGCGAGTCCGGGCACAACGTGATCTTCGCCGCCATCGCCATTCACGCGCTCAAAGAACGCCCGGAGTTCGCGACGCCATCAATCATCGACGGCATCCGCAAGTTGATCGGCCTGTTCGACAACGCGCACCCCGGAAGCGGTTACTACGGGAAGGCGAAGGGCCGGATCAAAGGAAACAAGATCACCCTGCCGGACGGGGATGACGGCACACCGCCTTACAAGGATGTGAAGGGCATGGTCGATGCCATGCTCGATGAACTCATCAACCAGGATCCGAAAGTCCACCGCGTGGGTTATGGCGGCCTCATCCACGTCAACAACCACGCCGCTGCCATCACCGACCTCGCGCAGTATGGCTATCCCGAGCTGGTGCCTGCGGCCGTCGCAGCCCACCACCAGCACCTGCGGCTATGGCGCAATCTGCCGAACGTGGCCGATGAAATGGGCCCGGAGCCCTTTTCAGAGTTCAACCCATACACCGCCGCCTACTGGACCTCCGGCAAGGTCCCCTACGACCGCGCGCTGCTCACGCACCGCGTCAAGACCCTGTATGGTTTCGACGAACTGGTGGAAGCCCACGACGATGCAGCGAAGGAAAAGCAGGCCTACGACAAGCTGCGCTACCTGATGTAGTCACGATAGCAAAAGACCTCGGCTGATCAGTGCCAAGTGACGACGTGTTCGTATAAGCGATCTGTTTCTACGGTTGAGGAAGACCTCAACGCGCGGTTTTGCCGGCACTTCTCACCGGGATGGCTGCTTCATCAAAGAACCGCGCGCCACTGCCCACGTGATCATAGTCACCGAGCTCCATGCGGGCTTCGTGCGCGAGCTGACGCAGCCGGGCGAGCACGTCGGGATGATCTGCGGCGACATTCAAGGTCTCGCCGATGTCGCTGTCGAGATCGTAGAGCGCGAGCTCATCCACGGCGTTGCCTGCGAAACGGCCGCTCCAGCCGACCCAGGGCGGGTGCGCGGGGCGCTTGCGGACAAACTTCCATTTTCCTGAGCGCACGGCCTGCAGATGGGTGAAGGAGTAATAATAGATCGCGTCATGCGGAGACTGGGTCTTGGAGGGATCGAACAGCAGCCGGCCGAGATCGCGTCCGTCGATGGTACGATCAGCGGGAGGCTTCGTTCCAGCCAAGGCGGCAAAGGTGGGCAGCAGGTCGATGGTGGCGGCCATGGCATCGCTGCGAGTGCCAGCGGGGATTTTTCCCGGCCACCAGGCGATGCAGGGCACGCGCAGACCACCCTCCCAGGTGAGCATCTTGAAGCCGCGCAGCGGTTCCGCATGGCCGGAGTGATCGCGCGGGATGAAAGGCCTGCCGTCCGGCTCCATGCCGTGCGTCGTCTCGATCCACGGACCGTTGTCGGAGGTGAAGATGACAAGCGTGTTCTTTTCGAGCCCAAGCTCCCGCAACGTTTGGATGATTTCACCGCAGCTCCAGTCGATTTCCTCCACGGCATCACCAAAGGGACCGCCGGCGCTTTTGCCCTTGAACGCCTCCGAGGCACCGATGGGGATGTGGGGCATGTTGTGGGCAAGGTAGAGGAAGAACGGCCGCTTTTGATGGGTGCGGATGAAGGCCAGCGCCTCGCGTGTGTAGTCCTGCGTGATGTGGTCCCATGATTCGATCTTCGGGACGATGACCTCCTCATTGCGCAGCAGGGTGCTGCGGAATTTCGAGTCCGCCACATGCACGGTGGCACCGTTGTAAAGAGGCGTGCCGTAAAAGGAATCGAAGCCCTGGCCGTTGGGCATCGTGGCGGGATCAAACCCGCTCGGGGACGTTTTCAGCGGCTGTCCGAGGTGCCATTTGCCGATGCATCCGGTGGCGTAGCCCGCGCCATGCAGCACCTCCGCCAGGGTGATCTCTCTGCCATGCACGATGGTGTGCTGGTTTTTCTTGTTCGCAGGTTCGGCGACACGCACCGGATAGCAGCCTGTCATCAAGGCTGCACGCGACGGGCCGCAGACGGCCTGCGCATAGAAGCTCGTCAGGCGCAGACCTTCCGCCGCCATGCGGTCGAGATGCGGCGTCTTGATGTCCTTGGAGCCAAAACAACCGACGTCCGAGTAGCCGAGATCATCGGCGAAAATGAGTACGATGTTCGGCGGCGCTGCAACGACAGCATGGAGGCCAATAACCAGCGAAACGAGGAGAAGAAGGGATTTCATGGCACGAGCGGGGCTCAGGTAAACGCCCGCGCAGCGCCAGTATTCACGTTTGAAATCCACCTTTGAATGGCCGAATCGGGCCTCTCTGCGGGAGCCTGCCACCCGGTGCGCTCCACGCTATTTCCGGATCGACTTCAGGAAATGGAAGATCAGCCAGATCTGCGCGAAGCCCACGGCGATGAGCAGGAGGCCGAGCTCGATGGCGTTGTCCTCCTTGGGCACGGCAAGCCGCAGAATGAATGCCAGCATGATGAGGCTGGCAAAGGAGAGCACCGCGCCGAACGCCGAACTGCCACCTGCCTCCTCTGCAGGCGCGGGGATGTGCGTGGGGAGTCCATCCTTCCTGAGATTGTCGGGATCATCACTCATGGCGGTGTGCGGCGGTGGGTTGGTTGGGTCCATCTGACGACGGCGTGACGTGATGTCACACCGAGGTTCGCTTATGAACTCTCCGCATAAACGTTCGCAGTCGCCCGAAACTTCCGCAGCACCGGAAGACGGGCGGAGGTGCGGTGCAACTCCGAGGTATGCAGGGACGCCGTGCGGCCTACTTCACCGGCTTCCACTCGCGCTGCAGCCGGACGGCCTCAATGATTTGCTCACGCGCCATGGTCGCCTCCAGCGTGGCCTGATGAAGGAAGGCGATTTCATTGCCTTGCTGGGACGCCAGACGGCACCACTTCAGGGCTTCCACCAGGTCTTTGTCCACGCCCTCGCCTGTTTCGTACAGCAGGCTCAGGGCGAACTGACCGTCGGCATCGCCGTGCTCTGCGGCAGCGCGAAACAACTTCAAGGCCTCGGCCTCATCTTTGGGGACGCCCTCGCCTCTGAGGAGGCAGCCGCCCAGCCCGACTTGGGCCATGGTACAGTTTTGCGCCGCCGCTTTGCGGAACCACTCTGCGGCTTCAGCGACGTTCCGCTCCACAGCCGTGCCTTCATAGTAGACCAACGCCAGCTTCGTCTGGGCGATGGCATCTCCCTGATCTGCCGCCTTGCGGAGCCACTCCACGGCCACGGCCGGATCCTGGGGCACGCCAGAGCCGTGCAAGTAACTCAGGCCCAACTCGAGCTGCGCCGGGGCATATTCCTGCGCTGCTGCCTTTCGAAGTAGATCAATCGCTCGTTTCAGATCCAAAGGAACACCCGCGCCCAGGGCATAGCCTAGGCCCAGCCGCAGCTGGGCTTCAGGATCGTTCTTTTCCGCCGCTTTGCGGAACCACTTCACCGCTTCTCCGAGATCCTGCGCCACGCGCCGGCCCTCGGCATAGGTGGTGCCAAGGAGCTTCTGCGCATGGAGGTCGCCTTGCTCGGCTGCTTTGCGAAGCCACTTCACCGCCTCCGCAGCGTCCTGCGCCACACCCTCGCCGTCAAAGTAGGCCATCCCCAGCTCCATCTGAGAATCGGCATCACCGCGCTCCGCCGCCTGGCGAAACCACTTCACGCCCTCGGCAATGTCCTTTGTCACGCCGGAGCCCAGGCTGTAGCAGACGCCCAGCTGCTTCACCGCCGCCACATGGTTCTGCGCCGCCGCCTTGCGCAGCCACTTCACCGCCTCCGCAGCGTCCTGCGGCACGCCATTTCCCAGCAGATAGCACATGCCCAGCTGCCGCTGCGCATCCGCATGCCCTTGGTCTCCGGCCTTGCGGTACCACTTCGCCGCCTCCGTGTCGCTCTCCTTGACGCCCTTGCCATTGGTGTAGCGCAGACCCAAGGCGCACTGCGCCTCTGCATTCCCCTGCTGCGCCTCCGCGCGTGTCTCTTCCAGGCTTTTGGCCACGAGCGGCGCTGCCGTGCAAACCAAGCCTGCAAGCAGCACCACCGAAGGAGTTTTTATGATCCGAATGAACAAAGACACGTCTCAAGAACAGGATAAATCCATGTGTCGTATTTAGAGGATTCACCGCAAACAGTCACCCCTTTTTTGCCGCGATATGCATCCCTCCAGCCCGTGACCGAAATGGCTGCATCATTCCATGACTCCACCACTTCGCATACGAAGCGTCATTTGGTGCCGCCCGCTTCGGATCCCTGTTCAACCGCCCCGCTATGCGCTCTGCCCAGCGGGACAGGGGAGTACTGGCTTCGTTTAGGACGAGGCGGCGGCCATCATAAAGAATGACCGGCAGCGTCGTTCGGCATTTCCTCCGGCAAATGGATTGACTCCAAGAGGGGCGTGGATTCTAAATGGCGCGGCATGAAAATCATGACACTTCCCTTAATGCTGGTTCTTATCGGCATGGCATGCATCGCTCCCGCCAGGGCGCAGGTGCAAGTCCTGGCACCGGCCTGGGCCTATCAGCTTCAAGTGGGAATGCGCTTGTCTGAACTGCGGACCGTTGCCGGCAAGCAGTACTTTGGGGTGACGATTGAGGCGCTCGATACGATGCAGATCCAGTTCACCCACTCCCAAGGCCGGAGGGTGGAGTACCTGGTCAGCATCCGCGATCCGAACACCTATGCCACGGCTCCCGCTCCGCAGAACAATGCACGTCAGGAGGTGGGACCGCTGGCGGCGATGATGTCAGCCCAAAATCGGGCGGCGACGGGCGTGGACAAACTGAACGACGATGAGCAGATGACCCTGAAAAACTGGCTTCCTCAGGCCAAGGCCCGCTTTCCAACGTCAACCGGCTTGAATGACAAGCTGACTGCGCAGGAAAGGTCAGCGCTGTCGTATTGGCTGAACCATAAACGAGCCGAGTTGATTCCTGCCGTTGCCGCCGAAATGATCGGGCAGATTCATGTGCCGCTCGACAGCTACATCGCTGGAGATTTTGTCGGGTTTGAGTTGGGGCGGGTGTATCGCCTCAGCAACCATCAGGCCTGGAAGCAGATCGATAGGACGGCGACGAGGGTTTACCCAGATGCGTCGCATCGACCGGTCAAAGTGCACATTCGCGCCGCTGGGGGTGACATTTATTACATGAGCGTTCAGGGTGCGGGTGGGGTTAAGGGAGAGATTATGGTGAAGCCTGTGGTGCCTTGATCCATGGGCTGGCATCTTGCTGCCGAGGGCGGTCCCATGGCCCAAATCCCTGTTGAACCTATTCTAAACTGAGGTTCTTTGGCCGAGTCCCGCTTGGTGCAGGTGCGTGAAAGGAGTTCCCATGAACGAATCCGAGTCTTTCCAATGCCCTGATTGCGGGTATGCGTTTCGAGGGGACGATCCGCGATACGTGGTCCCGCCGGGAGCGAGCCATCGGATCATTGTCTGTCCCGGCTGCCGAGGGATGGTACGACGCTGGGCTCCGGGCTACCCCAAAAAATCCAATGGGTGTTTGGTGGCTGTTGTCATCCTCATCGCGATCATCGCTTATCTGGTCTTCTCGAATGCCAAGTGAATGGGTGCTTGGGGGAGTGAGGGGAGTGGTTGAGGGAAGATGCTTAGATCAAGAATCGTCATGGCCATTTCGGGGACCCTCGGGGGCTTGGGTGTGTCGGATTCGGCAATTTTGCAGGTTGTTTGCGTTTTCGGAGGGCTGTTTTTCGCTCCAAGGGTGAAATGAGGGGATCTCTTGGCGAAGGTGTTGGTCAAAAGACAAGTTCACCTGCCAGCGGACTGGATGCGGCGGGAGGGGTTGCGGGACCGAGGGGAGTTTCCTTGGGGGTGTCACCGACTCTTTGTTTGCGGGTCGTTCTGGCGGTGGGTTGCTCTGAAGTGGAACTTCGTGGGCTATGATCTCTTCATCTGGAATGTTCCTGTGGTCTGTGGAAATGGAAGCTCGGAGCCGTGGGCATCGAGTGACAGTGTCACAGCCATGATGAGCCAGGTTCCGGCGATGCTGCCATCTTCGGCCATGGTGCCGTCATAGTGAATGGGTGGGTGCTCCAGGTGGCGCTGCGATGGGTAGCCATGGGCGGCGAGGAACTCCCGAAGGGAAATGAGGCCGTTCAAATCTGCCGCATACCATTCAGGCAGGGACTTTGTGAAGCTCACTGTGCGGCCAGCACAACGTCCCCTGATACGGCCCGCGCCGGGAACCCCCAAGGGGGCGTCATCGGTGACGTGACCGGTGAAGCGTCCCCAGAAGCGTTGCCAGCGTGTTTGAGTTAGGTTGAGTTCAAAGCCGACGCCTGCGGGTGCATGCTGGCGCATCTCGGGATCGTCGTAGGCGTAGGTGCCCCGCCATGGGCCAACGAGGAGCGGCTTCTGTTGCATCTTCATGGGGCATGCTAAGTGGCTACCGCCAAATAGGCCCAGTAGGAGAGGGAAAGGGCGCTGAGAAACAGGATGGCACAGTCGGGAATGGCCATGGGGCGTCTGCGTGCCCGGCGCATGAGCCACAATCCGGCGGTGATGACACCGCCAATGAGCGAAGCCATGGACAGCTTCGCAAAGAGGGATGCATTGGCCTCGCTTAGCAGGCCATGGGCGGTGGTGATGATCCAAAGGCCAAAGCCTATGCCGAAGCCAACGAGGCAGGTTGTGGTGAAGATCGTGAGATGCTGTTTCATCGGCTGACTCTTTCAGATGGGGCTAGGGTAGCGCTGATAAATCATTCCACGCCTGATATCCAGAACTGTGTGCCTACGGAGCCGAACGAAGTGAACCGGAGCGAAGCGGGTCGAAGACCGCCGGAGGCAAATAGCCGAAGGCAAACAGACGACCGAAGGAAGCCCGGAGGGTGAGTGAAACGAATCAACGCACGGAATGAACGGAAGACGGACCCGAAAGAAGAGGGCTGGCTGGCGATGGTGAATGACTGGGACGCTGTCAGGAGGCGGAGCTGCAGTGGGGAGAAAGGGAAGACGCTGAGGAGAGGATGGGATTGGGAGGTGGCTGAGGTTGGGAGGCTGGTAAAAGATTAGGGGTAAAAAATGCGGAGGAGAGGATGGTATCGGGTGATGGGTGAGCTTGGGAGGCTGGGTGTCTCGGCGACGTTGTGCCTGAGACCTTTTCCTTGCTTATCACGCGTCAGAAGTGGCTGTTCAGAGCCGGTGTAAGTGATTGAGAACGCGTGGATTGTGTCGGGGTCGCGTACAAAATGCCTGGCATCTTCCCGCGTGGCTGAGCCTCGGAGGCTGGTTACCCGCTGATGCGCTGTACCTGACGCCGCGTTCCTGCCGGTCACGCGCCAGATGTGGCTGATTGGAGGTGGTGTAAGTGATTGATAACGTGTGGATTGTGTTCGTCTCGCGTACAAAATGCCTGGCATCTTTTTTGGTCTGGCATCTTTTTTGGTCGGAATTACATAGGTAAAAAATCCGGTGACAAGCTGAGGAAAAACCTGCTATAAATGTCGTGCTATGAATAAAGCTGCGGATAATAATGTGAATCTGTCACCCACAAATTCTCTGCGCATTTTTTTTGCCACTGACATTCATGGTTCGACGAAATGCTTTAGGCAGTTCCTCGGTGCTATAGAGCCACCATTGCATGCCAATGTACTCCCGCGCTCCGTGAAGGAAAAAAGCACCTCGTCGGCTACATCGGCGTCATGGGGAATGCCGACGGTGTCGATTACCTCGTCCACGCCGCCGAGCACATCGTCCAAACGCGAAATCGCAAGGACGTTCACTTCCTCCTCATGGGTTCCGGCCCCGAGCACGCCGAGCTGCTTGCCCTGCGGGATCGGCTGGGCCTTCAGGACCATGTCAGCATGCCCGGCCGTGTCAGCGACGAGTTCCTCTGCCGCGCCCTGCGCAGCATCGACCTCGGCGTCGCCTGCGATCCCATCAACGCCTACAACGACCACTGCACCATGAACAAGGTGCTCGAATACATGGCCTTCGCGAAACCCATCGTCATGTTCGGCACCGTCGAGGGGCGTTTTTCCGCCGGTGAAGGCGCCGTTTACGTCATGGAAAACAGCGCTGAAAAGCTCGGTGATGCGATCTTGGACCTGCTCGACGACCCTGCCCGCCGCGACCAGCTCGGGACCACGGGTCACATCCGGCTCACGCAAGAGCTCAACTGGGAACGCAGCGTCGAGCAACTGCTCGCCGCCCACGCCACCGCCGCGTCCTCCCCGTAGGCCGGATGTGTTGGGCGGGAGTGACGCCGCATCTCCCATCGCCCGCTTCGCCCAACTATCCGGCTTTGGCCGCTTACGAAACCTCCCCGGCCTGCGAGCGCCCCAAGACCAGCCGGATAGTTTGGCGAAGGCGCGATTCGTGTTTACGCCACGCCCTGCGCCGAACACATCCGGCCTACGATTGAGCTAGAGCGGTAGCGGCTCGTCCTCGCCGATGACCTTCACTTCCATTTCGAGCTGCACTCCGCGCTGTTCTTGAGCGATTTCGTTGATCTGCGCAATGAGATCGAGGACTTCGCGGGCCTTGGCACCGCCTTGGTTGACGATGAAATTGCCGTGCACGGCGGAAACGATCGCTTTGCCGACGTTGCGGCCCTTCAAGCCGAGTTCGTCGATCAATTTGCCTGCGCCGCAGACCTCGGGGTTCTTGAAGGTGCAGCCCGCGCTCGCGCCGACGGGCTGGCTGGTGCGGCGTTTGTGATGGGATGCGGCGAGCTTCGTGTCGATCTCGTCCTGCGGGGCCGGGGAACCCTTCAGCACGGCGGAAACGACGTAGCGCTCCTCGAACTCCGGCACGCTGCGGTAGTGATGCGTGATCTCGGCCAGCGGCTTGTCTTTGACGCGGCCGTCCGTGTCGATAAAGCGAACGCTCACGATCTGGTCGAAGGTCTCCGTGCCCATCGCGCCGGCGTTCATGCGGATCGCGCCGCCGAGATTGCCGGGGATGCCTTCCATCCACTCAAAACCGCCGATTCCGGCGTTGCGGGCCGCGCTGGCGATTTTTTTGAGTCGTGCGCCGGCTCCAGCCGTGATTTCGTTCCCGTTCACCGTCACCGCTTCGAAATCACCCTTCGCCGGATGGATCACCGCACCGCGAATGCCGCCGTCTTTGACGAGAAGATTGGACCCGCGGCCGATCACGCGAATGGGGACCGAAGCGGAGCGCAAATAGCGCACGACCTCGGCGAATGCCGCCTCCGTGCGCGGTTCGATCCAATACTGCGCCGCACCGCCGATCAGCCAGGTCGTGTGCCGGTTCATCGGCTCATAAAGCCGCGCCACACCTCCTCCGTTCGCATCGAGCAGTGTGCAGAGCTTTTCCAGCACCGGCAGGTCACGCGCGATGCAGCGCCCAACCTCATGCACGTTCCCCGCGCCCAGCGTGATGAGCAGATCGCCGGGCCGCAGCGCGTTGCCGACCTTGTCACGCGCCATCAGCATCGTCGGCGTGCTGCCGGTCTTCGTGCGGCTGTTTTGAAGGCGCACCTCTTCCAGGATCGTCTCACCGCTCACACCCGGCAGCGGCTTCTCGCTGGCCGGATAGACATCCGTGACGAAAAGCTCGTCCACATCGCCAAAACTCGCGCCGAACTCCTTCTTCAGCAGCTGCGTGCGGCTGTAGCGGTGCGGCTGAAAAAGGCACACGATGCGCTTCGTGCTCAGCCCCTTCGCCGTGGCCAGCGTGGCGGCGATTTCGCTCGGATGATGGCCGTAGTCGTCCACCACGGCAAAATGCTCGCCCGCATGCCGGATCTCGAAACGACGCTTCGCACCGCGGAAGCTCTTCAGCGCATGCTGGATGGCCTCAAACGTCACACCGCAGCGCTTGGCCAGCGCGATGGCCGCGAGCGCGTTGCTCACGTTGTGCCTACCGGGAATGCCGAGCGTCGCAGTGCCGAGCAGCGTTTCCTTTTCATACACCTCGAAGTCGGTATGATCCGGCTTCATCTCCAAAATGTTCGCTGAGAAGTCATGATCCCGACTCCAGCCGTAGCTCACACCCTGATGACCGGCGCAGACCTCGCACGCCACCGGATCTTCGGCACAGTAAACCCACATGCCGGGCGTCTGGCTGAGCAACTGGCGGAACACCGCCTTGATGGCGTCGATGCCGTCATAAAAGTCGAGATGCTCGGCCTCGATGTTCAGCACGATGGCGTGCTGCGGATGGAAATTCACCAGCGTGCCGTCGCTCTCGTCGCCCTCGGCCACGAAGGGCTCGCCCTCGGAATCCCAGTGCGCATTCGAGCCCAGGATCGGAATCTCCGCGCCGACGTAGTGGCTCGGCTTCAGCCCGCCCTGCCGCAGCACATGGGCCGTGAGCGCCGAGGTCGTCGTCTTGCCGTGCGTGCCGCAGACGACCACGCCTTTCTTGTTCGCCATGACCGCCGCCAGCGCCTCAGCGCGTCGGACCAGCGGGATGCCCTGCTTGTAGGCCGCTTCGTAGGCCACGTTCCCCGGCTTGATCGCGCTGGAGTAGATGACCATGTCGCAGTCCTCGACCTCCTTTTCGGTGTGGCCGTGAAAAAACTGCAAGCCCAGCTTCTGCAGCCGCTCCGTCTCCAGCGTCGTCGCCTTGTCAGATCCGCTGACGTTGTGTCCGAGCCCCAGCAGCAGCAGCGCCAGCCCGCTCATGCCTGATCCCGCCACACCGATCAGGTCGATGCGCATGGGGTGGCGGCTTTCTTTGAGGAGGCTGAGGACGGCGTGGGTCATGGTGAAGCGCCAACCTAGGCCTTCTTTGAAAAGCTGTCATTCCCCGGCTTGAAGGAATTGCAGCCCTGACCGTCTGCGGCAGCCTACTTTCTGAAGGACTTCAGAAAATTGAAGATCAACCAGATCTGCGCGGAGCCGATGGCCACCAGCAGAATGCCGAGTTCGAGGGCGCTGTCCTCCTTCGGCACGGCGAGGCGGAGGATGAGTGCCAGCATGATGATGCTGACGAACGATAGCACGGCTCCGAGGGTCGCATTCCCTCCTGTCTGGGTTTCCTCCGCCGGGGCATAAGTCGGCAGCTGCTCCCTCCGAGGATCCTCGCCCACCAGCTCTTCTGCGCTGATTATGGTGGGGAGTTGAGGCGTTTGGCGGACGCTCTGCAACCCGTGACTTGATAAGCCATCACTAGCAGCCTCGCCCGCGCCTTCACGGGCCTCACCCCCGTTTAAGAAGATCAAGCATCGCCGAGTGATGGCAAAGAAGTTTTCGGGCGTGTTGTGGCGGTGATGTCCGGGCTTTCTGATGCCTGATGGATGGTCAAAGATGGCAGAGATCTCAGGTTCTATATCAGATCCACCACCTTTGCCAGCTGAGCCAGGGCAATGAGGGTGCTGCCTGCTTCGGAGCGTCAAAAAAGGTTATATTTTGTAGGCGTAATGCTGGATAACCACTGTGGGTTAACCCAATTATGTCGCATATGTTGCTGTGAGTCCTGCTATGTGAAGGCTAGTCTATTTGGGGAGGCATATACCGGAACTGCGGCTGTCCCCCCTACTCCCGATCATGCCGCCTCCCTCTCGACTGAAATGCCACATCGCCGTGGCATTGATAGCCCTCTTTGGCACGGCCCTTTGGACTCGCTCCGCAGGGACCGTGTTGTCGCGTGCTTTGGGCAGCACCGCTCTCGGCCAGTCTGCGCCGGAGGGCTTCATCCATCATTTAGGGATGTTCTGCTCTACCGCCGATGATGGGGGCGCGGCTTCCCTCCTCAAACGCAGCCCTTTGGCATGTCCTCCCCTCCAGGCCCTCACCCCTAGCCTCCCCCTTTGATGTTTTCCTGTCAGAAGCCCCCCCTTGATGACCATGATGCGCCGCGTTCTTAGTCCACTGTTTCGTGGCTTACCATTCTTGAGTGCGGCCCTGCTGCTGGCAGTGCCCCAGGACTCATCTGCAGCCCCGCCTGGCAAGTCCGAGCAGCGCACCTCCCCAGACCAGGTGCCTCAGGGCTTGGAGAAATCGGATTGGTCGAGCATCCTCGCGGCGCACTCGGCCTGGGAGCACAGCTTCCAGCCGGTCAAAGGCGGAGCCTGGCAGGCGCAGAACAAAGCGCAGCAGTGGAGCACTCAGTTTGATGGCCGCGGCTTCATGGCCAAGCCCAAGGCTGCCGATTGGCAGTGGGGCCTGGAACTGCGCAGTTACGGTTTCGGAAAAAAGCAGACGGCGGTTGGAGGTCAGCCAGCGGTGAAAGCGGAGGGCCAGCGCCTCAGCTACCAGTGGAATGCAGACGTTCAGGAGTGGTTCGTCAATGATCAACGCGGTCTGGAACACGGCTTCACCGTGGCCCGGCGGCCCCAGGGAGCTGCGGCCAAGGCGTCTTTGGACATGGTGCTGGGCACACGCGGCACGCTGAAGGCCAGTGTGGCAGCGGATACCCAGACGGTGTATTTCCGCGACGACCAAGGCGCGCCCGTGGTCACCTACGCGGGGCTGAAAGTCTGGGATGCCGACGGGAAAGTGCTGCCCTCACGGTTTGTCGCCGGGCCGAGTGGCGGCATCATCCTGCGGGTGGACGAAAGCTCCGCACGTTACCCCATCACCATCGATCCCATCGCTCAGCAGGCTTACCTGAAGCCAAACGCCGTGGGCACGACGCAGGCGGGAGACACTTTCGGTGCCTCCGTGGCGGTGTCGGGAGACACGGTGGTAGTGGGAGCTTTCAAGGAGGATAGCAGCACGACGGGGGTGAACAGCACGCCCAACGAGAGCGCCGCCGATGCCGGGGCGGTGTATGTGTTCGTGCGCAGTGGGTCAACGTGGAGCCAGCAGGCCTACCTCAAGGCCAGCCAAGTTACGGCGGGGGACCAATTCGGTTATTCGGTGGCGTTGTCGGGAGACACGCTGGTGGTCGGGGCTACCTTTGAGGACAGCAACACAACGGGGGTGGGAAGCACGCCTAACGAGAGCGCCTCTGCTGCCGGGGCTGCGTATGTGTTCGTGCGCAGTGGGACGACGTGGAGCCAGCAGGCCTACCTCAAGGCCAGCCAAGTCACGTTAAATGATTGGTTCGGTTACTCGGTGTCGGTGTCGGGCAACACGGTGGTGGTCGGGTCTTTTTTCGAGGACAGCAGCACGACGGGGGTGGGCAGCACGCCCAATGAGAGCGCCTCCGGTGCCGGGGCGGCGTATGTCTTCGTTCGCAGCGGGACGACGTGGAGTCAGCAGGCCTACCTCAAGGCCAGCCAAGTCTCGGTGGATGATGGGTTCGGTTACTCGGCGTCGGTGTCGGGCGACACGGTGGTGGTCGGGGCTCTGTATGAGGACAGCAGCACGACGGGGGTGAACAGCACGCCCAACGAGAGCGCCTCGGCTGCCGGGGCGGCCTACGTCTTCGTGCGGAGTGGGACGACGTGGAGCCAACAGGCCTACCTCAAGGCCAGCCAAGTCTCGGCTAGCGACACTTTCGGTTACGCGCTGGCGGTGTCGGGAGACACGCTGGTGGTCGGGGCATACCAGGAGGACAGCAGCACGACGGGGGTGAACAGCACGCCCAATGAGAGCACCTCCGGTGCCGGGGCGGCGTATGTCTTCGCTCGGAGCGGGACGACCTGGAGCCAGCAGGCCTACCTCAAGGCGAGCCAAGTCTCGGAGGGTGACGGTTTCGGTGCTTCCGTGGCTTTGTCGGGAGACACGCTGGTCGTCGGGGCTCAGTTTGAGGACAGCAGCACGACGGGGGTGAACAGCTCGCCCGACGAGATCACCTCCGGTGCCGGGGCGGCGTATGTCTTCGTGCGGAGCGGGACGACGTGGAGCCAGCAGGCCTACCTCAAGGCCAGCCAAGTCTCGGAGGGTGACGGTTTCGGTATGTCCGTGGCATTGTCGGGCGAAACGCTAGTGGTCGGAGCTAACACGGAGGACAGCAGCACAACGGGGATCAACAGCACGCCCAACGAGAGCGCCCTCAATGCCGGGGCAGCTTACATCTTCACCGGCATGGGGCCACCCCCCGCGGTGACGAATGTCTCCCCCGCTACCGGTCCCACGCTCGGAGGAACGAGCGTGACGATCACTGGCACGAAGTTCACTGGAGCCACTGGCGTGACCATCGGCGGCAGCGCAGCCACGGCGGTGACCGTGGTCGATGACACCACCATCACGGCCATCACACCTGCTGGCAGCTCTGGCACGGCCAGTGTCGAGGTCACCACCACGTATGGCACCAATGCGGCCAACACGCTCTACACCTACACGAACCAAGCGCCGGTGATCACCAGCAACGGTGGCGGAGCCTCAGCGGCGATCAGTGTCGCCGAGAATACCACGGCCGTGACGGCAGTGACGGCGACGGATGCAGACGCAGGTCAGACGATGACCTACAGCCTCAGTGGTGGTGCGGATTCGGCACGATTTAGAATCAACTCCAGCACCGGCGTGCTGACCTTCCGCAGTGTGCCAGATTATGAAAACCCCGCTGACGGGGATTTGAACAATGTCTATGAATTGATCGTGACCGTGACTGATAACGGCACCGGCAATTTATCAGACAGCCAAACGCTCACGGTCACCGTCACCAATGTGAACGAGGCCAACGCGCTTTTAGCGATCGATCACACGGGCACCAACGACCCCGTCGATGCCGGCTCCGGCAGGACATGGAATTTCAGGATGACAGCGAGTGCGGGTGGCGTGGTCAAGATTGATCGGGCTCTGTTTGGCCTCAGTAAAGGAGTCAACGCCACAGCTGACATGACGTTTAGACTCTACAGCGGACTCGGTGGCGATCAGGCCGGCAACACGGTTCTGCGCGAAGCCACCTTGACCAGCCTTCAAGTCGATACTTCTCTCACCACCCAAGAAGTGTTTGCGTTCGAGGAACTCACTCTGACTCCCGGGGATTACTCCGCAACGCTGACAACCACGGCGCCTGCAGGAGACACGGCCTATGAACTCAAGAATGGTAAAATGGCCATTTATGATGCCAGCGGTTATGTGGACCCCACGAGCACGGTCTTGTCGTCCTTTTATTGGGTTCAGGACAGCAATGATAGCGGAAGTGCTGGCACAAGCTTGGTGGCAAACGGCAGTCAGGACACCGGCAGTGCGCTGCAAGTGGCGGAAATCTCCATTTATAATGGTGCCACAACGGGGGACCCTGCTCTGGCAGATGGTCAGCCTTCTGCCCTGAGCTATGGCTCGGTGGCTGCAGGAACGACGGCCACCAGAACCTACACCATCAAAAACGAGGGTTTAGTCACCCTGACGCTCTATGGGATCAGTTTCACTGGCAGCAACGCTGGTCTTTTCAGTGTCACCACCGCACCGGCTACTCTGAGCTTGGCCGCAGGTGATAGCACGACATTCACGGTCTCCTTCAGTCCGGTGGAGAGCGTGGTGGCTTCCGCCGTCATGTCCATTTCCAGCAGCGATCCAGATGAGGCCTCCTTTGACTTGGCCGTCACGGGAACAGGCACGACGTCGCCGGTCATCACCAGCAACGGTGGCGGAGCGTCAGCCACCATCAGTGTGGCTGAGAACAGCACGGCCGTGACGACGGTGGTTGCCACGGATGTGGATCTGCCCGCCCAAGGCATCACCTACAGCATCACTGGGGGTGCGGATTCGGCCAAATTCAGCATCGATCCTGCCTCAGGGGTGCTGACCTTTGCCACAGCGCCTGACTTTGAAGTGCCAACAGATGCGGGAGGTAACAACGTTTACGACCTGATCGTGACCGCCACCGATGACGGAATTCCTGTAGGCACCCAAACGCAGTCCATTGCCGTGACGGTGACCAATGTGAATGAAGCACCCGTCATCACCAGCAACGGCGGTGGAGCAACAGCGTCCATCAATGTCGCCGAAAATTCCACGGCCGTGACCACGGTCGCAGCGACAGAAGTGGATGCGGGTCAGACCAAGACTTACAGCATCAGCGGCGGTGCCGATTCGGCCAAGTTTAGCATCGTCGCTGCCACAGGTGTCCTCACTTTCACCACCGCACCGAATTATGAAGTGCCGACGGATGGGGGATTGGATAATGTTTACGAGGTGACGGTGAGAATTGTCGATAACGGCAGCCCAGTACTGGATGACACGCAGGCGCTCAGCGTCACGGTGACCGATGTGAATGAGGTGCCGGTGATCACCAGCAATGGTGGCGGAGCGACAGCGGCCATCAGTGTGGCCGAGAACAGCACGTCGGTGACGACGGTGGTCGCCACGGATGTGGACCTGCCCGCCCAAGGCATCACCTACAGCATCAGTGGTGGCGTGGATGCAGCGCTGTTTGCCATTGACCCAACCAGTGGCGTGCTGACCTTTGCTTCAGCGCCTGACTTTGAGACCAAGCTCGATTCAGGAGCCAACAACGTTTACGACCTGATCGTGACGGCCACCGATGATGGCAGTCCCGTAGGCACCAAAAATCAGAGCATTGCAGTCACCGTGACCAATGTGAATGAAGCTCCGGTCATCACCAGCAACGGCGGTGGCGCGGCGGCGTCGATCAATGTCGCCGAAAATACCACGGCGGTGACCACGGTCACCGCGAATGATTTGGATGCGGGTCAGACCAAGACCTACAGCATCAGCGGCGGTGCCGATTCGGCCAAGTTTAGCATCGTCGCTGCGACTGGCGTGCTGACTTTTGCCACAGCACCGAATTATGAACTGCCTACGGATGTGGGATTGGATAATGTTTACGAGGTGACTGTGAGAATTGTCGATAATGGCAGCCCAGTCCTGAATGACACGCAGGCGCTCAGCGTCACGGTGACAGACGTGAATGATTTGCCGGTCATCACCAGCAATGGTGGCGGAGCGACAGCGGCCATCAGTGTGGCCGAGAACAGCACGGCAGTGACAACAGTGGTCGCCACGGATGCGGACCTGCCCGCTCAAGGCATCACCTACAGCATCACTGGGGGTGCGGATGCGGCTAAATTTAGCATCGTTGCCGCAACAGGGGTGCTTAGCTTCAACACAGCGCCTGACTTTGAGACTAAGCTCGATGTGGGAGCGAATAACGTTTACGACTTGATCGTGACGGCCACGGATGATGGCAGTCCCGTGGGCACCAAAACGCAGACCATTGCAGTCACTGTGACCAATGTGAATGAGGCACCGATCATCACCAGCAACGGTGGCGGAGCGACGGGATCCATCAGCCTCGCCGAGAATGCCACGGCAGTGACCACGGTCACCTCGACCGATGTGGATGCGTCTTCAACCAAGACCTTCAGTATCAGCGGCGGTGCCGATTCGACCAAGTTTAGCATCGTTGCTGGCACAGGGGTCCTCACTTTCACGACAGCACCGAATTATGAAGTGCCGGCAGATGTGGGGTTGGACAACGTTTATGAGGTGACTGTAAGAATTGTCGATAACGGCAGCCCGGTTCTGGATGATACGCAGGCCCTTAGCGTCACCGTGACAGACGCGAACGATGCGCCGGTGATCACCAGCAATGGTGGCGGCGCGTCCGCCGCCATCAACGTGGCCGAAAATACCACGGCGGTGACGACGGTCGTGGCGAATGATGGTGGTGACCTGCCTACACAAAGCTTGGCCTACAGCATCAGTGGTGGTGTGGATGCAGCGCGCTTTGCGATTGACTCCATCAGTGGCGTGCTGACGTTCGTTTCAGCGCCAAACTTTGAGAGCAAGCTCGATTCGGGAGCCAACAACGTTTACGACCTGGTCGTGACCGCCACCGATAACGGTACTCCCGCAGGCACAAGAACGCAGTCCATCGCCGTGACGGTGACCAATGTGAATGAAGCCCCGGTCATCACCAGCAATGGTGGCGGAGACACAGCGGCCGTCAGCATCGCCGAGAATACCACGGCGGTGACCACGGTCACCTCGGCAGATGTGGATGCGTCTTCGACCAAGACCTTCAGCATCAGTGGCGGCGCGGATTCGGCTAAATTTAGCATCAACTCCAGCAGCGGCGTTCTGGCCTTTATTGCGGCGCCAGACTTCGATCTGATTCAGGATGCGGATGCGAACAATGTGTTTGAAGTCACCGTCAGGGTGCTGGACAACGGGACAACGCCTGCCGCCTACGATGACACGCAGGCCATCAGTGTGACGGTCACGAATGTGAATGAGACTCCCGTCATTACCAGCAACGGCGGGGGAGCGACAGCCGTGTTCAATGTGGTGGAAGGTACCTCTCTGGCAACGACCGTGGTCAGCACCGATCCTGATGTGGGTCAGGCGCTAACCTATAGCATCACGGGTGGGCAGGATGCGGACCAGTTTACGATCGACGCTAACACGGGCGCCTTGAGTTTCAATTTCACGGCAAGTCAGGGACTTCCCAAAGACATTGGGGGAAACAATACTTACCTGGTGAATGTGCGGGTCAGTGATGCCGGGACACCCGCGCTGACTGATAGTCAAGACATGACCATCACGGTCGTTGATGATCCGGCAGACACTCCTTCCATTGTGATCCAGAACATGCACAGTGATAGCACGAGCATGACAAAAGCGAGCCTCGTTGCGGACATCAACCCTTCGGGAAACAGCGCATCGATAACCTTCGAATACTCGACGAGTCCCACATTTTCCAGCGATGTGCTCACGGCAGGCCCATACAACATTGGGCTCGGGACCAGCCTCGTTGAAATCGAAGCTCCAATCACGGGTTTGACCGCGACTAGCACCTATTACTGGCGAATTGTTGCGACCAACAGCCTGGGAACCTACACGACCGGCAGCCAGCAGATCTATAAAGTGAGTGTCATGCCCAGTTACACCCAGGGGCAGGCTTATGGTAAAGCGATCACGGGAACTGCCCGAGATGTTTGGGGTAAAACTTGGGGTGGCGTGGCACCTTACACTTATCAATTTGATTTTGGCGACGGGACTTCCGCCACCGGCTCGGTGACTAACACCGACTACATCAAGACCACCAAGTCCTACACCTCGGCGGGATCGAAGACTTACACGCTGAAAATAACGGATGCCAATGGCTCCGTGTGTACCCGCTCTGGCGTGATCCGCGTGCTTTCAGTGAGTTCATTCGCAGACCGGGTGCATTTAGCCATGGAAAAGGGTCTGGTTTATTTTTATCTAAGCCCGACAGTGATCGATGCCGATAGGGTCTACTATAATTGGAGCACAAGGGGACTTACGGACGAGCATACCGTGGGCACGACGGGTCTGGCTTTGGCAGCGTTCGCTGATCATGATCACTTGCCGGATGAGGATGCCGTTGAGGAAATTTACGCGCCACTGACTTATCGAGTCAGGAATACTTTATTGGGTCTTGCCAGCACTCGAAACATCAGCAACCACAGCAATGGGATTGCCGTTCAGGTCTCCGACTCCAATGCTAATGGCAAAGGTATTATATTCATTGGCAGAACATATGCGGATGGTATTGCATCGATGGCTGTGGCTCTGAGTCTGCGTAACGAAGCTCAGGCAAAGGCGCTTCTGGTGCCCTATGGGGCGCGCAAAGATCTTCAGACCATGTATTCCTTTGTTCAGGACTGCACCGACCAGCTTCTATGGTCAATGGGAGATGGAGGCGTGCGTGGTGCGTATGAATATGTAACGACCGGGCAATCACAACCTCGCTATGATGGCTCGGCGCAGCAGTGGCCTGCTCTTGCTGCGGGTGCGGCTCGGGACCGCTTGGGGATCAGTTTCCCACAGTGGGCGCTTGATGACTTTGCCTATGGATTCAACCACCTTAAAGGCACAGAAGGTGGGATTGGTTATGATAGCTCAGCCTCCTGGAACAATCTGGCAAAAACTGGGGGCGCTCTGGCGGCTCTCTCATTTGGCAGCAATTATGTGGATGTGAATGCGGATGCGACCTCTTATAGAAATTACATTGCCAAGTATTGGACGGCTGGTGGCGATTGGGGTGGCACTAATGCTGGCTGGTTTGGCCAATGGTATGCCATGTATGGCATCAAGAAGGGGCTTAGCTTGCAAGGAGTCACCACCCTGGTCACTCCATCAACAGGCACCCGTGACTGGAAGAAGGATCTCAACGGCTGGCTTCTGGGTGAAGCTGCCCAGTTAGACTCACAGGGCGGCCCCATTGGGTCGGGGCAGAGAACTCAATCCAATATGTTTGGACAATTGGCCGATGGCTCTTGGACGAGTAGCATTTCTCCTGCGGAGTATGGACGTTCGACAGACATGGACACGGCCACAGCGATCCTCATTCTTTCCGATGCCGTTACTCGAGCGGTGCCTGTGGCTGTTATTGCACCCATCACCGACCAGACGAATAAGCCAGCAGGCAGATCTTTCAGGGTGGATGGCACCGGATCCTATCATTTGGATGCTGACAGCGCGATTGCAGAATATCTATGGGACTGGAATGCGAGTGATGGCGTTAACTGGGCAAGTCCAGATGCCTCGGGTGCTTTGGCCACCAACCCGGGCTATACAGCAGTAGGCACCTATACCATCACACTCAGGGTTAAGGACAACAAGACGCCTGCCGCAACCAGCACGACTACCACTTCGGTAACGGTTACCAGCCTAGACGTGGCCCCGATAGCGGTTGCAAAGCCTATAGGAGGTTACGACGGCTATGCCGGCAAGGTAGGCAGGCCTATCACCCTAACCGGAACTGATTCATATGACCCTGATGGAGATACAATCGTAAGCTACAGTTGGGATTTCAACGGTGATGGAATCTATGGAGGCGCAGCAGATTTAGCTTATGGAGACCCCACCCTTGCTGTAACGACGGTTACTTACAACACACCTTACATAGGCAGCATTGGCTTGAGAGTGACAGCTAATGGTAAGACGAGTTCTAATATCTCATACATCGATATTCAAGCAGGTGATGCGGACCTGCGCATTGATTCGGTAGCCTTTACGAATACAGTGCGCAGAACGACATCTGATGTAAGTATTCAAGTCACGAATGACCCTGCATCAGGCCGCGCTTACAACAATGTTCTATTGCGCCTCTATAATGGTGATCCCTATGCCGGCGGCGGCCCTGTCGGCCCTGTGCAAACACTGAATTTCAGTGCGGGTCAGACGATCACGGTTAACCTCACGAATATAGACTTGGGTGGAGCGCCCATCTTGTGGGCCTTTCTAGATACCAATAATTCCGTGCTGGAATATGATGAATTAAACAACATCTCGGGCCCGACTCGGCTGGATCCCGAGATTGATGTCGAGCAGCCAGTTGGAACTGCATTGACTGACGCAGGGACAGCCAGTGATTTCGGAACGCTCATCATCGGCGAAACCAGCCTCAAAACTTACACGATTACGAACAGTGGTACTCTCAATTTAACAGGGATAGCGGCGACCAAAGATGGTACCCATAGCGGAGATTTCATTCTGACGCAGCCGCTTGCGTCATCGCTGGCTCCTGGTGCCAGCACCACCTTCACGGTCACCTATACACCTACGGCGGCAGACACGCGGACCGCTGCGGTGCACATCTCGAGCAACGATTTTGATGAAGCCTCTTTCGATATTTCGTTGACCGGTTTTGCCAGAGCGTATCCGACGAATATAACGCTTTCGACGGCAACCATTAATGAAAACAACGCGGCAAATGCCACCGTGGGAACATTAACCACCACTGACACCAATGTGGCTGATACTCACGCTTACACTCTCGTCGCGGGAACGGGTGATGAGGATAATGCCAGCTTCACGATCGCCGGGAACCTTCTGAAGCTGACGCCTTCCGCGGATTATGAGACGAAAATCACGTACAACCTGCGCCTGCGCACGACCGACCAAACGGGGCTGACTTTTGAAAAAGCTTTTGTGGTGACGATTGTCAAACTCAACGAAGCCCCCGTGCTTGCAGCAACGCCGCTCAATCCCACGTCCGCTGAATCGCCAGGGGTTGCGTCTGGCACGCTTGGCGTCAATCTATTCTCCGCTAGTGCGGTGACCGATATTGATTTTGTATCAGCCAGTCTGGGGGCGGGTAATATTCGCGTGACCTTTGCCGAGTATATCACCGGGGATTTGATTGAGTTACCAACTAGCGTCACGCATTCTCTCAATGCCGTTCAACTGAGCGGAACGAATGTTCAGATTAGTAACGGCAGCGCGTGGACCACTATCGGTACTAGAGACACAACTAATACAGGAATTGGTAAAGCATTGACGCTCACCCTCAATGCCGCCGCGACTGAGGACAATATCGGCTATGTTATTGATGCCCTGATGTTCCGCAGCACATCGGACGACCCAACCGTGAATCAAACTAAATTAACGCGCAGTTATAGTTTGGTGGTCAATGACGGTAATAACAATGCGCTGGCTGGTGGTCCGTCGGCTTTGGACTCCAATACCATTGCCGGAGGCACCTTGACGATTACGCCAGATAATGACATTCCAGTGGTAGATCTCAATGGAGCCACTGCGGGTGTGAGCCACGCGGTGACCTGGACGGAAGTGGCAAACGCCACACATGTGACCGCGGCCATAACTTCTGGCGCGACCATGACGGACGCAGACAACGTCAACTTTTCGTCCATGCAATTCACGCTTGGCGGAGTCCTTGATGGCAACAGTGAGGTGATCACTATTGGCGGCACCGCCTTCCCTCTGGCGGCGGGTGCCACCAACGTTGTTGTAACAGGCGGTTTCAAGGTCAGCTATGCCAATGCTTCTGGTGTCTTCACCATTACGCCAAGCGCTGCAGCTTACTCGACACTGACTAGTTTCCAGACGTTATTGAATGCCGTCACCTACAACATCCTTACCGACAATCCAACAGATGGTGACCGCACTCTCGCCGTCATGGTGACTGATGCTGGTCTGAACAATCTGGGTGGTGTGGGATCGGTTTCGAGCACCCCTGTCACCACCACCATCAATGTGAACCCAGTCAATGATCAGCCGGTGATCGCCGGTTTGGTCGCTGCGAGTTACTTTGAGAACGCGCTTAACGCCGCTGCTGCGGCACTCGACACTACGGTCTCGGTCACCGATATCGACAGCCCCGATTACAACGGTGGAACGCTCACGGTTAGCGGATTGGTTGCCGCACAAGATTTGGTTTCATTGCCGCTCGGCTCAAGCGCGGTTTTGGATAATGTGCGGCTTACGGGTGCCAATGTTGAAATACATGATGGCAGCAATTGGGTAGTCGTCGGCACGGCTGCCGGCGGCAATGGCACTAATTTCGTGGTTTCATTTAATGCAGCTGCCACCGCAAGAATGGCAGAGCTCGTGATTGAAAACCTGACCTTTGCCAACAGCTCCAACAACCCAACGCTAACGCGCACGCTGACCCTTACGCTCAATGACAATGACGGCAGCACCACGCAACCTGCGACCATCGGTGTTACCATCAAGCTGGACAATGATGTGCCCGACATCACTGGCACGGTTGGCCTGGCTTACACGGAGCAGGGGACGGCAGCGGCGTTCGTAAGCAGTGCCACAACTTCCGATCCTGACCAACCAGCAAGTTTCCGACCTGATTCGACTTATGTCGGGAGTCTAAGAGTGGCCCTGGATGGCTATGCCACTGGAGATCTCTTGTCTGTTGCGAATATTGGGACTGCGGCTGGGCAGATTGGTGTTTCAGGCAATACTATTACATATGCGAACGTTAGTTTTGCCACGACTTCAGGCGGCACTGCATCTGATTTGGTGATTACCTTTACCAGCGCTGCCGCCACGCCGACGGCGGTTGGTGCACTGCTCAACGCTTTACGTTATGGATCCACGAGTGACGACCCGACGGTTAACAACACCGATCCAAGCCGTGTTGTCACCGTCACCTTCAACGATGGTGCGAATACCAAGGATGCAACTTCCACCACGACGGCGCTGACCGATACGCTAACCGGCACCATCAACCTGACAGCCGTGAACGATCTCCCTGTGATCGTGGTGACGGGGGCTGCCAGTTACTCGGAAAATGGCCTCGCTCTGACGGTGGACGGCACCACGACGGTTACCGATTTGGACGATACCCAGATTGCTGGTGGCAGTGTGAGTATTACGACGGGGTTCCTTTCAGGAGATACGCTGGCCATTGCCGACTCGATCAATATTACTAGCAGCTACAATGCTGCAACTGGCGTGATGACTTTGAGCGGAACGGACACGCTGGCGAATTACCAGACGGTGCTGCGCAGCCTGACCTATGTGACAGCAAGCGAGGATCCGACGGACAATGCGACGAAGCTGACGCGTGTGCTGACCTACAGTTTAACGGATGCAAACTCGGATAGCGTGGGCGCAGCAACAGGGACGACGACAAAAACCATCAACATCACGCCAACCAATGACAAGCCGGTCGTGACGGCGGGAGCAACCCTAGCCTATGCAGAAAATGACGCGGCTACAGCGATTGATGGCACGATGACAGTCAACGATGCTGACGACACGCAGATTGCTGGGGCCACGGCGACGATTTCTGCTGGATTAACTACGGGAGACTTGCTGGCGGTGACAACGCTGAATGGGATTTCCGGCACATACAATGCCGGAACAGGGGCTCTGACACTGAGCGGAACAGCGACACTGGCCAACTATCAGGCAGCATTCCGCAGGGTGACTTACCAAAGCACGAGTGAGGACCCGACGGTGACGGCTGTTAATCGCACGGTGACGTGGGCAGTGACGGACGCCAACAGCGACCTTGCCGGGGCACAAACGAGTGTGGGCGTCAATTCGACCATCACCATCACGCCAAGCAATGACAAGCCGGTCGTGACGGCGGGAGCAACCCTTGCCTATGCAGAAAACGCTGCCGCGACAGCGATAGATGGCACGATCACGGTGAACGATGCTGACGACACGCAGATTGCTGGGGCGACGGCGACGATTTCAGCTGGACTCACCACGGGAGACTTGCTGGCGGTGACGACGCTGAATGGGATTTCCGGCACCTACAGTGCAGGTGTTCTGACACTGACGGGAACAGCGACACTGGCCAACTATCAAGCAGCATTCCGCAGGGTGACTTACCAAAGCACTAGCGACGACCCGACGGCGACTGCTGGCAGCCGCACGGTTACGTGGGCAGTGACGGACGCCAACAGCGA
>JAIPJY010000010.1 GCA_021733925.1 Prosthecobacter sp. | reverse complement strand
GTTGTCGGGCTGGAACTTGGCGTCGTGGGCCTTGGGGCGGTCTTCGATGTCGTGGAGGACTTTGGCGATGATGGGGGCGGCGGTGCCGCCGCCGGAGAGGCCGCCCTGCCCTGCGTTTCCTTCGACCATGACGGCGAAGGCGAGGGGCGGATTGGTGTCTACAAATCCGGCGAACCAGACGACGTTGGCCTTTTCGCCACGCAGCACCCACTGGGCGGTGCCGGTCTTGCCAAAGACGGCGACGGTCTTGAGGCGTGCGGCTTTGCCGGTGCCGCGAGAATGATTGACGACGCCAAACATGCCGCTGCGGACGGTTTCGAGATCCATCTGGCTGACGGGGATGAGGGCTTCGCGACATGGAATGCTGACGTCTCCGAGCCGGCCGGTCTGGGACTGCGTATGGGTGACGATGCGGGCGCGGGGGCGGCAGGAGCCATTGGCGATGGTGGCCATGACCATGGCCATCTGCAGCGGGGAGGTCTCGGTAACACCCTGGCCGATGGAGAGATTGGCGAGGTCGTGATTGGACGGGGCTCTTTGCGGCAGATTGCCTGCGGCGGTTTTCAGCGGAAACGCCGGGGCGGTGCCGAGGCCAAACTCATGGGCCATGTAGAGGATGGGGCGGTCCCGGGTGACCATGGCGGACTGGTAGAAGTAGGTGTTGCAGGAGCGGATGAGGGCGGAGCGTGCATTGAACCAGCCGTGGTCGTCTTTGGACCAGTTGTTGAATTCGCGACCGTCGATCATGAGCGAGGGGCCGCACTCGAACTCCATCGCGGCATCGACCATGCCGGAGCGGAGTCCGGCGAAGACGACGATGGGCTTGAAGATGGAGCCGGGCGGGTAGGTGCCGAGGAGGGAGCGGTCAAAGAGCGGGCCGTCAATGTCCTGCGTGAGGGCGGTGAAATCGGCGGAGGAGATGCCGCCGGCGAAGGCATTGGGATCGTAGTGCGGTAGGCTGGCCATGGCGCGGATGTCTCCGGTGAAGGCATCGACGATGACCATGGCGCAGCGGTGCTTGGACTGGGCGAGGGCGCTCTCGGTGAGGCGCTGGGTTTCGAGATTGAGGGTGGTGATGACATCGCGCCCGGCAGCGGGCGGGGTGAAGACCTGCTCATAGGCGACGCTACCAGCATCTGCCATCATGAGGCAGAGTGTGCCATCGGTGCCGGTGAGCTGTTTGTTGAAGGCGGCTTCGAGGCCGGTGGCGCCTTTGGTGCGCTGCCAGAGGGGCTCATTGCGGAGGATGGGGCCGGCGGGCGGTGCGCCGTCTGAGGCGATGTAGCCGAGGAGGTGCGCGGCCATGCCCTGATGCGGGTAGTGGCGGATGTACTCGGTGCGGAGGCTGGCGTAGGCGTGCTTTTGGGGATCGATGACGAGTTCCTGCGTGAAGGAGTCGCTGACGGTGATGGGGAGCTCGCGGCGGGATTCGTAGTGGCGCTTGAGGGTGTCTGCGTCCGGCAGGCGTGCCATGGCGAGGTCGGCCTTGGTGGCGTCGATCTCTTTTTGAAGCCAGGCGGTGTAGGTCTCGAGCGTGCTGCGCTGATCTGAGGGCACGGTGAACTGGAGACGACGGACGAGGGTGTTTTGCGCGAGGGGGCGGCCTTTGCGGTCGAGGATCTGGCCACGGGGTGCGGGGATGGCGAAGTAGAAGGGCTTGACGTCTTTACGTGAGCCGGCGCCGGGGACGAAGGAGGAGGAGAGCGATGCCGCAGGAGCGGGGGTGGCGGCGGGCGGCTTTGCTGCGGGAGCGGGGGCGGCGGCGGGTGTCTTTGCTGCGACGGCGGGGGCGGCGGCGGGTGTCTCGGCGCTGTGTGAAGGAAGTGCGGCGAGTGCGAGGGTGCTGGCGGTGAGAGCGATGAGGCGTAATCGCCGAGCGGAGCTGCCAGGGGGTGTCGTCGATATAGGGAGCGCTGGCCAGGTGTCATGGCTGAGTGCTGCGAGGTGGGTGGACGGCGGGGAGGAAATCACAGGCAGGAAATGAAGGGAGAATACCGCGAACGAGGGCAGACCGCCATCTAAACCGGCCTTCTAAAGAACTATCGTGTCTGAGAGGAGTTTGGACGCGCTGGGAGAGCGGGACGTTCGATTTTCAGGGGAGTTTTGGATTTGGAATGTGCCGCTGAGCGGAGCAAGGCGAATCACTGACGGTGGCGGCGGAGAATTCATTCATGCGGATGACAGCGCGCGGGCCACTCTGAGATGAAAAGCGTTTGACCTCTATGGGCAGTTCACCCCATTTTACACGCAGCCTAGAACGGGTAAAATCCAAGCCGTGAACGCGCCCACCTATAATGACCCTGCAGAGGGTCACGCGGTTTTTCGACCTGCCGGTGTTTTTAAACTGGCGGAGATGGTGGAGAGGGTGGCGGGCGCGATCTCGTATGCGCGTGAATCGGGTGTGCGCCGGCTGCTGGTGGTGCTGACGGCTGTCTCAGGGATCCAACCGCCGAAGCTGACGCCGCGGTACCGGTTTGTGCGTGACTGGGCGCGTGCTGCGGAGGGGAAGGTACGCGTGGCGGTGGTGATCTCTGAGAGGATGATGGATCCCGGCCGGTTTGGAGTGACGGTGGCGATGAATGCGGGGATGGATGCGAATGTATTCGTGGATGAGAAGGCGGCGCTGGAGTGGCTGCTGGCGTGAGGGAAGGCGGGGGCAACCGGCAGTGCCATTGAAACTCGCTCAATCGAGTGACGCCTTCTTCATGACATACCTCCTGGCAACCACGCCGAACGTTGATGCAGGATCGACACTTCAAAAATCAACAATCCTTGTTCATCAATCGTCAATCGCGCACAGCCAGGACACTCTTGCACGGATTGGATTGACGATTGTCGAGCAATCGAGGCGTTGATTGTCGAAGTTCCAAACCTCAGCCGAATGGACGCGGTGAAAAAGGCGACTCCCCTCATGCGATCTTCACAAGGATGGGAGCAAGGTGGTGAGGGCCATGGCGAGCATGAGGCCGTCTTCGATGATGGTGACGGTGGACATGGGGAGCTGGAAGACGGTGCCGAGGCAGGCGCAGCGGATGGCGCGCCGGGAGGCGACGGCACGCAGCACGCCGGCGAGACTGACGGCCATGACGAGGGCGGTGATGCCATTCACCCAGAGGGGTGCGAGGTGTGTGAGATAGGCGAGGCCGAGGGAGAGCTCGATGAAGGGATAGATGAAGCCGTAACGCGGCCAGGCTTTGGCGACGAGATCGTAGCTGCGGTAGGCATCGGCGAAGCCGCGTAGATCGAGCAGCTTGAAGAAGGAGAAGGTGACGAAGAAGCCGCCCATGAAGAGGCGCATGGCGAGCGGGAGATCCAGCGTGCCATGACTGATGCTGATGGCAGCGATGACGAGGAGGAGGTAGCCGAGGAGGAGCAGCAGCGGGCGATAGGTCTGCACGGATTTTTGCGGCAGTGCGGATGCGGATGCGGGAGCGGCGGGGGCGGATGACTGCACGCGGTATTTGCCGAGGGGCTTGAGCCATTCGTCCATGGTTTCGTCACTGAAGGGGGTGCGGGTGCTGATCTGCGCCTGCGGCGGACTGAGGGTGACGGTGGCTGCGGTGATGTCGGGATGCCGGAGCAAACGTGTGGTGACTTTGGCCACGCAGGAGGTGCAGGTGAGGCTGGTGAGTGGGAAGGTTTGGGAGTGTGTCATGAGTTTTGGGGAGGGTTGATGGTGGATGGGGCGCGGCGGTGATGAAGCGCGTCCTCACTGATGCACACGCATGAGGTGAAAATGTGTTACAGGATGATTTTTGGGGATGATGTGCGTATGAAGTACGGCATGCGCACTGACCCGCTCCTCCAGCATCTTGATGCCTTCATCGGCTTTGCGCGTCAGCGTACGGGTGATGCTGAACTGGCGGCGGATCTGGTGCAGGAATGTCTCATGAAGGCGCTGAAGGCGGACAACGTGCCGGAGGATGCTGAAGGGGTGGTGACGTGGTTTTACCGGGTGCTGCGCCATGCGATCATCGATGCGCACCGTCGCCGCACGACGCGGGATGCGGCGCTGGAGAAGCTGGTGCATGAGCTGCCGGAGGTGATGGAGCCGGAGGACGAAAGGACGCTGTGCCAGTGCGTGATGAAGCTGCTGCCGGCGCTGCCGGAGGCGGATGCGGAGCTGCTGCGGCGAATCGACCTGGGTGGGGAGACGGCGACGGAGATCGCGATGGCGACGAATCAACGGGTGAACACGCTGAACGTGCGGCTGCTGCGTGCGCGGAGACGACTGCGCGAGGAGGTGGAGCGTGTGTGCCGCAGCTGCGCGACGCATGGGTGCCTGGACTGCGACTGCGGATGAGGGTGGGTGGACTTCTGAGACTGTGCTGGGCTGCGTGTGTTTGGCGAGGAAGACCGCAGGCTGCATAGATATGCTGCGGTGAAGCATCCCTGCCGCATTTACTTTCGCGTCACCGATGTCTTCGTGCTTGCTGAGGTTTGCGTGTATTCACAAACGCTGATTGCAAGCGACCTGCTGCGGACTGGAAGTCCGCGCTCCGGGACGCTTTGGCCTGCGGCGTTTAATTCCTCGAGGATGTGCCTTAACCGAGTGCCATTCATGCGTGACATGTGCTCAATGATGGTGGGTAGCATTTTTGTTGGCACGTATACCTATGCTTTCTTGAGCCTTGTTGGCTTGGTCGTTAATTTTTACAGCGTCGCTAAGTTGACGGAAAAGGAGTGAGCAAAGGGAAGCATTGACGGGACGGGCATGAATGGACAGGGCGGCATTGACCTTGCATCCTGACCGAAGTAAATTTTTCTGCATGACGAATCACACGGTCATTTTAATAGCGTTCGCGTGTCTTTTCACGGGCGGTGTTTTCATGGTGCTGAGCTTTGTCGCCTTTGATCGTTTGCTGCGACAGGTTTGGGCGGAGTCGGAGGAAGCGTGGATCAAGCTGGGAAGGCCGTGCGGCTTTTTTTGGGTGCCGCCTGGAACGAGCGGCGTCACGAAGGCGGGCCTGGTGCGCAGTGGCCTCTATGGGAAATGGGCCGCCGAAAGTGATGAGCCTTTTGCGGGTAACGCTGAGGGCGTTGCGAGGCTGAGGTGGTATAAGTGGGTCGGCAGCTGGTGCTTGGCGGTGGGGGCGATCCTGCTGATGGATGTAGCGTGGGTGATGATTGCCGGGTGAGGGCTGGTGTCAGGCCGGGCACCCATCACTTGGGAGGGCTGTCTGGTGGGCTCTCTGCGGGTGTATAAAATTGATATAGGGATGGATCGGTGGGCAAAAAAACGGCGGATTCCAAGTTCAGAATTCCGTAGTGATTTGGCACCAGATCTTGGCGTGTGAAGTCGCCTGTGAAAAGGCCGTGGATCGGCGTCGCACTGGGATTAAAAATGTGATCAAGGCCGCTGACTGTCACATGCGCCCTGCTTTCGCTTTTTTCATCGATCTCGCTGGTGGCGAGGTCTCCGCCTTCAGCCCAGGCACGATGGAAGGATTCGTAAATGCTGGCGCCCATCGTATCTCGTTTCAGGTAGCCTATGATTGTGTGTTTGCTGGTTTGACCTGCATGCACCGAAGCAAGTTCGGGAATTTGCGTGGGAACACTGTCACGCTGGAGCAGGTGATGCAGGAGGAAGGACAGCAGCATTCCGGCGAGAAGGCCTGTGATGAACGAGGGGCGAGTGAACATGCTACTGCAGGTCCGTTCATTTCCTGATTTCATGCCTGCAAATGGACTGCATAGGCGGACTTGGCAAGGCCCGCCTCCCCTGCCCTGCCCTTTGAACCATGGTGATGGGCGGTGTGCGCGTGTACTTCGGTGGCAGCAAGCCGCTGAAGGATCGCCACCGCAAGGATGACCCGTCGAACATGGGCTCGAGCTTCATCGGCACGAACAGCGCGGGCTCGACGAACGTGGATGGATCGCCTGCGGGTGGCGCGCCACCGCCACCGCCACCGCCACCGCCGCCACCACCACCGCCACCGCCGGCCACCCTGAGGGTGTGAGGGGCCGGGTCTGCTGACCTGAGCCCGGTGAATTTGAAGAGCGCCCGGCGAGATTTCCTGCCGGGCGTTTTTTTGTATTGTTATCGAGCGGCCTGCTGGTGCATTTTTGATTTATGAGAAATCTGCCTGATGATGCAGGTGATTTTAAACAACTGTTTGTTTGAACAGTTGTTGAAACTGTGCTATAGGCGGCGGCATGAACCCGAGCCCGCGTGATCTTGCTGAAATGAGTGCTGCAATCGAAGGTACGGAGGTGGCCGCGCGGCAGTGGCTGAAGGCGGGGTTTTCGCCGGGGGATGCGGCGGCGTACGTGCGTGCGGGGTGCTTTGATGTGGACCGCACGGAGGAGCTGCGGCGGGTGCACATCACGCCGAGCCAGATCGCGGCGCTGGGGTTGGGCTGGGACTTTTGCGCGGGCAAGGTGTCGCTGGCGGAGCTGCTGGATTTTCGGATGCCGCAGGCGGGGAAGACGCCGATGCTGTGGTGAGGGGGGCGGAAACGTTGAACATTGAACGCTCAACATTGAACATTGAATGCCGGACTTTGAATGCTCAACGGTGAACGTTGGAGTTGGGTTGAGCGGCTTGTGCGTCTGAGGGCGCTGGGGTGTGTGGCGCTCTTTTGGCATTGCCTGACGGACGGAGTCCAGAATAGGCTGCGCGTCTGACGTATGGCTGCTCTGGGACCTCTGATGCTGGGATGGATGCTGGACGACGTGTGCGTGTACATCGGCAGCGTGGTGCTGTGGCTGTGGCGCAGGCGGCGCTACGACCTGCCGGACGAATGGAAGCGGCTGAGGGAGCTGGACATGCGGGCCGTGTGGCGGTGGAAGGATGGAAAAGGCCGCGAGGCTCTCACGGGACTGGTGACGCTGGTGGTGACGGGCGCCCTGATCTGGGCGTACCGCCGGTGGGCGTGAGCGGTGATGAGGGTGTAGTGGGGGTGCTGCTGGGTTTCCCTGTTCCGCAGGAGCGGGGCTGCCTTACTCAGAGGTCTGCGGGGGGCCGAAGACTTGGATGTAGCGGGGCAGGAGGGGGGCGAGGAGGTTGTTGGCGAAGTGCTCGGCGTAGTCCTCGCCTTTGGTGGCGCCGAGGTGCTTCTGGTGGATGCGGTCAAAGTGGTGGCCGAGCTCGTGCAGGAAGACGTGGAGGAGGGTGTAGGCGCGGGCCTGGGCGGCGGAGAAGTAGCAGCACACGCGCTCTGGGCTGATGTCGTAGCGGACGCCGAGCTTGTCGTAGATGTGCTGATGGGCCTGGAAGTCTTGCGGCGTCATGACCACCCAGAGATCCTGAGCCCAGGCGTGGAGGTAAATGACGCCGCTCTCTTCACGGTGGAAGAATTCATACATGCCGTCGCAGTGATCGCCGGGGGCGGCGAGGACGATGCGCTCCAGCCGCTCTGAGTAGCGGTCCCAGTCGGGGATGATGTCGAGGAAGGCCTGGAGGTCGGCCTTGGTGATGACATGCTGGTAGCCGCGCCCGGGGGATTCGCGGTCGATGACGCAGCCGAGGTGGCTGGTGGGGCGGGTGCGGTTCTTGGGCTGCACGCGTCCATTTTTCACTCGGGTGGCGGTGCGGCTGGTGAAGGTGCGCATGAGGGGGGCGTGGGAGGAGTGTGTGACCTGATGCAGGGGCGACTGTGCGTGGAGCTACGGCAGGTGGGATTGTAAACTGAGAACTGAAAACTGAGAATTGAAAATTGGGCGGATGCGGGGCATGAAGGCGGTGAATTTTGGCGTGGCTGGCAATGCTATAATATACCACCGTAAATCGTGGCTGATTTTGAGATGGGCATGTATAGGATGTGGAACAACGATTTGAGGCCATGCCCCTGTGATATGAAAACTCCCCTGCCCGTTCGCCCTGTCGCTGTGCTGTTTGGTTTGTGGGCGCTGTTCTCTGGAATCGTCTGCATCCAGGGCTTTGTCCAAAGTGTGTCAGAGCAGCCGTGGGACATTCAGGTGATTTGGGTGATGGTGGGCCTCATGATTAGCGGAGTGCCGGCGTGGCTGGCGGCAGGGCTGTGGAGGAGATCGCTGGATGCGCGTGTGATTGTGCTGACTTTGTGCTGGGTGGCGTTCGTCGGCCTGCCAATCCGAATGGCTGCCTATTACAGCCGTGAGTCGATCGAAGAAGTGTGCGTGAGGCTGGTGGTGATGGCGGCGGTGGTGAGCGTGTACCGGATGCTGACGAGGGCGTCGGTGCGGAGTTGGTTGTTGGAGGGCATGAAGGGAGTGTCGTGAAGCGTTTTACGACAGGGAGCGCCGGGTGGGGTGGCAGAAGGAATTGCTGAGCTGCTCAGGCCAAAAAACAGAACAAGCGTCTGCCCGGCGAACCAACTGCCGCCCTTGTTGCTTTTGCTTACTCTGGCGCATTTTTGCACTCATGGCCTGGCTTATGATTTTCTCGCCACAGCAGCGGCAGAGAGGGTGGACCTTGAGTTCATGCTACACTGGTTCCTGCTTGTCTGTGGTATCTGCGTGCTGGGCGTGCGGGCGCACAGGCTTTCCAAGAAGGAAAAGATAGCCCCGCCTGCCAGTTGGTTCATTCCGCTCGCTGCAGTGGCGGGAGTGCTTTGGGGCATCGCAGGGCTGCTTGGCTGGATGAAGTGAAGAAGCAACCCAAGCGCTGCAGATGCGCGGCGGGCATGGGATGGTGTGCTCTAGCTGGTTTGTGTGAAGTGATACCACGAACAATTGAAAACAGGTCTGTATCTCAGCAATGAATCCACCACAGAGGCACGATGAGCGCAGAGATCTGAAGCCGGTCTTGAGTGCAAACCTCTGTGTCCATCGTGCCTCTGTGGTTAAAAATAGGCCCCCTTCTGTCCAGATCCTTTTTTAACTGCTCATGATATGAATGGTTTGTGTGCAGCGGGCACCTTCGACTGAGGCCGACAAAATGTCGGCGCTCCCAGTACGGATGCTGGGAACGGAGGCTGAGAATTCAATATGACCTAGTCGATTTTGAGCACGGGGAGGATGCCCTGTTTGGCTGACCATGCGAGGGCGGCGGCTTTCCACTGCTCCCAGAGGGGGCCTTTGCAGCCGTTGAGGCCGTGGCCGCCGGTGGGGAGTTCGAGGAGCTCGACGGGGAGTTTGTGGTATTTCATGGCAACGACGAACTGGCGGCTGTTTTCGATGGGGACGGCTTTGTCATCGATGGCGTGGGCGAAGAAGACGGGCGGGGTGTCTGCGGTGACCTGGAGTTCGTTGGAGTAGAGGCGCATTAGATCGGCGGGTGGGGTTTCGCCGAGGAGTTCTTTGCGGGAGCCGGTGTGGGTGTACTTGCCCATGGTGACGACGGGGTAGATGAGCCAGGCGAAGTCGGGGCGGGAGCTGAAGCGCTCGACGGGATCGGTGGCGTCGGGTTTGCCGGAATCGAAGTGGGTGGTGGCGGTGGAGGCGACGTGGCCGCCGGCGGAGAAGCCGAGGATGCCGATGCGCTGGGGATCGATGTGCCAGCGTGTGGCATTGGCGCGGGTGAGGCGCAGGGCGCGCTGGGCATCGAGGAGGGGCACGGCGTGGCGGAGCTTTGGCAGGCGATACTCGAGGATGATGCAGGCGATGCCGTGCTCGTTGAGCCATTCGGCGATGGGGTAGCCCTCGCGGTCGGTGACGTGGCGGATGTAGCCGCCGCCGGGGCAGAGGACGATGGCTGCGCCGTTGGCTTTGGCGGCGGGCGGGAGGAAGACTTGCAGCTCGTGCGTACTGGCTTCGAAGGTGCCATCGCCAACGGGGGCTTTGCCGGGCCAGAGGGCGATGCGCTCGGTGGGGGTGGCTGAGGCGATGGGCTTTGCGGGGGCTTCAGCGGCGGGGGTGCGTGAGGTGAGGAGAAGCGCGATGAGGAGCTGGAGAATGGAGAGAGTGCAGAGGCGCATGGGAGAGAAAGTGTTTGGGAAGAGGAGGTTCGAGATGAGTACGTGGGAGGGACGTGGAATCGAGCAGGGGTTTGTTTTCGACAAGGGGTCGGAGCCGGAGGACACTGAGATGCATGGGCTCCCGGCAGGGAGCCGTAGCGAAGCGGAGACAGCCGAAGGCAAAGCCGAGAGATTAGCCGGTGGTGGAGCGGAACCGCGAAGCGGTGCAGCGGGAACCACCGGACGATACGATGAAAACATCCCCGTTCTGAGATGCATGCCGAAGGTATGCGAGAAATGTCAGCCACCCAGCGCCAGCGAGGAGCCCAAGTATGGTTCTCGCATACCTCCGGCATGCGCCCTTGAGCTTGGGTGTGTGACTCGTGTGATCCGGTGGTTCTCGCTCGGCAAGCCTCGCTTCACCACCGGCTAATTTCTCTGCTCCCTCCGGGAGCTTACTTTGCCGCAGCGTCGGGTTTCTTTGCGGTGTCGTCGCGCTCGGTGGTGACGTGGTAGGTTTTGCCGTTGGTGGTGATGTGGACGTTGCCATGGAGGCCGGTGACGTAGGTTTGGGTGCCGAGGGCCTGGAGGTCGTTGGTGCTGCGGATGCCTTTGGCGTAGCGGGGAAAGACGCTGGCGATGGAGACTTCGGGGTGGGTGGCTGCGCCGAACTCCTTGGGGATGGGATGGATGCCGTGGCCGGGGGCTACCAGAATGTGGCATTTGAGTTTTGACCTGTCGACGAAGGGCATGAGGCTGGCTTCGATGTCTTCGGTCTGGATGTCGCCGGGGAGGACGAAGACGATGTCTCCAAACTGGATGCGGAGGGCGAGGGAGTTGGCGTTGACGAGGAAGTGGGAGGGGCTGTCGTTCTTGGGACGGGTGGTGATCTTGGGATCTTTGAAGAAGGCTTTGGGCGGGGCGATGACTTCGATCTTCAAGTCGGGGTCGAGCTTGAGGGTCTCGCCGGCGGTGGTGCCGAGGTAGGCGCCGCGTGCACGGAACTCTTCGCGGACGCGGGTGTAGTGGTCGAGCTCGTCGCGATTGGTGCCGAGGTAATCGGCTTCGGCGTCGCTGTGGAAGAGGTAGCCGCAGTCGATGAGGAGCTTGATGGGGAAGTTGTCCTTGAGCCAGAGCAGGCCGCCGAAGTGGTCGTAGTGGGCGTGGCTCATAAACACGCCGTCGATGGTGGTGATGCCTTGTTTTGTGAGCAGCGGGGCGATGAGATCGCGCCCGGCATTGAAGTTGGCGAGCCAGCCGTCGGAGGAGAGTTTTTCGGGATGCGCGGTGCCGGTGTCATAGAGCCAGGTCTTGCCCGAAGGGGTGCGCATGACGATGGCGAGGCCTGCGCCGCGCTGGATGTCGGGGATTTCGAGAACGGTGAAGCTGAAGGTGGGCTCTGCGGCGGGGGTGGCTGTTGTTACTGCGTAGAAGGTGAGGAGCAGGAGCGCGGTGAGGGGACGGAGGGGCATGGGGACGTGGAAGATGGAAGGGATTGAGCGTTCAGTAGAAAATACCCTCGATGCCATTCATGCCTGCCATTTTTACCAAGGCAGGGCTCTGTAGAAGGACAGCACTTCAGCGTAGGCCAGTTCGAAGTCTGGCAGATCGCCCTGAACCTCATCCTTCAAGGTGTGGTAGTCGGCGGCAGCCCTTCGTTTGACTTCCTCGTCATTGAGTGAATCGCGATTGGGCTCAATATTCCGCGACCTCGCTTTAACCATCAGGCTTTCCAAAATCGCAACTTCAACGGGCTCTTTGCGTGGCATTCGGGAGAGAAACGCCAGATCATAAACGTCCTGTCGCCGATAGCGATCTCGTTCGACCTGCTGCAGCAGAGCGCGAAACTTTTCAGCTACGAGTTCTGCAAAAGGGTAAGCGTTGACGCTCTGATCCAACCCGACAAGAACCTCGTCCGTGTTAGAGATGGATTCATTGAGACTGTAGTCGATGGAAATGACGCTGGTTGACTGGAGTTGTATCAATCGGCGATGTTTTGCAGTGCCTTTGTAGGCATAGCCGATCTTCAGTTTGATGCTGGGAAAGCTGGCTTTGACCTGGTTTGCCGGCTGGACTTTGCAGCCCTGCACCCGGCAGTCGAGATCATAATCAAGAGACTCCACCGTCAGTCTCAGGGCGGCATCCAGGCGTCGCTGGACCTCGTCGGGATTGACCTCGCTGAGTTTCAAGGAGGTGGAGAAGTCAATGTCCTTGGTGAATCGGCCACTCTGATATCGTACCGCCAGGAGAATGCCTCCTTTCATGATCATGTCAGCCCGGAGCTGAGTGTCTTGCGCAATGGCAGCCAGGACCGTGTGCACCGCCTGACGCAGTTCGCGCTGGTCACTTGGAGCCTGATTGACCCATTCGGCGATGTCATGCTGCATGCTGTCCTTCATGGTTGATTCATGCCCGTGATCAAAGGTTGAGGGAAAGACACCATTTGTCAGACCACGTGGGCATATACTCCGCAGATGCATCCAGTTTCCTCGACCCGCCGCGTTGTGCAAATGCCGCCCAACTCTCTATGGTGGCATCCTTGAGTTTCATGCGCTCTTCGAGAATGTATCCAGCACGGACCTTGTCAATTTTGGCACCATGAAGATCAATTTCATTGACGATCAATGGGAGATATTGTCTGCCATGCTCTTCAAAAGCCTCCATGACATGCCGCATGCCGCCGCAAAGCTCAGGGTTTCGGAGCATGTCCAAAAAGGTCCGCCCGAGACTGGAAACCCGCAGAGTCTTGCCCTTCACAATCGTGTAGGCACCCAGATGACTGGAGGCAAAGCGATGCACCTCCCGCCGCCCAATCTTATCCATTTTCAGCCGCAGGAGCAAAGGCAGCCCGTTGCTTTGATAGACTTCATAGTCCTGCTCCAAATCCTTCTCCATTCGCTCCACCGCAAACTGCTTCCAAGCCTTTGGATCTGGCGATGACACGAACAACGCGGAGGGAATGCGCTCCGTGAGTCCATGATGGGCCATGGCGCTCAGGTGGGAAATGTAACAAAACGGATCAATGCTGCATGCGACATCTTCAGCGTCGTCATCACGCCGTCCCAGCAGGCTGTAGACCGATGCACTGCACCCCTTAAGCGAGCGCAAGACTCCGGCTTCAAGCAAATCTGAAAGCTGCCGGCTGAACTCACTCGCCGTGGCAAAGTCTTTTTGAAGACGGCTGATCTTCTCACCGTGGTACTTCTTCTGGACATACAACCTGTGCACGATCAGACCGAGCCGATACGGAGTAACGACTGACTCTTCCACTTCCCCCAAAGAAAGGGTAATTGCTTTGATCAAATCCATTTCGAGTTGTCTGCCATGCCAGTTACAGATGTCCTCAGGACATCTGTAACTGGCATGGCGTTTTGTCAATTGGAAACCACCGTATAAATGGGAATTTGACAGCTTGACAACGGGAGATTGTCGCGGTAGTGCATACGTCCTTAGGACGTATGCACTACCGCAACGTCTCAGACAGAGATGCATTTCGTCCATTGATCTCAAGTGATCATCCTTCGAATACTTGGTGGCTCCGCATCGACTGCTTTTTTCAGAGATCGTAGAGCAGCCGACTGGCGCTGCTGGCGCCGGGGGGGATGTCTGGGATGGGCTGGAAGTGGAGGCCGGGGATTTCGGCGGCTTCGGCGGCGGATTGGACGGAGGCGGTGACGAGGATTTCCCAGGCTTGGGCGGTGTCTTCGCCGAGCTTGCTGGCGGCGTTGACTTCAGAGCCAAAGACATCGGAGTCGCCGATGCGGAGGACGGGGCCGTAGCCGAGGCCGATGCATTGCAGGATGTGCTCTTCCTGGGGCTTGCCGGCGTTGTAGTCTTTGGCGGTGCGCTGCATGTCGATGGCGCACTGGAGGGCGCTGGCGACGGTGCGGAAGATGATGAGCATGCTGTCGCCTTCGACTTTCAAGAGGATGCCATCGTTGCTGTCCACGCAGGGGGTGAAGATGCGCTGCGCCTCATAGATGACCTGCAGGAAGTGGACGATGCCGAATTCGGCGACATGGCGGGAGAAGCCGGAGAGATCGGTGAACATGACGGCCCAGGTCTCGCCAAAGAGATTCCAGATGCGTGCGTCCACGGCGGCGCGGTCTGCGCCGGGGGTGAGGCGCTCTGCGAGGAATTTTTCCAGCCGATCCTGGGAGGCATGAGCGCCGATTTCGTGAACTGAGGACATGAGGGGTTCCATTCAAAAAAGGGGGTTATGAGTGCGGAGCCGGAGAGGCGCTGGGAACGAGGCGGAGATGGAATGCATGGGAATTTCCCGATGGGCTTGATGCTAGCTTTGCAGTTCTCGAAGCCAAGATATTCTTCCCGGTTCGTATGTCAGGGCCGAATGGGGCAGCAGTCGCAAAAGCGGACGAGAACCAGGCATGAATGGTGCGCGGTTAAGGGCAGGCATCGCGGAATGAAGCGCGGCAGGCGGAAAATCGGAAGCATGAGAGCTTCAGGAACGAGCGAGAGACAGCCGCAGGGAGGTTTCGGAGCCGCGTGTGCTTGTGGCGTGCTGCGGGTTCGGAGACCCGCGCTCCTGGAGCGTTTCTTCTGCAGAGCACGATGGGCGAGACAAGCCCTTAACTGAGCGGCTTTCATGTCTGGCATGAATGGCACCCATCTGCGCACTCAGCGTTCGATGATGATTGCATTCACGCGAATGCGGGATGCGCGAAGATCGGAGGATGAGTGATCTGAAGTGCGGGGGTTCTTCAGGATTTTGTCGAGGTCGTTGGAGCTGATGATGAGACTTTCGGGATCACAGAATAAGAGGACTTTTCGGTGGTCCTGGGTTTCGAAAGACATCTGAGAGTTTCGCATGCCGGACGACATCCTGGCGGTCTCTTTTTCAAGCCCGAGGGAGCGAAGCACCTGGAGCAGGGGCTGGGGCTTCACATAGGTGATTTTTCTCACGTGCAGGCTGCTGGCATCCGGGGTGTCAGACGGCACTTTTGAAGTACAAGCCGCGAAGGCCCATAAGGCAGTCCCAAGCAAAAGTAATCTCATGCATTGAGGATATTGAAAATGGATGACCCGGTTCAAGATAATTAGGAGCCGTCGTTTTTTAGACGTGAGGCATTCCTGGCGGATGGCGGAGATGCTCAAGGCAGGGATCAGTGGCGCGCAGTCTTGAAATAAAAAACCTCCCGGCTTGCGCCGGGAGGTTCACCTTGAAGGTTTGAATCGTTCAGAGAACGACCTGAATTAGAAGCGGACGCTGAGGGTCACGCCGTAATACACGATGCTGTTGAAGGGGGTGGAAGGGCCACCGGGGACACTGGGGACGCCGCCAGTATAGGGATTCCTGGAGGAGCTGGCCAGATTCTTCATCGGGCCCATTGGCAGGTTGGCAGCCACGTAGGGGGTGAGGGTCGCACGGCTGTTGAGCTTGATTGGGAAATCAATGCCAACGGTGAGTGCGGTCCAGCCACTGATGCCATTCTGGGCACCGGAGCTGGTGAATGTGCCGCCGCCACCGACGAGGTTGCGGGAAGCCTGGGTGAAGCCAGCGTTGTAGTTCAGACCATAGCCCAGACCCGCGTGTGGGACGATGCTGATGGCATCGGTCACGGCGATGGTGGACTTGGCGACGAGGTCGAAGTACCAACCACCGTTGAAGAGGTCATAGTTCGCGCTCGAAGCCAGATTGATCGGACCGAGGTCGGTGTTGACGCCCAGAGTGAGCTGCTGGATGTCGTTCATGCCGAAGCCACCAGGGGAACCAGGGAGCTGATTGAGTCCGCTGCCGTTGGCAAGGGAGCCCATGTTGTGGATGAAGCTGTAGCCGAAGCTGATCGCAGCAGGACCGAAGTCATGCGAGATGGCAGCACCCAGCTGAAGACGCTGGAAGGAGTTGGTGGGTTTGATGGCACCACCGGTAGGACCCAGAATGTTCGGGGAGAAGCTGTCATGGTCACCTGCGAGGGAGCCGTAGTTCACGTCCCAGAGGAGGGAGGTGCTGCCAGCGCCGTCTTCAGCGGCACCGCCGACGAGGAGGATGGCGCCGTTGAGGCCGGAGCGAACCCAATGCTGGCCGTAGTTGATGCCACGCCACACGTAGTTGGAGTCGTAGCCGATGGAGGCGGTGATGCCCAGGTCATCGTTCACCGGAGCGGGAGCGATTGGGTTTTTGTCAGGAGCGGGAGCGGATGGTCCGGCCACAACGGGAGTGGCGGCCAGTGCCAGGAACCCCAGCGTTTTCAGCATTGCGTTCAATTTCATGGTCTGATGGTTGGTTTTAGGTTGGTTGGGTTGATGTCGGACACTCGCATGAGATGGCTCAAAACATGTATCTTGAGGCAAAGTACGTGAGCCGTTTCGTTTTCACGCTAACAATGTTTAGAATTTCTTAAAGGCCGTATTTCCTCAAATTGCCGAAATGGATTTCCTGAGCGTTTTGTCATTCCAGTATCGCTTCTTATTGTTCTGAGCTCCCTGATCGCAGTGCTTGTGCATGATCTTCCATGGGGCCAGAATTGGAGACCACCCCCGAGTAGCCTCTGGTGGTATTTTCTAACACTTCATTCGGCCACAGGCTTATTCCCCGGCTTCGACCTGTGGGGGAGTTTCGGGCTCGGTGATCACTTCGGCCAGAGGGGATGTTTCGGTTTCGGTTTCGGTTTCGGTTTCGGTTTCCTCCTGGGGGGCTGCGTCGGGGTCGGCTTTGACCTTGGCCTTGCGGGGCTTTTTCACGGCGACTTTCTTGACGGCGGGCTTGGCGATCTTGGGCGCGGCGTCCGGGTCCACGGGCTCGGGGAGGGAGGGGAGGAGGTAGATGCTGCAGTTGCAGCAGAGGACGAGGGCGGCGTCTTCATGGCGCATGTCGGCGAGCTGGCCGCTGGGGAGGGCGAGATTGCAGCCGCCGCAGGTGTTGTTGCGCATGCGTGCGGCGCCGCGCTTGCCGCGGGAGATGCGGGTGTCGTAGTGAAGCAGGACGGAGGCGGGGATGCGGGTGCGGACGCCGGTGGCCTCCAGGGTGAGCTCGATGCAGCGGGCGCTCTTGGGCTCAAGGCGGCGCTTGGAGAGGTCGATGTCGCTGAGCTGGGCGAGGTCTGCGAGGAGCGTGTCGGTGGCGATGGTGGGGGTCATGGTTGGGCTGGGGGCGGTGGGGTTGTCAAAGAGCAGAGCGCTGGTGGGGCGGCCTCGCGGTGAGAGGGGGCGGTAGATCTCCAGCCAGACCTGCGCGGATTTCATGCGCGGGCGTGTCCCATCACTGCATGCGGGTAACAGGCATGGTGTGGAGGTGATAAGCAAGGGGTATGGGCGGGGATAAAGGGCGCGTGAAAATGACGCGGTGGAATGCAACTCAAATTATGAAGGATGAAGAGTGATATCATGAGCCGTTAAAAAAGGGTCTGGACAGAAGGGGGCCTCTTTTTAACCACCGAGGCACGATGGACACAGAGGTTTGCCATCAAGACCGGCTTCAGATCTCTGCGCTCATCGTGCCTCTGTGGTGGATTCATTGCTGAGATACAGACCTGTTTTCAATTGATCGTGGCATGAGGTGCGGCACTGGCTTGCGGTGGCCCCCTTCCCTCCTACTTTCCTGCGATGAATTCTTTCTCTGACTACCTGAGCAGCGGCCATGCGTGGCTGTATGTACCTGTGGCGATTTTGCTGGGGGCGCTGCATGGGCTGGAGCCGGGGCACTCGAAGACGATGATGGCGGCGTTTATCATCGCGATCCGGGGGACGGTGTGGCAGGCGGTGCTGCTGGGGCTTTCGGCGGCGCTGTCGCACTCGCTGCTGATCTGGGTGCTGGCGGCGGCGGCGCTGCACTACGGCGGGCAGTGGAATGCGGAGACGGTGGAGCCGTACCTGCAGCTGGGCTCTGCGGTGCTGATCCTGGCGCTGGCGGTGTGGATGTTTTTCAGGACGCGCCGTGAGGTGGCGGAAGCGGAGGCGCATGGGCTGGGGCATGCGCATTCTCATGTGCATGAGCATGGTCACTCGCACTCACATGGAGATGGAGAAGGTCATGCGCATGGGCACGTGCCTGAGGATGGGCATGGATTTGAGCATGAGGTGGTGATGCCGGCGGGGTTCAAGGTGCCAAGCCTGCGGGCGGCGGGGAGACGCACGCATGGGGCGCATGGGGGGATGCTGCTGGACACGGGGCATGGGTGGCTGGAGATCGCGGTGCATGAGGACGGGGGGCAGCCGCGCTTTCGGATCTATCCCTGCACGGCGAGTGGTGCTGCGGTGCCGCTGCCGAAGGGCAACTCTTTGAAGCTGGAGACGGCGCGGCTGGATGGGAGCACGCAGGTGTTTCAGTTTGAGCCGGGGGCGGGCTTCTGGGAGGCGACGGCGATGCTGCCGGAGCCGCATGAGTTCATGGCGACGCTGACGCTGGGCCATGCGGACCATGCGCATACGTACCGGCTGAAGTTTGCGGAGGCGGCGCATGTGCCTGGACATGAGCACGGGCACGGGCACGCGCCGGTGGTGGCGGAGGAGGTGCGGCCGGAGGGGGATGTGTACCAGGATGCGCATGAGCGTGCGCATGCGGAGGACATCGCGCGGCGGTTTGGCAGCAAGAATGTGACGACGGCTCAGATTGTGATGTTTGGGATCACGGGCGGACTGATGCCCTGCCCTGCGGCGTTTACGATTTTGCTGGTGTGCCTGCAGCTGAAAAAGGTGGCGCTGGGCTTTGCGATCGTGGGGGCGTTCAGCTTTGGCCTGGCGCTGACGATGGTGACGGTGGGCGCGGCGGCGGCCTGGAGCGTGCAGCATGCGCAGAAACGCTTCAGCGGCTTTGGCGACTGGATGCGCAAGGCACCGTATGTGTCATGCGTGCTGCTGACGGTGCTGGCGGGGTATATGGCGTGGGCGGGATGGCATGGTCTGGTATACGGGCACGGGCATGCGCATTGAGGGGCCAGGCATGGTGGAATGGCAAATGAAGGAATGGGTCAGAATGGTGAAATGGACTGAGGCTCGCGCCAGTGCTCATGCCCATCTTCACCTTGTAAGGCCGGCGGGCCCTATCACTGCTTTTTCTCCATCAATCCTTCCTTAACACCCTCGGCCATGGATCGTGCCACGGTCTTCACGGCTCCCTGGGTGCCTTCGGCCAAATCATTGACCGCATCGGTCACAACTGGGACGTGCTCCGCTGCCACGTAGCGGGCGAGGGCTCCCATGAAACCAAACATGGACATGACGGAGCCGACGAACAGCAGTGGCATGCCGACAAAGCAGCACCAAAAGTAATGCGGCGAGCCGAATCTGCCAAAGGCGGAGAAAAAGCTGACCATGCCGATGATGGTGAAAATGAGGCCGACAAGCATGACAATCGGGCCTGCGCGGCGCAGGAATGCGCGCGCCTTGTGATGCTGGGGAGTTTGAAGCTTGCTCATGGTTTTAAGTACGCGTGATTGGCCTGAGTCATTGAGGGGAACCCCATTTGTTTATGGCACTAGAAAAGCGATGAGAGGGCGTTTTGTCGATTACAAATGAGGGGGGCGGTTGCAGGGCGGGCATGAATGGCGCCTGGTTGAGGGCATTGTTCGTGGGTTTAGGTGCGCTGTCTGATCATGGTGCCAATGCGCGGCGGGGCTCTTTGCAGACGCTGCTGGTGGGCGTAGGGATGTGGCGGAGTGCTGGGTTTGCTTTCCGGATTTGATGGCGGGTACCAGGGTAGCCTCGCCAAGGCTCGGCAACCCTTCGCTATGCTGCGCAGCCCCTTTGGGGCTGGTGGATTGCGAAGGGATTTGGCGAAAGCATTCCTTGGACTGTCACGGAGATCCAGCGGTGGAAGACATGATACGGGGGGGAAGTTTAAAAATGCAGGATATCGTGCCTTAACCGAGCACCCTTCATGACTGGCCTGAATGACACTCAGTTAACGCGGATCATCGCGGAATGAGCCGCAGGCCAAAGGGCCTTCGGCGCGCGGACCTCCGAGTCCGCAGCACGCCGCAAGGGCACGCGGCTCCGAATCGTCCCTGCTGCCATCGCACTTTCGCAGCCAGAGTTCTCGTGCTTTCGATGTTCTGCCTGCATCCACACCCGCTGGGTGATTGCGACCTGCTGCGGACTCGGAGGTCCGCGCTCCTGGAGCCTTTTATTCAGCCGTGCCCCATGGGCTTTGCGGGAGGCACAAAAAGATACGCCATTTCGCCTTTACTGAGCGCCATTCACGACCGGCGTCTTCTTTAGAACCTACCACCATCGACCATGAACTGCTGGGCGGTGCAGGCGGCGCCGTCGTCGGCGGCGAGGAAGAGGACCATCTGGGAGAATTCAGCGGGGGTGATGCGGCGCTTGAGGGCCTGATCGTGCATCGTACCGGCTTCGCCTTCGGGGGACCACCACTTGGTGAGCTGGCGCTCGGTGGGGACCCAGCCGGGGAGCACGGTATTTACGCGGACGCCATGGGGGCCGAAGGTGCGGGCCATGGTGCGGGTGATGCCTTCCACGGCGGACTTGGCGATGGCGTAGCCGGGAAAGAAGTCCTCCTGCATCATGTAGCTGCTGGAGCCGATGTTGATGACGGAGCCGTGCGCGGCGGCGATCATCTGAGGGGCGAGGGCCTGGATGGCGAAGAAGTAATGGCGGAGGTTGGTGTTGATGCGGTTGTCAAAGTACTCGGGGGTCATGTCCTGCCACTGGTGGCGGTCGTCGTTGGCGGCGTTGTTGACGAGGACGGTGATGCTGCCGAGATCGCGAATGGCGGAGGCGCAGGCGGCTTTGAGGGCGTCGATGTCGAGGAGATCGACTTCATAGAACAAGGGCGTGTGAGGGGCGCCGGCGTCGATGCAGCGCTGGAGGGTGGCGTTTGCATAAGGGACGTTTTTGTCCACGAAGGCGACGCGGCTGCCCTGACGGGCGAACTGCTCGACGAGGGCACTGCCAATGCCATCGGCTCCGCCGGTGATGAACACCGTGCGGTCAACGAGCGAGGGATAACGGGCGTATTGGGCGGGCATGGGGGGATTGGTTTTTGAACGGGCTGGAGAGCTTCGTGGCGGTGAGACAAACGTGGGTTGCGGGGAAAAATACAGGTCAAAAGAGGAGATGAGAGGCGCGTGGTGTGGCGGGGGGCTTGGGGTAAGTTATCTCACCGCTTTTCGCTTGCGGACGATCTGACTAGAAGCAAAATACTCCACACACCTTGCAATCATTCGATGCCACAGGAACAGAAAGCAGCCAAAACACTGATGCCGTACGAAGAGCTCCGCAGGAGCTTCTCCGAAGCGCGGCAAAACATGTCGCGGATGCAGGGACTCATCACGGACCAGATGATCCAGCGGCTGCAGGAAAGTCGGAAATACGCGCACTCGCCGATTTCGGCCGCGCAGCGGGCCTGATGCTGGATGGCGGCCACGTGCGTGGACTTCTGGCCAAAAAACCGCTCAGCCCCGGCCTTGAACACGAAGTGGGAGTGCTGCGTGAAGAGAAGCGCGTGATCAAGGACTACGACCCGCGTGATCTGGACGAAGACACATGGGAGGTGTTCTACAAGCCCACCGATTCCGTGTTCGATTATCTGACAGACCTCATGCTCTGCAACCACCTCTTCGGAGACGACCTGAGGCTGGAAGGATTTTATGAGGAAAAGAACCAGCTGCATGTGGTCATCTCCCAGCCGTTTGTCGATGGCACCCACCCCGACTGGACCACGCTGGTGGAAAAACTGGAGGCGCAGGGACTGCTGCACGAAAGGCAAGGATCCACGCACGGTCGTTTTTGGGTGGACGCAGGCCCGGCGGGACGCCTTCTCGTCACTGATGTGCATGAAGACAACGTCATCCTCAATCCGAATACAGGACGCGCGGAACTCATCGACGTGCATTTCTCTTTGAGCAGCCGCGACTCCCGCATCCAGGCGCTGAAAGCACTCGGGCTGTGGTGAAGAGATGGACGAGCAATGGCGGTCTCGGCCAGACCGCTCACACGCCCGAAGGCGCGAATAATGTGCTGCAATCGAAACGATTGGAAATCACGGGCTTGCAGCGCGAGGCTCGGCATCCTTCCTGACAGCTTTTTCTTTTTCCTTCCAATCAATCAGTCAGTCGCCACCCACACCATGAAACACCTCACGCTTCTGCTTCCTCTCGTCCTCGTCCTGCATTGCCCACTCCGCGCGGAGGAGCCGCAGGTCATCCATCTGTGGGAGAAGGGTGCGCCGGGTTTTGAGAAGCTGAAGGATGAGCCGGAGGTGATGAAGGGGAGCTCGGTGACGCATGTGAACAATCCTTCCATCACGGTCTTCCCTGCGCCGAAGGACAAGGCGAATGGTGCGGCGATGCTGATCGTCCCCGGCGGCGGGCATCGCCAGCTGGGCTTTGGGGGTGAGGGCGAGGCACCGGCGAAGCTGCTGAATGAGCTGGGGGTGACGTGCTTTGTGCTGAAGCACCGCCTGCCACGTGAGGAGGGCTCGCCCTACAACATCGACATCCATCCGAAGCAGGACGGGCAGCGGGCAATGCGTGTGATCCGCACGCGCGCGGCGGAGTGGAATCTGGACCCGAAGCGCATTGGCATCATCGGCTTTTCGGCGGGTGGTGAGGTGGTGGCGATGGTGGTGTACAGCCCGACGGCGGGTGATGCGGCGGCTGCTGATCCTATTGAACATGCGAGCAGCCGTGCGGATTTTCAGGTGTCGATTTATCCGGGGCCGCTGGGTGTGCCTGCAGGCCCGATCCCCGCAGACTCGCCGCCTGCGTTTTTCCTGGTGGCGAATGACGACACGAGTCACGTGAAACCGGTGCTGGATCAGGTGGCGAAATACGAAGAGGCCAAGCTGCCGGTGGAAGTGCATCTCTTTGCCCGTGGTGCGCATGGCTTTGGCATGGGCACGCGCTCGAAGTTTGCCTCCATCAAGACGTGGACGCAGCGCCTCAGCGACTGGCTGGCGGACAGTGGGTTTTTGGCAAAGGAGCAGCCGAAGGCGGGCGCGAAGTAGGGCGATGGACGCACGCATGAGCTGAGAGATGCGACAGCGGCCCGTGGGCTTGCGCTGATTGCGAGAAGACGCCCGATACGTGGCCATTCATGGCTGGCAGGTTCTTGCTGGGAAAGAGACTTCTTTGCCATGGCGTATGATGACGGGCTCAAGAGGGCCACGCCAGTTAGCAACCATCACACGTCATGCTCAAAATCCTCGCTCCTGCTGATCACGCCAGTCCGCTCTGTGATGGTGTGTCGCGGCGGAACTTCCTCAAAATTGGCGGGCTCGGCTCCGTGGGGCTTTCCCTGCCGAAGCTGCTCGCGCTGGAGTCTCAGGCGGGCATTCGCAATTCGCACAAGTCGGTGATTCTCATCTACCTCGTGGGCGGGCCGCCGCATCAGGACATGTTTGACCTCAAGCCGAATGCGCCGAGCGAGGTGGCGGGTCCGCACAAGCCCATCGGCACGAACGTGCCCGGCATTGAGATCTGCGAACTCTTCCCGCGCATGGCGAAGATGATGGACAAGTTTACCATCATCCGCTCGCTGGTGGGTGCGCAGGCGGGTCATGACGCGGCGCAGTGCTACACGGGGCATGTGCCCACGGGTGTGGCGCCTCCGGGCGGATGGCCGCAGTTTGGCAGTGTGGTGAGCAAGGTGCAGGGCGCGCTGGACCCCGCCGTGCCGCCTTTTGTCAGCATGTGCTATGACTGCACGCACGGCCCGTACAATGAGCCCGGTCCGGGCATGCTGGGCTCTGCCAATGCGGCCTTTCGCCACGTGGGCCCCAGCCGGGGTGATCTCACGCTGCAAGGCATCACGTATGACCGCCTCGCGGATCGCGCACGGCTGCTTTCCAGCATCGACCGCTTTCGCCGTGATGTGGACTCCAGCGGTCGCATGGAGGGCATGGATGCTTTCACGCAGCAGGCCATGGGCGTGCTGACTTCCTCCAAGCTCGCGGATGCGCTGGATCTCTCCAAAGAGGACCCGCGCCTCGTGGCACGCTATGGCACCGGGGACACTGTCAAACGCATCGACGACAACGGTGCGCCGCGGGTGCCGCAGAGTTTTCTGACCGCACGCCGGCTGGTGGAGGCGGGGGCGCGAGTGGTCACCGTGAACTACAGCAAGTGGGACTGGCATGGCGGCGCGGGGAATGACATTTTCTCCCGCGAACGCGAAGATTTTCCCATCTTTGATCAAGGCATCACCGCCCTCATCGAAGACCTGCACCAGCGTGGGATGGACAAGGACTGCACGGTGCTGGTCTGGGGTGAATTTGGCCGCACGCCCATCATCAGCAAGCAGGTGGGCCGTGACCACTGGCCGCGTGTGGCGATGGCGCTGCTGGCCGGGGGTGGCATGCCGAATGGGCAGGTCATCGGCTCCACGGATCGCCTCGGTGGCGAGGCCGACAGCCGCCCGGTCACCTTCCCCGAAGTCTTTGCGACGCTGTACCGCAACCTGGGCATCGACGTGAACACCGCGACGGTCACGGACAACAAAGGCCGCCCGCATTACCTCGTCGAAAACGGTGCGCAGCCGATCCGGGAGCTGATCTGAGGCGTTGCGGAAAAGGCCGGGGATATATGGCCTCTTATTCTTTGATGAAGGAGCCGCCTATGGCGGGTGGGAAGCCGGTTTTATAGCAGTTTCCAAAACTCATTTCCATTTAGCGGACTGTCTCTTGCTCGAAGATCATGAGCTCCGACGGCGGCTGGCTGAGGACAGCCAGCCCTACCAGTTCTGGGCATACGCGTGCCCGGCGCGAGGTAGGGCGCTTGGTCCTCCAAGCGCCGTCGAGCGTCGCCACGCGCCGCTTCCGGAAAGTCGTTTTGGAAAACGCTCTAGCGGCGGACTGCGCTGCGGCCACCGCATTCTTCATTGATTCAGTCCGTGCCTGCGAGTTTGTTCTCACGCCGACGCTCCTTACAATTCCCAAGAGTATGTTCGCGAATCCCACCGACACTTACCATGCTGAAAACGACACGCAGTACAATCTGTATGGCGTGGGCAAGACGCGGATCATCGCAGAAAAGATCAACCCTGAGCTGCTGGAGTTGGTGGAGCAAGGCAAGGACTTTGCCCGCAAGTATCTGCGCCAGCTCGGAGCATGCGAACTGGACTGCGTCTCCGTCTTCGAATCCCATCCTGACGGCGAGCAGTTCGTCGTACACTGCGTCTATGAACCCGTGGACATGGATGCCGAGCCCGGAGATTTCGCCATCGACTTCGCCTTCAAATGCGGCCGAGTCCTTAAAAGCGGCTGGAAGACTCCGCCCCGGTGCGTGCGATTTTCCATTCGTAGGAACTGAAGGCAGGATGCCTGGCCGGGGTGTGGCGGCGCGGCTTGAATGGCTCTCTTTAAGGTCTGCCTTCATGCTCTGCCGTACTCTTGATGTGGCTGAGCACGCGCTCGTGAATCTTGTGGATGATCTGATCGGTCAGAGGCCCCCAGTACCACTGCGGCCACATGTCGTGATGATACCAGGTCGTGCCTTCAAGCACCACGCCTGAGCCAGCGGGAACGATCTTGAACTGACCGCGATGGGCTTCCATGTGGCCGTGCAGGTGGGTGCCTGCATCTGTTTTGTTCGGCCTCTTTGGGGAGATTGAAGAACTGGGTCAGCCGGGCTTCTGGCGCGCCACCCACTTCGAACGGCATGCAAGAAAGAGTGCCCGCAAGAGAAAGTAGACCAACGTCACAATCACAATGGGAATGGTCATTGTCGAAGGGCGGCCACATAGGATTCCACAGATCAAATCGCCTGAGTGCGCCTGCAAAAAGGCGTTCGAAGCCGGGTAGATGAAGCCGTACCACAAGGTGTACATGAAGGCCTGCGCTGTGACGAAGGCGAGCGGGGGCCGGCAGAGCGAAGGCCAGGAGCGAACAGCGCGAGGCGGAGCGAATACCATCCATGCGGGGACGCCAAGCACGATCATTGCCAGCGCCAGGTAGGAGATATCGCAGATGGTCCCAAAGCTCATTGGCTGAAGTCATGGGTGATGAATTGCGTGTGGATGTGCCGCACGCCACGGAACAGGCGACAGCGCGTGGGGAGCGTCGATGACACGACAGAAACCATGCAAGCCAATGCCTGCATCTGTTTTGTTCGGCCTTGAATGGTGGTTGTGTCTGCTCATGCGGTCATGGCAGCCACCCATTTGTGAAAGGGATCAGGAGAATCCTCATCTCCCATCTTGCTGGGATGACGAACAATCTCGCTGGCAGTTGCAGGTATGGAGACGGAAAAGGTCGAGGTGACCCAATCCCTAAAATCTGTGTTCGGCTGAACGATGAAATCGCTGTTTGTGTTGGGCGGACTGCCGAATGCCTCCGGCCAGCAAATCTCATCGTAGCCGATGGCGAGCAGACGAAGGAAATCCACGGGATCGTCTGCAAGCACACACACCAGCGTCGAACCAGAACCTGAGCCGATGTGAACGATCTTCTGACCGCCATCTGGATCGAGCCAGAAAGCGGCCATCGAACCCTCTGCGCCCGTTTGGCAAAACACACAAACACGGCTCAACATCTCGGGGAGCTCATGCCCGAACCAATACTTCATGTTTATATTGCCCTCGGGCATGAAGCTCACATCGGTGCCGCCGGGGCGTCCTGAATCAGTCCACCCCTTTTTCATGGCTTCTTCGGGGAAGAGAAATCCAATCCGGCCACCCGCACGGTCAACGTAAGTCCCTCTCTGCTCAATCCACTCAAACAGCATTCTCAGTGGCTCCGGCAGGCCCATGCCGGGCAGCAGCGTCTGGCTGATCTGATCAAATAGTTTTCCCATAAATAGACGCGTCGTTTTTACTGAACGGCCTGATGAGATACAATTCTGCCGAGAACGTCAACAGCATCTTTGGGGGACATCTTTGACGAGGAGGCTGCAAGCGGCCTTGAAGTGGGGGTGGGCATGCGCCACGCTGGGGGTCACGCGTTTTGTGCGCCTGATCTCTTCATGAAAAAATTTGCTGTCATCGTTCATGGTCAAAACTTCCTCATTCAGGATCTTGAGGACAAATTCGCGAGCCGGAGGGAGTTTTACATCCACGCGTATCCGGAGGCAGAAACGGCGGCGGAGGCTGAGGGCCTGGCGCTGAAGCTGGTGAATGAGCTGCTCAAGGAAAGAAAGATGGTGCGGAATGCGGCAGATAATGCGCCGGTGCTGTTGATCGATGAGAGCGCGGAGGTTTCGGATTGGCCGGAGTGTACGCGACCGCTGAGCGGGTTTGTGTTTATCGAAGCCAAGTGAAGACGGCGTGGGCGGTGGTCTGGACTGGTATCAAGCCATCATCGGTGATGCGACAGCGTGCACGGTGGCTGAAGACGTTTGTGGAAAAGCATGCGGCTTTGCAGGTGGACATCAGCGAATGGAAGAGGGAGAATGCCAAGAAGCCATGAAAGCGATGCTGCGTTTTTTGACGGGTTTGCTGCTGACGGCGGCCTGTGTGACGGCGGTCCTCTTTGGCGCTTCGTACTATGCCTTTGTGATTCTCAATGATGACTTCCCGTATGCGGTGGCCATTGGTGCGATCATGATGTCGCTGGTCACGCTGGGGTCGGGAGTGTGTTTTTCGGTGCGGTGGGCATGGAGAAAGCCGGGGATGCGGGAGGGATGATCTCTGTGCTGTGAGTGGCGAGCTGTCTGCAAATGCGCGGTGGGGCTCTTTGCAGACGCTGCTGGTACGCATGGGGGTGTGGCGGAGTGCTGGGTTTGCTTCCCGGAATTGATGCCGTGTACCAGGGTAGCCTCGCCAAGGCTCGGCAACCCTTCGCTTTGATACGCAGCCCCTGTGGGGCTGGTGTGGGACGGAGCGGAGTGGCGAAAGATGGTGGTGCCTGCTCAGGAAGTCGGAGCGTGCATGTCATGTAGTGTCATGTAATGTCATGCCATGTAATGTCATGAAGAAGAGTGAAAAAAACAACGACAACACGCCTTCACTGAGTGCCCTGCATCTTACGGGTCGTCTTTGAGGGAGAGGCAGATGAGTTCCTGGTCGTTGCGGGCGAAGAGGTGGCCGTTGGCGATGGAGGGAGGGGTCCAGGCCATCTTGGGGCCCATGAAGGGGGTGGTGGGAGCGATGATGTGGGTGCGGCTGTACTCGGTGTACTCGGCGGGGGTGATGCGGGCGTGGATGAGATCGCCCTGATCGGTGAAGAGGTACAGGGTGTCGCCGTTCGGAATGAGGTGGATGCTGGAGCCGTTGCGGAGCTTGGTGATGTTTTTGATTTCCCAGAGTTCGCGGCCGGTGGCGGCATCAAGGCAGACGAATTCGCCGCTGGAGCGTGCGGCGTAGATGTGGCCCCCTTGCAGCACGGGGGTGGAGGTGTGGCTGAGGATGCGCTGCATGCCGACGAGGTTTTTTGGCCAGAGGACTTTGGCGGCGGGGGCGCTTGTGCTGAGTTCGAGCATGAGGCCGGAGATGAGCAGACGATTGCCTTCGATGACGGGGGTGGCGATGGAGTCGTTGCTGCTGGTGATCATGGGGAGGGTCCAGTAGAGGGTGCCGGTGGCGGGATCGAGCGAGGTGACGGAGGCGGCGGTCCAGAGGATGAGCTGGCGCACGCCGCCGGCCTGAATGATGACGGGGGAGCTGCTGGCGACGCCTTCATCGAGCGCTTTCCACACTTCTTTGCCGGTGGCTTTGTCGAGTGCGACGAGGGTGGCGCAGGGCTTGCCGTAAGCGGGGACGATGAGGAGGCTGCCTTCGATCAAGGGTGAGGCGCGGCATTCGAGGGGGCGCACGGTGTAGTCTTTGCCGAGGTCGCGCCGCCAGATGGGCGCGCCGGATTTGGCATCGAGGCAGTGGACTTCGCCGCTGCTGCCGGTGGCGTAGATTTTGCCGCCTTCGACGACGGGTGTGGCGCAGGGGCCGACGCCGTTGCCGTGCACGAAGGCCCAGGCGGGATAGCTGACGGCAAAGGCATCTTCCCACAGGAGTGCGCCGGTGGTTTCGTCAAAGCAGAGGACGCGCTCTTTGGCGGCGGGCTGTCGCAGCTGGGCATCCATGACGTAGACGCAGCCGTCGACGACGAGGGGTGTGGTGAGGCCCCAGCCGACGGGCTGTCGCCAGCGGACCTTGAGCCCTGCGGGTGGGAAGGTGTTGGGCAGGCAGGTCTCGTGCGAGATGCCATCGCGGTGCAGGCCGCGAAACTGCGGCCAGTCTTCGGCGTGCGTGGTATAGTGTGGTAGCAGCGCGGCGGCGAGGAGGAGGAGCGCAGTGAGAAAGGAGCGCATGGCGTGGGCGGTGGGTGGGCGCGTCCGGGGTGCGTGCATGGGGAGAGGGAAAATTGAAAATTGAACATTGAACATTGAACATTGAACATTGAACATTGAACATTGAACATTGAACATTGAACATTGAATGCTGCTCGGTGAGTGGACGGAATGTTACCGGGCGTGAGTGGCGGTGAGGAAGTCGGGTTCGGGGATGAAGGTGACGACGCCGTTTTCAAACATGACGAGGCGGCCGTTTTGATGAATGAATTTGCCGTAGCCGCCGGCGCGTGGGGCGGCGGCGATGAGGTGGCCGTACTCGGGAAGCGATGCGGTGCGGGCGGGGTCGAAGTAGAGCCAGGGGGATGGCTGATGGGTGTCGGGATCGACGAAGGGCTGGGGTTTGCGGGCGTCTGGGGAATCCGCGACGGTGCTGCTGAGGTCTGCGAAGGTGGTGGGCCAGCGGCCGTGCTGCTTGTGGTAGTCGATGAAAAAGCGGTGGTTGCTCCTGAGATGCGCGAGCTGACCAATCCACGGATGCTGAGGGGCCACCATGTCGGTGAAGGCGGCACGCACGATGAAGAGGAGCAGGAGAAGTGGCAGGACTCCGAACAGCAGGCAGCGGCGGATGAGCCGGCGTCTGAGGTATCGCTGGTATTCGGGGTGCATGGCTGAGGGGAGCGTGTCAGGATGGGCGCGGGATGGCAAGCCCATGAGTGACACAAGGAATTTACACCGCAGAGTTAGGAACGCCGCAGAGATTGTTTCTGAATCTGAGCTTCGTGGTGTCCCCTGCCCTGCGGTGTTGCTTGTCGCGGCGGTTTCTTGCAGAATCGGCTCATGAATTCTCTTTTAATCTCTTCACGTGCGGGCGGGCTGACGCGTGGGTGCCGGGCTTTGATTTGCCTGACTGTGCTGGCTTGTATGAGTGCGGGCCAGCTCCGGGCGTTTGACTCCAAGACCGTGAGCTACGTCACCATTCAGGTGGTGGATCGCAATGATGGACCGGTGGTGGGGGCTGTCGTCCGGGTGCTGCCGCAGGCGGGTGATGAGGAATATTTTGCCAAGCGGCCCATGGCAAAAAAATTGGGAAGCTGGTCGGCTTTGCAAGAGCGTGGGTTTGCGACCAATGAGCTTGGGATCGCCACGGCACTTTTCATCGCCGGGGAGTTCAACCATGTCGAGGGTCAGAAGGGTGTGACAACGGGACTGCCCCGCGAAATCGTGATTTCCGCCAAGGGCTATGTCTCGCTGAGGCTCAAGTGCCCTCAGGACTCGTATTTTCGACTCTACTCAACGAGTCTGTTTTTTTGGCGCTTCGCTAAACTGGGTGGGTAAAAGCAGAAGAGATTTTGAGGTTTAGGTCTCCAGCCATCCAGTAGCAGATGAACTTGAGGTTTGCCACCTCCTGGACATCGCCAAAGTCCCAGAACTTGCCATCGTCGAGCTGGTGAATGGGCTGTATCCGTCATACCTAAGTGCCGTGTGAAAAGGATGAAATGTGAAATGTGGGATGTGAGAGCATCCACCGACAGCACAGAACAGGCCACTGACAGCACTGACACGGCAGCCCTACCTTGTGCGTTGGGTGGTTTGAAGAACCCGCCGAGAGATGCCCGCCAACAAAACACCCGGCCCCTCTTGAACCTCAGGCCTGGCCGCGATGATACTGCCCAGAAACGGGATCTGATGGCGAATCCAAGAACGGTCTTGGAATAGCCAAAGGAGATTCAAATTGTGGGGGTGTAAGTTCTGGTCTGTAAAAGGCTTTAGCCTTGCGCTGCACGCTCCTTTGGGGGCCGCGGAGTGAGGCGAGCGCAGCGATGCCGAACGCAGCGGCCCCCAAAGGAGCGTGCAGCGCGCGGTGGCGAGGGGTGGGCCAGCGTGGTCTGTGTCGGGGTGTAGCCAAACACATCCAACTCAAACTCACACATGACCCACCACAACGATCCTGATCTGCTCAACACCGTTTTGCAACTCCTCACCTCTCAAGGTTCCACCAATCTCGCCGAATGCTTCCGCATCCTGCTCAACGAAGCCATGCACCAGGAACGCTCTGCCGTGCTCCAAGCCCAGCCCTATGAGCGTTGCGAGGGACGGCTCGGCCATGCCAATGGCTTCAAGCCCAAAACCCTCGCCACCCGCATGGGACAGGTCGAACTGCGCATCCCACAGGTGCGTGACGGCATCGACTTCTATCCCACTGCGCTGGAGCGTGGCGTGCGCAGCGAGCAAGCTCTCACTTTGGCCATGGCCGAGATGTATGTGCAGGGTGTCTCGACGCGCAAAGTCTCCAAGATTGTCGAGGAACTCTGCGGCCATCAAGTCAGCTCCTCGCAGGTGAGCGCCTGCGCCGCCAAGCTCGATGTCGAACTCCAACTCTGGCGCGACCGCCCGCTGGGTGCCTGTCCTTACCTCGTCTTTGATGCCCGTTACGAAAAGGTGCGTCATGGCGGCCTGCTGGTGGACTGCGCGGTGCTCATCGGCATCGGCATGGATGGCAAGCGCACCATCCTCGGCGTCAGCGTCGCGCTCAGCGAGGCAGAAGCGCACTGGCGCGACTTCTTCTCTTCGCTCGTCACACGCGGCCTGTGCGGCACCCAGTTCATCGTCAGCGACGCCCATCCAGGCATGGCCGCTGCACGCCAGGCGGTCTTTCCCGCCGTGCCTTGGCAACGTTGTCAGTTCCATCTCCAGCAAAACGCTCAATCCTATGTGCCACGCCAGGAAATGCGCACTGAGTTCGCCGAAAGCATCCGCTCCATCTTCACCTCGCCTGACCTCACATCAGCGCAAGCACGGCTCAAAGAGCGGGTCAACTTTTATACCAAAAGCGCCCCAAAACTCGCCGCCTGGATGGAGCACAATCTTCCGCAAGGCTTCGCTGTCTATGCCCTGCCAGCAGCCCATCACCGGCGGATGCGCACCAGCAATGCCATCGAGCGCGTAAACCAGGAACTCAAACGCCGCACGCGTGTCGCCGTCCTCTTCCCCAACGAAGCCTCGCTGCTGCGCCTCGTCTCCGCACTGCTCTGCGAGCAGAGCGACGAGTGGAGCACCGGCAAAATTTACCTCAACATGAACCCCGCCGAACCATCCCAACCCTGATCGCCACTTTTACAGAATAAAAATTGCACCGCCCGAATTGTGGTGCAAGTCTGTGAAGAGCATGGTGCACCTAATGCTGTTCTTTAAAACAGTTTAAAGTCGGGGACGAAATACTCTGCCTTCAGTGGAAATCACAAATTCGCGTTTGCATGGAATTTGCTTGGTGGGGCGCCTGCCCAAGGACACGGACGACCTCTCAAAGGGAGTCCCCAGTCTCTAACGACGCCCCAAACTATAGACTTCTCGCTATTCACCTCCTTTTCGAAAGCAGGAATGTCAACTCCGGGGCATCACACCATCTAGTGGCAGGCAGCCAGACAGCATAAGACTCCGAGAACACACGCACAGTCCACGCAGGAGCCGATCCTGCTGGCGCAGGTCCGCAGCCTGCGGAAGCGCATTCAGATCATCAAACACATGCAGACCATGGGCTTGCTGAGCCTGAAGTTTTGCGTGGCAAGCACCACCCTGCCGTTCTTTGAGCAGCAGATTGAAGGTCAGATCACCTTCGGCGTGAGCGTGATCATGGAATCTCTGGGCCTGCCGCTTGTGGAAATCCAGATATCCGGTGCGGCACTGGCCCTGCAGCTGCTAGACGTCAAGTGCCGGGAGCTGTAAGCAGGCTCAAAAAGTTCCCATGCGGTTGACTCGCAGAGATGGGATCTTTGATGATGCGGCGCAGCAGCGGGAACAAGGCATCCTCGCATTCCTTGCGTTTGAGGCGCAGCTGACGTTTCACCAGCGGATTGCCAAACATTCGGTGGCAGGCCGCCACAGGTCCTTCAAGGATATCCAGCCAAGTCGCGTTCTAAGCATCCAGTGCAGCCGCGAGGCTTTGATCCAAAACTGGCATGCGTAGCACCAGATCCTGCGGGCGGATGATTTCATAATCTCATAACGTCACTACTGGCCCGATTTCGGGGTCCACCACACACACACCCATTTGTATGGCGCCTAGATCGAAGGGCTCGCATTGCGAGGAAAGTCTGCGGCTGTGATCTCGTGGAGTCTCCCGGACCACTTCTGGTCTATCAAATGGATGGGTAACTGAGGTAACCCAAATAAGGCCTTGCACCATTTGAGATAAGGAGGTTATGTTTAATGACATCCATTTTGTTGCCTTCATAACTAGTGGCCTACACCTTCAGGATACCAGCCGCCAGCCAAAGCTCCCTCAATTATGAAAATTACTATCCTTAACGTAAAGACCCATCAACTCGCAAAGCGCTTCAACCGCTCCGGGATGACCCTCATCGAAATCAGCCTCGTGATTGCCCTCTTACTTGGGTTGATCTCGGTGGTTTTTCTTGGCATCGGCAACTACCGTGTGGGAGCTGACAAGGCAAAATGCAAAATGCAACTCGCTGCCGTCCAGAAGGCTGTTCGCTCAGCGGCGAACATGCAGAACCTCGCCATCGCGTCGGCCTTAGCTCAGGCAGACGTTTTCGGCCCGGGTCTTCTGCTGACGAGTGTGCCTGTGTGCCCTACCGGTGGCACTTACACTTGGACCGGCACGGTTCCAGCCGTGGGCACCCCCTATGGCAACTGCGACGTCGCCGGCACGGGCCCGACTTCGACGCACGTCCTGCCTACCACTGAAACGGCGGACTGGTAAACAAATTTCAACGTAATGGGCTTAAAAGACCAGCGGCCTCCTCCATGCCCGACACCTGACTAATTTCTCCATGTTCACCATCAGAGATCCAGGTGAACTAAAAGCGCCCGATATTTACTCTCAGGCGTGCACAGTGGCATCGAATACGAGCCGTGGCACTGACGGGCACTGGTATCGGGCACCTGATGAGTTGCCGTGGCAGTGGCACCTGTGGTTCGATGGCGGGCGCGAGGTTTGTTCTGCGACTTTTTCAAAACACCACCAACGCTGGCAGACCGGCCCGACACTGCCGCTGGCCAACCTAACCACGGGCGATGGTGCAGGAGAGATTCTTGGCGAATTGATGTCCACTGCCTATTTTCAGGAGAAACCGAAGGCGCTGGGTGTCATCATGCATGTGGCCGATGAGTTTAGCCTAGCCGAGATCGGCCAGGTGAGCGAGGTCGTCGGCGAGGCAGGAGATGACTTTCAAATCCTGCGCTACAATCTAGTCGATGATCCCCTCGAGGTGCTTGCCGACCGCGGGGTATCTGTGGAAGCAAACTCCTGGCGACTGCTGCCATTTTGGGGTTCGGCTCCGGGCCAGGCGCGCTGCACGGCGGTGACCCTCTCCCGCACACGAGAGGCTTTTTTGCAAAAACTGCTGGCTTGTGCAGAGGATCTAAGGATGCCGGTACGCATAGCCGTGACCAGTGCGGCAGTGGAGACATTGGCCGCACTGCCGCTCCTGAGACCGCATCTGGAGGGTGGCTGTCTGGTCGCGGTTGGCTTTTATAAATTCACTGCGGTCTTTGCCATCGGCGCCACGGGCGAACTCCTCACGGCGCGGAGTTTGATACATCGTGGCAGTTCACAGGTTCCCACAGGCTTTGGCGATATCCTTTGGAACATGTCCCAGGGAGCTGAGTTGGCCACCCCCAAGGTGCTGCTGGTTTCGGGCCAGGCGCTACAATTGGCGGCGCAGGAGTTGGAGCTGAACTCAGGCAGCCGTCAGCCGATTCATTTTGAATTGCTGAACCTCGCCGAGCAACCGGCTCTGGCCGAGGTGCCAGGACACCGCCCTGAGTTCCTGATTTATGACACGACCAAGGTCGAGCAAGTGCGCACTGGCCGCACCCCACTGGCACAGGCGGATAGTTTCCGCGCGCTCTGGAGTGGTTGGGCTAGGCAGAGTTTCATGGACACGGCGCGGATGGATCATCTGTATCCCACCCTGCGAGATCTGCGCGTGCTGCGGTTCTCTTCATGGTTCGTCTACATGCTCGCCTTTGGCCTGATCAGCATGGGCAGTTATGGCACTTGGTCGTTGTTTGCGGCGATGAACCATCCTTCCTGGGAGCTGACGCCTTATCAGATGAAGCAGACGCAGGACAAGCACACAAATCTGCTGGATGAGAAAAAGCACATCGACACCACCGCGCGTCTGCTGCAGCCACGCTCACGCGGATGGGTGACGCTGGAGTTCTTGTTGCAGCTCTTTCCCGAGGACTCAGGGGTGCGGCTCGACAGCTTTTTTTACAGCGCCGAGGCAGCGCGTGCCCTGGCCCCTGCGGCAAAAGCGGCCAAGCCCGAATTCACAGGCCTGAACCGCACCTGGACTCTGAAGGGGCTGGTCAAACCGAAGGCGTTGGATCTGCTCAGCACGTTGAACAGCCAGCGCGGCCTGAGCGCCTTCTTTGAGCGTGTGGCCGAGGCTACGGGTGATGCCGCCTATCGTCCTGAGCCTACCCGTCAGATGACGGTGACGCTCGCACAGGGACGCAATACGCGCTTCAGCCCACAGGCATCTGCCGGGGATCTGGCACGTGATTCTGCGCTGACCTTTCCCTTTAGTTTCGAGGCCACCATCACCCAGGCGCTGACTGATAAGGATGTACTCGCCCTGCCCCTGGAAAAACCTTTCTGAAATCGCCGCCATGAGCGCCTACACACGCCCCATCCTTCGTTACGGGCTAATCATGCCCACGATGTTCAACTGCCTGCTGCTCAGCGGTGTGATCGCTGGTGTCAGCAAGCTGGCCACGTTGCGTGCGGAGAAAGAGGAGCGCTACATAGAGCAGACTCAGCGTCTGGCTGCGATGAAGAAACTGGAGGCCGATCTGGCCCCGAAGCGCAAGACCTTCCAGGACCAGAAGATTCTGCTGAAAGGCGATCCCGGTCAGCTTTTCACCCGCATCCTCGACACCCTGCTGCCGAAGTTCAAGGAGATCGAAATTGAGCGCATTGGTATCGTCTTCCCGCTTGACCGCGGGCGTTTCGGGAGTCAGATCAAAACCGATGTGGCGCGCGTAAAGAGCAGTTTTCAAGGCGGTCTTGGCCCCATGCAGGAGGCGCTGCTCCAGGTTGAGTCTCTCATGCCTCAGGCCGTGCTTGAAGAACTGAAGATCACCCGCAAGACCAACCAGCTTTTGGACCAGCGCGAATACCTCGTGATGGAGATAACACACACCTGCTGGAAGGCCTTGGACGAGAAAAAATGAAACAATTCCCGCTCAGTTTCATGATGGTTATCACCTCTCTGGCGGCGGTTCATGCGCAGACCAAACCTGCCGCGCCGAAAGCCGCTGTGCCCAAGCGCGCGCCTTTGTTTGTCGGCAATGGCACCGCGAGCTGGCTACCACGCACGGAGCTTCTGCCCAATGCCGAAACCATCGAGACAAAGGCGAAGCAGCTCGGCGTACGCCAGCGTAACATGGATCCCTTTGGCCTGACTACCTATCCACGTGAGAATGATGCCCCAGTGATCACGGAAGACATTTACCGCGCCACGCCCAAGATCACGCTGAATCAGGCGCTGCAGACCCTGAAGATCAATGGGGTGAATTTGCGGCACAAAGAGTTCCTCATCGGTGGTCGTCAGGCTGCCGAAGGCGACGTGATCGAGCTGGCCTTCAAAGGGGAAGTCTTTCTGGCACAAGTCACCGAAGTCGGTGCCACACAGCTCCACTTTCGCGATCTTCAGCGCGATGAAACAGGGGTTCTCAAACACGACATCCTGCCCCATCTCAGCATTGAGCCGCTGCAAATAATTACCTCACAGCTTGAGCGTCGGATCACGCCGGTGGAACCCGCACTCCCAGCCAAACCATGAGGCCGCCTATTTTTCAAATTCTTTTGCTGACGCATCTTGGTGCGAGCTTCTCCCTTATCGCGCAGGAGGTGCCGCTGGCGGACCAGAACCAACCTTTGCAGAACCTTGCCGGAGCTGCGGTGGATGTCTCCACACAATTCGGTGGCCTTCCCAAGCCTCCGCAACAGGCCAATGACGGTTATTGGATCGACAATGCACCGATCAATGAAGTCTTCCAATATCTGGCCCACGGCAGCGGCCTACAGTACTTTTACAACAATGAACTAAACGGCCCACAGTACAGCATCACCGGACATCTTCGTGTTGATAATCCGCTCCTGCAAATGGAGGAACTCGCAGTGACTTTTGGTCTCACGCTGCATCAGCAGCGCTCCAGTGTCAGTCTCATGAATGAGGCCCAGCTAGCCAAGCTCCCGGTCGAGGTGATGAGCTATGCGCTGAAGTATCTGCGCGGTGCGCCGCTGAATCGCAGCACGTCCAGCGCCGCATCGGCCAATGGAGCGGAGAGCGGCGGCGGCTCATCAGGTGCCATTCAGTCCGATTTCGAAAAGCTGAGGGCCATCATCAGGCCCATGCTCACGCGTGATGTCGGACAGATTGAGTTCGAGGAGAAAACCAACACGCTGCTTGTCAGCGACAATAGCATCAAGCTCGAACGCGTGCGCAAACTGCTCGAGGGGATCGACAAAGCGAAGCCACAGATCATGGTGAACGTCCGGGTACTGCGCATTAAGCGCAACCAGGGCCACCAGGTCGGTGTGGACTGGAGCCGCTCACTGGGAGACACCGGCACCAGCCTCACCGCGCGGCAGAGCCTGAACGCCCTCTTCAATCTGCCGGACGTCAGCACCGTGACCCGTTCAGGTAGCACGGCCGCGCCGTTGAACTCCATCAACCAGATCAATCAGCAGGGCGCGGGTCTCGTTTTCGACAACCTGCAGGTGCAGGCCATCCTGCGTGCGCTGGAGAACGCCGATCTCATCACTCAGGAGGCATGTCCCACTATTATTACCGAGGACAATGAGCAGGGCATCATCTCCATCGTCGATCGCTTCCCTGTGATCACCTCCAACATCACCAACACCGCCGCAGGCCAAAATGTGACCGATGTGGTGCGTTACAAGATCGATGCGGAAGATCCCAGCGCCACCGAGGAGCCGGAAAAGAACCGTGAGATCGGCGTCACTCTCTCCGTGACGCCCACGCTGCTGCCTGATGGCACCGTGCGCATGAAGCTGCGCCCGCGTGTGGCAAAGATCGTCGAACTCATTGCAGGCCGGGGTAACAACGTATTTCCACGGGTGAGCGAGTCCACGGTCGAAGCCATCAGCCGCATCCCTGCGGGGCAATCTCTCTTTCTTGGCGGTTTCTATGATTACAGCTCCAGCGAGGGAAACAACAATGTGCCCATCCTCAGCGCCATCCCGCTGGTGGGCAAACTCTTTAGCTCCAAAAGTAAGAAGCTTGAGCAGGTCAGCCTCGTCTTTGTCATCACACCTCATGTTTACGATGCCTCGCATTCCGGAGCCATGTCCGAGATGAACTGGCACATGCGTGAGTTATCCGGGATGCAGCCGGATGACATCCAGGATACCAACATCGACCTCCCCACGAGTGACTGGCACCAAAATCTTCCCAACATCCGCACCACGGAAGTCGCTCCCACGCCCGCCCCCATGCCAAAGCAGTCATGGATCAAGCGCATGTTCATGAAGAAGGACAATGGTCCGTAAATCGTGGGCGGTGTGCAAGAACACGCCACTGAACCTACACGCGCACACCGAACATGAATCTTCCCATGTCAGTCCCGCTCCCCAATCTTCCGCTCCCGACGCATACTGACCGCAACAGCCTGCGTCCTGTGCTTGACCGCATCGCGGCGACAACAGTGATGTATCTACAGGAGAGCAACTATTTTTTGGCGGACGAGGCCACGCCCCTGTTGGCCGCTTACGGTGCTGAACTCGGTGCGGCCTCCGGCTTGATGCCCGACTTCTTGAATTTCACCGCAGAGACCCAAGCGCAAAAGCATTCGCTCACAGTCGATGGTGAACTGGCTCGGATGCAAAAAATTCTGCGTAACAGCCTGAATGACCGCGTGCAGTACTGGAGTTTTGGCCCCTTGTCGGGCAAGGCCTCGGCTATCTACGACCACTGCCCGGTCCTCCGCCCGATCTGTCAGGCCCTCGGCTGCCCTGCGACCCTGGCTGGCGAAACGAGCATCGTCCATGTCGCCTCCCTCAATCCTATCTCGGCCCAGATCGCGTCCGTTTGGATCAGCCAGGAGTTGAACCTCGCCTCTGGAGGCGATGCGCCCTTTGTCTTCACTTTCTTCACCAACATGCGCGCCTGGCAGGTCCTAATGCAGCAACATTTTACAGCATGAACCTGAACCTCGGCATCGAGTTAAATCACACGATCCAGCGGCTGATCATCGGCCAGTTGCGGGCGGCCACGCTCGGACAGGAAACACAGTCGGATGAAGCTCTGGTCCGCCGCTCGTCGAAAACCCGCATTTTGGGTGCCGTCGGTCGTGCTTCAGGGCTGCCGGCCTTTCCGCAGGTGCGTGAGATGGTGGATGTTGAGTTCGTCGGCTATTGCGATCCCGTTGTGATGTCACGTGGCATGTTCGTGCCGTTGCGCCGCAGCGCGCAGCAGGTCTTGCTGGCCGTTGCCAATCCTTGGGACTACCGGGCGGATGATTATTGCGCCGCCCGATTCCCGGAAGATGAGGTGTTGAAGGTCGTCACGCTAGCCTCCGAGGTTTCGGCAGTGATCGAGGGCTCCTCCAACTCCTCGGGCCCCACTCGTGCGGAACTCGAAGCGGTGGAGGTGGAGGAGTTCTCCAATGAAACGCCTGATTTCGATGTCACGCGCCAGCACGATGAGCCCATCGCCCAGCTCGTGGCCAGCATGGTGTGTGATGCGATCAAGCAGCACGCCTCGGACATTCACATCAAGACGGAAAAGATCAGCTTCCAATATTGCTACCGTGTCGATGGTGATCTTGGGGTGCGCTTCGAAATGCCGGTGAAGCTGCGTGATCGCGTCGATGCTTTCCTGCTCAATCTCATGCGCCTCGCGCCCGAGGAGCGGAGTAAGCGCCCCGGCATCTCCGGCCGCTTCACCGCCAGATACTACGGCCGCGCCGTTGGCGTGCGTTATGAGCGGCACCGAACCTATCGAGGTTATCACGTCACTATGCGTCTGCTGGATAAGACGCACCTGGAGGCAAGGCTCGGCATGGGCACGCTGGCCTTTGACGAAGAGACCTTGTTTGAGCTCGACAAAGCCATGTCCGTCCCCTCTGGCATCATTGTCATGTCGGGCCCCACCGGGTCCGGCAAATCGACCACGCTCAATGCCATGCTGCGGGAGTTGAACCATCCCGAGGACAACATCTTAACGCTGGAGAACCCCGTCGAAGACGAGATTCCAGGCGTGACGCACTGTGACCTGCGTGATTCGTCCGAGTTCAAGCCGATGATCGCCAGTTTCATGCGTTCGGATCCGGACATTATCCTCATGGGTGAGGTGCGTGATCGTGAATCGGCCGAGTTGGCCATTGAGGCCGCCATCACAGGCCACAAAGTGCTCACCACCATTCACACTCCACGCGCCTCGCAGATCATCGAGCGCTTTCAACAGCTTGGCATGGAGCGCTGGAAGATCGCGCAGACCTTGAAAGCCGCCTGCGCGCAACGACTGGTGAAGCTGCTCTGTCCCGCCTGCAAAGAAAGCATCAAAGGCATCCCGGAGCGCGAGATCCGTCTCTTTCATCTGGATCCGTCCTGGGCCACGCGTCCGATGTTTACGCATCATAAAGAAGGCTGCCCGGATTGCCAGGGACGCGGTTATTCCGGACGTACCGCCATCCTGGAGATTTTGCCTATCAGCCCGAAGCTCGGCGACAAGCTGGCCAAAGGTGAGATCACGCCCTATGAGCTCGAACAGGAAGTGCGCCGTGAGTCTGGGCTCCCTTCGCTGCGTGACAATGGTTTGAAACTGATGACCGAGGGCAGGACCGACCTCGATGCGCTGAAAAAGGTGCTCGACCTCACCTATGAATCCTGAGCCATGAACGCCTTCCAAGTCACCCTCCGCAATATCAAGCGGCCCGAGATCTCCAAGGTGATCGAGTGCGAAGCGCCAAACCGCGAGCAAGCGGCACTGCTCGTCAGCAAGCCAGGATTCCGAGTTGCCTTGATCAAATCACTCGCCGGCACACCCAAGAGCGACACGTCAAAGAAGCCCGTCTCCCGCAAGGAACTCATTAAGCTCTTTCGCGGCCTTGCCTCCATGCTTAAGGCAAATATCAGCACCGCCGACGCCTTGCTGTACTACTCGCAAGGTCTGCCAGATCTGGTGCTGCAGTCGTCGCTGATGAACATTCGAAACCGCCTTGAGGCAGGGATGCCGGTTCACGTCGCCTTTGCCAAGGAACAGAAATTTGACGGTACCATCATCACCATCATTGAGGCCGGTGCGGATGCCGGACAGCTAGGTGAGGCGTTCGCGTCCCTCGCACGCCGCATCAAGATCGAACTCATGTTTGCCAGCAAGCTGCGCACCGCCTTGTTGGTGCCATCACTGGTAATTCTGTTTCAGATCGGCCTTTTCATCTATTCGCAGATCTTTGTCGTATCCCAGGTGGAGGAGACCCTGAAGAGTGTGCGCCAGGAGCCGGATCAGATCTCAATGGTGATCTTTTCGATCAGTCATGTGGTGCAGAAAACTTGGCCCTTTTTTGTCATCGGCATCGTGTCTTTCATTACCGCATTGTTTCGCTCGGCCGACTTTAGGCAGAAGCTGTTGATATTCCTCATGAAATACTGGCGGCTGCTGATGAAGCTGGTCATGGGCCTTCGCCAGAGCGCATACATCGGCACGCTTCAGATGCTTTATGCCAATGGCATCAATCTCGCACGCGCCTCCGCCCTGTCTGCGCGGGTGGTGCAAGGCACGCCGATGTATCCTGACTTCATCAAGGCCTCGCAAGTCTATGAGTCTTCTGGCGTCCCGTTCGCCGAGGCATTGAAACGTCACACCACACTGGATCCCCAGGTCATTCACATGATCAGCATCGGCGAGCGCTCGGCTTCTCTGCCACAGCAGCTCGAACTCCTACGTGACATCTATGAGGAGGACACTGCCGCAGTCATGGCGGACTTCACACAGGTCATCAATTTCATCACCCTGGCCATGGCCGTGGTGCTCATCAGTTTTGTCTTCACCGGCTCCATGCTGCCCATCTTCCTGATGGGGCCGCGCATGATGCAATCCGGCAACATGTGAACTCAACCCACCCCTATGAAAACACGACCCCTGTTCCTCATCCTCCTGTTTGCCCAGGTGGAGATCCAGGCGGCTGAGCCGCCGAAACTGGTGCCGCGGCCGATCCCTGGAATGGCAGCGCCAACGCCTGCCACGGCTGCGGCTGCCCCCACGACATTTGCCTCGACACAACCGATGGCTTCGATCCTCAGCCCCAACCCAGACTTGGCTCGTATTTTGTATATCCATCGACGCGCCACTTTGCCTGCGGAACTCACGAAAAACCTGCCTGCACCGCAGGCGGACCCCACGGTCTCAGTGACGATGCTTGATGTGCGTCAAAGTGCCGTGAAAATCATCCCCAAGTCCAAGGTGGTCCAGATCACCACGCCGAAGCCCTGAAGCATGAAAGCGATCACTACTCAGAAAACGAATCGCAATGGCGGGTTTACGCTCATCGAGATCAGTCTCGTCATTGGCCTCCTGCTGGGGTTGACGACGTTTGCAGGCATGAACGTTGCCGCCGTGCGTGATTGGCAGCGTGGCAAGGATGCCTCGGTGTCCCTTCAGGCCGTCTTTGCCGCCCAGCGTGCGTATCTTTCAGATCATCCCACAGCCGACATTGCCGAGGTAAGCACCGAACAGTTGCAGGTGTACCTGCCGCAGGGCTGGAGCACGATGCCGGTGGTGACCAGCCTAGACGGTGACACTCTTATCGCTGACCACACGATCATGCCGCCGCGTCTCATGCTGGGTTCGTCTGTTTATGATCCTTCGCTGAAGGGAAGTGATGGTCTTTGGGACGCTGGACAGTGAAGTTATCTCATTACAGGCATGGCTTCTGAAACTCTCCTGCATATTCCCGACGGCACACGTTTCGGCTACCACACCGGTTTGCCCTGGAAACGTGCGGCTCAATGCCTTGTCAAGGTCGCTGGGGACATCGAGGCCGGCACGGGTCTGCATCTACTGGTGGCTCCCAACGGCACGGGCAAAACGACGTTGTTGCGCACTCTGGCCGGTCTGTCTCCAGCATTGCGAGGTCATGTAACGACAGCGGCCCGTGTGCATTACTTCGCGGACGAATTGCGCGTCGATCCTGAGATGAAATCTCGCACTGTTTTTCGTTCTTGGTTCAAAGGTGAATCGCTCGTCTCTGCGGAGACATTGGCCGACACACTGCGGCTGAATTTAACCGCGCCCATCGGCAAACTCTCACGCGGCAACCGCCAGAAGGTGCTTTTGATTCTGGCTGAAGTGAAGGTGGCACAAAGCGCAACCAGCGTACTGTTGATGGACGAGCCGCTCACCGGTCTGGATGCCGAAACACGTGAGCAGATGACGCAGCTCTGGGCCGCAGCAGGCACGCGCACGATGCGCCTCGTCATCATGCATGAACTGGAGTGCGTGCGTGACGCGGACTCCCTAATGACCATTGCAAGTGGGCAGTTGCATCATGTCACGGAGCGCAGCGGCGGCACCTGGATGGAAACCTACCGCACCCTGCAATCATGAGTTCCCTGCGTGCCTGGCCTTTGTTTCGTCTCAGCCTCGCCGGACTCATGGGCCGGGGGAGTTGCTGGCTGCTGCTGCTGGGAGCTGGCCTCTTTATCTGGATCGCACCGCTGCTGACTCCGTGGGAGGAAAACCCGCAGATACTCCAGCCGGCGCGCGCTCAGGCTGCATGGATATATGCCTGGATCGCGCTCTTTACCTGGCTGCCGTTTCAAGCCTCGGCACTCGGGCATCGGATGCGGCGTGAAGGCATGCTGGAGCACCTGCATGCGGGCGGAACTGGCCGGATCAGTCAGTGTCTGCAGCTCAGCGCGGCGATCTGGGTCTGGCTGCTGGCAGTGGTGCTCATCGCAGTTGTTTTTTGCCTTACATGGACTTTGCCAAAGCGGCCCGAAGAGGCGCAAATGTGGACGACCCTCGTTCTCCAGTACGCTTTCATCTACAGCCTCTGTGCCGCTCCCTTGTTGATGCTGGCTGTGGCATTGGGCACACGCACGGCGGAGGTCATTGCCTTCATGGTGCCCACCGGGCTCCTGTTTGTGGGTTTGTTCGGTGCAGCGTGGCTGGCACCGCTACTGGGCGGCGCGGTTTCCAGCGTGTTGCAATCGTTGTGGCTGGCGCTGCCGCATTATCATCTGGCAGATCTGACTCCGCGTCTTGTTTTTAAAATGGGGCCGCTGCCCGTCGCCGACTGCATTGGCGTGGCGGGCACGATCGGTCTTCAAGGTGCTGCCATTTCCATCTTTGGCTTATGTCTCTTCCGCACACGCTCCTGACACTGGCCGCAGCGAGTGGTCTTTGGTGGGCGGGACATGCGTTGTCCTGCTCGCGGAAGACCTTGCAGGCAACGGCACCCCCGGCAGCCTTTGCTCTTGCGGGCAGCGCCTATGGCAGTCTCGCCGCGCATTTGATTCGCGACTCGCTTTACAGCTACTGGCATGGCGGCGAGAGCGCGGCTCCCACCGCTGGAACACAGGCCTCACAAGGTGTTCCACCACCACCTGCACCGGGACGCTTTGCGCGGAAGGGTATGCCCCCCCCGGGGGCGTCAACTCAAATTCAGGCGGACGTGTCATGGCTTCAAACTCGCGTCGATCACCTCACCCGACTCGAAAAAAGCCGCACCAAGCGTTCCAGCACGTTGCCCCTGTCGAATGCTCATCAGCAGTATCTGAATGCGGCGGCGGATATCCGACTGCGCTTCGCCTACCAACTCGATCCAGGTGATGCTACACTGTACGAAATCCTGCATTTTCACCTCACCTCCCGCACCCAATCGCAGGAAAACGCCCGTGTTGCTATCGAGGTGCTGGCGCAGAGTGCCCTGGCTCATGGCGTGCGTGAGGATGGCAGTTTGTCTGATGCCCTGACAGGTGCGGGTGCCGCCATCAACCTGCTCAACGCCCAGTTGCAACCCGGTAACCTGCGCCGCGACAACAAGGCGATCATCAACCAATGGCATGCCCTGGAACATTGCCTGGATCGCTATCGCCACCTGCGTAGCGCCGCTCAGACTGCAGGCTGGTGGGACCGCATTCCGGCGGTGCGTCGCCAGGAGTTCGAAGGCCATGCGAAACTACTCACTCGTATCAGCGAGATGATCCTTCCTGTGCTGCCAGCGGGTGCCGCATCACCCATTCCAGCTCCCCAGCCTAACCCATCAAGTTCGCATTGAAGATGTCTTCGGAGATGTGGCCGGCGCGGTAGAGATTGATGAGGCTTTGGTCCCAGCGCTGGTTGCCCTTGTAGCGGAGCGCGTCGGCGAGGGAGGTGGCGCTGCCATCATAGGCGCGCATCCCGGCGGCCACGGCCTCGCTGGTATTCTGCAGGTATTCGGTGACGAGTACGCGACCATTGAATCCATTGAGCAGGCCTTGGGAGAGCACAAAGGTCAGTGTTTCGCTCAGCCGGTGCAGGATGCCGGGCTGCTGTTCCTTGGGGAAAAACTCGAGGATGCGGTCGATCGTCTTCACCGCACCGCGTGTGTGCAGGGTGGAGAGCACAAAGTGGCCCGTCTGTGCGGCTTCAATGCAGGTCTCCATCGTTTCACGGTCTCGAATTTCGCCGATGAGGATGATGTTGGGCGTCTTGCGCAGCACTTCCTTCAGGCCGCTTTGATACGAGAGGGTGTGTCTCCCCACTTCCTGCTGGGTAACGAGCGAGGGCGCCGGGAATCGCACGCCGGGCTGGTTGGGGTCGTCCATCATCGTATCATAGCGGTATTCGATGGGGTCTTCGATGGTGACGATGTGCTTGGGGAAATTCCGCCGCACCCAGTCGAGGATGGCGGCCAAAGTTGTGGATTTGCCCGAACCTGTGGGACCGGTGATGAGCCCGAGGCCGAAGCGGCGCTGCATCAAATCGCGCAGGCTGTCGGAGATGAGCGGGTCGACGCCCAGTGTCTCAAGCTGCGAAATCTTCGCGCGCAGCCAGCGGCAGGTCACGCCCAGTCCGTGCTCGCTGAGGTGTACCTGGACACGCATTCGTACGGGTGAACCGAGCGCCCCTTCCTCACAACTGAAGTCGATGACCCGGCGGCTGCGCACAAATCCCCACATTCGCTCTGCACTGCCTATGGCATCAGCTTCGGTCCAGATCTCGACGGACTGGCGCATGAAAAGCGCCTCCGCCAGTCGTCCCACGGCTTCGCTATCCTGAATGCCATAGCTTTCGGCGATCTCCAGACCGCGATTGGTATGCAGGTAGATCAGTCCGCCTGTGCGCACTTGCACATCGGAGATTTCGCGCCCGGCAAAGGTGGTGGCGAGATCACCGAGAATGTTGTTGGTGGGAGGGAGGGGGCACATGCTGGGGCTCAGTCTTGAGGGATCTCTTCAATAACGACGAGCCAGTTCATGGGGTGAACCGGCGGCAGCTCGGCGGGACTGCGCAACGGCTTGAGATCAGCGGAAATGCTGTCGGAATGCACCGCGTCATCACTGCCGGATTTCATGTCCAGCGGTTGCCAAGCGGTGGCACCGCTGGTAACGAGACTGCCGAGCTGTCCATGGTGCTCAATGGGGCGATTGAAACCGGTGGTGCCCACGCGCAGTTCGGCGGCGAAAATGGAAAGCGGCGGGTAGAACTCAGTGCCGTCCGCCAGACCTGAACCGGCAGGAACAGACACCGCAGGAATGGCGTTCAGGTCATCTCCCACATAGATTCGCAAGGGGGCGATGATACTAAGCCCCGCAGTATAGTTCGTGAGATCCTTCCCCTGACGAATGATGACGCACATGTCCTCCATGGCCGGTGGATCGCTGACGACGCGCACCTCGATCGGGTTCAGCGACGGGTCCACGCCAAAGTGGAGGCTGTTGTTGGTTGCCACACTGGCCGCTCCTTGTGCCTGCAACCACGCATCCAGCAGTGACGGATGAAAAGTGAGACAGGAACGATTGTTGTTGGTCAATTCGGTCTGGAAAGGGACTCCCGTGCCTCCTGGTTCAAAGATGGTAGGCCAGTTGTTGCCGCGCTGCAGGATAACTTCGTTCGTGCCGCCGGCTGGATTTGCAAAACATACGCGAATGGTGGTCGGCGTTTGATCTTCGTAGCTGACCATTGCCGTGGCCTCGACAGTGATGCGACAGCGCTCACCTCCCGAGGTATACTCCTCAAACGCATTTAGCGTGCGGCCTAGCGGGCTGCGATGGAGGTAGCCGGAACCCGTGGGCAGAGGCAAAAAGGTGAGACGCCCGGAGTTGGCCGACAAAGCGACCGGCAGCACATCGGTGCCTTGTTCAGCCTGGAGGCGTTCGCGCTCGCCCAGCGCGTCAAAATCAGATCCTACGGAGACACCGCCCAGATCGAGATCCGCCGTCATCTTGATTCCGCTGCGACCTGAAAGCCGTGCCGCGCCATAAGATCCAGAGACGCTCATGCGTGCGGCATAAACGGAGCCTTCAATATTTACCGTGTCCACATTCCACGCCGTGCCGTCTTGGTGGGTGCCAATGGCCGCGAAAGTGGCAGCCTCGATCGGCATCTGGGAGGGAATCTCATACAGCGACAGCACATAATGACGGGCCACGGTGCTGTTGCTGCTGCCGTAGTTCACGGTGAAGGCCCACCAGTTGCGTTTGGCCACAAAAGGCTCGCCAGGTGCGGCGTATCCAAAGCGGATGTTGGGGTAGGGGATCAGGTTGTAAACCGGATGCACGGACACATCTGCCAGCAAACCTGGGGCTTGGGTGTTGTAGTGCTTCAATGGCGTGACGATCGGACGCAGCGCGTCGGCGGTTTGCATCGTGGCGTCTGCATCCAGCAGCGGCGGCACTTTTCCGGCGAAGGCGGGCAGGGCGAAGATGTCAGCGTAAGCCGTGGTGCCGGGCGTCACCCGGCCAGGCTCTCCCTTCAGCGAAGTGATCCAGCTCTGCACCTCGGCGCTGCCATGATCCCCCACATCACCGCTGAGTTTGCCGTCCAGATTGAGACTTTGCAGAATGTCTGGGGAGAGGCGTTGTGACGAAGCGGAGAGCGTCACGGCCTCGGCAAAGATCGTGTTCCATGCATAGGCGGTTCCCTCGGCTTGATTGGCCTTCATGCATTCCATTGCCTTGCTCGGAAACGTGGCCACGAGTGCGCGCAGGAAGGCCTCTTCACGCTGACGGTAGTCCACGCGCAGTTGTGTCTTCGAAGCCTGATCACGATTCATCAGCGTGTTCTTGAAGAGCATGGTCAGGCTGACCGTGAACATGATGGCCAGTCCGGTGACGATCGGCAGCGAGACATAACCAGAATTGTGTGTTACCGCGCGAGGGTTCATCGGGCACCTCCACAGTAGGTGATCTCTTCGCCGTTCGGTCCGGTGAGGGTGACCGTGAGGATGCCTTCGCTGGCATTGAAGGTCGCGCCTTGGAGTCCCTGGCAGATCAGCCAGGAAGTTTCCGTGCCGTCGGGCTGCGGTGCGTAGAAGCGCAGCGAAGTGCCACTGGCGTCGGTCTCAGCGGCGATCAGGCGCTCTTGGGTGGTCTGGACAGCGGTTTTGAAAAACAACCGCACGGCACTGCCATTTTGAATCACTGGCGAACCGCCGCCGATGGCGCTTGCATGACTGGGGTAGATGAAGAAGTGGTCCGCGTGTTGAACGATACGGCCCAGAATATTTCCGATCTGCGGAGCCTCCTGCGTAAGAAAGGTCTGTCGCCGGGCCATTGCCATGAAACTGAGATGCTGCTGCACCATGACCACTAGGGCACCGCTGAGCATGACCATCAGCCCCATGGCTGTGGATATCTCAACCAGGGTGAAACCGTGGTGGTTCAGGCAACTGCGATGGAGTGCCTGTTTCATTGCAGACGCAGGGTGGACCGGCTCTTCACGTACTCTTGGCTGCCGATGCGATAACTCAGGATCGAATACACCCGCCAAACCGTCAGCGGAGCCTCCAGATTGGACGCGACCTCAGAGGTGCGAAAGCGCTTCAAGGTTCCTTGCACCACCTGACCGCCTGCGACGCGTCCCAGTGTGACGGTTTGTTCTTTTGCAGGATCAGTATCCAGATTCGGCCAGGCGGACTGGACGCTGGTGAGGTCGGCATAAGGGAGCCGGTTGGACAGAGCGCTTTCGCGTGAGAGATAGGCGTCTGTCAGTGTCTGCATAATGGTCCATTGATTGCCTGAAATGGCAAGCAGCGAGGCGCGCATGATCAGCAGCGCCAGTGCTGAAGTAAGCGCGAGAGTCACCGACACCTCGATCAGCAGACTTCCGTGCGGACGGAGGCGCTGGCGACATGGCAGGTTCATGGCGAAATCGGGCGGGAAATCTCCATGGTGCTGATTTGACCGCGTGATGTGATGACGCGGTCCACCTCAAAGGTAATATGGTACAAACGTTCAGCCGCACGCCCAAAGAAAGGTGTGTGGGTGATGACCTCGAGCGTGTAGGTGCCATCCTCGGAGGCATAGTTGGAGAGGTCATCAATCGATACAGACAGACTCTGCGGCACATTGGTGGAACTCTCCGTCTGGTCTGGATTGTAGTGCCTGCCGAAGCGCAGCTCGGTCCCTTTAATGAGCGTTCCGGTGGTTCCCAGCACCTGGTTGCCCTTGTAGATCTGCACATAATTGCGGGAGTCCGGGTAAAGATGGCTGAGCGTTACCACGAGGGAAGGAATGCGATCAATAAAGACCTGACGTGCCGTGATGACACTTACGCTCGCCGACGCCACCGGCCAGATCTCGATCTTCGGCTGCGCGATGATGGTGTCGGGCACCTGATGAGTGGCATAGCGAACAAAGGTGAAAGATTGCTCCCCATTCCCCGAAGACATGGTAGGGGAGGTCAGTTGATGATAGATCGGACCAAAAGTGTAAGTGCCGTTTTCCAGATTGGATTCTTCGATCAAATACTGTGGCTGGTTCAGCGACGAATAGGTCGCGGGATCGTAGTTCTTGCCATGGACGGCCAGATAGACCGAGCGTTCCGCCGGATTGCTGCTGCCATCAACAAGACCCTGCACCTGGATGTTCACCGAGAAGGGGCGGTCAGCACGTGTGCGTTTCACGAATGTGGTGCTCGCAGCTTCACCCCGCACGTAGTCGTCTTCTGAGACGATGCTGATGGTTGTCTCGGGGTTGTAGGTGCCGACGATCTTGGTGTCGAGCAGGTAGATGTTGCTGTCCCAGGCCGTGCCACGCGCGAAGAGCTCATAGCGCGCCCCCGCTTTACTCACCGACATGGGGGACGTGTATGCACCGCCGGTTCCCGTGATGGGGGTGTCATAAATTTGACCGGTTGCTAGGTCCGTTTGTCGTACCCAGGCTTCTGGGGATTGACCGAGTAACCCCGTGGCGAATAAACACAAGAAAAGCGTTTTCGAAGTCATGGCGGTGTTCGGTTGGCACCCGAGCTTGCGGTTGCAGGTTCAAGGATGGTAATTGGCCCTTCTTTATAAGTCGCCACGACAAGGCGCGGATCGTACGAAAGGCTTTTGAGCAGGGCGTTCGCCTCCTGAGCATTGCCGCGTGAAAGTGTCAGCGAGACCTCTTTGGCGGCCAGCCAAGCGGCATTGCGTTTCAAAAAGCTCGGCCAAAAAGTAAAGTCGCCCTGTGGTTTGGCGACGACGCGTGTTCTCAGTTCCACAGGAAGATGCAGGATGGCTCCGACTGGTACGAGTGTGAACGTTTCGCCATCCGCGAGAATGATCGAATTCTTCCAAAGGGAGCTTTCAATGGCCGGCGCCGGGCTCGTAAGCGGCCGGGCTTTGGAACTCAGCTGAGATTTAAGGTTGGGTGCTAAGGTCACCTGCTGCCGCAGGGCTTCTTCGCTCACGACATCCCGAGCCGGCTGGGCATGCGCCCGGCCTGTGGTTGCGATGATAGCGAGAAGAAGCGCGCCGAAGCGCGTTGCGGGTTGGAATGAGCCTCCAGATTTCATGGGGTTTCTTGGTGTTATTCCCGGACAATTGTCACCGTTCCCTCGGCATTGGGACTCGCCTCAAGAACCCAAGCACTCGATGCGAAGGTCAACGATCCTGTCGGAATCGGCGGGGCCTTTTGATACTCGCCCAAGATGTTAAAAATCCCGTTGGGCTTGTGCGCATTTCCAATGCCCTTCCATTCCAGCTTGATGGTGATGGGGGTGGACGTTGCTTTAAAAACCGCCACGGGGGAAATGAGGAGAGTCTGAAGCGGAGAGGAATTGTAGTCCTGGATGTCGCGAAACTTGATCTTGCCGGCTCGTGCGGAGCTGCTGCTGCCTCCTGAGACTGTGGCCTGGAGGCGAAACTGCCCGCCATTTCCATTCGTTCCAGAGCAACCCGGAGCCCCAAGCGTGTCTCCCTTGGCCTGAATGCCGGAGAAGATGAACTTGTAGGATTCCGGCAGGGTGTAGCCGATTGTGAACGGCACTTTGGCCGCAATGCGTGTGCCTGCGGGCACTCCGGGCGCGCTGAGCAGAATGTCTGCCTTGGCATCAGAACTTACCAGTATGGCGGTCACAAGGCAGATGAGTAGGAGATGCATTTCCATAGAATAACGTTTTCAGATTGTTGATTTACACATTTTGAGGCTAATTGGGCAAGCATTGAATTCATAGCGGCGCAAATTCTATTGAGGGCACACCCTAGGGGCTACCCATGAACGCCGATGACCAATTTGATAGAAACTGCCGTACAACGTGGTGGGATGAGACATCACGGTGTTGATGCCCGCCAAAACACCAGCGCCACGCACCTCCATCATCACTCGCACTCCTGCCACTCCTTCTCGGTCCACTTGGGTTGACTTGGGTTGACTTGCCCGACCACGGCGCGGTGTCTGTGTCCCAATCCCTTGAGCAGATCAATCGTATCGAAGATCCCCGCCAGGCCGGCAAGGTCGAGTTCCCGCTCCAACACCTGCTGCTCTTTGCCCTCGCCGTCACGCTCAGCCAGTTCGACTCCTTTGAACTCATGGCCACCTGGAGTGCCACGCATGGCCACTGGCTCATCGAGCAGATGCACTTCAGTGCGCTCCCGCGCAGCCCTTCGCCTTCTTCACCTTCCCGATTTCCCGCTCCAACATCCCCTGCGTGACTTTCCACTTCGCCGGGTCTGCATCCGTGCTCCCTGCATGGGTCGCGTTAATGCACCTGTTCAAGATATTGCCTTGCTGGCATAGCTAAAAAAATGCACCGACGACGCGCGCTTCCACCAACTTCATCCCGGCATTGCGATCAACGCCGGGATGAAGGGATGCGGATTCAGGATGAGCGGTCCCACCCGAGAGTGGCAGACGGGACCGCGTGGTTGCGGATCTGAACAGGCTCAATGCATTCCGTCCTTCAAAAGCATCATGCCGTGGCTCGCGCCATTCACTGTGCCTACCTGCATGCCTGCTTTTCCCGGTGTGCGATGAGGTTGTTTCTCCAGGCTGGAGCTCTCAACGAATCAGGAATGGCGTCTGCTCCCAGATATGCGCGCAGTTCAACGGCGAGCCTTCGCCGCAACTGGTAGCCCGACCAGGCGCTGTCACCACTCTCGCGGATGCTTCGGCCCTCCGCGATCCCTTTCAACAGCGTGCTGTAGCGTGGATCATGTGAGCGGGTGAACTCTTCCCAGTCCACATTTCTCGCTCCAAGCGTCGCGGGGTCTTCGCGGTCGGTCGCCAAGATTTCCCCCAGCGTGACCGATTCGTCGCTGTCGTGGCCGTAGCTCACCTGCTCGTCCAATGATTGCACGGTGCACTTTTGATCCAACTGCGTTCCAGGAGCCATGACGTCGGCCCTGCTGCTGGACTGGCTGCGACGTCCTGATTTCATGAACAGAATGACGTAGTGTGCGATGTTTCCGGGAGTGACATCTTTGCCTGCGCTTTCGACACTGTGAAGCATCTGGGCGGCGACGGTGATGGAATCCTGCAGCAGTTCTTCATGGTCCTCCCCTCCGAAGAGTTGAACGACGCGGGGAATGGAGCTGCGCAGGCGCGGGGTGATGTGATCAATGAGCATTTGCCCGGCTGATGGACTCATAGGTTTATTTCTTTCGTGGAGTTGCGACTGGCAGCCGGGATGAAGACAGAGCTTCGCCCTTGTTGGCGGCCACCAGTCAGGTTTGGCTGATGAACCGCCTCGGGGCGGCATGACGAACGATGCTCTTAATGGAGAGCAGTCCTTGTGTGTGCTGATGCTGTTGGAATGCCGCCATGAGACGCCCGCCAACAAAACACCCGGTCCCTCGTGAGAGAGACCGGGTGTGATGCGGAGGGGAATGCCTTGGCGGTGTGATGCGGCTAGCGTGTGGCGCCAGCCTCCTGTTCTGTGCCCTGGGCCGGGTCGCTCAACTGCTTGGCGGCAATGCTCCAGGCCTCCGTGTCACGCATACAGGAGGTGAGGAGATCGTTGACCAGCCGTGTCATGGGACGGCGCAGCCGCCGGCCTTCATGATACAGAGCGCAGATGACGACCCGGTTGATGCAGGGCGAGTAATGGGTTCGCCGTGGCATGGTGGGTGGATGAGACGGCCAAGGATAAGCCCCGGTCGCTTAAGTATTTATAACGCGGATGCGGGGGGAATTGCAGACTGCGAAAAATCACATGGCTGTCCCTTGCCATACAGACGCAGGGCTATGGCAACAGACGGCAAACAATACAAAGGAGCAGTTTGCCACATCGCCAGATTTGGACGCCGAACTGATGAACGCCATCGTGGATGCACTGGACGCTCATAACTCGATGAGCACCAAGGCGCTCAACTCCGAGACAGTGCGTAAAGGCTTGAAGAACATCCTGCTCAATTAACGCCGACCTGTCGGAACTGCTGCGTGGAGCTGCCGCAGCATCAACCGGACGGGTCGCTGCGCTGAAGGTGTGCAAGTTGCTACAACGCCAGGACATAGGGGTAAAGCACGGAGATGTATCTCTTAGTACATGGGGTTCTCGCGGGCGTAAAGTACGGACATGACTCTCTTAGTACATGGGATCCTCGCAGGCGTACAAGGCACAGGAACGATAGCATGTACATTTGTTTCACCGCGGTTTTAGTACGGGCGATGTTAATGACGTCGGATTCATTCACATGCCGCTGGCAGTCTGGATCACGGCGAAGAAGTACCATCCGTACAACTCGAAGTGGCAGCGTACTTTTTGGGCCCAAATAGTACATCGGTGAAATGGTATCACTTGTGCACTTCAAATGACGACGGTCACAACCGTCCGCCTGGTCTGAAGCAGGAATCAGGGATTCTGGCCATGCGTTTCTTCTGGAGTGATGTCACCGAGTACAATCTCATTTGTGGCAGTACGGTGTTCAGGCACTCCAGATATGAAACTTGAGCAGGCAAAAATTTCAAGTTGTCGGCTCAGGATGGGGCGACGGCACTGCTTTCTCTTCAACTCGTCGCCAACATTTCCGCGAAGTTGTCACAGTTCTTCGGGCGTTCTGAACAAGGATAAAGGGCCTCGCGAATCCCCCCAGCTTACCCCTCGATCGCGAGGCCATCGACATGCTGGAACGGTTAAGTCGAATTATGAAATCAGATTTTCCGGGCACCTTCAGAATCAGATTTAATCACCTGATTACCAGCGTGTTATATGACACCTCTTTAGGTCTCCGGCTAGTTATGAACTGGGTTCCAAGATTATGCAGTGATCTTTTTCTCAGCGTAAACTATACCCGCTGAACGAAAAATTCAGGTCCGATAATCGGGTGGTTCTAACCAGAGCAAATCATTGTAATTTCAACTCTGGACCATCGCGTGGTTCGTGACGGGTGGCGCTCGCTGTCACCCCAGATCTTTATAATTTGTACAATCTCAAAAGCAGCCCTGAGTGGGGCGTGCTTATTTATAATTTACTAACTGCGACACGTCCGTCAGCAAACGGCCACGGGGCCGGGGATGATGGCTGAAGACTTTCCATGCGGAGGTTTTCAGAATAGCGAGTGGGCGAACAGGTGCGGACGAAAGTCCCATTCCTGTCGCCGCAGTGATCGGTTGAAAGCAGTCCCAGTCGCATCCGGCAGTGATAAAGCCAGATGCGGTGAAGCGGGATGAAACGTCGTCATTTTGGGCAGCGAGGCCCGAGATGAAGGCAGCACAGATGGAGCGGTTCAGGAACACGAAGGGTGTTTGAATCGTCGTAAGGAAGATGCGGCGCAAACTCGTTGCTACAGGGCTGTAAAGCTCAGGAGCACGCCGCAGCCAAAAGGCACTGGGGCATTGCCCTCGGGAGTGTGTGACATCTCCCGGGATCACCGGCCGTCCCCGGCGAATGCACCCGGACCGTCTCCATCGTCAATCGCCCACTCGAAACGTGGTCACCTCCGTCGTCTCTTCAGGCGCAAGCCGGGAGCAGGATATCACCCGCATGACGCCGGAGGGCAGGACGTCCGACCAAGCCACCGTGCTTCCTTAATCGAAGCAATATGCCGAATTCGGACGGGCAACACGAAGACTAAACCCATTAAAAGTACATGATAACGAAACCAATCGATCAATGGAAGGACCTTCCTTTGGAGGAATTCAAGAGAGAGGTCTTTCAACTTCAACGGCGCATCTTCGGCTCATCGCAGCAAGGAAATCGCAAGAAAACGCACCGCCTGCAAAAGCTGCTCCTAAGCAGTTTCGCAGCCCGATGCGTTGCAGTACAAAAAGTCGCAGAGATCAACGCCGGCCGTAATACCGCCGGGATTGATGGCGAGAAAAGGCTCACGGATCCGCAAAAGCTGCAGCTGGCAAACAGTCTAGATGTACATCAGGACATCCTGCCAGTACGCCGCGTCAGGATCCCCAAACCTGGCAAAAGCGAGCAACGACCGCTTGGAATCCCCGCCATGAAGGATCGAGCACTGCAGGCGCTCATAACGCTGGCACTCGAACCCGAGTGGGAAGCCCGGTTTACCCCGGGCATGCATGGATTCCGCAAAGGTCACCGCGCTCATGATGCCATCGGCATCATCCGATCGAGCATTCAACTTTCGCCGAAATGGGTTCTGGACGCCGACATCGAGAAATTCTTTGATCGTGTGAACCACAAGGCCCTGCTGGCAAAGATCGACACATTCACGACACTGGAACAGGCCCTGCGCCGAATCCTCAAGTCGGGATGCATGGAGGGTGGAGTGATGTCCGCCACCAAAGAGGGAACTCCGCAAGGAGGTCCGCTGTCACCCTTGCTCGCCAACATCGCTCTCTGCGGACTTGAAACAGACCTGACCGAACACTTCAAAAAGGGAACAACCAGGAATGCCAGGAGACCAGAACGGATGCCCGTACTGGTCATGTATGCCGACGACTTCGTGGTCCTGCACAAGGATCGCAACATCGTCAACGAGTGCCGGGAGTACATCTCGGCATGGCTGGTCAAAATGGGGCTGAACCTTCACCCCGACAAGACCCGCATCACACATACGCTGGACGTCGAAACAGGAAGCTCCGGCTTCACTTTCCTCGGTCACCGCATTCAACAGTTCCACACTGGGAAGCACGCCGTGAAACCGGCATTCAAACAGGTCTTCAACCGGATCAGCCCCGCACCTGAGGCTCAGGCACGCGTTTACCAGCGGATAGCCACGATCATCGACATGATGCTCCGTGGCAGTCCCGACCGAAGCGCCGCCCGCTGTTCCGAAGAGGTACTGATACCTCAGCTCAATAAGGTCATCCGGGGATGGTCCAACTACTTTCGTCACTGCAACGCGAAGCACAGCTTCAGCCGCCTGGACAGCCTGGTGTGGTACAAGCTGTGGAAGGCTCTCAGACGCAGGCACAAAAAGCGGGGTCGTACATGGACAGTGCAACAGTTCCTCAAAAGGCCCGACGGGAAGTGGCGGTTCAACTGCCCTTCTAGCAGGGATGATCAAGAGGAATTGGTGATGCACCTGTTTGCCGAGACCCCTATTCTCAAACACATGCAGCTCCGCAAGGGCCAGTTGTTTTACAACGGCGACTGGGCCTACTGGGGGACACGGCAGGGGAAGTACCCCTCCGTCCCGTTAGAGCTGACAAGGCTTCTCAAACGACAGCGCGGCAAATGCCAGCACTGTCACACCCTGTTTACCCGACACGACAAACTTCAAGTTTGTACCGAGTGGGTGGACGTAGGGGACAAGAAGAAGCCCGTGCAGAGACTGGCGCACCTGGATTGCGATTTCCAACAGCGAAGCTCGAACAGTGCGGCAGCAATGCCCACTGTTGACGCTGCTAGAAGCCCGGTGCGCTGAAAGGCGCCCGCCGGGTTAAAGGACCAGGGTTGTCCGTGAGGACAGCCTTGGGCCACCTCTTAACAAACCACGGTGATGGCGGGGGAATTCCCTCCGCCGTCATCTCACTCTTTCGCGCACTCCAAGCAGCGCGATGCGGCCCGGCGATTGACCGGCCACCGCAACCTCGAATCCCGTCCGGCACAGTGTCGGTCATGGGATTCGCATGCCTGGAATTCACCCGTTCAACAACATTCAAAACAACCCGCAAATCTATGACCCAACAACCCAATAAACAAAAGCAACCGATCGCCACGGCGACGTCTGAAACAGAACAACCCGTTTCCCTCCAACACGCAGCCGCCGCTTGTGGCGTAAAAGAAGTCACACTCCGGAGCTGGTGTAAAAAGAAGCATATCCAATGGCAGCACGTCAAAATAGGTGCCATGACCAGATGCCTAGTACGCATCTCGGATGTCCGTGCCTATCTCGCCAAGCGGAATCCTTCTGCTGTTGGTACAGCCGGATCATCGCCAGCAAAGCCACCCCAAATGGAGACGAATACGGCAAGTCAGGTGACTGCAACCGTACCACAGGAGCCCGTCAGCCGCGCTGCCCCAGATGCCCCTCCGCCAGCACCCTCACCCGTTCCAACATGTGCCGCTCAAGTGGAGTCCCATCAGAATACCACTGAAACGAATTCGGCGACTCCCGCCCTGAACTCGACCGCCGCTGTTCCCCAATCCACTTTGGCCGCAAAGCCGGCACCTTCACACCAGTCGGCATCGCGTAAGCAAAAAACGAAACCGCCGCGTGCGAGATCGTCAGGTCTGCTAATGCGCCATGCCAAAAATTCCATGCGAAAATGCGCGGCAGACGAGCTCCAAAAGCTCGCCGCGTGGATCACACAGCGTCTTGCGAACAAGTTTGCATCGAACACCAACCCAGCCCCTTCCGAACAACCCACTCCAGCATCATGAACCCAGCATCGAAACCTTCAGTCAACGTTCAAAATCACACAATGGAGCCCTTGCGCTGGCTTCGTGTGGAAGAAGCTGCGCGCACGCGCGGCATATCTCGCAGTCTCCTGTACGAGTTCCTACGCGACGGCAAAATCAAATCCTCACTCTTGCGCAAGAAAGGCAATGTCCGGGGCATTCGACTCATCAGTGCCGAGAGTTTGGATGCCTACATCGAGTCGCATGTACTGCCATGGTATCCAGAGACCCAAGAAACAGAAGTCGCGGACAACGGTCCGGACGGTTGATCAGGCCGCGCAGGCATCCCCTGCCCCGGCATCGCCGCATTCCCGCAGCAAGCGAACGAGGCTGGACGAAATTGGACATGTTCTTAGCCACGTTCTCAGTTGACCCTTTAAACATGCCTACCACGTTGATTTTCAACGTGGTGGCAGAGGGGAGATTTGAACTCCCGACCAAAGGCTTATGAGTCCTCTGCTCTACCCCTGAGCTACTCTGCCATTACGATGGCTCCTGAGGTAGGGTTCGAACCTACGACCTAGTGGTTAACAGCCACCCGCTCTACCGCTGAGCTACTCAGGAATCAACATTTCCCGCTCCCGAAGAAGGGGGCGAGATGGATAATCGTTCCCATCCATCACGCAAGCGTTTTTGGCACTGAAATTGAATAGTTTTCAACCCACGGCATTTGCCTGCAGCAGATCCCCCAGTAATCCGCGCTGGCGGTAGAACTCGACTTCAGCCACGCCGGTGGCCTCCAAATCGGCACGAATCTCTGCGGCATCACGCTCTGATGCGACGTGCTGACGAATGAGTGCGGTCTTGCGGGCCTGCAAATCGAGGAACTCCATGTCCACCACCGGGGTCTCCGGCCATTTGCCGTCGGCCTGCCCGGCTTTGAGCACCTTCTTGAACGGTTTGCCGATCTTCTGTGCCTGCGTCTTGGCTTCATTGATGCCTGCATACCAGTCGGGATGCACGAGGCGGTAATAGTCGCGCATGGCCTGCTTGTTGTAATGAATGACCAGCTTGCGGCCTTCCACTTCGAGGAAGGTGGTGCCACGGAAGGAGTCGGCGTCGATGGTATCAACGAAGAGCAACTCCTCGCGATCCACGGCAAACTCCCATTTTAGATCCCACAGCAGCAGTCCTGCGCTCTCCAGCAGTTCACGCACGGCCCAGCCGCCGAGGATGGCCAGCTTGACGGTGTGCAGGAAGTCATCGCTGCTGAGGCCGGACATCATCAGAGCCTCCTGCTTGCTGACGGCGCGGTCTTCGGGCTCGTACTTGCTGGTGAGGTCATAGATGGCCCGCTCCAGCATCTCCCACACGCCCATGGGCTTGGAGAGTCCGAGCTCCTGCTCGTAGCTGCGCTTGGCTGCCTCGCTGAGGCTCTGGTACTTTTTCAAGATCGACGAGCCGCTGGTCACACCAAAGCGCACGATGTACTCCAGCGGCACCACGTAAGTGGCGCTCTGGTGAAACTGCGCGTAGTCAAAGACGTGCGTGCCCAACAGATTGCGCTGCGGAGGATGCATCACCGGGAAACGGCGCACGACATTGTAGCAGCTCGGATTCGCGGGGAGGCCTGAGCGGACAATCTCGCCGGTGACGGCGTCCACCATGCCGACGTGATGGGTCGCAGCGCCGCGCTCCAGCATGGTTTCCATGGGGCCAGTGAGCAGCTCCTTGCGCCAGGCGGGGTCCATCGGCGTGTTTTCGATGGCCGTCTTCACACGCTGCCAGGTCTCCGGCTGAGCGAGGCGGGAGTACATGGCGTGGCGGAAGATGGCGCGGTTCAGGTCGTTGCCTTCGATGTTGAAGATCGAGCCGACGTCAAAGACGGAGCCTGCAGGTGTGGTCTCACACACGACGTAGCCCGGATGATCTGGCACGGCGTAGAGATTCTGCACGGAGCCGCGATAGACGGGCTCGCCGAGTTTCGAGAGATCGAGATGCATGGGCGCTGGGGCGGGATGGGACATGGTTCCGGTGAAAAACAACGGATTCCGCGCCTGTGCAACTGCGAACAGAGTTCTGGTTGAGGTGAACTTTGTTCTTTGAACTTTAAACTTTCGGCCCAAACTCCGCCCTCCATGTCCGAAGCCGCCGCCACACCTCCCGCCTCCCTCGATTTCATCCGTGAAATGATCGCTGCCGATCTCGCCGCAGGTCGCAATGATGGGAAGGTCGTCACCCGTTTCCCGCCGGAGCCGAACGGCTACCTCCACATCGGCCACGCGAAGAGCATCTGCCTGAACTTTGGCATCGCCCAGGAGAATGCGCCAAATTCGCGCTGCCACCTGCGTTTTGACGACACGAATCCGACCAAGGAAGAAGTTGAGTACGTGGACAGCATCATGGCGGATGTGAAATGGCTGGGCTTTGACTGGGGCGAGCACCTTTTTTACGCCAGTGACTACTTTGAAAAGCTCTACGGCTTTGCCGAGCAGCTGATCACCAAGGGACTCGCCTATGTGGATGATCAGACGCATGAGGAAATGCGCGCAAACCGAGGCACCCTCACCTCCCCCGGCACTCGCAGCGCGGGTGCAGAACGCAGCGTGGAGGAAAACCTCGATCTCTTCCGCCGCATGCGGAAGGGCGAATTCAAAGAGGGCGAAAAAGTGCTGCGTGCCCGGATCGACATGGCATCGCCCAACATGAACCTGCGCGACCCGGCCCTCTACCGCATCCTGCATGCGCACCATCACCGCACGGGTGATGCATGGTGCATCTACCCGATGTATGACTATGCGCACCCGCTGAGCGATGCGCTGGAGAGCATCACCCACAGCCTGTGCACGCTGGAGTTTGAGCACCACCGCCCACTGTACGAATGGCTCATCAGCAACGTCGATGGCCTACCCGGCGCGCCGTATCAGCGCGAGTTCGCCCGCCTGAACCTCACCTACACGGTGATGAGCAAGCGTAAGCTGCTGCGTCTGGTGAAGGATGATCTCGTCAATGGCTGGGATGACCCGCGCATGCCGACGATTTCCGGCATGCGCCGCCGTGGCATCACCGCTGCTGCCATTCGCAGCTTCTGCAAAACGATCGGCCTGACCAAGTTCAACTCGCTCACGGAGATCGCGCTGCTGGAGCATTCCATCCGCGAAGACCTCAACAAAATCTCCAAACGTGCCTACGGCGTGCTGCGCCCGATCAAAGTGGTGATCACGAACTATCCGGAGGATCAGGTCGAGTTCTTCGAAGCGCCGAACCACCCTGAAGATCCTGCCGCGGGCACGCGCCAGGTGCCGCTTTGCCGTGAGCTGTATATCGAATCCGACGACTTCATGGAGTTCCCCTCCGACGGTTTCCACCGCCTGAAGCCCGGCGGCGAGGTGCGCCTGAAGTTTGCCTTCTGCATCATCTGCCAGGAGATCATCAAGGATGACGCTGGGAACATCGTGGAACTGCGCTGCACGTATGATGATGCCACGCGCCACGGCAAAAAGCCCGAAGGCCGCACCAAGCCCAAAGGCATCATCCACTGGGTCAGCGCCCGCCATGCCATCGACGCCACCGTGCGTCTATATGACCGGCTCTTCACGGTGGAGACGCCAGATGCGGATGCGGGAGAGGACGGAGACTTTGCGAAGTTCCTGAATCCCGCTTCGCTGGAAGTCATCACCGATGCCAAGCTGGAGCCCTCCCTGAAGGATGCCGCCCCCGGCACGCATTGGCAGTTCGAGCGTGTCGCTTATTTCTACGCAGATCCGATTGATTCAAAGCCCGGTGCGCCGGTGTTTAATCGCACGGTAACGCTGAAGGATGGGTGGGTGAAGAAGTAAGGGGGAGCCAAGGGAGCACGACAAGCACCAGTCACAAAGACTGGTCGCCTTTTCTTCTTAGCCAATCAGTCCTCCTTCTCTGTATGTCCTGACGCAGTGGCTTTATCGTGCTTCAGCAGGCTTAGAACTTCAGAATAATTGTCCAAATAATACTCCGACGCTCCATTGGGGTTCACTGCATTGCATGTGTTCGCCTTGACCATGAAAACCGAGCGTTGGTCGTCCTTAAGCACATACAGATCCAGCCAGAAAAAGCCGTCCTGCCCATTCACCTTGAGAAAGACGCGATCAAACGTTCCCGGATGATTCAAATGTATCCGTCCTGACTGGGCATTCTTTAAATGATCCAAGAGACCACTGATCGAAGCAGCGTCAGTGATTTTGGCTCGTCGAGCCAAGCTGTCATACTCACTTGCTTTGAATGGAGCATATCCAACTTCTGGCTCCACCACTTCGAACGAGGAAATTGAGCCGGCGGATGCACCGCCTGATTTGAGTATTTGAACGAAATCGGGGCCATCTGTCGTGCCGCTGATAAAGGTCTCATGAAAAGCCCATGCCACTAAGACTGCCGCCCACGCCAATAGGACGATGATAGTCACTTTCCTCAAGGACATACATGAACTCGGATTCATCGGCACTGATTTTGGCTCATTTGCTGGTGAGATGCGACAGAATTGTCAGATGGAGCGTCTTGCCTCCCACCCGGACCATTCCAAAATTCGCCCAAGGATGTTTTGGCGGGAGGGTGCAAAGCTGGCACAGTATAGTTGAAATCTCCCCCATTCCTTATGAAACTGATCCGTGATATTTTGGTGCTCGCCTCGGGCATTGTGTCGGCTCTCTACCTGCTGAACGTTGGCTTTGGCGTGGCGGAGTTCATTCCGGACAACATCCCCATCTTTGGCAATCTGGATGAAGCGGCGGCGACGGCGCTGCTGATCAACTGCCTGGCGTACTTCGGCGTGGATATTGGACACTTTTTGCGGCGCAAGGGCACGGAGGAGAAACCGGCACCGAAGACGCATGACATTGATGTCACCAAGTGAATGAAAAGGGACGAGCGCCCCAGCGCCAAAGTACTTGTGAGCTTTAGCTCGCTCTGGGAGGTGCGGCGCTTTTCCAGAACGAGCTAAAGCTCGTGAGTACTTTCCAACACCACATCTGCCGCAGGTGCATTCGTCTTCATCTCGGCATGTGAGCCGTGGATGAGGGTCCATTTCAGGCCGGGGCAGTAGCGGGATTCCCACACGTCGCGGCGGATGAGGGTGTCTGCGGCGCCGTGGCGCAAGTAGGGGAAGTGGCGCTTGTGATGGAGGGCGAGGCGCAGCGGGGCGAGGTCTTCGCTGAAGCTGATGAGATGCAGTGGGCGGATGGGGCCTTTGGTGGCTTCGGCTTCGTAGAGAAGGATGACGGCGAGGGCGGTCGCTGCGGCATCGAGCTGAGTGTCCCAGACGACGAGCGGCGGTGAATCTGCGGGCTGACGGAGGAGCTGAATGACCTGGGATTCAATGGCGGGATCGAGCTGCGGCGTGGTGGGGATGATGCGAAGCGAGGGCGCGTGCAGGATGGCGGGCGGCTCGCCGTGAAGTTCGTAGTCGCCCTCGTGCTTCGGTTTGGTGGAGGTGCGCTTGGGGTGCGTGACGGGATGGTCCACATCTTCGATCTGCAAGATTTCGCGGCGCTCGCGGTAGAGCGGCATGAAGCGGTCTTCCAGAATGCTCTGGCGGATCTCGCGCATGAACTGGTGGTAGAAGTGGATGTTGTGCTGGCCGACGAGGGTCCAGCCGAGCTGCTCCTGCGTTTTGGTAAGATGGTGCAGGTAGGCGCGGCTGTGCGTGGTGCAGACCGGGCAGGTGCAGGTGGGATCGAGCCGGTCCTCGCTGAATTTGTAGACGGAGCGGCGCAGCTCCACGATGCCGCGTGAAGTGAAAGCGGTGCCGCGCTTCGCCACCTGCGTGGGGATGATGCAGTCAAACATGTCCACGCCGCGATGCACGGCCTCCAGCACATCCACCGGTGTGCCGACGCCCATGAGGTAGCGAGGGCGGTCCGCAGGCAGCAGCGCAGCGGTGAGCTCGCAGACGTCTTCGCGTTCGTTCTTTTCCTCGCCCACGGCAAGGCCGCCGATGGCGAAGCCGTCGAAGTCGAGCTGCATGAGGCCCGCAGCACTCTCGCGGCGGAGTTGCGGATACAGCGCACCCTGCACGATGCCAAACATGGACTGCGGTGAGTCCTCCCGCGCTGCAAGGCTGCGCACGGCCCAGCGCTGCGTCACCTGCAGGGCGGCACGGGCGGTTTTCTCATCGGCGGTGGAAGGGATGCACTGGTCGAGCACCATCATGATGTCGCTGCCAATAGCGCGCTGGGTTTGAATGCTGAGCTCCGGGCTGAGCAGGATGCGCTGGCCATCGACGTAGCTCTGAAACACTGCGCCGGCCTCCGTCATGGAGCGTGAATGAGGCAGCGAGAAAATCTGATAGCCGCCGGAGTCCGTGAGCACGGAGCCGGGCCAGTTCATGAAGCGGTGAATGCCGCCGAGCTTGGTGAAGACATCCGGCCCTGGACGCAGCAGCAGATGGTAGGTGTTTGCCAGCAGAATCTGCGAGCCGGAGGCGTGCAGCGACTCCTGCGTCTGTGCCTTGACCGTGGCTTGCGTACCCACGGGCATGAACAGCGGCGACTGAATGGTGCCATGCAGCGTGTAAAACGTGGTGGCGCGGGCGCGTGAGTCGCCGGCTTGCGCGTCGAGCTGAAACTGGAGACGGGAGGAAGACATGGAGCGCTGCGGCGCGCGGTTATATCCAGATTCCGGCTGAAGCCGGGACTACAAAACGTGCGCTGGGTGGTTTCAGATTTGAGGTAATGAGGGGCTTCCAGAACGGGCTGAAGCCCGAACTACGTACTCAGAATGGCCGCAAGAGCTGCGGAGATATGGAACGGGAGAGAAGTGAGGGCGACATGGAGCGCTGCGGCACGCGGTTACTTGTCAGCGAGCATGGCCCGCAAGCCGGAGAAGAAATTTGTGTTTTCCTCCTGCGTCACGGTTTCATTCATGTGCTTGGTGTAGTCGAGTTCTTCGACGTATTTGCGGTCGAGCTCCTGGAGGAAGGTGCTCGGCATGCTGGACTGTGTCTTGCCCCACTTCATGCGCGTGCGTGTGTGGCTCAGGGTGAGCTTCTGCTTCGCACGGGTGATGCCCACATAAAAAAGGCGGCGCTCTTCATCCACACGGCCTTCGTCAAAGCTGCGTTTGTGCGGCAGGATCCCCTGCTCCATTCCAGGGAGAAATACGACCGGAAATTCGAGCCCCTTGGAGGCATGCATGGTGATCAAACACACGCCCTTTTTCTTTTCGATGTCGTCCTTTTCCTCGCGTTCGTCATTGAGGCTGACTTCGTCCAGGAAACCAGCGAGACCACCCGCACGATTGCGCTCCTCATAAGCCAGCATGCTTTTGAACAACTCGTTGAGGCCGTTCTCCCAGCCCGTGAAGTCTTCCGGTTCCTTGGCGGCTTTTTTGAGATGCTCCATGTAGCCGATCTCAAGAATCAGGGCCTGCGTCATGTCCACCAGCTTGGTTCCTGGGGTGCTGGCCGGGCCGGAGTATTTGACGATGAGCGTGGTGAAGACGCGGATGGCGTTGCGTCCCTTTTCGGGGATCTGGCGCAGGAAATCCTCATCACACAGTGCGACCCAGATGCTGTGGTGCTTTTCCATGCTGCGCTCACGTGCGAGCTCGGCGGTGGCGCTGCCGATGCCACGTGTGGGTGTGTTCAGCACACGCAGCAGCGCCATGTCATCATGCGGATTGTGCATCACCGAGAGGTAGCTCAGGATGTCCTTCACCTCACGCCGGTCAAAGAAGCTGCGCGCCCCCACCACACGGTAGGCGATCTTGCGCTGACGGAAGGCCTGCTCCAGCACACGCGACTGGTCATTGGTGCGGAAGAGCACGGCAAATTCCTCCAAAGGCTGCTTATTCGCAAAGTGGGCGGTCTCCACCTCCTTCGCGATCATGTCGGCCTCCTCCTTCTCATCCTCCGTGGCGATGAGACGAACCAGATCGCTGCCTTGATTGCGGCTCCACAGGGTCTTGGGCCGACGGCCTGCGTTTTTTACGATGAGACTGTTCGCCGTGTGCAGGATGGGCGTGGTGCTGCGGTAGTTTTCCTCCAGCTTCACCACATGCGGGTTGGGGAAGAAGTTTTCGAACTCGGTGATGTTGGTGATCTCCGCACCGCGCCAGCCGTAGATGGACTGGTCATCGTCACCCACCACACAGACATTGTAAGGTGCAGGCACCAGCGCGCGCAGCAGGCGCATCTGCAGGGAGTTGGTGTCCTGGAACTCATCCACCATCACGTAGTGGTGGCGGCTCTGCACGGTGGCGCGGACATCGGCATGCTCTTCGAGCAGGCGCACGCCGAGGATGAGCAGGTCGTCGAAGTCCATGACATTGAGACCGCGCATCTCGTCCATGTACTTCTCCAAGACCGCCGCATCGAGGTCGTCCTTCGCATCGCCGAGGGTGGAGCCTTCGTTCTTGGCCTTGCTGATGCGCGAGAGCATGACGGAGGGGTCCATTTTCTCGTCTTTGACGAGGAGCCCCTGGAGCACGCGTTTGAGCAGGCTTTCCTGCTCGCCCTGGCTGTAAATAGCGAAGTTGTTCTTGTAGCCCACATGCGCGGCAAACTCGCGCAGCAGGCGCACGCAGAAAGCGTGGAAGGTGCCCACCACGACTTTTTTGCCCAGTCCATCGCGCACCATGCCTTTGACACGCTCGCGCATTTCGTTGGCGGCTTTGTTGGTGAAGGTGACGGAGAGGATGTTCTTCGGATTGATTCCCTCATTCACCATGTAGCTGATGCGCGCGGTGAGCACGCGGGTCTTGCCAGTGCCTGCACCCGCGAGAATCAGCAACGGCCCATTGATGTGCGTGGCGGCCTCGCGCTGCTGGGCGTTGAGTGTTCCGGTGAAGCCGCTCATGACGCAACCGCACCTCGCACGGAAAGTCCACGTTCACGCCATTCGTTCAGCACATGGGGCAGCAGTTTGTGTTCCTCGACCTTGATGCGCGCATGCAGGGTCTCAGCCGTGTCGCCGAGTTTCACCGGCACTTTGGCCTGGCCGAGAATGCGACCGCCATCGATTTCTGCGGTAACGAGATGCACGGTGCAGCCGCTTTCCAGTTCGCCTTCATCAATGGCAAGCTGCGGCGCATTGGCCCCTTTGAATTTCGGCAGCAGTGACGGATGCACGTTCACAATGCGCCCGGCATACGCGCTGATCACCGGCTCTTTGAGAATGCGCATGAATCCGGCGAGCACGACGACGTCAATGCGCGCACGCTCCAAGTGCTCAAAGATTTCCTTCTGCGCCGCGTCACTGAGGCGGCGCGGATTGTCGCCACCATCAACAAACAGCGCGGGCAGTCCTGCTGTGCGGGCGATTTCACGAAAACCAGAATCCGCCTGATCACTGAGCGTGATGGCGACCTCTGCACGCAGAGTGTTTGACTGGATGGCGGCAATGATCGCGCGGAGATTCGAGCCTGCACCGGAGCCCAGCACGGCGAGACGCAGCAAGCCGCTCCCTGGTGCGCTGCTATCACCCGCCTGCATCTTGTTGATGGTTTTCGTGGTGGAGCGCCCGGGCACCAGCGGCAGGATGCAGATCTGGGTGCCTGCTGATTCCAGCGCGGCGCGTTCTTCACGATTGAGGGACTCCACGGTGTAGTCACCGCCTTTCGCATACACATGCGGGCGGATGGCCTCGATGAGCGCGGTGGCGCGTTCATCATCAAACACCACCACGGCATCCACGGCACGCAGCGCTGACATCACTTCCGCACGATCATGTTCGGGATTGAGCGGACGATCCGGGCCTTTCAACTGGCGCACGGACTGATCTGAATTCAAAGCGACCACCATGGCATCTCCGAGCGCACGCGCCTGCTCAAGGTAGCGCACATGGCCTGCGTGGAGGAGATCAAAGCAGCCATTGGTGAACACCAGTTTTTTTCCCTGCTGTTCCAGGGTGTCACGCAGTCGCCGGACATCGGCGACGGTGGCGGGATTGTAGTCATCGGGCATGCTTTGCTATTGGCGCGAAGCGTGGCGGATGCAAGGTGGGAGAGGTTTGAAATTCAAAGGATGGAGAGGCTGGGGCGGAGTGGCGGTGGCGCAGTCAAATTCTCGTTCTTGGTTCTGTGCTTTTTTCTTCCTCGATTCCAGGGCGGAGTTTCGGGTTCGAGCACAGCCGGGCCCAGGGCGGATTTGGAGTGCGGCTGCGCACGCCTGAAAGGGTGGAACTGCCGCTTTCGAACATCTCGGGGTGGGCGCCGATTCGTCTGCTTGCGGGCAACCACAGGCTGCCGCATTCGAAACTTTCTGGGTGTGTGCGTGCCGTCCCGCCTGCGAAAGCGGCAGCTGCGTTCGTTCCTCACTCCGCGACCGCACTCCATATCAGACATGCGAGCCCCCGCATACCACATTCTACCCTCACCTACCTCGATGTATTCTCCTATGTGATCAAAAGGACTTCTGCCTCTCTGGGTACAAAAAAAGCGGAAGGGGACGCCTTCCGCTTTTTCGAAATCTCAGAGATAAGACTCAGCCCTGCTTGGAAACGACCTTGTCAGCGGTGCTTTCGAGAACAGCGGCGCCAGGATCACGAGTGAGAGGCCAGTAGGCATCCATGTTGAGCTTTGCGGGCGGGGTCATCTTGAACTGCTCGCCGGCCTTGGTGGCAAAGCCCTGATAGGCAAGCGGCATGAGCGTGATGCAGACGCGCTCCTGATCAAACTTCTGCACATGAAGTGCCGCGGCGAAGGTGCTCTTTTGATCGAGGATCAGGGAGTCGCCCACCTGATAAGGGTCGGCCTTGTCCTTGTTGCCAGGGAGAACGATTTCAATGTCCACGTCTTCGATGTCTGCGGAGCGCGCACGCACCACCCAGCCTTCAGTGATGACATCGCTCGCGGTGAGCGGACGGGCGTTGATCACCTGAAAGGTGCCTTTCACATAAAGCGGCTGATCCTGCTTGTAGTTGCGGATGTAGGAACGCTTGAGGAGATCATTCTTCACGGCCAGTTGCTCGCTGTTGAAGGCATAGAACTCGGCCAGCAGATCACGGGCAGGGAGAAACTTGCCCTGAGGCACAGTGTAGTTGGTGAATTTGCGCAGCGGATCGAGTTTGTCGAAACGTGCGAGCACACGGTAATTGAATGGTTTTTCAGGGTGGGCGAACACCATGATGCTGAAGAACCAGCAAAAGGTGGCGAAGCCCATCAGCAAAGTGATGAGAATGGTCCACCAAAAAATGCCGCCGGAGTCTTTCTTCTTGGAAAAGCTCCCGCCACCGTAAGAACGGTACTCATTGCCGTCGCTCAAAAATCGGATTTGCATGACAGTTTTGCGAAAATTTTAGTATTTATAAATCAGGAATGTTCAAATTCTACAATATCGACGGAATTTGAAAAGGAAATTTTGTGAATAAGTTGGCAGCAAGATTGCTACGATATTGGCCAAGGGATCAATAAATCTGAGGCTTAGATTCAGCTAGTCTGAGGTTCAAAGGACGTGCCGCACCCACAGCTGCGGGCCGCATTGGGGTTGGAGAGCTTGAATCCGGCATCTGCCAGGGAATCGACGTAATCGATCTGGCAGCCGCGCAGGTAGCCGAGGCTGTCGTTATCGATGATAATCGAGACACCATCCTGAGACTGCACCTCGTCGTCGGTTTTGGCCTGATCCAGGCCCATGACGTACTGCATGCCAGCGCAGCCGCCCTTCTCCACCCGCAGACGCAGCCCGGTGCCCGCATCGGCGTTCTTTTCCGCGATGAGGGATTTGAGATGTTCGACGGCGCTGGAGGTCAGGGAAATCATGTGAGAGCAAACAATTGAGAGGATGTGTCTGATGGCCGAGAAGCACGGAGATTGCAAATCCCCATCCGGCATCCAAGATAACATTTCTGAGTGGCAATAAGGGCTACGCTTCCCACCACGCACTTTATCGAAATTCATGGCAAAAATACGCATTCTTCCAGACGCACTCGCCAGCCAGGTGGCGGCGGGCGAGGTCGTGGAGCGCCCGGCTGCTCTGGTGCGTGAACTGGTTGAGAACAGCCTGGACGCCGGAGCCCACCACATTGAGGTGCACGCCCAGCGCGGCGGCATCGCGATGATTCGCATTGTTGATGATGGAAGCGGGATGGACCGGGAGGACGCCATGCTGTGTCTGGAGCGCCATGCCACCAGCAAGATACGGACCAAGGAAGATCTCGGTGCGATTCACACTTTTGGATTTCGTGGCGAGGCACTGCCCAGCATCGCCAGCGTGTCGCGCTTTCGACTTGCCACCCGTGAGAAATCGGCGCTCGTGGGCACCGAAATCGAAGTGAATGGCGGCAAGCTGGTGGCGGTGCGGGATCATGGCGGTGCGCCGGGCACGGTCATCGAGGCGCGCTCGCTGTTTTTCAATGTGCCTGCGAGGCGTAAATTCCTGCGCACGGAGAACACGGAATTTGCCCACGTGGAGCAGCAGCTGCGGCTGCATGCCATCGCCAATCCGCAGACGGCCTTCACCCTGACTCATAATGGAGAACTCGTGCTGCACCTGCCAGCCACGCGCGACATGCTGGAGCGCATTCGCGGCATGGTGGGTGATGAGCTGGCCTCCCGCCTGCTGAAGGTCGAGGAAACCACCGTGCAGGGCGTGACCGTTTCCGGTTACATAGGCGGTCCGGGCATGAGCCGCTCCAACCGTCAGATGCAGACCACGTATCTGAACGGCCGCCCGATCGAAAGCGCCAGCATTTCCTACGGCCTGCGCGAAGGCTACCACACTGCGCTGATGAAGGGGCAGTATCCGGTCACCTTCCTGTTCATCCAGATGGATCCACATGCGTTTGATGTGAACGTGCATCCGGCCAAGAAAGAGGTGCGCTTTCATGATGGCCACAGCGTGCGTGACGCCATCTCCCGCAGTGTCAGCCACACGCTGGAGAACGCGGCCAAGCTGCCCACGGGTCATGCACCCGCGCGCGCCATTCCCGCAGCCGCAAGTACACAGGCTGTCCCGAGCAGCCGCCAGGAGCAGTTTGCCATGCCGGTGCCCGCTTCGTCAGCACCGCTGCGCAACATCGCCCCGGCCCCCGCGGCGACATCCGCCCCGCGAACGCAGCCTTTTGCACCCGCCGTCTCACACCGCGCCGCAGACGTGCTGGCAAGAATTGCCACGGAGCGCAGCACTCCCGCCATTGAGCCTCAGGCACCCGAAGCAGCGGCGCCGCCAGAAGCCCAAGAGGAGGAAGTAGAAGCGCCGCAGGAACCCCAGGCACCTGCCAAAGCCGCGCCCTCTGAGCCACCAGAGTACCGCATCATCGGCGTGCTGCAGAAGCTGTACGTGCTCATGGAAGGCAAGGAAGGACTCGTTCTCATGGATCAGCACGCCGCGCATGAGCGGGTGAACTTTGAAAAGTTCCGCCGTGCCATTGAATCCGGCGGTGTCCCATGCCAGCGGCTGCTGCTGCCCGTCACCCTGCAAACCACGCCCCGGGACGCCGATTTGCTGAAGCAGAATATGGCCTCGCTCAACCGTCTGGGCATCGAGATCGAGCCCTTCGGCCCAAACATTTTCAAGGTGGAAACCCTGCCTGCGTTTTTGAAGACCGATGATCCCGCTGCGTGGCTGGACCAGGTGATCGAAGAACTCAGCAGCCTGAGCACGAAATCCTCCAGCCTGCGCCTGAGCGAAGACGCCATCGCCACGATCGCTTGCCGAGCCTCCGTCAAAAGCAACGACGTCCTCTCCATTCCCGAGATGCAGGCGCTGCTGAAGGATCTGTTTGCGTGCGAGATGCCCTACTGCTGTCCGCATGGGCGGCCCACGCTGGTGCAGATTTCCACCAGCGAGCTGGAGCGGAAGTTTGGGCGGAGAGCGCCGGGGTAGGCGGGGAGGATGGGCGTCCCGCCTTTGAGCCGGAGGCTGGAAGCCCCGGGTTATTGCGATTTCCAAAACGGATTTCTGGTAAGTATCGGCATGATTTCAACGCGCTGATCTTTTAATCTGCATATGCCAATGCCCAAACGGCGACTGCCTCACTCCATGAATACTACGCAATCCTCCGAAACCTCGCTTCCCCGCCCCTCCAGGCTGTTGCTACGTCTCGTGTTCTGGTCCGGTGTTGTCTTGCTTTTCTACTGCCGGATCGCCTCCTCGCCTACCGGAGATGCCCAGCGGTTCTTCATCTTGCCGGGGTGCTTGCTTTTGGCCGGTTTGTTCGTGCCGCGCTGGCGCTATCGTATCGCATCGGTGGCACTCATCGCTCTCTGCATTGCGCATTTGGTCCAAGGTCATCGGGCCAGCATCGAGTTTCAGCATTTTCTGGAGCAACAAGCCCTGACCCACCTCACCCCATGAATGCGCTGCAGTACATCAACACCCGTCTTCTTCGGCCCCTCAGGCCGCTGCTGCGTTTCGTGTTTGGGTCTGGCATTGTCTTGCTTCTCCTTGGCCAAATCATCACCTTTTATCCCGGAGCTGAAGAGCGGTTCTACACTTTTACCGGGTGTTTGCTGCTGGCCGGTTTGGTGCTGCCGGGCTGGCCCTACCGCGTCATCTCGGTGGTGCTCATCGCTTACTGCATTTGGGGTGCGGGTGAAGGCCAACGACGCGGCATCAAGTATCAGTCTTTTCTGGAGCAAAAAGGCCTGTCCCAACCGCATTGATGAGACGAAGTGATCGAAGAACTCAGCAGCCTGAGCACCAAATCCTCCAGCCTGCGCCTGAGCGAAGACGCCATCGCCACCATCGCCTGCCGGGCTTCCGTCAAAAGCAACGACGTCCTCTCCATTCCCGAGATGCAGGCGCTGCTCAAAGACCTCTTTGCCTGTGAAATGCCCTACTGCTGCCCGCATGGCCGACCCACGCTGGTGCAGATTTCCACCAGCGAGCTGGAGCGGAAGTTTGGGCGGAGAGCGCAGAGGTAGGCTCGCCGCACGACGGAGGATGGGCATCTCGCCCGTCAGACGGATCGGGGCGTCTCGCCTTTAAGCCGAAGGCAGGAAGCCCCGGGCCGGGGTCAACCCGGAGGCCTCGGCGGTGTCTTTGCAAATCAAAGGAGTCGCATGCCCTCGGGGAAAAAGCCTGCTGTTCACCGCACCAAGGACGGCGCACCTTTTTGAGCGCCTGCGACGCGACAGACCCGAAATCACGGACCCGACACAGCGGGTCCCTACCAGCCCTGGGTGTCCTGCGCGGATGGTAGGGACGCGCTGTGTCGCGTCCGTAGATTCCTTCGTCCCATCAACGCCTGTCGGCCCTTTCACTCTCCCCCTTTCCTAAAGCGTCCGTCTGGCAGCGCTTGCGCAACCAGGGGCGTCTCGCCTTTGAGCCGAAGGCTGGAAGCCCCGGGCCGTTGTCAGGTCGGAGGCCTGACCTCCGGGGGACAAAGAACGCAAATCTTGTGATAAGTCCGCCGCCTGCCTGCGTTAAAGGGCCGCATCCCCCATCCCCTGCCCTGTCCATGAATCCTTTCCGCAACGATCTCAGCCGTCGTACTTTTGTTTCCGGTGCCGCCAAGACCTTCCTCGGTGTCAGCACCGCAGCGCACTTCGCTCCTCGCATTCTTGCGGCCCCTGGGCAGGGATCTTCGCCGCTGAAGCAGGCAGCCACGGCGCGCAACGTGATCTATCTCTACATGAATGGCGGCATGAGCCACCTGGACACCTTTGATCCAAAGCCGGACAAGACGGACATCATGGGGCTGACCAAGGTCATCAACACCAATGTCGATGGCATCCGCGTCGCGGGTAACATCCCGCTCATCGCCCGGCAGATGGACAAACTGGCCGTGGTGCGCAGCATGATGACGACGCAGGGCGCGCATGAGCAGGGCAACTACTACCAGCACACCAGCTACACCATGCGCAGCAGCATCCGCCATCCCTCCATGGGGGCGTGGCTGCAGAAGTTTCAGGATCGCGGCAATCCCACCCTGCCGGGCAGCGTCATGATCGGCAACGACAGCCGCCATCCCGGCGCCGGGTTCTTTGAGAACCGCTTTTCGCCGCTGATGATCAACGACCCCGAAAGCGGCATCAACAACGTCCGCACCAACCAGTGGTTCACCGAAGAGCGCTTCAACAGCCGCCTCAACACCGCCAAGCAGCTCGACCGCCAGTTTGCCGAAACCTACAACGTCAAAAACGTGCGCGCCTACGCCGACATGTATGATGACGCGCTCAAAATGATGAAGAGCGAAGAGCTCAAGGCCTTCGACCTCAGCGCGGAACCCGACGCACTGCGCAACCGCTACGGCAGTGACCGCTTTGGCCAGGGCTGCCTGCTCGCCCGCCGTCTGGTCGAACACGGGGTGCGCTTCGTCGAAGTCTCCTTCGGCAGCTGGGACACCCACAATGCCAATTTCACCCGCGTCCCCGAACTCTGCGAAGAGCTCGACTCCGCCCTCAGCACCCTGCTGCAGGATCTTGAATCCCACGGCATGCTGCAGGAGACGATGGTCGTGCTCGCCACCGAATTCGGCCGCACCCCCGAGATCAACGCCAATGACGGCCGCGACCACCACGCACGCGGCTTCACCTGCCTGATGGCCGGCGGCGGCATCCGCGGCGGCCAGGTCTATGGAGCCACCGATGCCAGCGGTGACGAAGCCACCGTCAATCCGGTGACGATCCCCGATTTCAACGCCACCATCGCCTATGGCCTCGGCATTCCGCTGGATCAGGTGCTCTACAGCCCGAGCAAGCGGCCGTTTACGGTGGCTGACAAGGGCAGGCCGATTACGGAGCTTTTCGGCTGAACTGGGACGGCTCAAGCAGTCAAAAGGTCAAGGCGTGCACAGGAAACCCCACGCCGCCGGGGAAAAAGCCTGCTGTTCAAGGCTCCGAGGACGGCGCAAGCTTTCTGAGCGCCTGCGACGCGACAGACCCGAAATCACGGACCCGCACAGCGGTTCCCTACCAGCCCTGCGGCACGCTCTACTCTGGATGTTAGCGACGCGTTGTGCGCGTCCCTGGAATCCTTTCCCCCCAGCGTGGGCTGCTCTCCCCTTCACTCTCCCCCCTTTCCAAAAACTCCCTCCCTCACGACCTGCCCCCGCATCTTTCCTCCAGACTGCCGTGCCCCACGGAGCGCCGGTTAAAAACCAGTAGTGTTCGGCAAGGATCATGCCTTGAGGCGGGAGAGCAGGCTAGCTGTTGAGTTTCTGGCATCACCGTGCTGCGCCATTGCTTGGCAGGACCCGCCTGGCGGACCTTCTCCAAACGAACAAGATTGTGTTTCATGGGCGTGTTTGGGTGGGTGTGGCAGCGGCCTGCTCGTACTGCGCCAGCGCTGCCCGGACTTTTTGGAAATCAAAGCGGCAGACGCGCCCGATCTTCACCATGGGGATGATCTTGTCGCGCGCCCAGTTGCTCAGGCAGCGGCGCGAGACATTGAGCCGGTGGGCAAGCTGCTCCGGGGTGATCAGTTCGGCTTCGTCGTTTGGCAGCGCTTCGGTTTGGGTCGTATTCATAGTAGTATGTAGTATATTGTGGTATCTGGTGTTTGTATTCTGTCATGCAGATGCGCAGAGACCGCAGGAGTGCGGAGCTGATGCGAATGGGCCAGGCTTCAGGAAACGACCGGCGGTCCAAGATTGACCTGGGAGCGCCACAGGGTGGCGGTGCCGGATTGCAGGTTGCGCTGGTCAGAGTTCTTCACTGCCGGCGGCGCTGTCCCCCTCAGGCGAACGCGTTCTGCACGACGAAGCACCCGAGGATGAAACAAGTCTTGGGTCCCGTTTTTGAGATGTCAACGACCTTTGGCAAATTTATGCGACATGAGGGGGCTTGAGGGGTGTCGGAGGACCTTGCGTGGGCTTCCAGCGGTGGGTGCGTCATGCCAGGAAGACCCGCTGCCTCATCAGGCCCACCCCTTTCGCCTTCGATGACATGCGGGGATGTAGCGCGGAATTCCGATTCCGCGACGGCACCGACTCGGTATCGGAATACCGAGCTACATCATGGCGGCGACACGCTGTTCGTGGATTCCCTGCGGGCGTGAGAAATGCAGTATAGCCGGTGGTGCAGCGAGGCTACCTTCCATGCACCCTCCGGGAGCCCCTGATCCACACTCATCTTGCTCCCGCCTGGGTGCATCTTCGGCGGGTCCCTCGTGGCGGCTGGATTTTGCCCCCTCATTCTCATGAGCAACCCCACCGCCCCCAAACCGGGGACCAAGATGGCCCCTCACCTGCCCGAACTCCCTACCCTACCCCCGCCATTCTGGCCCGCGTCTTGCTGCATCGTTAAAAACTACCATTTGAGCGCTAGCTTCAGCCGTGTATGAACCCCCTCCCCCGGAGATTTCTCGAAACCTTCTTGAAAAATCCTAATTATTAGCAAAACTTAAATAATCTATCCTCATGGACGAACTCACCATTTCTCGCATCATCGGACGCGAAATCATCGACTCACGCGGCAATCCCACTGTTGAAGTGGATGTTTACATCGAAGGCGGAGCCATGGGCCGTGCGGCAGTCCCCTCCGGAGCCAGCACCGGCGAGCACGAAGCGCTCGAACTGCGCGACGGCGACAAGAAGCGTTACTCCGGCAAAGGCGTGCTCAAGGCCGTCGATGCGGTGAACAATGAACTCGCTGACGCCCTCATCGGCGCAGACGCTCTCGACCAGGTCGGCATCGACAACGCGATGCGCGAAGTCGACGGCACCAAGACCAAGGCCAAGTGCGGTGCGAACGCCATCCTCGGCGTCTCCCTCGCCGTGGCCAAAGCGGCTGCCATCACCCTGGGCCAGCCCCTCTACAAGTACATCGGCGGCCCGAACGCCAAGGTGCTCCCCGTGCCGATGATGAACATCATCAACGGCGGCGCGCATTCCGATGCCCCGATCGACTTCCAGGAGTTCATGATCATGCCAAAAGGCGCGCCGTCTTTCTCCGAAGCGCTGCGTTACGGCTCAGAAGTCTTCCACGCCCTCAAGAAGATCCTGCATGATCTCGGCCTGAGCACCGCCGTGGGTGACGAAGGCGGCTTTGCCCCGACGCTGAAGAGCGCCGACCACGCCCTCGAAGTCATCGCCCAGGCCGTGGACAAGGCCGGCTACAAGCTCGGTGAAGACATCTTCATCGCCCTCGACTGCGCCGCCTCCGAATTCTACGACAAGGCGAAGAACAAGTACGTCTTCAAGAAGTCCGACAAGTCCGAGCGCAGCGCTGCCGAGCTCGTGGCCTACTACGCCGAACTGAAGAAGAAGTTCCCGATCATCTCCATCGAAGACGGCTGCGCCGAAAACGACTGGAACGGCTGGGGCATCATCACCAAGGAAATGGGCGCCAACACCCAGATCGTGGGCGACGACCTCTTCGTCACCAACGTCGAATTCCTGCAGAAGGGCATCGACCTCGGCGTGGCAAACTCCATCCTCGTCAAGGTGAACCAGATCGGCTCCCTCACCGAGACCCTCGACGCCGTCGATCTCGCCCACCGTCATGGTTACACCGCCGTCATGAGCCATCGCTCCGGTGAAACCGAAGATTACACCATCGCTGACCTCGCCGTCGCCACGAACTGCGGCCAGATCAAGACCGGCTCTATGAGCCGCAGTGATCGTATCGCGAAGTACAACCAGCTTCTGCGCATCGAGCAGGAACTGGGTGAAAACGCCATCTTTGGTGGCCGCATGAAAGTCTAATATCCTATGAACTACCGAGAAGTGCGCGCATCCGAACCCCAGTCCCGCTGGGAAGGCTGGGTGCGCGCATTCCTCAAGGTGGCCCGCTTCGTTCTGCTGCTGCTCATTGTGCCCGTCGTGTATGTCCTGTGTGACAACCCGATCGACACGCAGAACGCCATGCGCACAAAACTGGAGCAGCTCAAAGAGCAGCGCAATGTGTTGCAATCAGACCGCGACAAACTCCTGCGCCGCATGGAGTGGATCAAAAACGACAACGCCTACCTCGAAATGGCCGCCCGTGACCGCCTGCATCTGCAGAAAGAAGGCGAGTTTGTGCTGAGGTTCTGAGGTATCTGCACCGGTCAAGGAGTCGTCAAGAGGGTCAAGGCGGGCCATTGAGCCGCTTTGTTTCGTCCACGTTCTCCTGCTCGTCTTCGATCATGAGGCTACCCGAACGCCAGGTAGGGCGGACTGTCCTCAGTCCGCCGCGTGAGGCCACTGGACTTCGAACGTCCATCCACCAAAAACGAAGCCCAGCATCCTGCGACGACTGAGCTTGGGGGCCAACCGCCCGACCACCCGCCAACCAGCCAGAACATTCGGCGAAACTGATTGCCGAAAAGCACGCGAGGAGACGCTCGGCGGCGGCTTGAGGACAAGCCGCCCTACCTCCCACTGGGAGTTCGCGATACCCCAGCACCAAGTCACGCCGGACGCCAAGTCGATCCGCACCGCACCCCCCGCCTCAAAAGCACCCAACAAAAAAGCCAAGCGGAATGAACCACTTGGCTGTTTTTGAAGTTCTAAAAAAGACCGGAATTACTCGGCGTTTTCTTCGACGTAGCGGACGACATCGCCCACGGACTGAAGCTTCTCAGCTTCTTCGTCAGGGACGTCGATGCCGAATTCTTCCTCGAAAGCCATCACCAGCTCGACGGTGTCGAGTGAGTCGGCACCGAGATCTTCGATGAACTTGGCTTCCTGGGTGACCTGCTCGGGATTCACGCCAAGCTGTTCAACGATGATGTCTCTAACTTTTTCTGTGATGTTTTCTGCCATAGATTGGGGGTGTTGGGATGGGGCGGAGCTTTAGCGGCTGAGTTTACTTTGGCAAGGGGAAATTCCCGCCTTTTTCAAACTCAAAGAAGTGCCATTATTTTTCCACCTCTGATGTTGCGGTTTCGGCGCTCTCAGATTCGCTGACTTTTTCAATCAATTCGCCACTGAAACAAGCCAGCAGACGTTCCAGAATCTTGTCTGCGCCGCCGTATTTCAGATCGTCGAACACCGCGCGTTTTTCTGCGCCGCCCTGCGTGCGGTACCACGCATACGCGAACCCCTTGTGCTCCCACTTGCGCTTGTCCACACGAAACACATCGGTGTAGCGAATCTGCACGCCTTCAGGCGTCACCCAGTGGTCAGCCTCGCCACGCAGCACCTTGCCACGGTTTAGCAGGACAAAGATGCCCACGAGCAGCACACCGGCAAAGCAGCCGTAGGCATATGTAAACTGCTCGGCGATCTCACGCTCGCTGTAGTGCTTGGGGTCCTCCTCCCAGTTATGCTCGGCGGCGTAAGTTTTCCAGCGCGGGGAATCGCCATCCACGCCGGTCGGCCAGTCTTTTGCTTTCGCATCTGCGAGCCACTGCTCCATGCGCCCGTCTCTCTTCGCTACTTCGAAGGATGGCAGAAACTCCTGCGTGAACCACTCCTTCTTCTCTGCAATGGCGATCACTTTGGGATAGCCCCATATTCCATCATGGAGAAACAGGAGGCCGAAAATCAGGAACAGCCCGGCCAGCATGCCCATACGGCGGTAATACCAGGATGTAACGCGGCAGAGGATGGGCTCCGAGGCCAAAGGGGGGGAGATGGGGGCGGTTTCCATGAGCGAGTGATTCAATCGCAGCCTCGTTGGGAAGCAACACGGGATTTTGTGTGACAAACTACGCGCAGTTTTGCAATGCCGTTTGCTTCCCAAGCAGGCATTCGGTGCGTATATAATGGCAAACCCATTCAAGAACCATGTACATTGATCCCCTCTACCTCCTGCTCTTCCTTGGCACCATGGCGCTGTCATTCTACGCCTCCTGGCGTGTGAAGAGCGCCTATGCACGCTATTCGCAGGTCCCGGCACGCTCCGGACTCTCCGGCGCGCAGATCGCGCAGCGCATCCTGGACATCAACGGCATCCGCGATGTCACGATAAGCCCGATCCGTGGCCAGCTCAGCGACCATTACGATCCCACGAACAAGCAGCTGAAACTCAGCGAAGAAAACTACTACGGCACGAACGTGGCCGCGCTGGGGGTGGCGGCGCACGAGTGCGGCCACGCGATCCAGCACCAGCAGCACTACTCACCACTGCAATGGCGCATGGCAGCGGTGGGCATCACCACCATCGCCGGGCAGGTCATTCCTTTTGTCGGTTTTGGCCTGCTCTACTTTGCGCCGAAGATCGCCCTGCCGATCCTGGCCCTGTGCTTTGGCGTCGTCATGCTGTTTCAACTGATCACGCTGCCGGTGGAATTTGATGCCACAGCCCGCGCCAAACGCGTTCTGGCCAGCACTGGAGCCATCGCTCCCGGCGAGGAAACCGCCGCGATGAGCAAAGTCCTCGACGCCGCCGCACTGACCTACGTGGCCGCCTTCATCAGCGCGCTGGGCACCTTCCTCTACTACGCCATGATGCTGCTCGGCGGGCGCAGGGATGATTGAGCCTGCACGCTAACAAACCTCGCTCACGCGGCGTATGTTTCTCATGCGCCGCGTTTTGCTAGCCCTCTCCCTGCCCTGCCTCACCATCGCGGCCGACATTCCGCCTCTGCGCGGCCTGAGCCGGACGAACCTCCTCGAATACCACGCGAAGGATGGAACGACCAAGATCGCCACGAGTGCTGCCGAATGGGAATCCCGCCGCCAGGAGGCGCTGACGGGCTTTCAGCGGGTCGCAGGTCCCCTGCCCGGTCCGGAACTGCGCTGCGCGCTGGAGCCGCAGACGCTGGAGGAAACCGACTGCGGCAGCTACGTGCGGCGGCTGATCACCTACAGCTCCCAGCCGGGTGGCAGGGTGACGGCGTATCTTTGCATTCCCAAAGCGGCGCTCGCCGGAACGAAAGCTCCTGCGGTGCTCTGCCTGCACCCCACGGAGAACAAGATCGGGTTCAAGGTGGTCGTAGGACTCGGCGGCAAGCCTCACCGGCAATACGCACAGGAACTGGCCGAGCGCGGCTTCGTCACGCTGTCACCCAGCTACCCGCTGCTCGCCGATTATCAGCCGGACTTAAAAGCGCTGCACATGCCCAGCGGCACCATGAAAGCGATCTGGGACAACCTGCGTGGGCTCGACTACCTGGACTCCCTGCCCTACGTCGATCACCAACACGGTTACGCGGCCATTGGCCACTCGCTCGGCGGACACAATGCCATCTTCACCGCTGTGTTCGATGACCGCATCCAGGTCATCGTCTCAAGCTGCGGCTTTGATTCGCTGCTCGACTACAAAGGCGGCAACATCCAAGGCTACGTGCAGGAGCGCTACATGCTGCGCATGGCTGACTACCTCGGCCATCCGCAGGACTGCCCGTGGGACCATTACGAACTCATCGCCTGCCTCGCCCCACGCCATGTGTTTGTGAATGCACCGCTGCGGGATGCTAACTTCCACTGGCAGAGTGTGGACCGCATCGCAGCCGCAGCTCTGCCCTTGTTCAGACTTCACCAGGCAGCGTCAAACCTGCAAATCGCCCACCCCGACTCCGACCACGATTTCCCGGACGCCGAGCGCTTCGCAAGCTACGAACTCATCAAGCGCGTGCTGCAGCCTGCTCAATGACGTGCACCAGCCGGGGGCACAGCACCGAGTGGGAAAACTCCGCACCGAGCGCCTTGGCGGCTGCATTGACCGGCTGCGGGCCCAGAGCCATCGCATCACGAATCTGTTGCACGATGGCAGGCACATCCCCGTTGCGCGCCACCCGCCCGTGTGCGGGATCGTTCAAGCGCCGCGCCAGATCAGCGCCGTGGCTTTGATCCGGACCGATGAAGAGAAATGGAATGCCGAGCGTGAGAATGTTGTAGATCTTGCAGGGATGCACGATGCCCACAAAAGGATCTCCCATCACCACAAGATGCAGATCCGCCGCTGAGAGCGAACCCGAGAGCTTCTCCATCGGCTGATAGGGCAGACAGGTGATGTTTTTCAGCGCCTTCTCATTCGCAAAAGCCTGCACTTTTTTGAACTCGCTGCCACCGCCCACAAACAGGAAGTGAAGACGCTCATCGGCCTGCATCTCCTTTGCCGCCGCCAGCACCGCATCCAGCGGATGGCAAGGGCTGTGATTGCCGGAATACATGACGACGAACTTGCCCGTGAGACCGTGCTCCGCGCGGAAGGCGTCGCGTGCCGCCACATCGTACTGGATCGCCTGATCGTGCGACCAAGGCGCATCGGTGTGAATGACCTCCGCGCTCACGCCTTTGGCCATCAAGCGCTCCGCCATGAAGCGGTCCAGCGCGATGATGCGGGAGGCACGCCGGAAGCTCCAGTTTTGAATGAACGTGAGTATGCGCTCGACGATGCCACCTGCCTTCAACCAACCGGCAGCCACGGCTTCATCAGGATTCAAATCCATCACCCACGGCACCACTGCGCCACCTTTGATTTTGGCCATGACCGTTCCGAGTGTGGAGATGAGCGGCGGCGAGGTCAGGCAGACCGTGACGTCCTGCCGGGGCAGGAAAAAGAGAATGCGCTTCGCATTCCCCCAAAAGATGGCGAAATCAACCAGCCGCCGCCACTTGGCTTTCTTGCCAAGCCCAGGCGTCCAGATGCGGCGGATGTCGATGCCCTGCCATGTCTCGCGCACGGGATAGCGAATGTCCGGATTGTCATAGCCGCGTGACGCCGCCACCACCGTCACCTGATGACCGCATTTGACCAGTTCATGCGCCAGGTCCGTAAGATGCTGCGCCGTGGCCACGTGATCCGGATGGAAGCACTGGTTGAGCAGAAGGACTTTCATGGCCTGGGAAAACGGAGAATCATACCGCAGAGTGAGAAACATCCCCCCTACCCGGAAAAAGTAGATTTTTCAGCGACTCATTAACTTCGCAGCCGATTGGAACGCATCTCCTCCAAGAAAGACGCATAGGTCTGCGCCAGACCGTCTTTGAGCGAGATTTGCGGCTTCCAGCCGAGCTGGTTCAAGCGCGTGGTGTCCAGCAGCTTACGCGGCGTGCCATCGGGCTTGGATTTGTCCCAGACGATCCGCCCCTTGTACCCCACCACCTCGGCCACCATCTCCACGAGCTCACGGATCGTCACATCCGAGCCACAGCCAACGTTCACCAAATCCGGCGGGTCTTCCAATTGAAGCAGAAAGGCGCAGGCGTCCGCCAGATCATCCGCATGCAAAAACTCGCGCTGCGGCCTGCCGGTGCCCCAGGCCACCACTTCAGGCAGCTCTGCCAACCGCGCTTCATGAAAGCGCCGGATCAGCGCCGGCATCACATGGGAGTTCTGCGGATGGTAGTTGTCACCGGGGCCATACAGATTCGTCGGCATGGCCGAGTGATAGACGACGCCATACTGCTTGCGATAGTATTCGGCCATCTTGAGCCCTGCGATTTTAGCAATGGCATAGGCCTCATTGGTCGGCTCCAACGCCGAAGTGAGCAGGCAGTCTTCGGGCATTGGCTGCGGTGCCAGCTTGGGATAAATGCAGGAACTGCCAAGAAACAGGAGTCGTTTCACCCCAGCCTTCCAGGCACCGTTGATGCAATTGGTCGCAATGGCCAGGTTTTCATAGAGAAACTCGGCGGGATAGGTGCTGTTGGCGTGAATGCCGCCCACTTTGCCTGCCGCAATGATGGCCGCATCAGGTTTTTCAGACTGATAAAATGCCATGACTGCTGCCTGATCAGAGAGATTGAGCTCCTGACGTGTGCGAGTGACGATGGTCACGCCCGCAACTTTTTGGAAACGCCTCACCAGCGCGCTCCCCACCATGCCTTTGTGACCGGAAATAAACAGCTTCATCATGCTTCAGAGAAATTTCAATCTGGCCTCGTGTTCAGCCAGCTTGAGATCGGCGTCCACCATTTTTTTCACCAGCTCTTTGAACCGCACCTTCGGCTCCCAGCCAAGCTGCCTGCGCGCCTTCTCCGGATTACCGATGAGCATATCCACCTCGGCGGGGCGCTCGTAGCGGGCGTCATGCATCACGTGTAGCTCCCAGTCGAGACCGAGCAGCGCAAACGCCTCCTGGCAAAACTCGCGCACGCTGTGGGTTTCATTCGTCGCGATGACATAGTCGTCCGGCTGCTCCTGCTGCAGCATGAGCCACATCATCTCCACATACTCACCGGCAAAACCCCAGTCGCGCTTCGCATCGAGATTGCCGAGATGGAGCTTGTCCTGCAGACCCAATTTAATGCGAGTGGCGGCACGGGTGATCTTGCGCGTCACAAACGTCTCCCCACGGCGCGGCGACTCATGATTGAACAAGATGCCGCTGGAGGCATGCAGCCCGTAGCTCTCGCGATAGTTCACCGTCAGCCAGTGGGCAAAGACCTTCGCACAGCCATAGGGCGAGCGCGGCCAGAACAGCGTCTGCTCCGTCTGCGGCACCTCCTGTACCTTGCCAAACATCTCCGAGGATGAGGCCTGATAGAAGCGTGTCTTTTTCATCAGCCCCGATTCACGGATCGCCTCCAGAATGCGCAGCGTGCCCAGCCCGTCCACATCCCCCGTGTATTCCGGGATGTCGAACGACACCTTCACATGCGACTGTGCGCCCAGGTTGTAGATTTCATCCGGCTGGAGTTCATACAGCAGCTTCACCATCTGCACCGCATCAGCGAGGTCCCCGTAATGCAAAATCATCCGCGCCCCATCCACATGCGGATCCTGGTAGATGTGGTCAATCCGTCCCGTGTTGAAGCTGGAGGAGCGGCGGATGACGCCATGCACCTCATACCCCTTGCCCAGCAGGAGTTCAGCCAGATACGAGCCATCCTGACCTGTAATGCCGGTGATGAGTGCTTTTTTCATTGTGGGGATTTTATCATTTTCTCACATGGTTCGTTACGCCACCACGAGCTCATGGATTGGCATTTTTTGCCGACGAGACGAACAGCAGTTCATAAAATTTCTTCAATCGTCCAGCCACGGCGGCCATGGAGTGGTTCTGGGTGGCATAGTCTCGCGCTTTAGCAGACAAGTCCATGCGTAGTTGTTGGTCCTCCAGCAACGCGATCAAGGCATCTGCCACTGCCACGGCAGTGACCGGGGTCATTCTCACCGCTCCCGCCTTGGCAGCCTCCACGCTCAGGGCTACCTGGTCTGTCGCGACGCACGGCAGACCCGCAGCCATGGCTTCCAGCAAAGCCATGCCAAAATTTTCGGAACGTGATGGCAGGCAAAAAACCGTGGCCTTCGCCATCACCGCCAGACGAATATCTCCAGTGAGAAAACCGGTCCAAAGAATGCTGTCAGCGATGGCCAGTTCTTCGGCCTCACGTTTCAGGTCAGCCAGCAGACGTTGATCTCCATCTCCAACGATAATGAGTTTCACTCCACTGATCTTGGACAGTACCTCTTTGAAGGCTGGGAGCAGGAGATCCAGCCCCTTTTTCACGTCGATTCTTGAAAGAAAGAGAACCGTTTTATCCGCCTTGAAGTTCGGAAATTGCGTTTCAAACAGGCTGGCCGGTGGCAACTGCTGGTAGGGGGATAAATCAAGCCCTAGCGGAATCACGAACCCGGGAGCTTTAATCTCCAACCGGGCCACATCCGCCGCCTCTTCTTCGCTGGTGAAGTGCAGGGCATGCGCATGATCAAGCTCCGGCTTTTCCAGCCATTTGAAGAGGAAGTGCTTCACCCATGACTTACGCCTCTCCATTCCCCAGCGATTGAGAACTCCGAAAGGACGCACCACATAAGGAACACCAGCGCGACGGGCTTTGCGTTGAGCCATGAGGCTGGCGAAGCTAAAAACGCCATGAATGTGAACCAGATCATACTCATGCACATGGGCCTGCAGCCATCGCCACAGCGGAAGTGACACCCCGTAGACAGCCAATTGAACGGGAAATGACCTCCATTTCACTCCCTCACGTGAGTCATCAAATGCGACATTGGATCGAGCACTGGAGTGAACCGTCACAATGTCAACACTGACACCGGCATTCAACAATCCACGCGCCATCACATGAATGGCAGCCACCGGCCCCCCGAAAACCGGGTCCATGGAGGGCATGACATGAAGAACGCGCATGGCTTGTTTAAATAATGGAGCGGACTGTCAGGCCTGACCGATTAATGAACGCTCCAGCCAATGATCCAGCATGAAGACCGCCCAGCGTTTGAACCATGTGGCATCTTTATATGGGATCTTACGAGTGGCCTCAGCAAACTCGTCCCCCCATTGCTGTCCGAGCCACTTCTCGAATGGAAATACAAACCCTCGTTTGGGCTGGTTCCAGATCCACTCTGGAACTTCAGGCACAGCATCCAGCAGCATCTGCTTGCCACGTTGCAACCGGAGATGCGCCGGAACCAAGGCCAAACGCTCAAACAAGCCACGATCCACGAACGGCACCCGCAGTTCCAATCCTTGGGACATGCTCATCACATCGCTATCCCGGAGAAGTTGATTGCGCATGTAGAGTGTGATTTCACACTTGCTTACAGCGTCATGAATATCATCCACTTGATTTTGATGGCTGGGTAAATCTGGCAGGCTGTCGTAGGAACACTCCAAATAGCGGGCAGCCAGCAATTTTGCCTCATGCAAAGAGAAGATACCCCGAAAAGCTCGATAGGAACTTTCAACTGTGGGCATGAGTCGCAGCATGGACCCAATTCGGCGCAGCTTGGCTGAGCAGGGGTTTCTTTCTAACGCCCAGCCAGCCATGCCAGCTGCCAGTGGCAACTGATGCACCGCACGGTTAAATGCATGCAGCCGGGGGACGGCATCAAAACTTTTGTAGCCGGCAAACAATTCGTCACCGCCAAGGCCCGACAGCACTACTTTCATACCGTTTTGCGCAGCAAAAGCAGACACCGCATAGGTATTTAGGCCATCCACGCTGGGCTGGTCCATCGTGTGTAGAAAATTTGAAAACGCCTGCTGTCCCGTCACTGCATCAAGGCGCAGCATGTGATGTTTCGTACCAAACAACTTCGCCGTGCGCTCCGCGAGGCCGGCTTCATCCATCTCTGCATCATCCACCCCGATGGAAAAGGTATCAATGCTCTCATGGCCACCTGCACGCGCAAGAGCCAGAACTGCCGTCGAATCAATTCCCCCGCTCAAGAAGATGCCCACTGGAACATCACTGACAAAATGAGCATCAACACTGTCCTGCAAAGCCTGCCTCACATGCTGCACGGCCGCTGGAGGGTCCATTTCCTGATTGGCAAATGCCACGCGCCAGTAGCAGCTCTTTGCCAGACTTCCATTTTCCCACTGCAAGTAATGGCCAGCTTCAAGACAATAAACGTCAGCCAACAGGGTCTGCGGCTCTTGAACCGAGCCCATTTGAAAGTAACGAATCAGCGCTTCGGCGTCCAATTGGCGTCCAGCCAGTCCCGCTGATTGCAGAGCCCGCAATTCCGAAGCAAACGCAAGCCTGCCTCCAGAAAGCGTATAATACAGCGGCTTGATGCCCAGCGGATCCCTGGCTAAAAAGCAAAGCTGGCGAGCATCATCCCAAATGGCCAGCGCAAACATTCCACGCAGCTTCGGCAGCATGGCAGCACCATGTTTTTCATAGAGGCGCAGCAGCACTTCCGTGTCAGACTGAGTATGAAATGGCACTCCCTCATTCTCAAGCTCCCGGCGCAGCTCTCTAAAGTTGTAAATCTCACCATTGAACGTGATGTGCAAATTGCCATCCGGCGTATGCATCGGCTGGTGTCCGCCCGATGACAGGTCGAGAATAGCCAGCCTCACATGTGCAAACCCCGCAGTGCCGGAGGCATTTGACCAAACTCCCTGATCATCCGGTCCGCGATGTTTCAACGCACTGACGAGTTGCTGCAATGAACCCGAGAGTTTTTCTCGTTCCATTCCCTGCGAGTTTAATACTCCAGCAATTCCACACATGGCAGTTCTTTGGGGGTTACAACGGCCGAACAGAGGTTTTGACTCGTGCCCGCCAGCTTTGCAGGACATCCGTCGCAGAAGCCATGAAGCGTTTCACACCTTGGTCCAAGGTGTTGGCAGCCACGGACTGACGAGCCGCTTGTTGCATGCACTCAAACTCGGCGTCAGGCAGTTGCAACAATTCCAACATGGCATTCTTCAGAGCAGTTGAATCACCCGCAGAAATCAAACGTCCAGACTTACCGGATTTAAGGAATTCGATGGCTGCTCCCGTTCGTTCAGTGCCAATTGCAGGCATTCCAGAAGCAAGAGCTTCCACCAGTGCCAGCCCCCAGCCGTCGTAACGGGATGGAAAACAAAAAATGGCACCTTGGGCGTAACCCTCGGGCAGCTTGTCCCAAGATTGAAATCCAAGCCACGTTACCTGGCCGGAGCAATTGCGCAGCAAATGCCTGAGCTTCCCCTCCAATGGTCCGGCCCCCATGAGCACCAGCCGTGCCTCAGGATGCTGGCGTGCCAGCTGAGCAAAGGCGGCAGCCAGCACATCTACTCCTTTGCGCGGCGAAAACGAGCCCGAGTAAAAGAACGTGCGCTGCTGAACAGGGCGCAGTGGCAGAGCCATGAATCGCTTGAGCATCGAAAAATAAGGGATGTTGCTGTAGCTACGGCTGCCCCCAAACTCACGGCGATACCCCTCGACGCCGAAAGCACCCACCGCCCAAATCGGCGCATTATTACGATGCAATGGTCTGAGCAGCACCCAGCGCGCCATGACCCCCCAGATACCCGCCTGATAAGCTCCTGGGCGTTCACCCCAGAACACCCAGGGGCGTCGCGTGTGCACGCGCTCACGAATGGCTCGCAGGGCAAATAGGTCTGTGTAAAAATTGAAAACCACTAAATCTGCACGCTGAATCGCTTCCAGCGCATCCGAACGCATCCCCGGATTTTCAGACAGGATGAGGTGACCGTGAGATATGCCAGGCATGACCCATTGCCGGTTTTTGTCCCGACTGGTCAGATAGATCACCTCCAAATGGCATTTTTCAGAAGCAGCCAGGGCGTTGAAAAACTCCACTTGGTAAGGTGAAGTCAATTGGGTCAGAATCACAATATGTGGCAGAGGATCAATGACCTCCTGTCCTCTACCTTCCCCTCCACTGTCCGCAGAGAAACTTGGATTCTCCATGAGTTGGGCCACAACCTTTGCCATCATCGGCCCCACCCGCTCATAGCCAAACTGACTGATCACAGCATCACGCAGCATCTCAGGGGAGTTCCATAGTGCCTCCGCAGGCTTCTTTTCCAAAGCCAGGCAGATCTTTTCCGCAATTTTCACCGGATCATGAGGGTCCACCAGCATGCCCAAACGGCCCTGATCCAAGGCATCGACCGATCCGTCCAAATTGCCTGCCACCACGGGCTTGCCGGAAGCCATGGCTTCCAAAAATACGATGCCAAATCCTTCCTTGCTGCTGGGCATCGCAAAGACATCACAGAGCTTGTAGTGATCAGGAAGTTCCTCTGCGGGGATATGGCCGGCAAAGATCACACATTCTTCCAGATTGGAGGCTTTTGTTATTTCCTGCAGGCGCAGCATGTCATCGCCTGTGCCCACCACCAAATAGCGAAGATCCGGATATAGATTCCTGATGCTTTCAAGAGCCTGCAGGATTTGACGATGCCCTTTGTATCGCTCAGAAACGACCAGACGGCTCACCGTCATGACCACCGGCTGACCGGGCTTCAAGCCATAACGTGCCAGCAGATGCTCAGGCTTGGGGCCGATGGTGAAGCGGTCGGCATCAAACGTGTTGGGCACCACGCTGATTTTGTCAGGGTTAAGACCATAGGAATCAATCACCACTTTCCGGGTATGATGACTGACCGCCATCAGGTGGTCCGCAGCACGCATGGCCCAAATACGCAATCCACTGGGAAGACTCCAGGCCTCGATGCCATGCAAAACGCTCATGACCGGAATACCGCAGAGCCAGTTCAGCATGCGCACAGCCGGCTGAAAATGCAGATGGGTCGTGATCACACAGCGCGGTCGTTCCCTGACGCCAACGGCCAGACCTACCACCACCATGAGCAAGGCGCGCGTCCATTTTGGATAATGTGCCATGGAGTAAAACGTCACTCCTTTCAGCCGCAGCAGATCTCCCGGCGGCGGGAGGTCGTTTTTGACAAACACGCGGATTTCCAAATGAGCAAACGCTTCGGCCAAGGCCTGCACATAGATCCGGGAAAATGCCTGAATGCCACCTGTCCCTTCCTGGATTCCCGGGACCCAAATATGGATGCTTCCTCTTCTCATACTGATGCTGAAACCCTCACCCGCTGCGGAACACGCCGCAGAAGCAACCAAGACCAGGCCGCCGCAGTGCTCACGGGTGCTCGCTGTGGCAGATAGCGCCTGATGGCAGCGGGCAGCATGCAAAGAGCACGCGTAATGACACGCCATTCCTGTCGCCAAGCCAGGCGGAACAATCGTCTCATCACACTGCCGCAGGCCTGAGGCAGCAAGGGTAGTGGATACCGAAGCAGAGGGAACAGCACAGTGTTGATCATCATCCCCACTTGGGTTTTTTCGTCTTCGCGCACTGGAGGCAGGTGGTCATGGAACACCCGCAGTTCCCCGGATTGCAAGCACCTCCCCCCCATGGCGTGAAGTTGAATGCCCACATCCACTTCTTCCAGATTGTAGGCGATCGGGATCGGCAGATAACCCCGCGTGCGCAGGAACCAATCCCGGCTCATCAGATGACCGCACCCAGGGTAGACGGCCTGCAGCCACAGCCCTTGAGCATCGTGTGACTCCATCGGCAGGATGCTGGCGCAAAAAACCGCCGTTTCGGGCAGTCTGGTAATGAGAGACCAAGCCCTGGCAAAGTAATCGATGTCATTTGGAAAAGAATCATCGTCAAAGTGTGCCACCCAAGAGTAACGAGCCTCCTGCATCATACGATTTCGCGCTCCGCCAGGCCCCATCAAAATCTCTGAATGCAAAAGCCGCACTCCGGGAAACTCAATCTGCACCAAGTCTCGCAATGCGCCGTCATTGCCGTCCAGATGCACCAGAATTTCTGCTGGTGGTGGAAGGCAGGCATGCAAGCGCTGCAGCGTGACACGCAGCTGAGCGAAGCGCCTGCAGGTCGGCACGGCCACTGAAATTGGAATGCGCGTGTTGGTCATGCAAACATCATCCGCGCAGCGCTGGCCGCGGATGTCGGCTGCCACGCAAAACCGGTTGTTGCTGCAGAGGAGGACGAGTCGGCGGCAATTGTCCAGGCCGAGATCGACGCACCACGCTCTCTAGACGAGGGATGAGACAAAAACCCCAGGTGGCGCAAATGAATACGTTGGCCGTGTGATTAAGCACCATCTGTCCTGACAACATAAGCAGGTGATAGCTGAAAAAACCCAGCGCCAGAGATTTAAAAATGGAGGGAGGAGACTGACGAAATGCCTGCCAGCAGTTCATCAACATCATGATTCGAAACGCATACCACATTAAAAAAGCGGGCCACCCCAGTTCCGCCAGACATTGTCCGATCTCTGAATCGTAATACGGACACTCCTTTTTGGGATTGGGGATCTTTAACGCGCGCCTTATGCCCAAAGTTGCCGGATGGGAGGTGCCAATGCCGAAGCCCATAATGTCCACTACTTTCCCCGCCGCCCCTACTGCAGCCAAGGGATGATAAAAGGCCCTGCCCTCAAAAGTATCACCTGCAGTTTTCCGTCGCGTTTGGAAGGCATCGATGGCCTTGCCTGCAAATATAGTCACCCCCCCCACGGCCACGATGATGCCGAAAAACATGTAGATAAACGTGTTCCTTGCTTTGCCAACGCGGCTCATGCTAGACGTCAGCCCGACTACAGCGGCAATCCCTAGCAGACTGAATACAGCTCCCCGAGAGCCAGTCATGAAGGAGTTGGCCAGCAGTAAAGGGAGGTTGCCAAACAGAAGCACCAGTCTTCGCTTGCCCTCCATAGCCAGGAAAAGGCAGAGCGAAATGATGAAGAAAACGATCACGAATACATTGTGTCCGCCAATGTAGGAAAATGTGCCGGTTATTCGTGCTCGTACGGCCTGCCCCGCACCGAAAGTTGCCACGTTTTGCACTCCCGCCAGATCGCTGGTGGCGTAGGTATTGATCGGCGAATCCGCCCCCGCAAAAAACTGCGCTACACCGAGAAGACAAATAGGAATGGCGAACAATGAATAACGGAATAACAGGGTCGTCATATGCCGTTGATCTCGGAACAAGAGCGGCACCATGAAGGCCAGTGGAATGTACCAAAGATAAATCTTGAGCCCATAAATCGCGAGAACTATCGAACCGATGTTCAGATTTACCGCACCTAAAAACGTAAGAGCAATGCAGACACAGGCGATGAATGTTCCAGGGGTACGCAGTCGCCAAGCACGGACGTCCTGATCTGGGAAGAGGAAAAACTTCAAGTAAGCCCCCAGCAGAATGATGTCCTTGAAGAAGTACACCAGTTCGGACCCCTGAGGGAATACCCATTTGCGGATGGCCCCCTCCAGCAGTGCCACGATCAACGCCGCATGCACCGCCCGCCGCCAGTTCATCATGGCAAGGAAAACAATGACCGTGGTGCCAACAGCACCTAATGCCATCATTTGAGAAATAGTCAGCTTCATGCGGTTCGAAAAGGTCAGAGAAAAATTTTAGATCAACGATCAAGTCATTGAAAGTCGGGCATTCAGCGCCTGCTGCAAGCGCTGACGATAGATGCCCCATGAATGTCGCCGCGCCCATTCAGCAGCCTCAGCGGAATTCGAAAGCAGACTGGAAGGTTCAAACAATATTTTTTCCAGACGCTCGCGAATAGCCAAGGGGGAGCCCACGGGAACCAGCCAGCCCTGTCGGCCCTCCTCAATGAGTCCGGCCAAGCCCGAGTTAACCGTCGTCAACACTGGCAACCCCTGACTCATGGCCTCCAGTAAAACCAATGACAGACCTTCATACCAAGTGGGAAGCACGCAGACATCCTGGCGCCGCATCACCTCCAGCAAGCTAGCGTGAGGCAGCCTACCCAAAAACCGCACCTGCGGTTTCCCTATTATCTGAGCGACTTGCCCCACACCGGCAAAATCTCCCGCCACGCTCAGTTCAATCTGCCCCCCCAGCGGATCAATAGCCTCCAGCAAATCTGCCAACCCCTTAGACTGTGAAACCGTGCCCGCAAACAACAACCGAAGCGGCATTCCTTCACATGGCACGTGATGATCGTGTTTGACTACATGTGGGCAGCCATAGGGGACAACTTCCACTGGCGCTAAAAACGGCGGTGCCTCGTCCAGACTGTCCTTTACGAAATCACTCGGTACGACGACCAGATCAGCCAGGCGCAGTTCCTCATCGCGTCGGGGCCCGGATTCAGAGAGTTCTTCCGGGCTGGGAAGGGTGTCCGCCCATTCCGGTCTGGACTGCCGAGCGGCGGTGACAAAACGCTTCGTGGCACGCCAGTAAGGGGTAGGCAGTTCATAAATCGTGCGCAGCCCCAGGCGTTTGGCTTCTCTAAAGGTAAAGAGAGAAGTGTCAAAGTAGCCATAGACAGCTGTTGCACCTGATTCCTCCAGATCACGGGCCACCGCCTGATCAAACATCTGGTTAATCCTTTCAATCGAAAACCACCCAGCGGCGTTGGACGTCCCAGCCCATGGGCGGCAAAGTCGCAAGAACTCTGGAATCGGATGATTGATTAACCTTGCCCCCTGCAACTCAGAAAAAAGGCGTTTTTGCAAAAAGGTCCGGACTGAACCAGGCAGGAGTCGCCACCATTGTGGCGGCGCATTCCAGGCAAGGGATCCATGGCAGGCGGACAAACACCCGGCATCCAGCAAAGCCCTGGCCGCCTGACGACTATTAGGTGCCCCAGTTACATGGGCCAAAAGTACGGACTGTGGATCCATGCGCGTCGGTTTCGGCTTCTCACGCTTTCATTGCCTAGGAGCCTGGGGAAGTTCGGCAGTCATGACAATCGTGTCACTGAACCAGCGCCCGTGGAGCAGCCCCCCTGAGACCTTTTGCCAACTGATGTGCGGTCGTTTGGGAATGCCACCGTGCGCCACAAAGCTAAACTGGATATTTTCAAAACCTGCCTCCTTAAAGACCCTCATCAGATCCTTCCGCAGCAAAGCGGTGATATGCGCAGGATAGCAACTGTCTTGAAACAAGGCAAAGTGCCCTGTAACTAGCAGGCTTATCAAAGAACGCAGACTTTCCTGATTCGGTGTGGTTAGCAACACTTGCCCACCCGGACGTAACAGCCTGGCAAATTCTCGCGCCACTGCCCTTGGGTTTTCCAGATGCTCGATCACCTCCGTGGAAACGACCAGATCAAAGCTGGCCCCATCCAGCTGCAAAGGCAGATTCAAATCAGCCTGAACCCAAGCGATGTTGTCCTGAAGACTCTCCGGACGAGCAAACAAATCGGCCCCAGTGATGGGACCGCTCCATCCGGCGTCAAGCAACTGGCGGATCAGATCCCCCTTGCCCGCACCAAATTCCAGCATGCTTCGGGCGGTTCCCATCTTTAGCGCCGCCCTCAGGGCGTGATCAATAATAGCACTGGTACTAGTTCCTTTTGAATCCTCGGAAGCCTTGATGCGGCGTTCGAGCAGTTCATTTTCCTGAGAAGCTTGAGGTCTTGGCATCATGGAACAGAGGAGGAGATGTTTCCCGCAGCAGTACGGTGGACGGTTGCAGCGTTATCGGGAGCCAGCAAGGCCTGATAATGTGCCACATACTTTTGTGTGAGCACCGCTTCGGCAAAGGCATCAATCCGGCCACCGGCCGCGCGCAGGCAGGCCTGATGCATTGCCGAAGGACCAAGCATCTTCCCCATCTTATCAGCTAGGTCCTGATCGTTACCATTTTCAAAAGTGATGCCCGCAGCGCCTACACACTCCGCCATACCGCCGTTGCGAGAGACAATAACACTTCGGCCTGAGGCAATCAGTTCGAGCGCAACCCCGCCCATGGGCTCTTCATAGGCTGAAGGCACCACCCCGACCGACGCGGAGGCCATGGCCTGAAGCAGCGCATCTCCTTTCAGTGCGCCAACAAATCTTACCGCGTTCTCGATCAACAACGACCGCGTCAGCGTCTGTAGCGCCTCGCGCAGCGGGCCATCACCCACGATCAGAAGCGTAGCCTCGGCTCCCTCCGGGCGCGTTCGCAGAACTGCGAGGGCCTTGAGCAGGGTTTCCACTCCCTTCTCGTTCACCAGACGCCCTACAAACACAAAATCATGTTCCTGCTTGATGGCTGGGTTGCGCCCTAGAAAGCGGTCCAGAGGATAAGGGGTGTACAAAACCACCTGCCTTGGCAATGATTGTCGCATGGCGATCCAGTGAGTCGCCGCCGCGTTGAAAGCCACATGACGGGCCACCCAGCGACGCACCCAAAGCGTAATCAGGGCGCAGGCGGCAAACAGAAATCCCCTGATTCTGGCATGATGCAAGGCCGAAGCCAAGGGCGTCATCGGAGTGGGGCCGGTTTCATCCCAGCCCAGGCCATCAATGCAGGTGACCTGATAACCATTGTGGGTCCACAGGAACGGTTTCCCGGTCAGAACTGCGTGCGGCACCAATTTTAAACTGGCACCATTCGCATGAATGATATCCGCGTCGCGTGCAAGGCTGAGAAGAGTCGGAAATGAGGCGTTGCGCACCACCCGGTAAGGGAAATGGTCCGGCTCCAGAGAAGGAGTTTCCGTCACCACGACCAGTTCATGCCCTCCTTTTACAAGGTTTTCCGCCAAAGTCGCTGTGATGGTTTCAACCCCCCCAACGGCTGGATGGAACGTGTGTGAATGGAGAAGAATGCGCATACAGGAAGGGTGCAGTCACTTACCTCGTGCCCAGCTTGAACGAATTCCAGCCTTCAAACTGCTGGCAAACCCGCTCACAAGAGTGAACTGGAATGAACTGGGAGGCAAAAGCCCGGCACGATGCGGCCCACTCCTCAAGACATTCAGGATGAACGTGACGTCATCTCCCATGCGCGCCCAATCGATCGCCAACACATGCACGTCGGTTTCAAGACCTCCCAATCGCGGGTGAAAATTGGAGAAATAAACCACCAGACTCACAGGGTAAAGTGTCTTCTCAGAGGTAATACGAGACGGAGCGGTCATGCCAGTGACTTGAGATACTCCGCTTTCATTCTATCCCTGAAACGTTCCGGAGAAAACTGCAGTGCAAACGCATAGCAGGAAGAGGCATCATTCAAAATCCGTTCCGGCTTATCCAAATAATGCTGAATACGAGTGGCAATGGCGCGACTATCGAGTGCCGGCACTCGCCACCCAGGTTCAGGGACGGGAACACCGCAGTTCTCCGAAAGCAACACAGGCAAACCACAAGCCATGGCTTCCAATGCCACGAAACCAAACGAATCGGCAATCGAAGGCAGCACCAGCAGGTCTTGCTCGGTATAGAGTTCACGCAGGCGGCGTTTGGTAAGCGGACCGAGGGAAATGATTTCTGCACGACCGATGCGGGAGGGCACGAGCACTTCATCGGTCGGCCGCCCGACCAAAGTCAGTCGCACGGGGGCATCCAGCAATTCCAGTGCTTGAAAGAGAAAGGGCAGGCCTTTGCGAATAGACAGTTCACCTGCAAAAAGCAGATTCAGTGTGCAGGTTGAATTTACAGACCTCTTGGCAGACGCAGCGGGCCGCCAGAATTCGGTATCAACCCACAGCGGGTTCTGGAACAGTCGCTCGGGAGCCACCCCTTGACGCACAAAACTCTGCCTATGGAACTCAGAATAAACCATAAGGCGATCAGCCAATTCATATTCCTGCAATTTCCTTTCCTTCATCGCCTTGCCATCCGGAAATCCACCCCAAGGAAGTCCACAGGCATCGGATGCGTGCCGCATGAGTGACTCCAACTCCATGGGATGCAACTGTGGGCAATCATGGATGGTGTGAATCCCCAGACGCGCAGCAACCTGCAAGGACTTGAGAGCACACCGCTCAGTGCTCACAAATAGATCGGGAGGCTGCCTCACCAAGTTTCTGGCGCAATGCTCATCGAATGATTTAAACATCGCCATGGACTCGGTCTGGGCTCCAAATCGGCGATGTAGAGCGTCACAAATCCATGGCCATGGATACTCATTCACATGCCGTGGGTCCAGGCCACCCACCCTGCGGTTACGGAGAACCTCACTCCCTAGGCAGAGGCTGGCCAAGCCTCCCCATTTTCCGGGAGCATCGTACAAGGAGCAATAAAAGCTCCTCAGCCAACCGCGCTCCTGTGCAGCAAGAGCGCACTGGAAGGCTTGGTGAACGCCGCAATAACCAACGTCGACAGCGATTGTTGAAGAAGTTGGCGTCATTCGTTAATCTTCATCCATTCCACTCAGTTTTTGTTTCTGAGCCGCGCCACATCTGCGTCAACCATCCGAAAGACCATTTGTTCAAAAGATGTCTCTGCAAGCCAACCTGTCTCCTGCGTGATTTTGTCAGAACAACCCACCAAGGGCACCGCTTCTTCTGCGCGGAAAAAAGCCGCATTTTGCTCCACATGTTCACGCCAATCCAGGCCAACACGAGAGAAGGCCAGCTGGCACAGATCGGCAACGCTGTGAAGGGTTCCGCTCGAGACCACAAAGTCCGCAGGCTTCTCATAATTGAGTATTGCGTGCATAGCGCGCACGTAATCAGGTGCATAGCCCCAATCACGCAGCGCTTCCACATTTCCCAGCTGTAGTTTATCGGCGGAACCCAATGCGATACGCGCCGCGGCCATGCTAATCTTGCGAGTCACGAACTCCGGCCGCCGACGCGGGCTTTCGTGATTATACAAAATTCCTACTCCACAAAACATGCCGTACTGTTCACGGTAATTCCGCGTCAAGTGGTAGCCTGCCAACTTGCTGATTCCATATGCACTGCGGGGATTCAAAGGGGTTGTTTCGCTTTGCGGCGCAGCATCTGGACGCCCAAACATCTCGCTAGAGCCGGCAAAGTAAAACCGGCACCTAGATTGAAACTCGTTAAGTGCCGCGAGCAGATAGTGCGTGCTGGCGATGTTGTTCTGAATGGTTTGGTAGCCGTCAGCCAGACGATCACCAACGAAACTGGATGCCGCCAAATGATAGCACTCATCAAACGAGGTTTTTGAAATCAGTCGATAGAGGCCTGGAAAATTATCCAGGCTAATGGCATGCAGATGACAGCGTTGATAAAGTTCAGGCGGAACATCTTGCAGCAGATTTCCCTTAATGTGCCCTAGCCCGGTTTGACGTGCCAAACCATGTACTTCGTAGCCAAGACTCAACAGGAACTCCGCGAGGTAGAATCCGTCCTGTCCGGTGATGCCGGTGATCAGCGCCCGTTTCATGTCATCAAGTCTATTCTTCACGTCCATGGGAGTTGGACGTGGTGTGAAGCAAACGGAGCTGCTTTGCGTAGCTGGCCGCATTAAGAGTCAGGGAATGCTTATCATACCAGCCCTTCAAAGCGCCGGCCAAAGTCTCCCATGAAAGTTTCGAAACGTCCGTTGTGCTTTCAAGCGTCGTTTCATTCAACAGGTGGATGCCGTCCTGCAAACCATCCTCAAGCAGGGAACGCTGACCTTGGCAGATAACCCCCACTCCGTGAGAGGCAAAGGCCGCCAGCAAGGAGGACTTGCCGAAGAATTCCGGATTGTAGGCCGAGTAGCCTACACGGCACGAAAGCAACAGCCTCGAGATATCCGCCGCCGCCATGAAGCCATGGCCGTGCAATTCGACTCCCGGTGTTTCGACATCAGGCAGCCGCCCCCCTCCCAGCACATGCAGCCGGGACAAACCCAGGCGGCGGCAATGTTCCGCTGCTCGAGAAATCGTAACGGCAAGACTTTCCCCTGTGTAAATACCCCAGCCAAACATGAACATGGCGGGCTCGCGCTCGTTCCAGGCTGGCAACGTCTTCGGTTCGCCAAAATTGGAAAAAACAGGCATAGCCAGAACTTCCCGACCGTTCATTCCGGGAAGGGAGCGCAACCAAGATGCATACCCCTCTCGGTTGGTGCGCAGTCCATCTGAAGCCAGGGCGATCCGGCGGAGCACCCACTGTTGCAAGGGGCGCAGCCAGAAGGCGGAGGTAGTCACCGGGCCCGAGGCTGCCAACTCATGAAACATGGTCAGCAAACGCGGACGGTCCTGAATTTGTTTAAGCTGCTGCCAAGCTGCTGCCAGCCAAAGCGGCACACCTCGTTTTTGAAAGCCGTAACATGACAGATGCAGGATCACCGAAGAATATTCATATCGTCGCGAGGCCACGAAATCGACCAGCCTCTTTGCGCTCAAATCTGGCAGATGGCTTACTGAAAACTCCGTCGCTTCTACAGGCTCTTTGCAAGTGGTTCCAGCACAAAGAAAGCTGCTTTGTATGCCTTGTTCTGTCTCAAGGCGTTGAGCAATCCCCCACGCATGGTCGCCGACTCCACAAACGGCCGGTGGAACTTTCGGCAGAATTTGAAGAATGGAATGCTTTGTATTCAAAATTAAGCTTCAAGACTCAGTAGTCTGGCAAAAAAATTAACGTTTCCAACTACGCGCTCAGCTTTCAATATTCATGTCTAAGGTGGGCGGGCGACTCAGCAGAGCAGTTAGCAAAGTCCTCTCGGGACTCAGGTGTGACAAAGCAGGAGCAGTCCTTCTCCACAAGACTAAAGAATTGCCTCCTTGGTGAGCACCAGTTCACGCATCTCCGGCCAGTCATGATCATACCAGCTTTAAAGTGGTAATAAACATGACACTCCTGATCAATTTTGGGACCGTATCTTGCTTCCGTGCCAATCTTGGGTGCCAATCTGAACACAATTAAAGCCCAGTCTATGCAGAATTTCTTGCGAAGCATTGGCTTTAATTCCCAAAGCATCTTGACGCGGAATATTAACTTCAAAAAATACGTCACTAACCATTGGATGGCCAAGCAGCGTGACAGCACCCTCTATAACCCATGAATCGGCCCCTTCACAGTCGATCTTAATAGTTGTTGGCTTTATTGGGTTGAAATTCATTGAATCCAGTCTGCGCAGAGGCAATTCAATTGCCCCAGGAGTCCCCGACACCGCTATCCCCCCCCACCCCGATTGATTGCAGTCGCCAATTGAGAATTGTATGGTCCCATCCTCCTTTCCGAGTGCTAATGAGTGTACTTGAATTCGGTTTGTCAACTGATTCTTGTGAATGTTTTTCTCAAGGAGGGCCACATTGGAAGGAAGCGCCTCAAACGCCTCAACGCAGTTTTCCGGATGGAGTGCACTCCATAGAAGCGAGAAGTAGCCGGCGTTTGCCCCCACATCAATGAGTGTGCCACCTGTACGGGCAAGAGCCGCGACGCGCCTAGTGACAGGCCATTCGTAAAGTCCGGCATAAGCAATGGGGCGATGTCCACAATCACCTGGAATCAAACTCATCGTAACCGAGGGAGCCAATGCGAGCGGGGCGTCTTGGTAGAGATCCCGGCGGCGCTCAGGCAGCCTTGCAAACACTCGATAGAATACCGGCAGTCTCAGAGGCAACGGCAAAAAATGAAAAAGGAATATCATTATAATTTCTACAAAAAGTTAGGCAAAACGATCGTCAGTGGCAATTGAGAGATCGACCAATTTGCTTGGAATCTGCTTCCCTATCTTTCACTGCCCCGTTTTAAACGCTGTTGGCATTCCGCAATATTCTCACTCTTCCAGCCATACAGTCACTTCCCATTGTTCCCATCGAACGGCGGGCGAGCGATCAGAAAAAAACGTTCTTCTGGCAAAGGCATGTCAGCAGACCAGTTAACAAAGTCCCCTCGGGACTCAGGTGTGACAAAGCAGGAGTAGCCATGGTCAACAAAGACCTGAAGAATTGCCTCCTTGGTGCTGTGCTCCTCCAAACCAACTCCAACATGGACTTCGACGAAGAACTCGGCTCCGTGACGTAGCACTGCAAAAGCTCCCGCGAGGGCCTCGCCCTCGAATCCTTCAATGTCGATGACCACCACATCCGGCATGCCAAACTGAGCTGCAAGAGAATCGACAGTAACAGTGGAAATGTGCTCCCCCGCCCCAGTACGACTGACCTGGCCATTGAGTGTGGCTGTGAAGGCGATGGTCCGGCCGGATTCCCTCGCAACCAAAGCATTGATAACGGTAACCTGATCAGCCAGACTGTTGAGTGCCAAATTCTCACGGGCGATGTCGGCATTGTGTGGAGTGGCCTCCACGGCGACGACCTGACCACCAGGAGAGATCTCACGGGCGAGCATCATCGCAACCACACCTTGGTGGGCGCCCAGATCAAAGACCCGCGCTCCAGATTGAAGCCTGCCCTGGCGCAGAAAAACCAGTTCCCTCATCTCCGGCCAGTCATGGTCATACCAGCCCTCCGCCAAAGTGTCGGTAAGGCGAACAGACAGATCATGCCTTCCATACCGATGGTTCACAGTCCGGACAGGAAAGGACCGAATGGCACGACGCAAACGCCACTGGGTGATGGCATGCGCCCAGCGTTTCGGCAATATGGACTTGGCAAATTTGGTTACAGCGGACATGTCTGACTGGGCATACCACAAAAAAATTGTGAAAGGGCTGGGCAAACCTTGGCTTTGCTTTGTCAAAGCAAAAGGCCGCTTCTCACCCACTTCATCCGCCTGCTAGTCGGGTAGGAAAATCAAATTCTGAGGAGATCCCGCACCACCACCAAGCGATGACAGGCTGACTTCCCGATACTTCCAAAGATTCAGGAGTTCTCTCGCTTCATCCAGATGACACTCCTGAACTTCGATGACCAAATGCGGACGAAATTTATTGATGGTTTGTTCCGAACCTCTCAAGACCTCCAGTTCGTGGCCCTCGACGTCAATTTTGATGAATCCTACATCCTGAAAATGATGCGAATCAAGCGTGTCCAACTGAGTCGGCACTTCAAGAAGGTCTTCCGCGCCCGGCAGATTGTCTCGATCAAGACTGCCCCAGCCAGCGAGTGTAATGCCTTTTGAGACGGGTATCCAAAGCATCGCGTTGCCCGCTTGCGAGGACAGACCGTGTGCAATCAGCTCAACGTTGGGCAACTTTGCCTGTATAAGGGGCCTGGCCACCTGAGGATTCGGCTCGAAGGCAACCACTCGGTCATAGAGCTTCGAAAGACACCATGAGTATAACCCAAAGTTCGCCCCCACATCCACAGCCATGCCCCGACACGGCCCGATCTTCTTGAGATTGAACACCTCCCGTTCATGGCGTGTAATGACGCGAAAAACCCAGCATTGGAAAGGAAGCCGCCATCGTTCGGGAAGAAACTGGCAAGATCTGAGCGCCAGTGAGTGAGTCTTCTGAAGCAAGGTTGAAAACATAAAACTGATCGGTTCAAGTGGGGGCATTTCCTGCACAACTTCCTTGGAGTAGAATACGTCTCAGGCAGGCAGCTAGAATGCGCCAGTGCCTGGGAGGCAGCAGCGTGAGCAAGTCCATCATCCGCTCACGGGCCGTAACACGGATCCAGGTCAACTCCAAAGCGCGCTCGAGTAAATCCTCTACGGCACGCTGCGGCGAGAAGTGCTCCAACCAAACTTCCCTAGCCCGTTTTCCCATCGCAACCGCCCGGTCTCGATTCTGCTCCAATAGACGGGAAATCTGTCCAACTTCAGACTCGGTAACAAAGAGCGCAAAATCCTCCCAGGGGATGCCCGAGACAGGCAGCCATTCGTCGCTAATGATCACCGGGGCGCGGCCCAGTTGCATGACCTCAAACAAACGCATGGACGTGGGCCCAAGACCACGCGGGCACAACACAAAGTCCGAATCGAGGATGGTTTGAAGGTAGTCCTTTTGAAAAGGTTTGCGTTCGACATCAGCCATGAAAGTGGCGGAGGAGCCGGTGGCAGTTTTGAGCAGTGCTTCTGGATGGGACAAATTTAAGAGGCGTTTTCGGACAGGATGCGTCTGGGGATCCCCCACAAAAGAGAACAAATAAGTCCTTTCACTCTTGGCGATGACAGCTTCTGAAATTTCGCACAAAAAGGGGTTGTCGTGAACACGGAAAAGATAACTAAAAGAGCGTCGGGCGTGAACATTCGGATGGTTCCTATCGATGGAAGGCGAGACCGTACGGCAGAAAGTCAGCGTGGAATCGCCAATGTGATAGAGGACACACTTTTGACGATGCGCGCGGAACACCGGATGGCGGACAACATCCACAAAGTAGGGATCGAGGCCCGCAAACGTTTCGGCAAAGAGAATGAGATCCGCTTGGGCGGGATCTTCCACATGCGTCCAGCGGCCGATATTTTCAAACATCGGCCACTGGAAAAGACGCTGCGCCGAATCCTTTCGATTATAGGCACTCACCGTGTGAAAGCTGAGTCTGTCCTTTTTCATCAGACTTTGATCAGCAACCGGCCGGTGTAATCAATCCTTTGCAGCAGATAGTGCTTGTCCAGTGTTGCCAAAAACTCGTCGGTGGCCCTACGGGCTCCCTGCCAATGACCGTAATCATCAATGATAATGATCCCGCCAGGCGGCACGAGATGAAACAGGTGCACCCATTCGTGACGGGTCGATTCATACCAGTCAGTGTCCAGCCGGAGCAGAGCAATCGGGCCTTGGGGCGCCTGCGCTGGAATCGTCGTTTCAACCGGCCCTTGGATGAAATGCACACGGTCTGCCGGGTAACAAGTGGATGCCATGTTGGCCTGCACATCGTTTAAATCCGCCACGCACCAGTTGTCCCCAGATTTGTTTGGATCACGTGCAAGGTACTCGCTCGCCAAAGTGCCATCGGTCGTGCTGTCCATTGCCGTGGGAGGCGACATTCCCTCAAAAGTGTCAAAGAGGTAAAGCTCTCGGTCGGAAACGCGCTCCTCAAGAAGTGTCAAAGCCATGGTCATACTGCTGCCTCCACGCCAAACACCACATTCCACAAAGCAGCCCGGAACGCCACGACGGCACAGGTGACGAACAGCATCGACCAGCGCCAGTTGGCGCTCCCGACTGGTCATCGTGAAGGGAGCCACCGCTTCGAGTATCTTCTGATTGGCTTCATCCGCCGGATCCGTGAAGATTGTGCCTGATTCAGGAGGGCTGTAGCGGACAACATCAAAACCGACGCTGCGTATGAGACTGCGAACAATATTTTTCATGAATGGTAAATGGAAGTGGAGTCCGTGCCGGACTGTTTCAGACCTCGACGCGCAACGAGAAACAGCCAGCGCATGATCACCGGCCGCCCCTCGGCGAAGATGAGTTCGCAGAGATCCTCGTCCATGCCAGAGGTCCAAGACGTTTGATAGGCGCGAGCTTTCTGGCGATCGTCGATGCTGTGGAACTCGATCACGTCATGTGTGGGAGCGAAATGCTGTAGGAGCAGGGTGTGCACGCCCGCATGAATAAAGTCGTGGGTTTCGATGAGAAGATCCGACTGCAACAGGTCAGCAATCGGAATGGCTGGGAAAAGATCCCTTTCATAACCTTCGCAGTCACAAAAGATGAGAGCACGCCGACCACGACAAAGGTTCGCAACTTCGGAGGGAGTCGCCGCATCAAGGACGCTTATCTGCTCACTAATACCGTTGGCTGCAGCGTTGAGTTGGCAAAGCTCTCTGGCCCTGGGGTCGATGTCAAAGGCGACTACTTGTGCCTGCGGAAAGCGCCGTGCAAAGCCGACTGCGTAGTAGCCTTCCGCGCAGCCAACATCCACCACACACTCGTATGACTGCTGCAAAATCCGATCGATTGCAGGAGCAAGCTCAAGTTCGTAGGTGCCCAGAAGCTTGGGCAGAATGGCGCTGCAGGTTGCCTGCAGAGTCGCATAACGCATGCCCTCAAACGGACCCATTTGAACAACGCTGGCTGCGGCAAGTGCTTGACGAAGCCGCTCAACATGCACGGCGTTGCGACGACGACGCATCCCACGTGCAAAACGGATGATTGTACCTTCCACGGCACGCCAGATGGCAGGAATCGCAATCAAACGATCAAACGGCATCAAAAAGCGATCAACGAAAGGTGACATCAAGAAAGGACTGCAAGTGAGCTCATGAGCACGGGATGGCGGTCGTATTGGTGGACGATGCTGACAGGCTCGCCACTTGCAGTAAGCAACTCACGTGCACTTTTAGCGAATTCTCTGAGATCACTGGTTCCCACGGTGGCGATCCACGGTTCACCGTTTTCGGTAATATGGGCGTTCGAGATTTTTCCGGTGCGCAACAGGCCGTTGTGTACTCCTTGGTCAAGATAGGGCGTATGGATCATGCGAGGAAGCTTTTCCATGAATTCCGCGCATACTTTTTCCAGATAAGTGGCAACGTCTGCCGTGGCGCCCAGCGTCACGCCCGAGCATATGACCTTTTGGTTCATGAGACTCTCCATCGGGAAAGCAGAGTCGTCGCCATAGAGGTGACGTAACCATTCGACATTGGCTGGCTGGTCCTTTATGAGCACACTCTCCAAGCCAGTCGTCAGACCGGCAAGAAGATTGGCAAAAGGGTCGCGTTGAAACACAACATCCCGGCTGTCCGCGAGCATGACATTGGCGTATTGATCCGCAACAGAATGCAAAAACTGACGGGCAAGAAAATACCGAGAGCAAGTGATGTTGAGCAGGTAGGCAGCCCGATGCTCGATGGCAACACGTCGCTCAGGCTGACGCTTCCAGCTATCACGAAGGCTGCAGGCCGCTGAACGCGCAAGCGCCGGGAAAGTGGTAGCGAGCCGACGAAAGATGCGATACCGCTGCTTAGGAATCGGCACCCAGAGACGAGCAGTGGGCATCAGATCAGCAAGGCACTTTTGATCTTCCGCACTACCATGGTTGGCAATGATCACGACATCCACAGAACTGCCCGTGGCACGGAGACTGCGCAGAAAACGTTCCGGCAGTTCAAGTTCGCGAGCCGCATAGTTAGCGGTGAGCACAAGAGAACGGGACATGCAGTTCAAGTCGAGGATTGAGCCATGATACGATCACGAATCGCCTCCCATCGGCGATGCATGATCTTCCGGGTGAGATAGGACCTCACATGCGCCAGATCTTTTTCAATTCGCTGCTTTCGTTGGGAGGGATCGTGGATCACACGGAGGGCTTCCGAGAGGGTTGACATATTGGGTTCGGAGACACAGAGACCGGCATCATGATCGTTGAGGTAGCGCATCATCGCCGCATGCTCGGGACCGATCGCCAGTGTCACCGTACCGCTGCCGAGACACTCCGCCATCTTGGTGGCGATGTTGAAGTGCGTATAGCTGGCCGTGGCCGGGGAAAACCCGATCGGCAGCAGCACAGCATCATACTTCCGCATAGTAGCCTGCACCTCTTCTGGGGCCAGAGGTGGCATTTTGAAAACACAGGGATGTTGGAGATCCGCAGGCAGCGGGTGGTGGCTGTAAATGTCCATTGTGAGTCCTAGATCAGTAAGCAGGGGAACTAGCCGTGCCAGAGCATCGCCAGGCCAGATGCTCAGGGTACCGAAATAGGCCAGCTTGCGCGCAGGCACAAAATCAGCCGGTGCCACGACTTCATCATAAGGAGAAGGAGCAAACAAAACATCATAACCCACACCGAAACGCTGGCGATAATGTTCTCCCATCGGCTCGCTGATCGTCACGACGGCATCTGCCTCCTTAAAATGCCGCTGCAATATTGTTTCGACTTGGGGTGCATAGGTCCATCCGCCCCCCTGATCCTGCTTGACCCAATTGTCATCCATCACCCATGTTGCATAAGACAACGCTCGCCGTTTTTTCAATTCCTCCAGAGTGCGAACCGCCAGAGTGCTCTGCGGTGACACTAAAAAAAAGGGATGCGATTGATCTGCTGGAAGCAGCGCGTGAATTTTTGCGGCACATTGGCGAGCAAACCAGCTTTCCACCCAAGGCTGTCGAAAGCACCACTCACTCAACCGGCACCCCAGCAACCGGCGGCAGCGGGAAGTGCGGAAAAAAGAAGTCCATTTGTGATACCGGTCAGAAAACCGAGGTGCCGCCTCATAAAAGTCCGAAAGGCAGACAAGTTCGTTAAATCCCTCCATATTGCGCCCCAACGTGCGACATAAGGTGACGCCGCCTCCATGCTGATCAGAGACCGCCATCTCGGACAAAAACCAGATCGATCCAGCTTGCTTCCGTGTTTCCATCCCCATCTCCGAATGGAGGAATTGGGAACGGCTTTGCTTCAGAAGGCTTCGCATAATTCTCTTAAAATATGAAATGGATCAGTCGGGTGAATGATGATTAATCCAAAAGAACCAAGTAGATCATGTGTCTCACATTTACTGCATAGATGCCCGATTAACAAACAATGCATCAGCCCACTTGGCCTCTTTTGTTTCATCATGATGAGCTACGTCGTAGAGATTGACGAATCCGTACCCCCGTTGGGTCAGCCAAGAAAAGATGTCTCCAAACCAACTCTGCCCCTCGTAGAGATGGACAAAAAGAACCTCGATTAAGATAATACTCACATTGCCCGCGGCAATCATTTGCTCACCGCCCTTCAGCACTTTGAGATCTGCTCCCTGTGTATCAGTCTTCAATAAGTCAATTTGGCTAAGCGAATTGGCATCACAAAATGTGTCGAGAGTGTCCAGTTTCACCTCAATTTGCCCAAGCGGCTGTGCATAGCTTGGCGGCTGGTAGACATCAGCTTCGGGTGCGTTGGTCAGGAGTGAATTGGTAACCGACTGAGCGTTAACATAAAGTGTTTGTGTGCCGGTCATGTCACTTAGCGCCAGATTGTGGGCTCGCATTCTGCCAGGATAAGCAATCTCAAGCGCTGATAGCTCTTGAAAGGCCGCAGGGAAAGGCTCGAAAGCTTGCACTACTGCCTTGGGATGCAAATCGAGGGATGCCTTTGCAAATGAGCCCACATTAGCCCCCACATCAAATATGTTTAATGAGGTTGACCTGTTCGAGAGCAGACTCACAGCATCGCTCAGCGCATTCTGACCAAAAGCATCAAGATGGACGATTTTACGGTTTGCCTTGGCAAGGCCACGCCGCACGAGTGAGGTTATAGTAGAGCGCAGCATAAAATTAATTAGTTTCTGATGGCGATGCCATCTGAATATCGATCACGATTCGAGGTTTGCGTGACCACAAAACCTGCCCGCCCAAGACTTTGAGAGTGCTTTTCCCAACTAGGCGCGCCGTAATGCGTTTCAAAAAACAAAACCGTCTTTCTTGGCAGGAGTGGCAGAATGGCAGGAAGCAGAATTTCCTCGCCACCTTCAATATCCATTTTAAGAACCAATTCTTGAGGCCTCATCTCGGAAAGTAGCCTGCACAAATTGACCACAGGAACTGATCCGTCGTTGCTCAACGATTCAGGTGCCGGCCCAATTGATCCCGAGCAACTGCAGCCGGCGCTGAATTGTGCCTGCCCGTCGAAGTCAGCAACCGCAGACGGAATGATCTGAACATTAATGCTGTTATCCTCAACTTGAGCTTTCAAATAGGGCAGATTGTCTGAATTCGGCTCAAAGACCATGGCGCGTGTGCCTGGAAAGTGATGCTGGGCAAGCAAGCTAAAAAGACCAATATGGCCACCACAATCAAGTATGAGATCTGGAACAAACGGAATCTCATCAAACTTATAAATGTGATCCACAAATATTTCCCTAAAAATGATAATATGAGAAGCATCCGTAGGATCGAGCAGCACACTCTTGCCATTCAAACTCCTTGGCCACAAACGCAACTTTCTGAACAACTGAGGAAGGGGTGCCACCCGGCGAAGGATACGCTGAACCGTCCAAATGGACGTTACTCCCAAGACTGCCAATGAAAACTTGTGTTGAAGTTTTGCCCCGAGGGGAGTGAACGAAAATATCCCAGACAATGACATGGTCTAGATTGGGGTTGAACCTGTTGAGTGTCGCGAACTTGTCTTCAAATGAAAGCCGTAAATACCTACGCTCATTTGAACCGCTACAGAAACCATGGAGCTAATAATACCGAACCAAACTACGGAGAGAGTGCTGCTCAGATCCATCAGCAAAATACAGACAATTTGCGTGATCAACATCACGGGAATGTAAACAAAAGGCGACCACCAGAACAGCCAGGAGCGAGCGGCGTGCATCGCAAATAGCACCCCTCCCATGGCGTTAATGCATCCGATGACAAGGGTTAGAGTCGTCTCAACTCCGAGTTCTGAGTAATTTGGCCCAAGGAACCAAAGGAAGACTTGAGGGCACACCCAGCCAAGGCCTATCAACCCAAAGCAGAACACACTAGATGCAGCCACAATCTGCAAATAACGACGAAGCAAGAGAGTGCGCGCTAGACGGGCCACGTAGGGTTGGACAAATACGGTTACGAAAGCACCAAAGAGCACAAACAGCTGACTGAGCCGCCCCAAGGCGCTGACCTCGGCAATGTTCTGAGTGGAGCCAAGGACGGCAATAACCCCCATTTGGATCTGGCCCTGAAGTGCTGTGAAGGCAACTCCTGGAATCAAGGGGGCCAAGTAGCGCAGCATGGCGGCATTCCGTTCCGGCTCACTTGCGGCAGGTTCTACGATGTAGGTGGCGGATGAACGCCGATAGGCCATGCCGCAGTAACCGAGCGCCAAGGCGGCCAGAAGGGAAGCAGCCCAAGCATTCAGCCAACCCACGCCCCAAAGGCCCGCACAGAATACAAGTCGGAGCAGAGCCGCCCATATCTGTGGCCGGTAGTAGGCCGACAACGCTCGATGCGCCAGCAGTGGAGCCCCGTACATTGACCAGCCTTGGAACAGCACACCCAACGCGATGGCACCAAAAATCAGAGCCTTGGTCATCGCCCCCCAGTCCTGACCCCAAGTGATGAGCGGAAACGCCACCGCAGCCAGCACCAGCATTCCGGATTGCACCTTGAAGCGCCAGTGGCGTGCCGAACGCAGAAAGCCACCCAAAACAGTAGGATCTTGAACTCGGTCTCCTGCTAGAGCGATGATGGAGCCAGAGAACCCAAGGTCTGACAACTGGGTAACCGTGCTTTGGAAAGCGAAGGCAATACCGAACATTGCAAATTGCTCCACATCGAGCCATCGAAGAAGAAAAAAACCCGTGATAAGATTCAGGATCTGAACCGACGGCTGACCGACGATAAAAGACTGAAGGGGTTCACGCCAGCGGGCGAAACGTAACCCTAAGGTATTTACAGGCTCGGATGGAAGTGTGCCGATCATGCTTGAATGGCTGCAACATGGCAGGCTGGAACGTTCCAAACTGCATCATCAATTGAAAGCGGCCTCTCCGCAACTGGCGCGCATGCTCGGTAAATAAGCTTATTCACGAGTAGGAAAGTTCCACGCAGGCCCGAATCGGGATGGTATATCCGGCAACTGCTTCACAAAGCCGGTTGTGTTTCTGCAAGGAGCTACCCGCTATGAGCCAGATTTCACAAGGTTTAATCATGAGTCTATGACAGAAAAGCGAGATCTGTTGATGCGATAGTAGAGATCAACCTCCAAACAAGAAAAGCAGTGTAACAATCTCAGAGGCTGGTCAGTGTGGCGCGGTGGATCTCCTCGAAGACATCATCCAGGGTCTTGGTGATGCCCCACGAAGGATAATGCGCCTTCATCTTGGTCAGATCGCTGATGTAGCAGATGTGGTCCCCTTCCCGGTTCTTGTCCACATACTCCCACTGCATGGGTTTGCCGGAAATGGCGGTGATTTTTTGGAAGGCTTCAAGGATGGAGACACTGTTGTCACGACCGCCACCGATGTTGTACACCTCGCCGCAGCGGGGATTATCAAAGAAGGCGTGGATGAAGCGGACGACGTCCAGGCTATGAATGTTGTCCCGCACCTGCTTGCCTTTGTAGCCGAAGACGTTGTACTTTTTTCCGGCAAGGTTGCACTTGATGAGGTAGCTGAGGAAGCCGTGGAGTTCGACACCGCTGTGGTTCGGGCCAGTGAGACAGCCACCGCGCAAGGCGCAGCATTTCATGCCAAAGTAGCGCCCGTATTCCTGCACCATGACGTCGGCAGCGACTTTCGACGCACCGAATAGGCTATGCTTGCTCTGATCAATGGAGAATTCCTCGGTAATGCCACCGACATAGGCTGGATCGTCATAATCCCAGCGGGTGTCCAGCTCTTTGAGCTTGATGGTGTTGGGACGGCCACCATAAACCTTGTTGGTGCTCATGTGGATGAACACGGCCTCCGGGGCACTGAGTCGGGTGGCTTCCAGAAGGTTCAAGGTGCCGGCAGCGTTCGTGTCAAAATCATCAAAAGGCCGCGAGGCCGCGAGATCATGGCTGGGCTGCGCAGCGGTATGGACGACATGGGTGGGCTTCAGTGTGGCTAGGCAGTCGAGCACGGCCTTGCGATCACGGATGTCCAGTTCGTGGTGTTGGAAGGCAGGATGCGCCGCTTTGAGCCGCTCCTGATTCCAGCGGGTATCTCCCTGCGGGCCAAAGAAGTCGGCACGCATGTTGTTATCCACGCCATGGACCTGCCAGCCCTGCTGACAAAAATAATCGACGACTTCGGAACCGATGAGACCGGAGGATCCGGTGACGAGGAGTTTCATGGAGAAAATGGAAATTGAAGAGGGCTGATGCCGATTTGATTCAGCAAATCGGAGCCGCTGACTGGATGCGAGGGTCGTGAGTGAGACCGAAGATGCATGTGGTCAAAGCATGGCCGCACTGAACTACGGCCGAAGCGATGATGAACCAAGCCAGCCCCATCACGCTGTTTAGAGGCAGCAGGAAGGCGGCCACCGCCTGGGTGGTGAGGGTTAATGGAATGTTTAGCCAGGCCAGGTGATTCCATCCACGGGCCGCATTCAAGGCCCAGACAAAACCGGAGACATTGGTCAGGGCCATGCCTGCCAGCACCACGACCAGCTCCCGCTGCAGGTGCGCATATTTTCCCCCGAGGATCCAGAGGAACCAATGCCCCTGCCACGAGGCGAACGCCAGAAGCACGATGCTGAACGCCACCGTGCCTGCCACCAGGGTGATCGCCATGGCCCACATCCGTTTTTTGTCCGCAGCACGCGCGAAGGAAGGAAACACAAACTGTCCCAGAGGCCCGGCAAGCACGGCGAAAATGACGGCGAGGCGGTTCAGCGCCCCGAGATCCGAGACCTCGCTGGTGGTGGCAAAGACGCTGATCAGCCAGGTGGCAAGCTGGCCCTGAATGCAGATGAAAATGCAGTTCGGAAGGAGCTGATGAATGACTTTCCAGATGCTCGCCGTGTGATCGGCGACGCCTGAGGGCTGCACGTCCGCCAGCAATGGAAGCACCTGTCCGCGGACGATGACAAACTGGCTGAGATGGGCGACAAGCACCGCCACTAGGGCTGTGAGCGGGGTGAGCCCGCCCAGCATAGCCAAGGCCATGGTCAGTGAGGTGCGGACAAGCACGGGCACAAGATCTGCCACCTGAAGCTGCCGGGTGCGCGATTGCAGGCGGTTGACGACATTGAAAATGACGGTGGTGGAAATCTGCCAGATGGGGGCGAGCACCAGTGCGGTGAGACCCAGAGCAGAGGGGAGCCCCGCGCCATTGCGCAACAGAAGCCAGATAGAAATGACCGCAACGATGACCGAGCAGAGAACCGCCAGTTTCATCCTCAGACGCAGCGCGGCCTGCACCAATCCCTTCAAAGATGCCTTGTCCTGCCAGATCGTGCCACCAATGGAGGTGACTGCACTGACTATGCCTGCATCTGCCAGGACGGCCAGCGCGGCGCTCATGCTGCTGGCAATGGTGAACCAGGCGTAGTCTGGTTTCTCCAAGGTGCGCACCAGCAGAAAGCCCGCGACAGCATTCAGCGCCTGCACTAAAAGCTGCACTAACGCGAAGCCGCCAAAGGTCGCGCTCCAGCGGTACAGGCGCAGGCGATTGTGGCGAAGTGACAGCCATAAAAACATTCGAAACGGAAGGAATGCTAAGAGGAGAAACTTTGGGCTTCTAAGCAGTTGCAGGAACAACAGTGTGTGTGAGAAGCTATTTCACACATGGAAAAATCAGCCCTCACTCTCACTCCGGAAAACCTGCGGGTGCATGTGATCCATTACACCCCCTTGACCGAACGCCGGGCACATATGGAGCGGATTCTGCGGGAGCATAAGCTGAACCTCTTTCCGGTGACCTGGATGACGGCGCATGATCGCGAGGAGGTTCTAGCGGGAGGCGCCTATGTGCGTGGGGAGTGGGGAGACCCAGACGTGATCGCGGCGAGTGCGGTCTCGGTGATCCTGAAGCATCTGGCGGTATACCGTGCGGTGGTATCGGAGCCAAATGCCTGGCATCTAATCCTAGAGGATGATGTGCTGATCCGCCCCGGCTTTCTGAACGATCTCGAGGGCTGCCTGACCGAGTTGCCGGAAAAATGGGATCTGTGCTTTGTGGGATTGGGCTGTGACCAGCATGTGCCATGGTGGTTGCGACGCGCCGGCAAGCGCATGTACTGGCGCGGCTGGAAACGCGGCCTACTCTGGGGTGAAGGTGGTTGCTCCCGCTGCATGGAAGCGTATCTGATTCATCCAGATTGCGCGAAACGTCTGCTGTCCAGCCCGTTTGGGCATCCACCATTTCATCGACCCATCGACTGGCATTTGAATGACGCAGGGGTGGCGTTGCAGATCCATTCCTACTGGGCGGAGCCGCCGCTGGTGACCCAAGGGGCATTTGAGAGCTGGACGAAGGATCGAACCCTGAACCCCTAAAAAGGATGCCAATTCCGGTGTGACACTGGGTCATTGTCATCAAACTGCAGTCACTATCTCCCATGTCCAAATCAGCTTAGTTGTAGCGAGGAAGGCTAATAAAATCTCTTTGCTGCACAGAGTCTCAGACTAACTGCGGAAGGCCAGCCAGTTTCCGACATGCTCGCGATAGTCTTCAATCTGGACGCGCGAATCCCTCCCCTTCCCTTGATCCATGGAGCGCACTTCAAATCCGGCGGATTCCAGATGCGCCAGCAGATCACCAGCGTTGGAGCCGTGACGGACTGAGTTCGGGTCTCCCGCTTCAATCAGAATCTGACGCGTGTTCTTGAGCAGGTGGCTTGCACCGCGCAGCACGGCGAGTTCCACGCCTTCGACATCAATCTTCAAGAGATCGCAATGAAGCAAGTCTGGAAATAAAGCATCCAGCGTGGTAACTGGAACTGTGATGCTTTTATCGTTCAAGGCTGAATGTTGCACGGAACCTTCGGGGACCATGAAATTCATGTCATCACGGCGATCATCGGTGAACTGCGCCCCCGTTTCTCTGGGTGCCTCGGCAACGGCGACGGCATAGCTCTGAACCTGCGGTGAACTGAGCTGATTAAGGCCTAGGTTTTCCTCCAAACACCGATGAATGAAGGGATGCGGCTCAATGGCATGAACCACACCGTGCCTGCCGACAGCTTGCGCCCCTTCCAGAGCGGTAAATCCAATGTTGGCTCCGACGTCAATCATGGTGTCTCCCGGTTTGAGAAGGGAACGGATGAGTTCCAAATCAGCATCCCGCTGATGTCGGTCCACCCAGAGCTGCCAGGCTAGGTTGGCCGGATGCAAATGAAGCCGGAACGAACGCAGGGAAAAGGTGATCCGCCGCCCCCAGCCGGTACGCCAGAAGATCTGCGCGATCAAAAAACGAAGTGGCTGCGGATGGCGTAGCAGACTTAGGAGACGGTTCATTGAGGATTGGATCCCACATGCATTTAGCCACGAGCTATCGATTCCACCCAGCCCTGATGCTGAAGATACCACACCACAGTTTCGCGCAGTCCCGTTTCCAGGGTATGGGCGGGGTTCCAGCCGAGTTCGACACTGATCTTCGTCGCATCCATGGCATAGCGCCGATCATGGCCGGGGCGGTCTGGAACAAAACCGAGGAGACTGCGCGAATGACCACCAAGTTCGGGTTTCAATTCGTCAATAAGATCACAGATCATCTGCACGAGATGCACGTTCGCCAGTTCGCTTCGACCACCGATGTTGTAGGTCTCCCCGACTTTGCCGCTGGTGAGAACGCTCCACAGTGCTTCGCAGTGATCCCCCACGTAAAGCCAGTCGCGCACGTTCATGCCATCGCCGTAAATCGGAACAGGCTCACGAGCGAGGACGCTCTGAATGACCACGGGGATGAGTTTTTCAGGAAACTGATAGGGGCCGTAATTGTTCGAGCAGCGTGTGGTGACGGCAGGCAGGTCGTAGGTGTGGTGATAGCTGCGCACGAGCATGTCGCTGGCGGCTTTGCTGGCGGAGTAGGGTGAATTCGGCGTACAGGCCGAGGTCTCAGTGAAGGCGGGATCATGGGGACCAAGAGATCCAAAGACTTCGTCGGTGGAAACGTGAAGAAACTTGGATGCACCATTCTGGATACCGCTTGCTTGATCGAACCAATGGGCGCGGCAGGCTTCGAGAAGATGGAAGGTGCCGTTGATGTTGGTGGTGATGAAGTCTCCGGGACCGGTGATGCTGCGATCGACGTGTGATTCAGCAGCAAGATGCATGACGTGCGTGATGTCATGCTGGCGGATGACTCGGAGGACTTCTACTTTGTCGCGAAGATCGACCTGCTCAAAGAGATAACGCGGATGGATGCCATGGATGCCGTCGAGATTTTCGAGATGGCCGGCATAGGTGAGGCAGTCGAGATTGACGAGTTTCGTGATCTCAGACCGGTCAATAACATGCCGGATGAGACTGGAGCCGATGAAGCCAGCGCCGCCGGTGATGAGGAGATTCATCATGCTTTGACGGCGACGTATTCGCTGAAGATGCCCATGAGGGGAATGCGCCGGGCTTCTTGGAATCCGGCGGACTTGAGGGCGGAGACGACGGCCTCAGGACGCACGCAGGTGTCCATGGTCTCCCAAAAATACACCATCATCTCCTCCGCCTTTTGGCTGCGGGTGAGCAGGCGGGCGAAGAAGGGATACACAATGCCAAAGTAGAGCTTAAAGAGTGCAGAGCCGATCCTGCCCTTGGGACGTGTGGCCTCCAGGATCAGGACGCGGCCTCCGGGCTTGAGTACTCGGTGAAATTCACGGAAGGTGGCCACCAAATCGGCGAAGTGGCGCAGCGCATAGCCCACAGTGAGGAAGTCATAGGCGTTGTCCTCCAGCGGCATGCTCTCTGCACGACTCTGGACGAAGCGTGCGTTCGGCAGCTTTTCCCTGGCCACGGCCAGCATGCCGTCGCTGGGCTCCACGCAGGTGATGGTGCTGTCGCCACCGAGCACCTGGCTGGCGGCCACGGCCACGAGGCCTGTGCCACAGGCAACATCGAGGTGCTGCATGCCAGGCCGCAGGCCGTGGCGGCTCTGCGCCGTCCTGCGGTAGAGATTGCCGGTACCGAAGAATCCCCAGCCAACCACGGGATCGTAATGTTTGGCCCCCTGATCGAAGAGTTCTTTGACGTAGCCCTGCCGTTCTTCGGGCTGTGCATAACGATGGGACAGTACTGGATGGGGAGTCATGTAAGTTTCGAATGGGGAATCATTAAAGTCTCAGGCGCTTTTAAGACCGACACGTTTCACTTCGATGGCAACATCGGCGAGGTAGTCACGGTACTCGCACTTGGGCAGTCCAGTCACGAGGTTTTCAAAGTCTCCCAGGGAAAGAAAGCCGCGATGCAGAGCGGCTTCTTCCGGACAGCCGAGTTTCATGCCCTGGCGTTTTTCGATGGTCTGCACGTAGGCGGAGGCTTCGTGCAGGCTGCTGCTGGTGCCTGCATCCAGCCAGGCGGTGCCACGGCTGAGGCGTTGCACGCGCAAGGTGCCACGGCGCAGATATTCTTTGTTCACATCGGTGATTTCGAGTTCGCCACGCGCTGAAGGCTGCAAGCTCCGGGCGATGGCGACGACAGCGTTATCGTAAAGATAGACGCCGGGCACGGCGTAGTTGCTGCGTGGCTGCGCAGGCTTTTCTTCGAGTGAAACGGCATGACCTTCGGCGTCGAACTCCACCACACCGTAGCGCTCAGGGTCGTTGACATGGTAGGCGAAAATGGTGGCCCCGGATTCGAATTCGGCGAAGGCACGAGGGAAGGCATCTCCGCCGAAGAAAATGTTATCGCCGAGGATCAAGGTCACAGGGTCTTGGCCGATGAAGGATGCGGCGATGAGGAATGCCTGCGCGATGCCTTCGGGCCTGGCCTGTTCACGGTATTCAATCGAGATGCCCCACTGTGCGCCGTCTCCGAGCAAGTGCTGAAAGCGTGGGAGATCTTGCGGTGTGGAGATGAGGCAGAACTCACGAATGCCAGAAGCGATAAGCACGGTGAGCGGGTAGTACACCATGGGCTTGTCATAGACAGGCTGCAACTGCTTGGACGCCACCTGTGTGAGGGGATACAGACGCGAGCCCGCGCCGCCTGCGAGGATAATGCCTTTCATGTTGGAGAAAGAGAAATGCCGACGACAAAGGAAAAAAACAAATGCCGTATTGCGAAGCCCCCACCATGCCGATGAATGATGGCTGAAGATGCAGTCTGCACTTCGTTGGGAACTTGAACTTTTTTCGTCATCAGTTCTTACTCATTCATCATTCCCGATTCAGCGGGTGATGCATCTGAGTCCACTGCCAGAGTTTTGATCACGACCCCAGGATTACCCCTGACCAGAGAGCATTCTGGGACTGAGTTCATCACGACACTCCCCGCACTTATTACACTTCCGCTGCCCACCTCCACTCCAGGGCCGATGAACGATTGTGCGGCAACCCAACAACCATTGCCCAGCGTGATGCCACGAACGATCAAATCGAAGGTTTCTTTGCGGTGGTCGTGCGAGCCAGTGCACAGAAACGAACGCTGTGACACACAGACATGTGATCCGATTGTCACCGGGGCAAGACTCAGGATCATGACCTCTTCTCCAAGCCAGACGTAGTCACCCAGTACCAGCCGCCATGGGAATGAAATGTTCACATTGGCCCGGATGACCACGCCTTTACCGACTTGCGCACCGAACCAACGGAGCAGGATGGACCGCAGAGTAGAGGGCCACGGCACAGAGGTTTGAAAGAAAACCCGCTTTGTCACAAGCCAGGCAGCCTCCATCCAGCGCTCTGCACCTCGCTCAAAGCCTTCATTGGAAAACTTGGACAGATCCATCATCTGAAAACTTTAAGTCACTTGTTTGATCTGCTGGCAAAACGTCAAAACGACGCCAGCACTGCCGAAAGGATCCATGCAGCCAAGCTGCCGCCAAAGGTCGCTGTAGCGGCGGCCGGGATGTTTTGCCGGGGTTGGATCGGCATTTCTCAAAAAAGGAGGGGACTGTACCATGCTGATACCCAGCGCAAAGAATAAAGTTCCCCCGTTTGTTAACAGTTTGACACCAAGCAGTGCTGGCAGCGTACGTTTTTCTCGGGCAAAATGTAAGCCGTCGTGTTGCCCCGAGCTTTTTTGGATGAACCCGGCCTTTTTTGCACTTACCGATTTCCATGCGCCGCTCCCCTTCCCTTCTGCCTGCCCTAGTCCTCGGCCTGGCCGCGTGTTTTACCGCCCAAGGACAGACCAGCCTCAAACCTGAAGGTGCCAATCCGAATGCGCCGCGAGTGAGCAGACTGGGCACGCGTTTTGCAAGCGTTCCGGGCACCACGGTGCAGTTTGCCATCTGGGAGACACGGCTTTCGGAATGGAATGAGTTTCTGCGGGAGAAAAAGTATCCATGGTCCTACCAGACGCACTTCGAGCAATCGCCGGAACATCCGGTGGTGGGGGTCAATTTGCAAGATGCCGTGGCCTTCTGCAACTGGCTCACCGAAACCGAGCGCGAAAAGCACCTGATTGACAGTTCCCAGAGCTACCGCCTGCCGACACCGGAAGAATGGGACTCGGCGGTGGGTCTGGCCCGTGGTCGCAAAAAAATCAGTCTCTCCGCTGAAGACCGAATGCTGGATGACCAAATCTATCCTTGGGGGCAGGACTGGCCGCCGCCCGCGAAGACAGGCAATTTTGCCGCTGATGAGATTCCCGGCTACGCCAACGACGGCTATGCATTCACCGCGCCGGTGGGCAGTTTCCCCCCCACTCAGGAGGGACTGTTTGATCTCGCGGGCAATGTTTGGGAATGGACACAGCCAGTGGAGATCCGGGCGCAACCGATGGGGATCCTGCGCGGCGGCTCCTGGGCCTATTTCCGTGCGGAGTGCCTCACCTCGGCCTATCAATATGTCGTACCGGCGGATCTGCGTGCGCCCACCATCGGCTTCCGCTGCGTGTTTGATGACAAACGCCGCACTGCCAGCCTGCTGGCCGCTTCCGATGCTGAGAAAAAGCAGGCTCTGGATGAACGCATGAAGGCGATGACTGAAAACCGCAAGGTGGACGCCACTGCGGTGGATGCGCTCCGCAAAAAGATGCAGGGCAAGGGCGATGATGACGGCCTGCCCGACCCAGCCAGTCTGAAACCGGCGCTGGCAGATGGCAGCCCCTTCATCAATGCGCTGGGCATGCGCTTTGTTCCGTTGCAGGAGAAAAGCGCCCCCCTCATCTGCACCACGGAAACCAGCGTACGAGATTTCGAAACCTGGCTGCGTGATACTGGACGCACCTGGAGCCAGAAACCCTCCTTCCTACTGGGGGGAAATCATCCCGCCGCTGGCGTGTCCTGGGAGGATTCCATGGCTTTCTGCGCCTGGCTGACCGAGCGCGACCGCGCAAGCAAGCTCATCCCCGCCTCCGCCTCCTACCGCCTGCCGAGTGACACTGAGTGGAGCTTGGCTGCCGGTTTGAAAAATGAAACAGGTGCCGACCCTGCTGCGAGGAACCTCGCTGACAAGACGCACTACCCTTGGACGCCCAAAGCTGATGACTGGAAGCCGCCGGCGCTCACAGCCAATTTAGATGCCACCAAAATCCCGGGCACTACAGACAACTACTCCTACACCGCGCCGGTGGACAGCGCGCGCGGGAACGCATTGGGCCTGTATGAAATGGGCGGCAATGTGTCTGAATGGTGCGCGGACGCGTGGCCCGGTGCACCGGAAGAGCACGTCATTCGCGGCGGCAGTTGGCTGAGCTTTGACAAAGATGCCCTGCTGACATCCGCCCGTTCCCATGCGCTCAAGAATGTCACCCGCGCAGATCTGGGCTTTCGCTGTGTTCTGGATCTCGGCGCGCCTTGATCTGGCCGCCTATCTACAGCAAGGCACTGGGTAGAGTCAGTGAAGGGTGCTGTTGCTGTGGCATCACCGCTTGATCTTGTTTTGTCCCGCGCCTTAAGACAGCGCCGCGATCACTTCGATCTCCACCAGGGCACCCAATGGCAGTCCTGCCACGGCCACGGTCGAACGCGCAGGCTTGTGCCCGGCAAATGCCGCCTCATACAGTGGATTGACCTTCGGAAAGTCGGCCATGCTTTGCAGAAATACGGTCGCCTTGATGACGGAGCTCAGAGTCAGCCCCTGCGCCTCCAGCAACGCGCGGATGTTGGCCAGCACCTGGGTGGTCTGGCCCTCCACATCCGTCGCCACGATCTTTCCTGCCGCCGGATCGATGGGAATCTGGCCTGAGCAAAACAGCAGGCCGCCATGCTTCACCGCTTGGGAATAAGGACCGACCGCTGCCGGCACCTGGGGGGTGTTGTTAATGAGTTCCATGCGGTTCTCATAACGATCCTCAACCATGATTCAAGCCTCGACATTCATTCGTCATGGATTCGCCACCCATAGACGTGAGTTTGACTCCAAACACCACTCTTATTCCTTCCCTCTGTCCCAGCTCACCACCCGCCACCCAGCGCTTTGATCAATGCCACGGTGGCGTTCAGACGACGCGAGCGCAGATCAATGGCACTGCGCTCGGCATTCAAGGCGGTGGCCTGGGCCGTGATGACATTGATATAACTCAAGGTGCCCGCCTCATACTGATTGCTGGTGATTCGTTCACTCTCCCGAGCCGCACGCACCGCTTCATTCTGGGCTTCAGTTTCGGCGGCCAGAATGCGCAGCGTTGACAGCGCATCTTCAGTCTCCTGCATGGCGGTAAGCACGGCCTGACGGTAATCCGCGACGGCCTGCCTCCAGGTGGCGTCCGCCTGTGCCTTGGCGGCAAGACGTTGACCGCTGTCAAGAAGTGCAAGGCTGGCGTCAGGCCCAAACGACCAGAAATTGCTGCTCTGTGCAAACAGGTTGGCCAATGCACGCCAGCCGGTGGCGGCCCCCAGAGATACGGTGGGAAAAAAGGCAGCGATGGCGGCACCAATACGCTCATTGGCAGCTGCCACACGCCGTTCACCGGCAGCGATGTCGGGACGGCGCTGGAGCAGCGCAGAGGGTGCCGTGGCTGGCAGCGCAGGAATATGCGAAGTGAGGGTGGCTGGCTTCACGCCGAAATCGGCAGGGGCACGTCCCGTCAGCACTGCAAGCGCATGCTCCATCGTCGCCCGCACCACGCCGGTTTCGATCAAGGCAACACGCGAAGTCGCGAGCTGAGTTGCAGCAAGAGCGACATCCGCCTCAGAAGCCACCCCCTGCGCTTTGCGGTTTTCTGTGAGCTGCAGCGACTTGGCGTAGCTGGCCACCTGGCGTTCTAGCAAGAGCTTTTGAGCATCTGCAGCACGCAGCGAAAAGTAACTCTGCGCCGCCTGTGTTTGCAGAGTGAGGCGGGTGGATTCCACATCCGCCATCACCGCCTCAGCGTCCGCTTTGGTAGCGCGCGCGGTATGCCGCAAACGTCCCCACAAATCCAGTTCCCAGCTGGCAGAGCTGCCCACGGATTGAATTTTAGTCACCCCTCCTCCGGCACTGCGAGCGTTGATCGAGTTGGTGTTTGCCGAGCCACCAAGTGAGCCGCTCTTATTGACCGTGTAGCCGCTGGTGGCAGTGGCTGTCGGTAGAAAGGCCAGCTTGGCAGCCGTGAGCAGTGATGAAGTCTGCTGCGCTCTCGCGACGGCGGACTGCAACGACTGATTGGACACCTCCAGGCTTTGCATGATGGCGTCCAGCTCACTGTCATGGAAGATGGCCCACCAGTTGCCACGCGGCAGATGATCGGCGGGCTGCGCGACTTTCCAGCCTCCGCTCTCCTTGAAGTTCGCAGGCAGATTCATCAACGGAGCCTGCTTCTTTGGTGAGAAACTGCAGCCAGCGGCGGCGAGCATGAGCATGCTGATAAAAAGACGGTTCATAGAGTGACAGGAACGGGAGCGGCGGTCATGTGCGGTGAGGGATGATGCTTTTTCAAGAAACGCAACCGCAGACCATCGAGGAAGAGGTACACCACGGGTGTGGTGTAAAGTGTGAGCACCTGGCTGACGAGGAGACCGCCGACAACGGCGATGCCCAGAGGGCGGCGCAACTCAGAGCCCACACCGGTGCCGAGAGCGAGAGGCAATGCGCCCAGCAGCGCAGCGCAGGTGGTCATCAAAATGGGACGCAGGCGCAACTGACAGGCCTCGAAGATGGCTTGGAATGATTCAAGCCCGCGCTCACGCTCTGATTGCAGCGCAAAGTCGATCATCATGATGGCGTTCTTTTTCACGATCCCGATCAGCAGAAAGATGCCGATCATTGCCATCACACTGAACTCCATGCCGCAGACATAGAGTGCCAGCAGTGCGCCCGCACCCGCAGATGGCAGCGTCGAGAGGATCGTCAGCGGATGCAGAAAGCTCTCATACAAAATTCCCAGCACGAGGTAGATGACAAGCAGCGCCGTGAGAATCAGCACCGGCTGGCTGTCGAGCGAAGCCTGGAAGGCCCCCGCCGTGCCGGCAAACACCCGCTGCACATCTTCGGGGATGCCCAGTTTGTTCACCTCATTGCTGACCGCTTCGGTGGCGTCCGCAAAAGCCACGCCAGGCAGGATGTTGAAGGCAAAAGTCAGTGCCGCGAACTGCCCTTGGTGGCTGATTGAGAGCGCCGCAGGCGCAGACTCCCAGCGCGCCAGCTGGCTCAGTGGCACGAGCTGGCCGGACCCCGCACGCACCATCACCCGCTCGATCGCGCTCTCATCATCGTCCTCCGAAGCCTCCAAAATCACCCGGTACTGATTCAGCGGTGCATAGATCGTGGAAACCATGCGCTGGCCAAACGAGCTGTTCAACGCACTGTCAACGGCCTGCATGCTCACGCCGATTCTGGCGCACGCATCGCGGTCGATGACAAGGCGGGTGACCGTTCCCTTGTCCTCAAAGTCACTGTTCACATCCGTGACCTCCTTGAGTCCGAGCAGCGCCTGCCGCACGAGCGGCTCCCATTTGCGCAGGGTCTCCACATCCCCGGCCTGCAACGTGTATTGATACAGCGCGCGGCTGGAGCGCCCGCCGATGCGCAAATCCTGCGCCGGCATCAGCAGCAACGAGGCGCCCGCGATCTTCGACAGCTTGCCGCGAAAGCGTGCCAGCACGACATCCATCGAGTCGCGCTCAGACACCGGTTTGAGGGAGACAAAGACTCGGCCGCTGTTCTTCGGCCCGCCCATGTGGGAGCTGGAGCCACAACTCGCGTTGACCTTGTCCACGGCGGGATCGTTCTGCACAATCTCGGCGATCTTGATGACTTTTTCGCGCATGGCCTGAAACGAAATATTTTGATCCGCGCTGATGCTGCCGATGAGCAGCGCAGCATCCTGCTGGGGAAAAAACCCCTTGGGCATCGTCACATACAGCCAGCCGGACAGGGCCACGATGCCGAGCAGCGCCGTCAGCGTCACCCAGCGGTGCCGCAGTGCGCTGAACAGCGTGCTCGCATAGAACGATTGCACCCAGTGGAAAATGCCGTCCGACAGCCGGGAAAAAAAGCCCGGCTTACGATCCTTTTTGTCGTTGCTCAGCAGTCGCGCGCACATCATCGGCGTGGTCGTGAGAGAAACGACCAGTGATACGGCAATCGCCACGGAGAGAACCACGGCAAACTCGCGGAACAGCAACCCCATGAGGCCGCCCATCAGCAGGATGGGAATGAAGACGGCAATGAGCGAGACACTCATCGAAATGACCGTGAACGTCACCTCGCGCGCACCCCGGCGCGATGCTTCCATCACTGGCATGCCATTCTCGATATGGCGGGTGATGTTTTCCAGCACCACGACCGCGTCATCGACCACGAAGCCCGTGCTGATCGTCAGTGCCATCAGCGAGAGATTGTCCAGGCTGTAGCCGCAGAGATACATGACCCCAAAGGTGCCCAGCAATGAAACCGGCACCGCGACCCCAGGAATGAAGGTGGCCCGCACCCGGCGCAAAAAGGCAAACACTACCAGCACAACCAGCATGGTGGCGATGATCAGCGAATGCTGCACGTCATCAATCGAGGCGCGGATCGTAACCGTGCGTTCCATCGTGACGTCCAGATCCATCGCGGCCGGCGTCATGGCGCGCAGCTTTGGCAGCAGCGCATTGATCTTGTCCACCACTTCAATGATGTTCGCTCCCGCCTGTCTGAAGATGATGAACGACACTGCCACCTTGCCGTTGGTACTACCGTAGTTGAAAGCGTCCTCCACGGCATCCGTCACCTCACCAAGGTCTGACAGCCGTATCGCCGCGCCGTTGCGATAACTCACAATGACATCCTGATACTCCTCCGCCTTTGAAAGCTGGTCGCTGGCCAGCACCTGCCAGCGCCGGTTGGAATCCTCCACCACACCCTTGGGCCGGTTCACATTCGCTCCAGCGATGGCGGCGCGCACATCTTCCATCGTCAGGTCCGCGCGGCTCAGCGCCGGCATGTTCATCTGGGCGCGGATGGCGGGCAGTGAACTGCCGCCGATGCTCACGCTGCCCACCCCGTCAACCTGCGAAATCTTCTGCGCGATCACCGTCGAAGCTATGTCATACATCTGCCCGGAGGTCGCCACGTCCGAAGTCAGAGCCATGATCATGATCGGCGAGTCCGCCAGGTTCATCTTGCGGTAGGTCGGATTGCCCGGCATTCCGGTGGGCAGCAGACTGCGTGATGCATTGATGGCCGCCTGCACGTCCCGCGCCGCGCTGTCCACGTCCCGGCTTGTGTCAAACTGCAGGCTGATGCGCGTGGTGCTCAGCGAAGAAGAAGAGGTCATCTCCGTCACGCCGGCAATGCGCCCCAGCGCACGCTCCAGCGGTGTGGCCACTGTGGCGGCCATCGTCTCCGGGCTGGCACCGGGCATCGAGGCCGAAACCGAAATCGAAGGAAAATCAACCTGCGGCAGAGGCGCCACCGGCAGGTACAGATACGCCAGAGCACCCGACAACGCGACCGCCAGCGTCGCGAGCGTGGTCGCAACGGGACGATGGATGAAGGTGTCGGTGAAGTTCATGCGATCGCAGGAGTTGCCTCTTCAGTTTCTTCCCGCCGCGACGGCACCAGGCGGTCAAACATCAGATAAATCACCGGAGTGGTGAAGAGCGTGAGCAACTGGCTGACCAGCAGACCCCCTACCATGGTGAGTCCCAACGGATGGCGCAGCTCAGACCCTTCCCCGCTGCCGATCATGAGCGGCAGCGCGCCGAGCAGTGCAGCCAGCGTGGTCATCAAAATCGGGCGGAAGCGCAGCAGGCAGGCCTGGTAGATCGCCTCACGCGGTTCCATGCCCTGCTCACGTTCGGCCTCGATCGCGAAGTCGATCATCATGATGGCGTTCTTCTTCACGATGCCGATCAGCAGCACGATGCCAATGATGGCCATCACCCCAAGTTCGGTGTGCGTCAGTTCCAGCGCCAGCAGTGCGCCCACCGCAGCGGAAGGCAGCGTCGAGAGAATCGTCAGAGGATGGATGAAGCTCTCATAGAGAATGCCGAGCACCAGATACATGACGACGACAGCGGCCAGAATGAGCAGCAGCTGATTGCTCAACGCGCCTTGAAAGGCGAGCGCCGTACCGGCAAAAGCGCCCTCAATGCTTTCGGGCATGTTGATGTCATCTTTGATGCGCTCCATTTCTGCCACCGCAGCCCCCAGAGAGGTACCGGGTGCCAGATTGAAGGACACCGTCGCGGCGGGAAACTGATCCTGATGGGCAATGGCCAGAGTGGCCGGCTCTTCGATGATCTTGGCCATCGTGTTCAGCAGCACCTGCTGTCCGCTGGTGGAAGGCACTCGCACCTGGTCAAAAGCGGAGAGTCCTGACTGGAACTCCAGATCATGCTCCAGCACCACGCGATACTGCCCGCTCTGGGTGAAAATGGTCGAGACGAGCCGCTGTCCAAAGGCATTGTAGAGTGCCGCGTCGATGGCAGCGACCGTCACCCCGAGGCGGCTCGCCGTTTCACGATCAATCACCACGCGCGCCTGCAGGCCTTTGTCCAGCAAGTCGTCTGCCACATCTGCCAGCAGAGGTGATTTCCGCAGTTCCGCCACAAACTGGTGTGTCCAGGTCTGCAACGAATCAATGCTGGGGGACTGCAGCGTGTATTGAAACTGTGTCCGGCTCACACGGTCCTCAATGTTCAAATCCTGCACCGGTTGCAGATACAACTGCACGCCAGGCAGACGGTTGGCCTTGTCCTGCAAACGGCGGACGACCTGCGCCGCAGACACATCCCGGTCATGCCTCGGCACGAGATTAATCAGCATGCGTCCCGTGTTGGGAGTGGTGTTCACACCATCCACACCGATGAATGACGACACGCTTTTCACGGCATCATCCTCCATCACCAGCTTCGAAAGCTCTTGCTGCCGCTTCCCCAGAGCCGCGAATGACACGCTTTGCGGAGCCTCCACAAAGCCCTGGATGAGGCCGGTGTCCTGCAAGGGGAAGAAGCCCTTGGACACGCTTTGATAAAGCAACCCGGTAGCCACGAGGGTGGCGGCAAAAATCAACATCATCGTCGCGCCATGATTGAGCACCACACGCAGAGCGTGCCCATAGAACCTGATGATCGCATCAAAACCACGCGACACCATCTGCGCGATCGGCCCTTCCTCGCCATGCTTCAGCAGGCGGGCGCACATCATCGGGGTCAAGGTGAGTGAAACCACCGCCGAGATCACGATGGAAATGGCCAGCGTGATGGCAAACTCACGAAACAACCGCCCCACCACATCCTGCATGAACAGCAGCGGAATCAGCACGGCGATCAGCGACAGGGTGAGTGAAATGATGGTGAAACCGATCTGACGCGCCCCTTTCAGAGCAGCCGGCATCGGTGCTTCGCCGTTCTCAATGTAGCGTGCAATGTTTTCAATCATCACGATGGCGTCGTCCACGACGAATCCGGTCGCGATGGTCAGCGCCATCAGCGTCAGATTGTTCAGACTGAAATCGCACAGCCACATCACCGCAAAGGTGCCGACAAGTGAAAGCGGCACCGCGACCGCCGGAATCAAGGTCGCACGCAGACTGCGCAGGAAGACAAAGATCACCGCAACCACGAGGAAGATGGAGAGCAGCAGCTCATACTGCACATCTTCCACGGAGCCACGGATCGTCGTGGTCCGGTCGGTGAGAAGCTGAACATCCACCGCCTGAGGGAGGTTCTCGCGCAGTTTAGGGAGCAACTCCTTGATGCGGTCGGCCACTTCGATGACGTTGGCCCCCGGCTGGCGCTGCACATTGACGATGACCGCCGGCTGAACGGGTGTCAGTGGCTGTGTTTTATCCAACGGCTTCACGTCCGCCCACGCGGCCAGGCGCATGTTCTCGGCATCATCCACCACGTCCGCCACATCGCTCACCCGCACGGCAGCTCCATTGCGCCAGGCGATGACCAGATTGCGATAGTCATCCGCGGAAATGAGCTGGTCGTTCGCATCCACGGTGCTGCTGCGCGTGGCGCTGTCAAAGCCACCCTTGGGCTGGTTTACATTTCCCTGGGAAATCGCCGTGCGCAGATCCTCCGTACTCAGACCACGTGAAGAGAGAGACACCGGATTGGCACGAATGCGCACCGCAGGCCGCATCCCGCCGCTGAGCGAAACCAGCCCCACGCCAGAAATCTGCGATAGCTTGGGCACCAGCCGTGTGTCCGCGGCATCCTGCACCTTGATCAGTGGCAAAGTCTTCGACGTCAGCGCCAGCGAGATGATGGGCGCATCGGCCGGATTGACCTTGTTATAGATCGGTGGATTCGGCAGATCCGTTGGCAGCAACATCGTGGCGGCATTGATCGCCGCCTGCACGCTCTGCTCAGCAATGTCCAGTCGCAGCCCGAGCGTGAACCGCAGCGTGATCACGGACGAGCCGCCGCTGCTGATCGAATACATCTGCGCGAGACCGGGCATCTGGCCAAACTGGCGCTCCAAAGGGGCGGTGATGGACGAAGTCATCACCTCCGGTCCCGCACCCGGATAGAGGGTGACGACCTGAATCGTCGGGTAATCCACCTGCGGCAGCGCCGCCACCGGCAGCAGCCGGTAAGCCAGCCCGCCGACAAGCAAAACCGCAACCATCAGCAACGTGGTTGCGACGGGGCGCTCGATGAAGATGCGGGAGGGATTCATGCGTCATTCTTCATGCGGATTCCAGCCATCATGGCAGCGGCGCGCCTTTACCGCCCTTCCCCTCCCCCTTGGGCTTGTCCCCTTTGGGCCGCTCTCCAGAACCAGGCTTGCCAGACGTGATGACCTCCACCTTGGCACCATCACGCAAACGATCCACCCCCTGGGTGATCACCTTGTCTCCAGGCTTCAATCCTTCAGTAATCAGAACACGCTCTCCTTGGACGGGACCCGTGACCACATCATGCAAAGCCACGGTGCTGTCTTCCTGCAGGACATAGGCATAGGCACCTTTTGATCCCCGCTGGATTGCCGTTGCAGGCGCCACCGTCGCTTTCTTCTGGGTGTCCACCAGCACTCGAGTGATGACAAACTGGTTCGGAAACAGCAAGCCGTCGGCATTGGGCAGCTGCGCCTTCAGCCTCAAGGTGCCTGAGGTGACATCGATCTGATTGTCGGTCGTCAGCAGCGTCCCGCTTCCCAGCACTTTGTTCATCTCCTTGTCCACGGCTTCCACCAACACGGCTTCGCTGCCAGCAAGACGCTTGCGCACGGCTGCCACGCGCTCTTGTGGAATGGCGGAGATCAGGCCGATGGGATCCATCTGCGTGATGATGACAAGACCGTTCGCATCCGAGGCTCGGATCATGTTGCCGGCATCCACCTGACGCAAACCGACACGTCCAGTGATCGGTGCCGTGACCTTGGTGTAGCTGAGTTGCAGCTCCGCGCTCGCCACCGTGGCACGGTCGGAAATCAAGGCAGACTCATATTGCCGCACCAAGGATGTCTGGGTGTCCACCTGCTGTTTGGCGATGGAGTCCTGCTTGAGCAGTTCGGTGTACCGGCCGAGATCCTTGTTCGCATTGGCCAGCAAGGCCTCGTCCCGCGCCAGTTGTCCTCTCGCTTGATCAAGTGTCACCTGAAACGGACGCGGGTCAATTTCCGCAAGCAGATCTCCAGCGTTGACCAGCTGCCCTTCTACAAAACGCACCTTGTCCAGCTGCCCGTCCACCCGGCTGCGTACCACCACCACATTCAGCGGCGTGACAGTGCCTGCGAGACTCACCCATTCCTCAAAGTCCTCCTGCTTCACCTCCGCGACTGTCACAGCGGCCGTACCACCACGAGAGCCGCCTTTGCCTCCAGCCGGCCCACCTGCGGTCGTTTCCGGACGGTGCATCCATAGCCAGCCACCACCGGCGAGAACGAGGAGGATGATCACAAAACATCCGGCGCGCCCCTTCGGGGATGACGGCTTGGAAAGAGGGTTGATATCGTTCATGTCAAAAAATCACATCACGAGCATGAATCACAGCCCGTGTTCAATCGCACGCAAGACTACGAATCTGGCATGTGCTTAGAAGCAGTCCAGTAACAGCGCAGCAGAACAAAGGAAATTCGAAGTCTCAAAAAGACTTACCTCATAGACCCAGCAGGCTCCAAACCCAAGAAATGTAGCGGCTGCCGCGAGGCAGGCATCAGCCCAGCTCTGAAACCGGTCTAGGCGTAAGATCCGCTGTTCCCTTGGGAAACATACGGTCACGGGCGGTCAGGATTTCAGGTTCGTCAGCCGTGACGAGAACCACATGCTCGAAGTGCGCAGAAGGTTTGCGATCCAAGGTGACCACGGTCCATTTGTCATCAAGGATGCGTGTTTTCCCTGTTCCCATGTTGATCATGGGTTCGACGGCCAGGGTCATGCCTGCTTTGAGACGCGGGCGTTCGCCTTTCTTTCCGTAGTTCGGCACCTGCGGCTCTTCATGGAGCTTTCTGCCGACGCCATGTCCAACGAACTCACGCACGACGCTGTAACCATACTGCGTGACGTGATGCTCGACGCTGTGGCACAGATCGCCAAGCATCCAGCCGTCACGAGCGTATTTGACGGCATTGAGAAGTGATTCTTCCGTGGCGGCGAGAAGGTGCAGCGTTTCCTTGGCCACATTGCCAACAGGAACCGTCAGAGCATTGTCGCCCACCCAGCCGTCGTAATGCACGCCAACGTCAATTTTGACGACGTCTCCGTCCTGAATGACACGTGGACCACCGATGCCATGGACGACCTCTTCATTGATGGAAATGCAGATGTAGCCCGGGAACTTGGCTCGACCATAACCAAGGAAGGCGCTGATGGCGCCACACGCTTTCATTTCAGCGGCGGCATAGCGGTCAACTTCAGCGGTCGTCACCCCAGCGTGCACCTGCGAGGCGGTTTTGATCAGCACATCACGTGCGACCTGACAAGCCCTGCGGATACCCTGCTGCTGCGCGCCGTGGCGGATGGGAATGCTCCCCGATTTTACAAAAGCCATGACGCGCTGGATGAGGCTCACTTAAGAGCGAGTTTATACACAACGCCAATCAAGACCATGATGGCGAGAGCGACCCAAATCCACACCACAGTGGTGGAGTCCACGGTACGCGCACCCTGCTGAATGCGGTCCACACGGCCACGAATACGACCCTTCTTGAGGAAGCCGTCATAGTGGCTCTGCAGCAAATGCGTTTCGACCTGGCGCATGACATCAAGCACCACACCCACAAGGATCAGCAGGCTGGTGCCGCCGAAGAACTGCGCAGCCGAGCTGGAGATTTTCATCGAACTGCTGACGATGCCCGGCATCACATAGAGACCGGTGAGGAAGATCGCCCCTGCAAAGGTGAGACGGCTCATGGTGAAGTCGAGGAAGTCGGCGGTCGGCTTGCCTGGACGAATGCCCGGAACGTACCCACCGCTCTTTTTGAGATCTTCCGAAATCTGCGTCGGCTGGAACATGGTGGCGACCCAGAAGTAGCTGAAGAAGAAGATCAACAGCGAAGAGGCCACATAATAAACCCAGCCACTGCTGATGAAGAGCGCCATGCGCTGGATCCAGTTCACATCTTTGAAGAGCGAAGCCAGAATGGTGGAAGGAAAGAGCAGGATGGCCTGGGCAAAGATGATCGGCATGACGCCGGAATAGTTGATCTTCAGCGGCAGATACTGCGTCTGACCACCATAGACCTTGCGTCCGACAACGCGCTTGGCGTAGGTGATGGCGATGCGTCGCGTCGCCTGGGTCAGCGCAATGACCCCCGCAATGACGATGATCATGAAGCCCATGAGGAAGACCAGAGTAACGGCACTGGCCGGGCTGGCCTTGATGCTGCCCACGAAGGTCTGCCAGACCTGGATCAGAGCACCGGGAAGATCGGAAACGATGTTCACACAAATGAGGATCGAGACGCCGTTGCCAATGCCACGGTCCGTGATCTGCTCCCCGAGCCACATCATGAGCATCGTGCCAGCGGTGATGGTGATGACGCTGGTGAAAAGGAAGCCATAGCCATAGTTCGGCACGAGGGGTCTTCCGCCCAATTTATCGATGGCATCCTGCAACCCCGCCATCAGGTAGTTCTGCGCCGGATCGTGGAGAGATTGGGCGAGCAAGAAGGCCTGAAAGACGCAGAGTATGATGGTGGCAATACGGGTGTATTGCGTGATCTTCTGACGTCCTCCTTCCTCACGGGCCAGCTTGCTGAGCGGAGGCCAGACGGCAGTCAACAACTGCAGCATGATGCTGGCGCTGATGTAGGGCATGATGCCCAGCGCGAAAATAGCGCAGTTTTGCAGCCCACCCCCGCTGAAAATGTTGAGCAGTGCGGCGACCTGAGAGGCGCCTGAGGCATTGTCCCCCGCCTTGTTTTCAATCCAGGCATTCAGCACGGTGGCATCAACACCCGGAAGCGTGATGGACGTGCCAATGCGGACGATGACAATCATCGCCAGGGTGAAAAGAATGCGCGAGCGAAGTTCGGGGACTTTGAAGCTGTTGGCGAAAGCAGAGATCATGAGAGAGAGGCTCTAAGCGAAGATGGGCCTGCTTCCTGACAGCATTCGCTGCGCGGAGACCGGCCCATCAAAGAGGTTGGTTGGGTCAGAAAAAATCAGGCAGCGATGGAACCGCCGGCTTTCTCAATCTTTTCACGGGCCGTGGCGCTGACTTTCGCGCCTTCGATGGTGAGCTTGAGCGCAAGTTCGCCAGTGCCAAGAATCTTGATGTAGTCGCAGTTGCGGCTCACCAGACCTGATTCACGCAGTGCAGCTTCATTGATGACAGAGCCATCTTTGAAAGCCTCGTTGAGTTCACCAACGTTCACGACTTCGAAGACGTCCTTGAACTGCTTGTTGTTAAAGCCCTTCTTTGGCAGACGGCGATGCATTGGCATCTGACCACCTTCAAAGCCGGGGCGGATGCCACGACCAGCGCGGGCCATCTGACCTTTGTTGCCTTTACCGGAGGTTTTACCGTGACCGGAGCTTTCGCCACAGCCGATGCGCTTGCGGCGCTTCTTGGCACCGGGGCGGGGTTTGACGTCTTGGAGTTGCATGGAATTAGAAAAGGAAAAAGGGATTCAATCAGAGGGCTTTGCGCTCTTTGATTTCCTTGCCGCGAGCGCGGAGGATTTCATCGGCAGGGCGCAGAGCGGTAAGCGCAGCAAGCGTGGCGCGAACCACGTTGGCGTGGTTGCTGGAACCAAGGGATTTGCCGATCACGTCTTTGACGCCTGCGGCTTCAAGCACGGCGCGGGCGCCGCCACCAGCAATGATGCCGGTACCTGCCGTGGCAGGCTTGAGGAGGATGTGTCCGCCACCATGGGAGCCCATCACTTCATGAGGGATGGTGCTGTCCTTGAGGCAGATGGAGAACATGTTCTTGCGGGAAGCTTCGGTCGCCTTCTTGATGGCGTCGGAGACTTCGTTCGCCTTGCCAAAACCGCAGCCCACTTTGCCCTTGGCATCGCCGGAAACGACGAGTGCGCTGAAGCTGAAGCGACGACCACCTTTGACCACCTTGGCGCATCGGTTGATGTGAACGACTTTTTCGACACCATCCACCTCACGCGGTCCACGATCATCACGACCACGGAATCCACCGTAGGAGGGTGTCGGAGCTGCAGGTGCTGGAGCCTCCGCTGGTGCGGCGGCTGGGGGATCGATAACTACTGTTTCTTCGGCCATAAATTTGCGTGAGGCGGTTTTAGAATTTCAGACCCTTTTCACGGGCGGCATCTGCAAGGGCTTTCACCTTGCCATGATAAATGAAACCGGCACGGTCAAAGACCACTTCGGTGATGTTTTTTGCCATGGCACGCTCCGCGAGGAGGGAGCCAATTTTCGTGGCGTTCTCGACGTTGGCCTTGCCAGCGCCGTAGCCTTTTTCCTTGGTGGAAGCCGAAACGATCGTCTTGCCGGCCGCGTCGTCGATGACCTGGGCGTAAACGTTCGTGTTGGAGAAGTAAACTGCGAGGCGGGGACGCTCGGCGGTACCGCTGAGTTTGCGGCGGATGCGCTTGTGAATGCGAGCGCGGATGTCTTTGCGATTGGTAAGAGCCATGATGAGTATCTCCGGAAATTATTTGACGGATTTGCCGGCTTTACGGCGGATTTGTTCGCCCACATAGCGCACGCCCTTGGCCTTGTAAGGCTCCGGCGGGTAGTAAGCACGAATGTCAGCAGCAAGCTGGCCGACAACCTGTTTGTCGATGCCTTCGATGGCGATCTTGGTGTTTTCCGTCACAGTCACCTTCACGCCCGCTGGAATGGGGTGCAGGCGATCATGGGACTGACCAAGCTGAAGGTCGATGTGAGTACCTTTGACCGCAGCACGGAAACCGACGCCGTGGATCTCAAGGTTGCGGGTGTAGCCCTGGCTGACGCCGATGAGCATGTTCGAGATCAGACGCTGCGTGGTGCCATGCAGGGCACGCAGTTTGCGTTCGTCAGAATCGCGGGTGACGTTGATGGTCTTGGCGTCCGAGTTGACTTTGACACCGAGCGGAAGAGTCCAGCCGAGTTCGCCTTTCGGGCCTTTGACCTGCACTGAGCGGTCGTCACCAACCTTGATGGTGACCTTGTCTGGAATGGAAATGATTTGTTTGCCTACGCGTGACATAATGGTTGTGACGGTTGGGGGTTACCAGACTGTGGCGAGGATTTCGCCGCCCACTTTGGCCTTGCGGGCCTTGGCACCAGTCATGAGGCCGCTTGGGGTGGAAAGGATGGAGATGCCCAGGCCGCCGAGGACACGAGGAATCTCGGTGCTGCCGACATACTTGCGCAGACCGGGCTTGCTGATGCGGTCAATCTTGCGAATGACCGGGATCTTGTCCTGATACTTGAGCTTGAGCTTCAGGCGGGGATGAGTGGCGTTGGTGTCCACTTCGTAGCCCCAGATGTAGCCTTCTTCCTGCAGAATGCGGGAGAGTTCGGCCTTAATCTTGGAGAAGGGAATGAGCACCTGCTCCTGCTGTGCTGAGCAGGCGTTGCGGATGCGGGTAAGAAAATCTGCGATCGGGTCGGTCATGACGCTGAGGGTGTCCGGGTGTTGGGGTTATGCGGCGGCGGCTTCAGTGCCATCTTCCTTTTTCGGCTGGGCGACGCGGGTGCGGAATGGCATGCCCAGAGTGCGCAGCATTTCACGCGCATGGTCATCATTGTTCGTGCTGGTGACGAAGGTGATGTCAAAACCAAGCTGACGCTTGATCTTGTCGAGCTCGATTTCAGGGAAGATCGACTGTTCGGCAACGCCGAGGGTGTAGTTGCCACGACCGTCAAAGGCACGGGGGGCGACACCACGGAAGTCACGAATACGAGGGATGGCGGTGCGCACGAGACGCATCATGAAGTCATACATCTTCTCACCACGGAGGGTGACCTTGACGCCGACGTTTTCACCTTCACGCAGTTTGAAGTTGGCGATGGCCTTCTTGCTCTTGGTGATGACTGGCTTCTGGCCGGTGATGAGAGTGACTTCATTCACGGCGTCTTCGATCGCCTGCTTACGCTCTGCCTGACTGCCGATGGCGCAGTTCACGACGATTTTTTTGAGCTGAGGGACCTGATGGATGTTGGCGAGACCGAGCGTGGTTTTCAGCTCAGTACGTTTTTCTTTATAGAGGGTCTGTAGGATATGTTCCATGATTCAGTTTGGCTGTGCCGCCTTTCCCTCGATGATCGCACCGTGCGGAGCGACGATGACGAGGGGGGAGGCAAATGGGGGGCGTCGATTTAAGCCTTGGCTTTCTTCTTCGCAACTTTCTTTTTCTTCTCTTTCACAGGCGCATCAACGCGCTTGACATTGGAGATGTGGATCGGGGCTTCTTGCTCTTGGAAACCACCGGCTTGATTTTGCTGGGTGGGCTTGATCGCTTTCTTGATCATGCGCACTCCTTCGACGAGCACCCGGTTTTTGCCAGTCTGCACTGCCAGGACAACGCCCTGGGCGCCTTTGGCGGCTCCGGAAATGACGACGACATTGTCGCCTTTTTTAACGTGGGTCTTGGTACGGCTCATTGGAATTACAGCACTTCGGGTGCGAGGGAAACGATCTTCATGAAATTCTTGTCGCGCAGCTCACGGGCCACTGGGCCAAAGATGCGGGTGCCACGCGGGTTGTTGTCCTTGTCGATGATGACCATCGCATTGCGGTCAAAGCGAAGGATCGAACCGTCAACGCGGCGGATCGGATGCGAGGTGCGCACGATCACAGCACGGACGACTTCACCCTTTTTCACGGCAGCAGTCGGGGTCGACTCACGCACGTGGGCGGTGATGATGTCGCCAACGTAGGCGAAGCGGGTGTTTTTCTTGCCGAGCACGCCGATCATCGTGGCCAGTCGGGCACCGGTGTTGTCAGCCACCGGGATTGAGGACTCCATTTGCAACATAAACTGTTTCTCCTGGTCAGGTTAGGGGGTTCAAAAAATACGACTAGTGCTTCTGCACTTCGATCAGCTCCCAGCGCTTCAGCTTGGAAAGCGGGCGGGTTTCGGCGATGAGCACCTTGTCACCTTCTTTGGCCACGCTGTTTTCGTCGTGGGCATAGAACTTGGAGGTTTTGCGCACGATCTTCTTGAAGATTGGATGCGGAACGCGGCGTTCGACTTTGACGACGATGGTCTTCGTCATTTTATCGGACACCACGACGCCGACACGCGTCTTGCGCACGGCTGGTTTTTCGGTGGCTGCAGGGGCTTCTGCGGTGGTCTCGCTCATGATATTGGAAATGCTTCAGTGGGTTGATAACCGGATCAGGCGGCCTTCTTGGCGGCCGCCGCGCGGGTGCGCTCGGTGATGATGGTTTCGATCCGGGCGATCTCGCGGCGGATGTGGGTCAGACGGGCTGGATTTTCGAGCTGACCGCCACCTGCGCTCTGCTGCACACGCAGATTCAGCGCTTCCTGCTTCAGTTCGCGACGGCGTGCGGAGAGTTCTTCCACAGTCGATTCACGGAGTTCTTTGATCTTCATAATTCAGTTCGCGGTTCGCGTTATTTATTTGTGCAGGCTTTCGCGGCTGACGAAGCGGCAGCGCAGGCCCAGCTTCGTGTTGGCGAGACGGCAGGCTTCACGAGCGGTTGCTTCGTTCACGCCGGAAATTTCAAACAGCATGTGCCCTGGAAGCACGACAGCGACCCAGAATTCTGGAGCGCCTTTACCCTTACCCATTCGGACTTCCGGTGGACGCTGGGTGACAGGCTTGTGCGGGAAAATGCGGCAGAAAACTTTGCCTTTACGCTTCAGAAAGCGGGTGATGGCCACGCGGCAGGCTTCAATGTGGATGTTTTTGATCCAGCCACGCTCAAGGGTCTGGAGACCGAAGTCACCAAAGTCCAGCTTGTTGCCGCTGGTGGCGTTGCCACCACGGTTGCCGCGCTGCGATTTGCGATATTTTACTCTGCTTGGAAGAAGGGCCATACGTCTAGGTCCGGTAGGAAGGGTTTAGTTCAGAAAATGGGGCAGTTTATGCCTGGGCTGCAGGGGCTGGGGCCGGAGCTGGGGCACCGTAGCCACCACCACCTTGAGGTCCGCGAGGACGTTCACCACCGCGAGGACCAGGAGCGCCAGGGCGGCGATCTCCACGGTCGTCTCTGCGTGGGCGGCGGTCACCGGAAGGACGGGAAACACCTTCAGGGGCATTGCCGCGGTTCATCCAGCACTTGACGCCGATGATGCCATAAACGGTGCGAGCTTCTGCGAAACCATAATCAATCGGGATACGCAGGGTCTGAAGAGGCACCTTGCCCTGGCGATACCACTCAGCACGGGCGATGTCAGCACCACCGAGACGGCCGGCGCAGCGGAGACGAATGCCATCAGCACCCATGTCCATGGCGGTCTGCACGGAGCGCTTCATGGCGCGGCGGAAGGAAATACGGCGCTCAAGCTGAACGGCGACGGCTTCAGCGACGAGCTGGGCGTCGAGTTCTGGCTGCTTGATTTCGAAGATGTCGATCTTGACCTGCTTGCCACCGCACATTTCGGAGACCTTCTGGCTCATCACGTCGATTTCCTGACCTTTACGGCCAATGACGAGACCCGGGCGGGCGGTGTGAAGGGTCACGCGGACCTGGTTCCATGCGCGCTCGATCACGATTTTCGAGATCGCCGCCTGCATGAGTTTTTCCTTGAGGTAGCCACGGATGGCGAGATCGCTGTGAAGCGAATCTGCGTATTCTTTTTCAGGTGCGTACCACTTGGAGCGCCAGTCTTTGGTGACTGCGAGGCGGAAGCCGATCGGATTTACTTTCTGTCCCATAAAGTGAAGAGGTGCGGTTGGGGGGCGTTGCGGTTATTCAGAAGCTTTCTTGGCTTTGGCAGCCTTTTTGAGAGCAGGAGCGTTCCGGCGTGCGGACTTCGGAGCTTTCTTCTCACCTTCAGCCTTGGCTTCTTCAGCCTTTGGTGCGCCGATGATGACGGTGATGTGAGTCATGCGCTTCTTGATCGGAGCGGCTGAACCACGGGCGCGTGGCATGATGCGGCTCAGGACCGGGCCGGGAGTGGCGATGGCGGACTGAACGATGAATTCAGAGGCATCCTGCTCGTGGTTGTTCTCAGCATTCGCGATGGCGGAGCGGAGAGTCTTGCCCACGAGGAAGGCGGCTTTCTTTGGAGTGAAGTCGAGAACGCTCAGCGCCTGGGAGACGGGCATGCCGGTGATGGCACGTGTGACCTGACGGGCTTTCTGCGAGGAGATCCTGGCGTATTTGAGGACGGAACGGACGGACATAAAGCGAGGGGGGGTTCTTGACTTCGTTAGAGAGATTTGTTGAGATCGACACGACCCCGGTCACCGACGCGGACGGGATCATTGGCAGTGGCCAGTTCCTGGACTACGGCACCACAAACAGAGTTGCGGACTTCAGTGACAAGGACTTTCGCGATGGGCTTGTCTTCGCGGTAAATTTCAAAGGGCATTCCTGGCTTCACCCCGTCTTTGGAACCGATGGAGAGAACGGCGATGCCGAGTTCACTCTTGAGGCTGACAACGCGGGCATTTTGCAGGTCACCAAGGGCCTGGCCATTTTGACCACCACCTGCTTTGACAAGCGCGGCATCGGCAGTGGTGATAGCCTTGTTCAGACGGTCAGCGGCGGCAGGGTCCGCATTCTGGGAGGTTTTCATCAGGCCCATGCCCGATTCGGCCAGTTCAATCAGAGCGTTGGCGAGTTCGTCGCGCTGCTCTTTCATGATGCGCAGATCGCTGAGAGCAGCGAGCAGACGCTCCTGGGTTTGATCCTTGGAGTTTTCGAGTGCCCCGACACCAAGACCTTCGAGCAAACCGCGCAGCTTTTCGTAGCGGTCTTTAAGCTCGTTGGTTTCGGCATTGGCGGCAGCGGCGCTCTGAGCCAGCGCGTCGTTCTTATCCTTGGCGGCAAGAAGCTGAGCATCTTGAGCCTGGATCTTCGCGGCGGCGACTTGGAGCGAGATATGCAGTTCCTGATTTTCGAACTTGTCGTCCGCACGCAGACCTGACACACCCACTGCGAGAAGCAGCGAGAACGTGGTGCAGGTGATGGAAGTGCGGAGTGACATGAAATGTTCGATGCGCAGGAATTACTTGGCGGCCTTGACGGTGACGGCACCGTGGGACTTGAACAGGCGGGTCAGGGAGAATTCGCCGAGACGATGTCCGACCATGTTTTCAGTCACGTAGACAGAGACGAAGTCCTTGCCGTTGTGAACCAGAAACGTGTGACCGACGAGGTCAGGAGTGACCATGGAGGAACGGGCCCAGGTCTTGATGGGGCGTTTCTGCTTGGCGTCGTTAAGCTTGTCCACCTTGTCGAGGAGGGCTTGCTGAACGAAAGGACCTTTTTTGAGGGAGCGTGCCATGTGAGTGCGTAAGTGAGGAATGGATTACTTCTTGGCGTGACGGCTCTGGATGATGAGCTTGTTCGTCGCCTTCTTCTTGTTGCGGGTCTTCTCACCCTTCGCGTGGCCCCAGGGGCTGAGCAGGTGCTGACGACCACCACCGGACTTGGAACGACCTTCACCACCACCGTTAGGATGGTCGATCGGGTTCATACACATGCCGCGGACTGTTGGGCGGGTGCCCTGCCAGCGGGTGCGGCCCGCCTTGGCGCTGACGACGTTCATGTGCTCAACGTTGCCGACCTGGCCAATCGTGGCGTAGCAGACGGCGAGGATCTTGCGGATTTCTCCGGAAGGCATGCGCACCAGGGCGAAGTCACCTTCACGGTTGGAAAGCACAGCAGCCTGACCAGCAGCACGGGCGACGACGCCGCCTTTGCCTGGGGAGAGTTCGATGTTGTGGATCGAAGTTCCAAGAGGGATCTTGCTCAGAGGAAGCGCATTGCCCAGTTCAGGAGCTGCTTTTTCACCAGCCATCACCGAGGCACCCACAGTAAGGGCGTTTGGAGCGAGGATGTAAGCACGCTGGCCGTCCTTGTATTCGATGAGGGCGATGCGGGCAGAGCGATTCGGATCGTATTCGATGCCGACCACTTTGGCTGCTTCATCACGGCGTGAGCGCTTGAAGTCGATGAGACGGTAACGCTTGTCGTGACCACCACCGATGTGACGGCAGGTGATGCGACCAGTGTTGTTACGGCCACCGGATTTGCGGAGAGCCACGGTGAGGCTTTTCTCCGGAGAATGCTTGGTGATCTCCTCGAAGGAGTTCCACTCTTTGTAGCGATTGGTGGGCGTAGTAGGCTTGAATGTTTTCAGCGCCATGACGGTAGGATAAGTTAAAGGGTTGCGGGCCTGGGTTTACGCGAGGTCGAACTTTTCGCCAGCCTTGAGACGGACGATCGCTTTCTTCCAGTGATTGGTGCGGCCGTAATCGGCGCGGCGCTCACGACGGGCCTTGCCGTCATAGTTCGCAGTGCGGACACCGGTGACTTTTTTGCCAAACAGTTTTTCGATGGCCTGTTTGATGTCGATTTTGGTGGCTTCGACGTCAACGGAGAACACGTACTCGTTGTTTTGTTCGCCCAGCAGCGTGGCTTTTTCGCTGAGACGGATGTTTTTGATGACTTTATGAAGGTCTTTCATGATCAGGCGGTCCTTTTGGCAAGGGTTTCAAGGGCGTCACCGGTCACCACAACACTGCGATAACGCAGAAGGTGCTCGGCATTCACGTCGTCAGCGGAGATAAGCTGAACGTTCTGGACATTGCGGCCAGCGCGGAAGGTGAGTTCATCAAAGCCGGTGCCGATGAGCAGAACGTTCTTCGCGGTGGTAAGGCCATTGACGGCGGCGATGAAGCTTTTGGTCTTGCCATCTGCCACAGCAAAGCTGGCAGTGGTGAGAACTTCACCATCAAGAATACGGGCGGTCAAAGCGGCGCGCAGGGCGAGCTTCTTGGTGCCTTTGGTCGTTTTCTTGGCCCACACGGTCGTGTTACGTGGGCCGAAGACGACACCACCACCACTCCAGATAGGGGAACGCTTGCTGCCCATACGAGCATTGCCGGTTCCCTTCTGATTCCAAAGCTTCTTGCCGGAGCCGGCAACTTCAGAACGGTTTTTGGTGTGGGCATTGCCCTGACGGCGGTTGGCACGGTAGGCCACCAGCGTGTCGTTAAGAGCCTGGGAGCCTTTATAGCCCTCGGTCAGTTGAATGTTGGCCGCCTTGGCGGCGTCGGCTGAGAGAATGGTCGCGGACATGGTTCAGTTCCTCGTAATTATTTCTTAACAACGGCTTTTTTGCCGGGGCGCACCACAACGATGCTGCCTTTGTTGCCGGGGAGTGCGCCTTTGATGAGCAGGATGCCTTCTTCAGGACGGCTCTGCACAACCACAAGATTCTGCGTGGTGCAGCGGGTGGTGCCGTCATGGCCAGGCATCTTCTGGTTCTTCCAAACGAGACCGGGGGTGAGGCGGCAACCGATGGAACCAGGACGACGATGCATCATGTGACCATGCGTAGCTGGCTGACCGGCGAAGTTCCAGCGCTTGACGACGCCTTGGAAACCTTTGCCCTTCGTGTTGCCGATGACGTCAACCACCTGGCCGTTGCTGAAGATGCTCGCGTCGAGCTTGGCATCAGCAGCTGGCAGCTGGTCGTCGCCGGTGAGGCGGAATTCTTTGACGATGCGCTTGGCAGTCGTGCAACCGTGCTTCTTGAAGTGGCCCAGCAGCGGCTTGGTGACGCGGGAGTCCTTTAACTGGTCTCCGTAGCCCACCTGGACGGCGCTGTACTTGTCTTTGCCATCGCTGCGCTTCACCTGAAGAATGGTGTTGCCGCTGACGTCAACCACTGTGACCGAGATAGCGTCGCCTTTGGCGTCGTATACTTTGGTCATTCCGAGTTTTTTACCGATCAATCCGAGACTCATGAGTGTGTCCTCCTGTGTTTAAAAGTAATGAGATCGAGTTAGATCTTGATGGTGATGTCCACGCCGGAAGGGAGATTGAGCTTCTTCAGCTCGTCCACGGTGCGGGAGGTTGGGTCAACGATGTCCAGCAGGCGCTTGTGCGTGCGGATTTCGAACTGGTCCATCGACTTCTTATCGACGTGGGGTGAGCGGTTCACGGTGAACTTCTCGATGCGTGTTGGCAGCGGGATGGGGCCTGCAACACGTGCGCCGGTGCGCTTCGCGGTTTCGACGATGTCGGCGGTGCTCTTGTCGAGCACGCGATAGTCATAGGCGCGAAGGCGGATTCTGATGCGTTGATTAGTCATGACGATGGTCCTTGGGATACGGGGGGTTCAGTGCGCGTGGGCCGTTACTTGGAGCCTCCACGCTGCTCGACGATCTGCTCAACAATCTGATGCGGGACCTGCTCAAAGTGAGAAGGCTGCATGGAGTAGCTGGCGCGTCCGGAAGAAAGAGTGCGGATGGCGGTGGAGTAGCCAAACATTTCAGCAAGGGGAACTTCAGCGCGCAGGATGGCGGTAATGCCGCGGCTGTCCATGCCCTGAATCTTGCCACGGCGGCGGTTCAAGTCACCCATGATGTCGCCCTGATAATCTTCAGGTGTGGTGGCTTCCACGGCCATGATCGGCTCAAGGAGAATGCACTTGGCTTTCTTGAGGGCGTCTTTGACGGCGAAGATACCGGCCATTTTGAACGCGTTTTCGTTGGAGTCCACTTCGTGGCTGGATCCATCGACAAGATCAATGTGCATGTCGATCACTGGATAGCCGGCAATGATGCCATTGAGAGCAGCTTCGACGCAACCCGCCTTGGCTGGGTTGATGAATTCCTTTGGAATCGTTCCGCCGACCACCTTGTTTTCGACGACGATGCCCGATCCCTTCTCACCAGGACGCACCTTGACGACAACGTGACCGTATTGACCGCGACCACCTGACTGCTTGACCAGCTTGCCTTCGCCATCGGCTGGGATGGTGAGCGTTTCGCGGTAGGCGATCTGTGGCTTGCCAGTGGTGGTTTCCACTTTGTGCTCGCGCTTGAGGCGGTCGCAAAGAATTTCCAAGTGGAGCTCGCCCATGCCGGCGATGATGACCTGTCCGGTTTCTTCGTCGGTCTTGACGAAGAAGGTCGGATCTTCTTCGGAAAGGCGCTGGAGGGCGTTGCCCATCTTTTCCTGGTCGCCCTTGGTCTTTGGCTCAACGGCCATCGAGATCACGGGTTCTGGGAATGTTGGTGGCTCGAGCAAGATGTCGAGATCTTCATCACAGAAGGTGTCGCCAGTGCGAACGTCCTTCACACCCACGAGGGCGGCGATGTCACCAGAATAACAGGTGTCGATGTCCTTGTGAACGCTGGCCTGAATCTGGATGAGGCGGCCGACGCGCTCAGACTTGCGGGTGCGGGGATTGTAGATCGTATCACCCTTGGAAACCTTGCCGGAATACACGCGGAAGAAAACAAGACGGCCGAATTTGTCAGACCAAAGCTTGAAGCCAAGGGCGCAGAATTTGCCAGCGTCATCCGGCAGGGCTTCAACCTTGGTGTCAGGATCATCCACGAGCTGGCCGGTCTGCGGCTCAATGTCAAGCGGTCCTGGGAGGTAGTCGATGACGGCATCGATCAGATACTGAACACCTTTGTTCTTGAAAGCAGAACCACCAGCCATCGGGATGATCTTGTTGTCGATCACCGTGCGGCGAAGGGCTTCCTTGACTTCCCTGATCGTGATTGGCTTTTCTTCGAGGAACTTCATGCCCAGTTCTTCGTCCTGGTTGCAGATTTCTTCGAGAAGACCGTCGTAGGCCAGCTTGGCCTGCTCGATTTCAGCGCCTTGAAGTTCACGAACCGTATAGGAAGAGCCAAATTTTTCGTCATCGTTATAGATGATCGCCTTTTGGTTCACCACGTCGATCTGTCCGATCAGGTTTTCTTCAGCACCAATCGGGATCAGGATCGGCCAGGCATTGGCACCCAGCTTCTTGCGCACGTCGCTCACCACGTTTTCAAAGTTGGCGCCAGTGCGATCCATCTTGTTCACGAAAGCGATGCGAGGAACGCGGTACTTTTCAGCCTGACGATACACGGTTTCAGACTGCGGCTGCACACCTGCCACACCGCAAAGCACGAAGATCGCTCCATCCAAAACTCGCAAGGAACGTTCCACTTCAGCGGTGAAGTCCACGTGTCCGGGGGTGTCGATGATGTTGACGCGAATGTCTTCCATTTCGCGCAGCTTGAAGATGCCTTCTTCCTTGAGCTGCTTCCAGCGTGCTGTCACAGCAGCGGAGGTGATGGTGATACCGCGCTCTTTTTCCTGCTCCATCCAGTCCGTGGTGGCTGCGCCGTCATGCACTTCGCCGATCTTGTGGATCATGCCGGTGTAGAACAGGATACGCTCAGTCAGGGTTGTCTTGCCCGCGTCAATGTGGGCGCAGATCCCGATGTTACGGGTGCGCTCAAGTGGGTATTCGCGGTTGGGGGAATTGGGGTTCGACATGGGGTCGGAAAACGAAAAGTGGACGAAAAAAGTGAAGTGAGAACGATTAGAAGCGGAAGTGGGCGAAGGCGCGGTTGGCCTGGGCCTGCTTGTGAACATCGTCACGCTTGCGGACGGCGTTCCCCTGCCCTTGTGCAGCATCCTTCAGCTCATTGGCAAGAGCGCGGTGCATCGCCTGACCTTTACGGCCACGGGCGTATCCAACGATCCAGCGCATGGCCAGGGATTCCTGACGGCGGGGAGAAACTTCGAGGGGCACCTGGTAGGTGGCACCACCCACACGACGAGCTTTGACTTCGACACGTGGCTTGGTGTTCTCAATGGCGCGATTGAAGAGCTCCAAAGGATCGACGCTGTCGGTCTTGTCGTTGAGCGCTTCGATGGCGGAGTAGACAATACGCTCAGCGAGCGACTTCTTGCCATCAAGCATGATATTGCTGATGAGTGTGGCAACGAGTTCGCTGTCGTAGCGGCTGTCCTTGCGAACCTCTTTGTTATAAACGCGTTTTCTGCGGGCCATGGCGTGGGAAAATTAGGAGTGAATTCAGCGGAAATTATTTCTTCTTGGCGGCAGCGGCGGCAGCACCTGGCTTTGGACGCTTTGCACCATACTTGGAACGGCCACGACGGCGGGCATCAACACCAAGGCAGTCAAGGGTGCCGCGAACGATGTGGTAACGCACACCGGGCAAATCCTTCACACGTCCGCCACGTACCAGCACGATGCTGTGTTCCTGGAGGTTGTGGCCTTCACCACCGATGTAGGCGATGACTTCGAAACCGTTGGTCAGACGCACCTTGGCCACCTTACGCAAAGCGGAGTTGGGCTTTTTAGGTGTGCGAGTCATCACCTGGAGGCAGACGCCACGGCGCTGCGGGCACTTTGCAAGCGCAGGAGACTTCGACTTTACCGCTTTATCTTTGCGGCCGTGTCTGACGAGTTGATTGATGGTGGGCATGGTGTGAAAGAGCTGTGAACCTTGGCTTAATTCGTAGCCGGTTCCGGGGGACAGCGCGCCATGCTCACAATGAGCACACGCAGACTTTTCCGGTTCTGGTTCCGATAATGAAGAGCCTCCGTGGAGGTCCTTTATTTTTGCCAGTCTCGTGGAGGAGGCTGGGCCTTGGGAGGGCGCATTCTGGCGAGTCTCAGAGTAGCCGCAAGCTCTTTTTGAAGCTTTTTGAAATAATTATTCACAATGCCTCTCACTTATTAACTGATCTGCGGGCTCAATTTCACCCCCCACTGACCTCTCTTTGCCGCCATGCCTGCGTTTGCGTCACCGCCACTTTACGCCACACTGCGGCCATGCGATCGCTTTTCTGCCTCCTGTTTCTCTTGGTCAATCCCCTGCCCGCCCAGCAGCCGGCTGCTTCGGACCGCAAGCTTGAAACCCTCCTCCTCATGCCTGAACCCAAGGCCATGCGCGGGGCCTATTCCATCACTTTGCCAAATTCGCAGCAGACAGTGCTCACGTGTTATCGTGAGAGCACCGCAGCGCTCAGTGGCGTCGAGACTTACTCGGTGGAAGCTTTCACCAAACTCGGGCTCAGCGTCGAATCCTTCGCCGCCCGCGCCAAGACCGCCGCCGACAAACGCCTGCTGCAGCTCAAGCCCGATCTGATCAAAGGCGAGGACGGCAGGATCGCCTACGCCGTCTATCGCGGCGAATCCCCGCTCTACGCCACTCTGCTCATCGCGCCCTCACTTCCTAAGATATTTGCGGAACTGTTTGGCCAGGAAATCTGGGTGGTCACACCTGACCGCCACTCCCTTTACATCTTCCCCGCCAAGGCCGAACTGCTCGAAGAGTTTGCCGCCGATCTCGCCGAGCGCTACGCCACCGACGCCTATGCGGCGAGCTGCGAAATCTTCTCGATCAAGGCTGGCGCTGAGCCACGGGTGGTCGCCACCTTCGGAGGAGAGGACCCGTAGCCCCTCCTCGTTCAAAGAACCAAGTTTAAGTTTTCTACGCGAAGTGATTTACACCCACGTGCTGGCCGAGCAGGAATGATGGCTGCGCTTTACGCAGTAGAGTTCTACCCGTCCATTGACTGCCATAGAATTGAAAGAAATATAGATTAGCGGACCGTTCTCCATGTGATGAGTTTTATTGAAATTCTCGACAAAAAGTATCCCGAGCGAATTAAGCATCCCACCCAAACGACAGATATCTTGCCCGGCATTTTTTATGTTTACATCCTGACGATTGGAGACCGTCCTGTCGTCGTTGGGCACGGGAGGAAAAATCGAGCGAAAGTCATCTTTGACTCGGTCGAATTCACCACCTCAGGGCATATCAAAGCGTTCACGGTTCGACTGCATTCTCTTTTTGGTGAAGAAGGTGCTATTTTCGGAAGACACCTCATTCCCTGTGAGAGTAAAGATGAAGCAAAGCAGATTGAGGCCGGCATCCATCGAGAGTTTGGCGGGAATTCGCTGGCTACGCCTCCCAGAATTCGAGACCAACTCTTTCACGACATCGCAGAAAGATCCCCAGCATGGATGGTCCTTCGGATGGCTCTCGCTTCTTCTTTCGATGGAATTACTGACCTCAAAAAATGGAGAAGAGAAGGTATCCTCGATGACGGAACTTGGAGCCTTGTGGCAGACCGCCTTAAGCTCAAACTTTGATTACCACCAGGGAAACGAGCGTACAGCTTACAACTGACTGCCTCACGGCCCGTCAAACACCACACCACCCTCGTCAGCTGCTTCCTTCGCCGCACCTTTCTTATGCGCCAGCCCCTCCGCACGACGACGCCGGGCTTCAGCGAAAAATTCCTTCAGGATGCGAACGCAGTCGTCATTGAGCACACCCGGAGTGATCTCCGCGCGGTGATTGAGATTCGGGGCCTGCAGTAGATTCCAGAAGCCACCGGCAGCACCGCCTTTGACATCGGGGCAGCCGAAGATAACGCGACGCACGCGGCAGTGCATGATCGCCCCGGCACACATCGGACAGGGCTCTTTGGTGACGTAGAGATCGCAGTCGGTGAGCCGCCAGTCGCCGAGGGCGCTCTCAGCCTGGGTCAGTGCGAGCATTTCCGCATGGGCTGTGGCGTCCTTGAGCGTTTCCACCTGATTCCACGCACGGCCAATGATGGTGCCTTGATGCACAATGACAGCGCCGATGGGCACCTCGTCCTGCTGCGCCGCCTTGCGCGCCTGGCGCAGCGCCTGGCGCATGAAGTGCTCGTCGTCGAAGGGATTGATGATCAGGGTGTCGTCCACCGCGTTTTATAAACGCAGTCCGCTTCAACTCAAACCTTGAACTTTAAACCCTGAACCTTATCTCAGGACATGGATCACACGACGAACCTCATCCTCCCCTCCCTGCTGGCTTCTGACTGGTCGAACATCGACGCCCAGGTCAAACGTGCCGCTACCGCCGGAGCCCAATGGCTGCACCTGGATGTGATGGACGGAAACTTCGTGGACAACATCTCCTTCGGCCCGCAGATGGTGCAGGTGGTGCGCAAATGCACCGACATGTATCTCGACGTGCATCTCATGATCCACCGCCCGGATCACTACCTGGAGCGTTTCATCAAGGCCGGAGCGCAGAACATCACGATCCACGTTGAGGCAAACTACGACACCGGCGTGGCCGAGACCCTGAAGCGCATCCGTGCGGCGGGGCTGCATTGCGGCCTCGCGCTGCACCCCAACACTCCGTTTGAAGCCGCGCTGCCGTTTGTTCATGACATCGACCTGCTGCTGGTGATGACCGTGGTCCCGGGCTTCGGTGGGCAGCCCTTCATGGAGAAGGAAACGATGCCAAAACTGGCTGCGGCGCGTGATTACCGCGATGCTCACGGTTTGAAATACCACCTCGAAGTGGATGGCGGCATCTACACCAACACCGCCCCCATCGCAAAGCAGCACGGGGCGAATCTCTTCGTCTGCGGCACCTCGTCTTTCGGCCCGCCAGACATGAACCAGTCGATGCGGGATCTGGCAGCCTCCGTGGCCTGACAAAAAAGAAGGGCAGGAAATGAATCCTGCCCTTCGTGGTGACTTGGAGTTATTCAGCCGCAGGTGGCGGCGGCGGAGCCTCAGCCTCAGCCTTGGCTGGCGGGGCCTCAGCAGCAGGTGCCGGCTCCGAGTGATTGGCCTCGTCATGATGGTCATCATGATGGTCATCGTGGTGATCATCATGCTCATCATGCTTGTCCTCGCGCGGATCATGCCCCTCTTCGTGATGGACGATGTCCGAATGCGCGGTGACGCCTTTAAGGTGCGTCTTGAACTTGCGCTGACGTTGGCGCTCAGGCAGCGGACTGAGCTGCATGTTGATGTTACGCCCGGCCATGCGAGGATCCTGATCGACGTGCCCCATGGTCAGCAGGTCTGCCTTGATCTTCTTAGCCAGCAGGTGACCGAGTTCCTGATGCGCCATCTGACGGCCACGGAACTGCAGCTGGATGCGCACCTTGTGACCTTCCGCGAGGAAGTCTTCAGCATGCGTGATCTTGATCAGGTAATCATGCGGGTCGATGCCGATGCGGAATTTCATTTCCTTCACCTTGCCGCCCTTCTGATGTTTGTGAGCCTCCTTCTTGTGCTTCTCCTGGATGTATTTGTATTTGCCGTAATTGACAATCTTGCACACCGGCGGATCGGCGTTCGGAGCCACTTCCACCAAGTCCAGCCCACGCTCCTTGGCGATGCGGAGGGCCTGCGCAGTCGGGAGGACGCCAAGCTGATGCTGACCATCTTCCTCGACCACACGCACCTTCGGCGCACGGATGCGCTCATTGATGCGGGTTTGATCCACGAAACGGCCATTCGGGCGATCCCGTCCTCCGGGACGATTGCCACCACCGGGACGAAACGCACCACTTGATCCCTGATAGCCTCCTGACGGACGAGCCGGTCCTGAAGGTCCTGCAGGCCTTGAGGCTCCCAGCGCAGGTCCGGCAGGTCCCGCTGGGCGCGGTCCCGCGGCTGGTCCGGGCGCTGAATTGGCTGGGCCGGCCGGGCCCGCAGGCCTCGGTGGGCCGCCTGTGCCTTGGTTTTGCTGGGGACGTGGCGCAAAATTGCCGCCGCTCAACTGCTGGAATGGATTGCTTATAGGATACCTCCGGGTGTGTTCGATACTCCAGGCCGCCCTTCATTAGGCACCTGGAAAAGTTTTGGGGAAAGGCGCGCTGAAAACATCATATCAACGCGGACTCGATTCCCGACATGCACGCGCCTGCTGTCTCCCGATCATGCGGGGTGTGTGGACGCGACAAAGAAAAAATCATGCAGGGAAAGTCAGAAAAAAGCGCTTTCAGTGGAAAGCCGCTGGCGGAGCCGTGGACTCAAACGCTGGACATAAGTAACGACTTTCACGAGATTCAGCAAGCCGATTTATTTTCCTACGACAAATCTCAGGGAAACACTGATGAAAGCAAGGTTTCGAAAAAAGCCCCCTTCGCCAGCACAAGCCCATGGCTTATTCCCCCTCTGAACCAAGCAGACCAACAACGCGGTGCCTCCCCTACGTTCAGGGTTTGGCGTCTTGCGACGTGCTGCCCCAGTGGTTTTGAAAGGGTTTTCATGCCTCCCCCTCTCAGTATGCCCCGTCGCTGTCGTCAGTGGCATGGCTTCGCCCATGGCATTTTGTGGCAAACCCAGCGGCGAAAGACATCCAAGGGGCGTCGCGCGGACGCCAGTAGTCGCGCGGACGCCAGTAAAGTGGTCCGCTCAGTCCTCTGAGCGGTTTCTGGGCAGTTGTACACGCAGGGCACCGTACAAGAGCCAATTGGTCACGCCGCTTCCTGCGGCAAACAGGAACCTGCATCTCCAGTAAAATCGCACGCCAACTTAAAAACGCCGAAAGATGCAGGCGTTTGAGACTGTCCGAAGGACTGCCCCGCAGGGCTGAACCTGCGGGGATCAGGTGAATCAACCATTCCGAGGAGAACGCCTTGCCGCGATCAGCGGCATCTTCCACTGGCCGACGGAGGAGAAGGCCACACACCGCGCATTTGGAGTGGGCAGGAGTGATCAGTCGGAAGTCGATGCACGAGACACCGTGATCAGCGTCGTCGTACTCACGCGCCTCATCCGCCGCACCCCCCTCAATTTGGCTTTGATTGACAATGTTTTACGTCAGTCGATGCGTACATAATGCCTGCCATGTTTTTTGTGACGATCTGCGCAGCCAGTGCCTCCTGTCTTTCAAGCTCTTCTTTGGAGAACAAAACGTCCAATGGCTTCTTTCGAATCTCAAACATCTTGGCTACAAAGAGTTGATACATCGGATCACGATACTCACGGGCGAAGCCGAGATCAGGTGCGCATCCTCAGGCCCGCGTTGATCATCATCAGGTCGATCAGGTTTCTGCGCAGACTGGCGGCCATTTAGAGGAAATTCGCGAGCTCAGATTTGTCACTCGGTGAGGCAAGCGTCAGTTGCGGTCGATTCTTAAGCAACAGCTTAGTTCACACCTTTAGCCCTATGAGGCGCTGGGGCGATGGGGTCGGTGGCGCTTGAGTGGAATGTACGGTTTTAGAGCTATGCGAGTGCGAAAAACATCGACACCCACCGAGGTCGATTTGATAAACGCGAGGCTGACTGGATTAACGCATTTACCACCACGATCATGAAACTGACCCCGGATTTTTCACTCTCGCTGCTCGCGACCACGCTGGTTCTGTGCCTGCTGCATCCGGCTTCCGCGCCGGCGCTGGACGAAGGCAGCAGCCCGCTTTTTGGCGGCACTTCGATCGTCATCCACGGCGAGACTTTCACGTGGGATCAAGCCGCGTCATACGAGGACGGCGGTAGTTTGCGCTACGACATTTATACGGGGGCCACCAGTGGTACCACCGTCACCGTTACAGGCCAAACCAGCAATACCTCGGTGGCCTCTGCCAGCGGCTCCGGGGTGGACGGCTTTCTGCAGTCGGGCAGTTACGGCGACATGTCACAGAACTACTCTGAGACTGGCACGTTCAACTACAACGGTCACGTGTTCACGCAGCATGATTACAGCGCCATTTACAATCTCGACTTGATGGGCGGGCAGCTCACCTCCAATGGCAGCGAGACCTACAGTGCAGCCAATGGCAGCAGCTACTACTACTCGTGGGATGATTCGACGGGCTCCAGCACCTATAGCGCGAACCTTAATGGAGACAGCCAGAGTCCCAACAGCGCGAGCCAGTTCAGTCTCTTTGGAGCCACGTACACGTGGGTCTCCGGCACTTGGACATCCTACCATTCCGACGACGGCACAGGCTACACCATCGACACCTCTGGCTGGATGGACAGCTTCACCAGCCCGGACGGCGGAACACTGTACGTCTCGTCGTCTTACGACGGCTATACTTATATGTCCCACACCGACATCAGCGGCTGGGATCCCTACGCGGGCAGCTTCTACGCCGGCTACGATAGCAGTTTCACCGACCTCGGCCAGCTCACCTGGTCCTACCGCAGCAGCCCGAGTTTTGCGCCCGCGCAGCTGTGGGTCAATGGCACGCTGGTGAACTGGACGCAGGGAGACATCGACTCCTCCGGCAACGCCACTGACTACTACCAGGACAGCGGCGGTGGCAGCGTGAATCTGAGCATCAGCGGTGGTGTGCGGGACTTTGCACTCAATGGAGGCAGTGCCAGCGTCAGCGGAAGTGCCTTCGGCAGCTACAGCCTCAGCGGCGGCTTTACCGACAGCACCATCCAGACCTCCGACCCCGCCACTCAGGGCTGGACGGACAGCACGCCGTTCTTCACCGGCACCACCTCGCTCTGGGTGAACGGCACGGAGTACCCCTTTGAACAGGGGTACGAGGACAACTCCGGCAGCCGCAGCGACACCTACGTGAATGAAAGCGCCGGCACCGTGACTCTCAGCGGGAACACGAGCAATTCTTCCTCCGCAGATGTGGTGGCCAGCTATCTCGGCGGCACGGAAAGCGGCTCCTACACCGGCCCGGACGTTTTCACCATGACCACCTATACCATCAGCACCACGGCACCCGTGCCTCCCACCGTAGGCCCGGATGCCTTCTGGGTGCGCGGTCGTTTTTATACGCGCACGGCTCCAGAAACCAATACCTTCCAGGCTACTGCGGATGCGGGGGGCGGTGACGCCGCCACGCTGAGCCTCACGGACAACGGGGACGGCACCCTCGCGATCTCAGGCACGGATGCCACAGGCACCTACTCCGGCAACTACAGCGGCAGCCAGGGTCTGTTTCTCCTGCAGGATGCGCAGGGCGCCGTGCTCCCCGCCGTGCCGGCCAATGTGGACGGTACACTCCAGCTTGCCGGAGAGTCGGCTCCTACGGACCTGCCCCCTGCCGTCACGGTGGTGGACGGTCGCATCTGGGTGTACTGGGGTACAGAAACGGACGACACTCTGCCGGCCGCCACCGCCGCCTACTACGGCAGTGCGCTGCATGCTGACACCAGCGCGTGGGTGCTCAAGCTGCGCCTGGATGGCAGCGGCACGGTGACCTACACGGACTACATCACCGCAGCCAGCACCACCGGCAGCTACAGCACCACGGCCCACCTGTTTCAGACCAGCGCCCCAGGCAGCGGATTTCCCGTGCCGGTGTACGGCGTTGACCCCAATGACAACCACGCTCTCTGGAGCCTGCCGCAGGCACCTGAGGGGCTGCCGGCCACCTTCCTGGTGGGCGGGCAGGTGTGGCGCTACACGGGCACGGACGAAAACGGCACCGCGCTCTACCAGGGCTATTACCAGGGTCAGCAACTCTCCCTGGACGCTGCGGACGCCAACGGGCTGCGGCTGGTGAACGTGACCGATCCGGTGCAGGGAAACACCCTGGGCACGCTGAACGATGTGCGCGGCAGCGTGCGCCTGCGCGACGGGCGCATGGCCTACAGCGGGAGCTTTGACGGCACGCAGGTCAATCCCACGCTCAATGCCAACAACCTGCAGACCATCGACGCCGACCTCGACATCACCGGCAACGTGGTCACTTTCGGCGCGCTGAGTCAGAGCGCCGCCACGGCCGGGGTCACGATGCAGTTTGCCGACATGCAGGGCACGGACACGTCATACACAGCCAGCCTCTTCAACATCCTCAGCCGCCCGCAGGCGCAGTGGCAGTGGGCGCGTGCGGCAGACAGCAGCGCGCAGAGCACCCTGCCGGTCATGCAGCTTGGCACGGGCGGGGCGCTCACGCTGTTTGACCCGGCTGGCAACGGCGCGATCAGCGGGGTGGTGCTGGACCCGGCGGAGGATGGGGTGAGCACGATCCGCGGGGTGCTGCGGGTGCGGCCGGGCGGGGACATCAGCATGGGAGAGTTTCAGGAGGGAGGGGAACCGTGAGGACGACCGCTGTGAACCTGACACCTGAAACTTGCAACTTCTGGCCGAGATGACCTCCCCTTCCCCAACTTCATTCCGCATGCTGCGTGCGCTGCGCCGACAGTGCGTGCGCGAGGTTTCCACGCTGCTGCTCTTCACCAGCCTGCTGCTGCAAAGCGCCACCGCCGTCGCCCCTGGCTGGTGGGATACGCAGCAGGTGCTCACCTCCGGTGCGGTGGCGGATGATTACACGGTGGCCAATATCGGCCAGCTCAAGAATGTGGCGAAGAAGGCGGCCGCCGAGATGAACAGCGCGCTGACTGGCGGGGCGGGAAATGACATCAACGCCCTGATAGCGGAATGGGAGGCCTCGCCCGCCGAGGGCGTCACGCGGGATGACTACGCCGCCCTCACCATCGGCCAGCTCAAAAGCGTGGTGCGCTTGTATTACGACCGCCTGGCTGAGGCCGGCGTGACCCCGGCCGGCATTTACCCGTGGAGCGGCAAGAATGCGGATGACTATGCGCTGGCCAACCTCGGGCAGTTGAAGACGGTGTTCAGCTTTGAAATGGACACGGGGGACGCCAATCAAAACGGCATCCCCGATGTGTGGGAGTTGCAGATGTTTGGCAACCTCAATCAGATCGCGGGCGGCGACTTCGATCAGGACGGATTGACCAATCTGGCCGAGTATCAGGCGGGGACGGACCCGGCCAAAATAGACACGGACGGCGACGGTGTCAGTGATGGTGATGAGGTGGCGCAGGGTACGGACCCAGCCAAGCCACCGCCGTCCTGGAAGTGGACCCAAGCGCAGCTGGCTGAGGCTGAGGCCGCGTATGAAATTGGATTGCAGCAGCACCGCCGTGAGGTTAACACGGTTGTGCAGCCATCTGGAGGAGGGCCAAATCCTGAAGACGCCGTCACTTATGCCTATCAGACCTATCTGGATGACGATCTCGAACACGAAATTTGGACGGGCAGTTGCACGACCAACGAGCTTGGCACAGCAACAGAGCTGGCCAACGGTGCGAAAGCGGCGCATCCCAAGGTGGATCTGGCACCGCTGAAAGAATGGGAACCCATCTCTCCGTCGGGAGGAACTGGAGTGGCCGAACTGACTTCCAGTGGCGGGGTGGAAGCCTATGCTACGATTGAGCGGGGGGTGGGCACCGCCAAGGCGGAGTTCCGCCTCGTGCGCCGCCTGAAAGCCGGAGCCACCGCGCCGAAGGATTCACAGGAAAACTTGATCAAGCCGGAGATCAAGCGCACCTATCTGAAAGTGACGACGATTGTGACCGACACTGGAACGACTACGACCACCGCGGAGGCCCTGGAATTCACCATTCTCGAAGGAGATGACATTTCCAAAAACACCAGCGGGGTGCTGTTTCCAGAACTCACCACGGCGGGGACGCGCCGGATTGAGCTATTGCCGGTGGAGTTTAAAGAACATGATTCGGAAAGCGGGTTCGATAACTTCAACCGCCATGTGCTGAATCCTGATCAGTCAAAGCGTCCTTGGTTGATGGTTCCGGGCGATGGCGATCGGCCCGCTAAAACTGACTTGTGCGGAGCAGGGAGCACTATATTTAAGCTTGAAGTCAAAAATGGCACTCAAACCATGACCCCTCAACAAACCGGGGCGTCCGATCCACTGGTAGTGACAATCAATGGCATCGGACAGGGGAATAAATGGCCATTCAAACATTTCCGTGTGATGCGGAGTGACGAAAAGAGAACCAAGTAGCCAGAATGGACACAAAAGCATGGGAAGAGTTGTTGGGTGTAGCCGCGCCTTGGAGGGTAGTGGGCATGGAAATCAATGTCGC
>JAIPJY010000059.1 GCA_021733925.1 Prosthecobacter sp. | reverse complement strand
GTTTTTCGCCGCGGTCGAGGCGGGCGAGATTTTTCTTGGCGTGGTAGGCGATGGCGGCGGTTTTGGAGGCGGCGAGGGTCTGCCATTCTTCGCGGGTGGGGAGGGTGCCGAAGGCGAGTTCGATTTGTTTTGATTGGCAGGCGAGCGGGCCGGTGAGGGGTTTGAGTTCGCTGGTGGCGAGGCGTTTGGCTTCGGCACCGAGGTCTTCGCCGTATTGTTTGACGAGTTCCATGGTGCGGCGGGGATTGGGATTTTGATCGGCTCCGCAGCCGAGGGCGGTGAGGGCGATGGCACCGGGGAATTCGCGCTGGAGGGCTTCTTGAGCGACGCCGGCCCAGTCGCCGTGGATTTCATCGATGCCGATGGTGGTGCAGTGGCAGGCGTAGCTGGTGAAGATGGCGCGGACTTTGCCGTTGGCGTCGGCGACGCGGAGGACGGGGAGGTCGTGATCGATGGGCTTCAGGGGGAACTGGCGGCGGTTGGCGGCGAAGCCGACTTGGCCGATGCCCCAGGCGAGGGAGGAGGGTTTGCGATCTGAGAGTGCGGCGCGTGCGACTTTTTCGATGTGGTCGGTGAGTTCGCGGGTGTAGCGCTCGATGGCTGGGAGATGCTCGGCGGGGATGTCCATGCCAAAGAGGTTGGGGAGCACTCCGATGAGCATGGGGGCGCAGTGGGTATGGCTGGAGCAGAGGGCGAAGCGGGCGTCGGTGGCTTTGGTGTTTGTCTGGAGACGACGCAGGACTTCGGCGCGCATGGAGGCGGGGACGCCGACGTTGTCCACGGTGACGAGGATGGCGGGGCCTTCGGCATCGGTGCCGAGGGCGAGGGCTTTGGCGAAGATGTGCTGGGAGACGCCGGTGTTGGGTAAGCGGCGGCCGCCGTAGCCGCTGAGGCGGACGGGGTAGTCCGGGGTGATGTCGATGGAGGCGGCACCGGCGGGGATGAGGGGGGATGCGGAGAAGCCGGTGAGGGGCCAGAGCAGGAGGAAGATGGCGAGGAGGCGGAGGTGCATGGGCGTGTGTTGGAGCACTACGCGGGGATGGTGCCTGTTCTTTGCGGCGTTACGGAGGGCAACGGGGGTGGTGTTGCGGAGGCCTTGATTTTGGCAAGGGAATGGGCTGAATTCTGTGAGCTGAGGGCGTTTTTTGTCAATTATTTGCAACCTGTCCCGAATGGCACGTGAACGCTGGCACGATCCAAGACCCATGTGTCGGATGCGGTGAAGGTGATCGAACCGGTGAAATAGCGCATCAACGCACCCGCCGCTGCCAAAACGCCTGCCGATACGCATTCGGCGTCTGCCCGTGTTTCTGATGGAAGAAGCGCGTGAGGCTTTTCGCATCGCCGAGTCCGCATTCGATGGCGACGGTTTGAATTTTCAATTCGCTCTCTTCCAGCAGGCGCTCAGCGCGGGTGAGGCGGCAGCGAATGAGTTCATCGCGCAGAGAATGTCCCGTCGCGGCCTTGAAGCCCGTCTGCAGCGCGCGCACGGACATGGCGGCTTCATGGGCCAGGGTGCTGACGGTGAGGGGCTCTGCAAAGTCACGCCGGATGCGGCGCACCGTCTCGGCGATGCGTTTGTCTGCGCACGCGAATGCAGCGGTGCTCGCGCGTTCAATGATGCCATGCGGCGGGACGACGATGGGCTCTTTCGGCGGTCGCTCGCCGTTCATCAAACGCTGCAGCAGTTCCGCCGCAGCGTAGCCAATGCCGCGCAGGTGGCTGTCCACCGATGTCAGCGGCACAGGAGAGAGATTCACATCCGGCGAATGATTGTCGCAGCCGACGACGGCAATGTCCTCCGGCACGCGCAGCCCTTCCTGCAGCGCCAGGCGGATGATCTGAGCACCGCAGCGATCGTCCTCGGCCATGATGGCGCAGGGCTTCGGCAGTGCGTGCAGCTTTTTCATGAGGCGCATCTCCCACACCTTGTCAGTGGCAGCCCGGCGCGGCATGTCCTCGGGAAAATCGAGCATCGTCACGTCACAGCCTGCATCATGCATGGTGCGGAGAAAACCGTTGCGCACGGCGTTGCTGTCGATGGCTTCAAACCTGCGGTAAAAGGCGAACTGCGGACGTCCCAGCGTGAGCAGGTGCTGCGCGCCCTTCTCGCCGAGGGCTGCGTAATCAGGAATGACCAGCGGGTAGCGCACCTCCGGGCGGATACGCAGCATCTGCACCACCGGGCAGCGAAAGCGCGCGATGCGGCGCGCAGTGTCGTCATGCTCGACTGTGGCGATGACCCCCGCCGGCCTCACGCCTTCGGGGAAACGGCCCGAGCGGCGCATCATCGCATTCAGCCCCCAGTGCCGTTCGCGGGCAAAGTCCACCACGCCTTCCAGCAGGTGCTCAATGTACGGATCGGTGATGAAGAGAATGCAAGGCACGTGCGGCATCATGCCACATGGAGTGCTCAGGTCACAAGGAAAGCTCACAACCTCGAGGCGATGGCTATGGCCAGAGCCTCTGCAGCAGGCGGATGAAAACGGAAGAACAGCTCCGGCTCCACGACCTCGAGCTCCACCAGCGACAGCGCGCCCGCATCATCGCGCAGCACATCCACCCTTGCGTAGAGCGGCTCGTGGGGGCAGGCAGCCACAGCATGCTCGGCAAAGGCGATTTCATCCGCCGTCGGCGTGTGCGGCTGGACCGTGCCGCCATGATCATCCTGCACACGGAAGTCGCCCTGTTTGGCGATCTTCCGCACCGCATGGGTGCAGCGCCCGTCCATCGCCATCAGCGAAAGCTCGCCATGCGTGAGCACGCTGCCGAGAAACGGCTGCAGCATCATCGATTCATTGCGCAGCAGGTACTGCAGCAGCATCTCATGGGCGTCCAGGTTCGAGTCGTTCAGCCGGTAGGTGTGTCTTGCCCCGCCTGACACCACCGGTTTTAAAATCGCATCGTTCCACCCGGTGGCTTGAATCTCCTCACGCAGGGTCGTCTTTGATCCGCGCTCAAGGAACCGCGTCTGCGGCATGTTTACGCCTTTGGCCGCAAGATCACGCAGGTAGTACTTGGACATATTCCAGCGCACCAGATCGGCAGAATTGAACAGCTGCAGCGGCCCCTTGGCCATGCGTTCCATCCAGGCGGAGAACGTGGCAAACTGCTCAAAGTAATCCCATGTGGAACGAAACACAGCCCCGCGCGCAAGGCTCCAGTCATAGTGGGGGTTTGACCACGCCACCCGCTTGGTGCGCAGGCCGCGTGCTTCCAACGCCGTCATCAAAAGCCGCTCCTCACCCAAAAGCTGCGCATGGTACCAGTCTTTTTCGTCTGGCACCTCGTAGCGGGCGTCGGTGAGGATGATGATGTCGTATTGTGGCATGAACGTGCGTGCTCACCTCGCCCGTGTTTCATGTCAAGCAACCCGGTAAAGTACTATGCGCAAAAAAGAGGTGAAAACGCGCAGTTAATCCAGCAGCGCATCTTCACCCACGCGATGCGTGAAGTTGCCGCTGGAAGTCATCGCGCGATCTGGCGCGCCAGGTACGTTCATACTCTGATGTCCTGCTCTAAAACCATTCTCGTCCCATTCGCCGCAGTGCTGCTCACGGCTTCGTTTGCTGCTGCGGAAACGATTGAGCAGGACCCCAGACTCATCGCAGTGGCTCAGCGCTTCCAGAGCGGCCAGGGCATCATCGTGCAGCCCGCACCCGTGGGCGATGCCGTGGTGGCCAGGATTTACAACGTCACCCCTCTGCAGGCGGAGCATCTGGACAACGCCGTGCAAATCCTCACCTGGGTGGAGGAGGAACTGAAGCGCTACCCGGCTGGCTTTGTGCAGAAGCATGGCCCGAAGCATCTGATGCTGGCCAATGCCTTCCACTCCAAGTCCGCCAAAGCCACCGCACCACTCTACTCGCCTACTTTCATCGCTGACAAAAACAGCGGCTCCATTCTTGTCACCGTGCCGGCCACTCTGACGCCCACGACTGAGGCTCTAGGCAGAGGCCAACTGCATTACACGCTCTTTTCGCTGCTGCTGCCAGACGTAAAATCCACGGACTCACCTCTCTCCATGGAGCACTGGAAAATACTGCTGTCTGATGATGCCGCAGGCGAAACCGAAAGCGCCAAACGACTCACCAAGGCAAGCAACTCACGCGAAAGTCTCTACAAGATGATGTGGGAGCCATTTGAATTTGGCGAGCTGACCACGCTCGCGAAAACAGATGCCCGGCTGCAACAGCGCATGGATCTGGTGCAGTCCTTCATTCACTCGCTCGATCCGCAGTTTGATGCCACCTTCTGGGCCGCGCTGGCGGTGATCCCCGAGCACCAGCGCACGCTATGTCTCAATGATCTCACGGACGTGCACAGCACGGACCAGATCAAGGCCGACACCGAAATCCAGAGCGACATCCGTGCCTTGGAAAGGCAATGGGGCTTCAAGGTGCTGTGGGAGCCCGGCTCCCCCGCGCCGCCCATGCCTGCCAAGGTCAGGCTGGAGTACTCCTACTTCACCGACAAAAAGCTGCGCGAGTTCAAGCTCTACATCCGCATGCTGCGTGAGAACCTGGCTCTCTACCCTGTGCAGATCACGCAGCGGCTCAACGTGCAGCACCTCTACCTGCTGGACACCTTCACTTTTCGCGGTGCCGGTGTGGCCGGTCAGGGCATGAACTGGCTGCCCCGCCCCTCTTTCGCCTACGGCATGCGCACCTTGGACCCCGCCAAGATCGCATCACTGGACTTCTTTCGCCGCACCATTCACCACGAAGTGCTCCACCTCATCGACAAGGAGTTTTCCAAGGAAGGCGGGCCCATCTACGGAACCCGCTGGGATAGCCTCAACCAAGAGGGCTTCCATTACAAAATCGGCAGCCCCGGCGGCGCGGCCAGCCCCAGCCAGCTGCGCTTCTACAAGGACAACGCCAAATGGCAGGGCTTTGCGGAACCCTACGGCATGAACATCGCCACCGACGACCGCGCAACACTCTACGCCCGCCTCATGACCGCACACGTGGCCGATGAAGGCCGCGGCGACCAGCCCTTCCTCGCGCGCCTGAAAACCGACACCATCCTCAAAGCCAAAGCTGATCGATTGATCGAATTTTTCCAGATGCTCAAAAGCGATCTGGCTATTCCATCAGAGAGTTCTCTCGACTCAAAGCTGCAAGTTTCGTTGCATTAAAGAAGACATTAATCTCGATGCGGGGAATGATGCGCGGAGAGGAGTAAGAGCTAACGACCTGCTGCTTAACTGAGTGGCATGCAGGGACGGTCAGGGTTTTGGGGCGGGCTTGGGTTTGAGGAAGATGACTTCGGTGCGTTCGATCCAGCCTTTGCGGAGGTCCATGCTGAACCAGCCGCCGGGTGGGAGCGCTGTCTGAAAACGGAGCCGATGAGCGGCGGAGCGTATTGCAGACGCTGCTGGTGGGTGTGGAGTGCGGCGGAGCGTTGGATTTGCTTCCCGGAGTAGGGGCGGTGACCCAGGGCGGCGCTCGCTGGGGCTCGCTTGCCCTGGGCTACGTTATGTCGCCCCTTTGGGGCTGAAGTATGGCGGTGCGCGATGACCGGGTTCGCTGCAGCGCATGGTTAGGCGTTTCCGGTCATTTCAGATACTTGGTCCGAAGCTCTTGAAACTCAAATCGCTCGAACAGAGAACCAAAAGCCTCGTCCTCGCAAATCAAGCGCATGACTCGGTCGCTGAGCCCGCATGAATAGTCGATAAACTCGTGAAGGGTGTCAAAGTCACCCGCCAAGAAAAAGCTGCGAATGATTCTGTAATGTGTGCCCCAATCCTCGATGTCAATCTCCTGTGCTTTGATAAATGCCTCCGCTGCTTCTGAGTGCCTTCCAAGCTCATCTAGGCAGACGCCCAAGTTGAAGTGACTTATTGCGACGTGTGGTGCTCGCTCAACAATGTCTCGAATCAAGGGCAATGCGTCGCGGTAGTTGTGGTCGGCAACGAAGGCTTCGTATTGCTGGATGATGTTCATTCGGGACTGTTTGGCTTTCTTTCACGGCAAAAGCTAGCGACGCCTAAGAGAAGGATCAGCAAAAAAATCGTTGGTTTTGTCCCAATGCCTTTATGGCCAAGGGTTTTGTTGTCATATTGCGCAAAGCTACGCAAAAGCGTCGATTCGTGAGCAAGAACTTTGTTATTTTGCACAATTTCGTCGGACGACGTGACCGACAACGCTAATGCTGTACCTGGCGGAGCAGTTGCGCATGGCCATTCGTCTCGCGGACGAATGCGCGGCGGAGTGCATGACAGACGCCCATTCTTCGCTAAAGCTATGAAGGGCAGGCATGCTGGTGGCCGTGGAGCCGTGGAGTGTGGCGGAGTGATGGGTTTGCTTTCCGGTAACTGACATGGGTACCAGGGTAGCCGCGTGTCCTCCTTCGCTCTGCGAGCTTCGTAGGACACGCGGCAACCCTTCGCTATGTTACGTGACCCCGTTGGGGTCGGAGTGTGGCGGAGCGAGGAGGCGTTGTATGTCGTCGGGATGGTGGTTAGCGAATCAGGGGGCAAAGCCAGAGCCGGTTAAAAACCGGCGCTCCCAGTACGGACTTCCCAGAGGCTCAAGATTGGCATTCAGGGAGGGTCAGTTTTTTGCGGCGGGCTTGGGTTTGAGGAAGAGGACTTCGGCGCGTTCGATCCAGCCTTTGCGGAGGTCCATGCGGAACCAGCCGTCGGTGTTCTTTTTGTTGATGCGGCAGCCGCTGCGGGCACCGAATTCTTTGAGGTCGTATTGTGCCCAGGTTTTGCCCATGTCGGGGGACCAGATGATGCCGCATTTATAGGTGGAGGCGGGGGCACAGTGGGTGGCGAGGAAGACGCCGTCCTGCAGGAGCATGTTGGCGGATTCGAACATGGGATTGAAAAGGAGGGTGTGCTTTGACGTGTCGGTGATGTCCGAGGGGGCGCAAGTGAAGATGCCGCGGTCGTGGCGGTTGGCGATGGCGGGGCCGTTGGCGTCGGCGATCCAGTAGAGTTTTTCGCCGATGAAGTTGATGCCGCCGCATTTGAAGCGGGAGTTTGAGTTGACGGAGATGAGGACTTTCCAGGCCCAGGTGTCGGCGGTGGCATTGTAGGTGCCGCGCAGCCAGTGGCATTCGTTGCCATCGCCGCGGTCGATGTCGCCAGAGCAGGCGTAGAAGGCGTTTTCGGCGGGATTGTAGGTGACGTTGTGAACGTGGCGGGCGATGACGGTGTTGGTGGGGTCGCCAAGGAGGGGTGCGGTGGGTGGTGCGTCTTTTTGCTGGAACTTGGGATTCTGGCCGAAGGCGTAGGCGAGCTTCACGGTCTGGCCGTTGTCGGTGGAGTAGTAGATGTTCACGGGGACGGGGCCGCCGAGGACGTTGCAGTAATTGCCCCAGACGAGCATTTCTTTGCCGTTTACGTCGAAGCAGTGTTCGCCATCGAGGGAGTGAAAATACCAGCCGGGCTGATCGGGCTTGACGGGGGTGTGGGGAAGATAGTCGGTGCCGTCGGGTTTTTTGACGATGATTTCGTGATGGGTCTTGAGGTTGTCGGTGGAGAGGAAGAGGTGCTCGCGGGTGGCGAAGAGGATGCTGCCGTTTTTGAGGATGGTGCTGAAGGTGATGTTTTCTGCGTCAGGGAATTCGGCGGTGTGAGGCCAGGTGGCGCCGTTGTCTTCGGAGAGGAGGATGCGGGTGCCTTTGAAGGCGAAGGCTTTGCTGTCGCGCTGGGTGTCGATGTATGGGGCCTCGGGTGAGGGCATGCGGTAGAGGAAGTGCTCGGTCTCGCCGGTGATGGCGGGGGTGGATTCGGCGTGGAGAGGGAGGAGCGCTGGGAGGAGGAGGGTGAGCGCGGCGGTGGTGAGGAATGTGCGGCGGGTGTGCATGGCGGGAGTGGAGTGGGTGGGACTGCGGCTTACTACGCTGTGGGGGCAGCGGAGTGTTCAGGCGGGTTTGCGGGGTCGTGGTCCCTTTCATCGATTTGACCGCGTGGATGTGCGAATGTTTGGAGCTCCAGCCGTCAAAATCGATCATCCGACAATCGTCAATCCGCTGGCATCAGCGTGCGCTGGGCGCGAGCGATTGACGATTGATGAACAAGGATTGTTGATTTACGAAGTGTCGACCCTGCGCGAACGGAAAGCGTGTCCGGCAAATGATTGACAGGGGAAGATTCAGGGCGTGCGGATGGATCGCGCACAAAAAAACTTTGGCAGTTAGAAGAACGGCTTCCAGTCCAGATTCCGGCTAAAGCCGGTACTACAGTACAGCGCTGGGTCACCCGATACCTTCTGTGACTCAGAGAGTCATTCGAACTTTACTTGATTCATCGATGCCATTCTTCCCTGCCCTATTATCGGATTCAGCCTTTGCGGAGGGTGCTGAAGACCTGGGTGAGGGCGTCTTTGAGGAGGGAGCTGTCGTTGGAGTGGCAGATGAAGCGGGCGCCTTGTTTGATGGCGCGGAGCTGCTGGTCGGTCTTGCCGAACCATGAGCCGGCGGGGATGTGGCGCTTGTCGGCGGCGTCGATGACTTTCTGGACGTTGTCGATGAAGTCGGGGTGATCGTATTCATTGGGGATGCCCATGTTGGTGGTCATGTCATTGGGGCCGATGAAGAGGGCGCTGACGCCGGGGATGGCGCAGATGGCGTCGAGGTTTTGCAGGGCGAGGACGGATTCGATCATGGGGACGAAGAGAGTGTCTGCGCATTTTTGCTCGATGTAGTCGCGGGTTTTGTCGCTGGGCCATTTGCCTTCTTTGATGGCTTTTTCGAGGGCGACGCCTTTGAGGGGGCGATAGACGGCGGCGGCGGCGAGGCGTTTGATGAGATCGATGTCTTCGGCGTAGGGAATGACGACGCCGTCGAAGGAGTCGCAGACTTTGGCGACGTCGTCGGGATCTCGGCTGTGGGTGCGGGCGAGGCATGCGATGCCTTTGGCGGCGAGGGCGTAGCGGAGGGGCATGAAGTCGGCGATGTCGAGGGCGTTGTGCTCTGCGGTGACGATGACGAAGTCGAGGGTGCCGTCGGGGATAAAGTCCACGATGGAGGGGACGACGGCGTGCTGGATGAGCATGCCGAAGACGGTGTGGCCCTTCATCATCTTGTCTTTGAGGAGGTGGGCGGGTTTGGAGCCGGGGGCGGTGTAGGGCGTGGAGGGCATGGCGGGAATACGCGCGGGAGAGGGGGAATTTATGATTTACGATTTATGATTTCGGAATGGAGCCGAGAGCAGGCATGTGGTATTTTGTGGTATTTGACATGTCGCGATCAGCAAGGAGAGGGAGGAGCTTTTGGGGGAGGCTTGGGACAAGCCTCCCTAGTGGGGCTCAGGACGAAGAACGTCCTGAACCCATGCGAAGGCGGTGGGCTCATCTCGGCGGAGCGAGATGGCTACTGTACTACATGCGGCAGATGAGGAGCTCGCGTTCGTAGATGAGCTCTTTGGGGAGGTGGCTCTTGAGATCGATGAAGAGTTCTTCGTGGGAGAGGATCTCGGCGCGCCAGGCGGCGTGATCGAAGTACTGAAGTTCCTCGAATTTATCTTTCGGGAAGTCGAGTCCTTTCCATTCGATGTCCTCGTATTTGGGCATCCAGCCGATGGGGGTTTCCTTGGCTTTGCCGTGGCCGGTGGCGCGATCAATGATCCACTTGAGAACGCGCATGTTTTCGCTGAATCCGGGCCAGAGGAACTTGCCGTTGGCATCCTTGCGGAACCAGTTCACGTGGAAGATTCGCGGCGATTCGCTCAGGGTGCGCTGCATGCTGATCCAGTGGCGGAAGTAGTCGCCCATGTTGTAGCCGCAGAAGGGGAGCATGGCCATGGGATCGCGGCGGACCTTGCCGATGGTGCCAGCGGCGGCGGCGGTCATTTCACTGCCCATGGTGGCGCCGGCGTAAACGCCGCCGCTCCAGTTGAAGGTCTGGTAGACGAGGGGCATGGTGGTGGCGCGACGTCCGCCGAAGATGATGGCGCTGATGGGGACGCCCTCGGGCTTTTCCCAATCGGGGTCGATGGTGGGACACTGCGAGGCGGGTGCGGTGAAGCGTGAATTGGCATGTGCGGCCTTGGTGCCTTTTTCCTGCGCGATTTCAGGTGTCCAGGGATTGCCCTGCCAGTCGGTGCATTGCGCAGGAGGGGTGTCGGTCATGCCTTCCCACCAGACGCCGCCATCGGGTGTGAGCGCGACGTTGGTGAAGATGGTGTTCTTCCGCAGGGAGGCCATGGCGTTCGGATTGGTCTTGTCGCTGGTGCCGGGGGCGACGCCGAAGAAGCCGGCTTCGGGATTGATGGCGTGGAGGCGGCCATCGGCACCGGGTTTGATCCAGGCGATGTCATCACCGACGGTCCACACCTTCCAGCCCTTTTCGATAAAGTGCTGAGGTGGGATGATCATGGCGAAATTCGTTTTGCCGCAGGCGCTGGGGAAGGCGGCGGCGACGTAGGTCTTTTTGCCTTTGGGATCTTCGACGCCGAGGATGAGCATGTGCTCGGCCATCCAGCCTTCATCGCGTGCCATGGCGGAGGCGATGCGGAGGGCGAAGCACTTTTTGCCGAGCAAGGCATTGCCGCCGTAGCCGGAGCCGTAGCTCCAGATTTCGCGGAGTTCAGGAAAGTGGACGATGTACTTCTCCTTGTTGCACGGCCAGGCCACGTCCTTCTGGCCTTTCGTGAGCGGGGCGCCGACGGAGTGCATGCAGGGAACCACGCGCTTCTTCGACTTGTCGATTTTCTCAAACACCTTTTTGCCGATGCGGGCCATGATGCGCATGTTGACCACGACGTAGGGGGAATCGGTGAGCTGAACGCCGACTTGTGCCATGGGTGAATCAATCGGCCCCATGCTGTAAGCGAGCACATACATGGTGCGACCGCGCATGCAGCCATTGAAGAGCTTGCGCAGTTTTTCCTTCATTTCGAAGGGGTTCATCCAATTGTTGGTGGGGCCTGCGCCGTCTTTTGAATTGCTGCAGATGAAGGTGCGCTCTTCCACGCGTGCGACGTCGCTCGGATCGGACTTGGCATAGAAGCAGCCGGGCCATTTTTTTTGATTGAGGCGGGTCATGGTGCCGGCTTCGACCATCTCATTGCAGAGGCGATCGTATTCGCCCTTGGAGCCGTCCACCCAGTGGATGCGGTCAGGCTTGCACAGCGCGGCCATTTTTCCAACCCAGCGCTGAAGATGGATGTTTTTGCTGAGTGGTTTGGTAGAGGGAATCGGGGTCATGGAGAAAGGGGGTGGACGACCTTAACATGCCGAATGCATGCCAACTGTCACGGTGCTTCATGCTACCAATTTTGGCAAATTGGAGGCGCCACCATGCATCGTGCAGAAAACTAAAGCGCCAGCGGATGGCGCGTGATCATGGCATGAGGAGAATCACTTCAGCACTGACTCAATCGACTTTGCGACCTGCTGGCCCATGAGTTCGTAGCCTTTGGCGTTGAAGTGAACGTCCTGGGGATTGGCGATGCCTGCGAGCTGCGGAGCGAGGAAGGCGTGGAGGTCGTCGATGACGATGTTGTGCTTTTTCATGACGCGCAGGGCGATCTCGTTTTTCTCGGCGATCTGGGCGACGATTTCGGGGCCGTCCTTGGTGTCAGGTGGAACGGGTGTGGTGGTGGCGAAGATGAGCCTGGCGCCGGTCTGCTGCATGCGGGCGATGAGGGTTTCGAGGCGCTGCTCGTAGTCTGCGGCAGGCGTTTTGCGATCGTGGATGCCGAAGTTGAAGTGGATGACGTCCCATTTGCCGTCGCCGAGCCAGATGTCGATTTTCTTGACGCCATTAGCGGTGGGGCCGCAGTTTTCGGGGGCACGGTGGACGTTGGCTTTGCCTGCCATGGCCTTGCGGACGTCCTGGGTGTAGCCGCGTGAGATGGAGTCGCCGATGAGGAGGACGCGGGGGAGTTTGGGATCGTCCTGCACGAAGTCCCAGGCGTTGGAGCGGCCGGCGATTTTGTCTTTTTTGTGAAGAGGGAGGTAGAAGCCGTTGCCGAGGTTTTGCTCGAGGATGGTTTCCCAGGCTTGCTGATCGGGTGGAAGAGTAGCTTTGAGGGCTTGGTATTTTTCATCGACGGCCTTGTCCTCGGCGGCTTTTTTTGCGGCGGCTTCGGCGGCGTTGGTGGGTTCGTTTTGGGGTTTGACCTGGGCGTGGGAGAGGGAGGTGAGGGCGAGGAGGAAGAGGAGGGTGAGTTTCATGCGGGGAGGAGTAGGTGGGGAAGCTTGGAGACGTTGTTTGTTTACGGCGAGTGCGTGGCGGGGCTTGTTGCAGACGCTGCTGGTGATCAGGCTGCTGCTTTCGAACGCCGCGTAGAGTGGCGAGCTCAACAGGCCTGCGGAAAGCGGTAGCTGCGCTCGTGCCTCGCTGCGCAACCGCACTCCAAATGGGCGTCTTATTATTTGGACAGATTTTCAGTGATCACGGTAGCGACTTTTTCAGCGAGGTAGTGATAACCGGAGGGCGAGTAATGGACGTTGGCGGGGAGTTGAACGTCTTTGAGTTTGGCGGCGGCGTGGGTGCAGAGATCGTCGGTGGGGATTCCGGCGGCGGTCATCACGCGGGCGGCGGCGGCGTTGTATTTGGCTTCATCGCCTTCGATGCGGCCATCGGAACCGGTGGGGACGGGGGTGGTGTTGCACCAGATGAGTTTGGCGCCGGTGGCCTGCATGATTTTCACGAGTTCGGTGAGGTTTTTTTCATATTCGTCGAGAGGCACCTGAAGGTGCGAGCCGGGGGCTTTGGGATCGGCGCGCTTGGAGGCATCTTCGGCGATGTATTTGAGATCGTGCAGGCCCCAGTTGAAATGAATGACGTCCCACTTGGAGTCGCCGAGCCAGGCTTTGATGTTTTTGAGGCCGTTGGTGGTGGGGCCGCCGTTGGTGGGGATGCGGTGGACGTTGGCCTTGCCTTTGAGAAGTTCGCGGACGTCGAGGGTGTAGCCCATTGAGATTGAGTCACCGATGAGGAGCACGCGAGGCAGGCCGGCGACGTCCTCGACCTTTACCAATGAGGGATGAGGAGCGCGTTTTTTGGGCGCTTGCTTGGGGGCATCTGCGGCGAAGGACGCAGAGGCGATCAGAGCGATGAGCAGGATGGATTTCATGAGGGGAGTATCAACGCGGGTGGGGGAGGCACATTTCGTGGAATTCGAAACGGAGTCTTGACCCTATGCGGGGAAACTGGCTAGCCTCAGGACTATGGTGAAATCCTATCTGGGTCTGCGATACCGCCCCCTGCTGCTGGCGGGAGTTTGGCTACCCTTGCTGCTGACAGGACAATCGCCAACGCCCGCCCCGAGCCTGATCCCGATTCCGCCTGAGAGCCCTGGCCAAGTGTGGCAGAGCAAGCTGGCGGACCCGGCTTTCCGCAAGCGTGCGGAGCAGCCGGACGGAGTAAGCTATGCGCTGCGAGAGCTGGCGGGGAGCCCCTTTGAGCAACGCGGTCTCTATGACTGGCTGCAGGCGAATGTGAAGACGGCGGCGGGGCATCAGATCGAGCATTTGATACGTGCGTATCTGGCGCGCGACCTGAACCGACCCGCCACGGAAATCAGCGCGGCGGATGATCTGGTGCTGCAAGCGGCACCCAGCAGGCCAGAGGGATGGTTTGGACGTGCGGAGCAGTATGAGGCGGGCACGAAGAAGGAAGACGCCACATGGGCGACGGAAGCCGCGGTGCAAGGCATGCGCCGGGTGAACCTGGCCTCAGCAAACTGGCAGGAGCAGCTGCATGGGTATCGCGGTGTGGACTGGCTGGCGCAGGCGGTGAAGACGGACCACCTCACGGAGTGGGTGAAGGCGGTCGCGAGTGCGGTGGAGGATGCCCCGCGTGGCACCGCGCGAGCTGATGCGAGCAGCCTGGTGCTGGCGCTGCTGCGACATGACGCGATGCGCAAGGAGCCGCTGCTGAGCCAGATTTTGCTGGAGGCGGTGGAGAGCGCGCAACCGCAGATGGTGCTGGGCGATCCTTCCAATTTTTTGGTGGTGATGCGTGACATGCAGGCGGCGGGCCACAAGGCACTGGTGCAGCGTGTGGCGCGAATGCTGGTCTTTGCGGCGGCTCCGCAGGAGGCGGAGCAGGGCGGCATGAGCGAGCTGCTGGGCATGTGGGAGAACACGACGCCACCCCACCAGCCTAGCACGCAGGCGTGGCAGATTTTGCAGGCGGCGATGAGTGATGACCCGTCCTTTGCCGAAGTCTGCCTACAGGCGGCGCAGGAGCAGCCGTGGAATGAAAACCTGGTCACGCATGCACTGCTGGCGCAGGCTCTGAGCGGAGGATTGAGCGAAGAGCAGATGCAACTGGCTGCGAAACTGGGTGACGAGAGCCGTGCGCGTGTAGCACTGCGGCTCGCGGCGTTTGCGCCGGAGGGGAGTCATCCGCAGTCGGCTGGCGAACCCTGGATGGAGGAACTGGCGCTGAAACTCGCGGCCCGAATGCAGACGGCCCAAGTGGAGCGTGCTGCGTTTGAAAGTCTGCTCAACTGCATTGAACGCCTGGAGCGCAGCGAGGAGAAGGAACGTGTGGTGCGTGTGCTGGATGCCTTAAAAAATGCCGCTCCGCGGATCAATGATCTGGATCACTGGGAGCGTTTTGCGCAGATCATCCTGAGGCAGAAGCGGGCAGAGCGCACAGGCGCGCTGGCGAAGGCATGGAGTGCTGCGCTGGATGAATCCTCTGAGCAGAAGGAGCATCTGCTGCCGCTGGCGAGGACGGCCATCAGCGCCGGGAAAAATGGCGGGGGTGCCTTTGCGACGATGTCTCTGGGACTGTGGGAAAAGCATCATGCTGAGATGACCTCGACGACGCTGCCCCCACCCGGCACGGCCAGCCGTGTGGGTGAAGCGCTGATTGCCAGCGATGACGTGGAGGGATTTTACCGTTTTGTCTCCGGCCTCGAAAATCTGCCGAAGAACCGGATCAATTCGGTCTATACGCAGATGACGAAAGAACTCTGCGTGCTGCGTGATCTGATCGCAGGCGAGGGGGAGTTTGTGCCTGCAGTCGATGCCTGGGTGCGTCCGCCAGCGGAAGAAAACGAAGCGCCGACCGTGCAGTGGCAGCTGGTGCTGCCGGAGCTGGGCTCTTCCACCGAGCGCCCGATGGTGATCACCACGGGTGATCGCGATGGTCGTACGGTGGCGGACAAGCCCGCCAATGCGCGCTGGTGGCGTGCGGGCACGGCCATACCAGCACTTGCACGGTTCAGCGGGAAATTTTCGCTGGAAGTGCTGGCGGGAGATGACCCGCAGAAGCTGCGCAGCCTGATCACCATTCAGGAGGCTGCGGCACGCGGAGAACAGAGCCTGGCCACGTTACCAGGCTCTGGTAGTCTGAAGATATTGCTTCGTGCGAATGCCAGTGGCATGACATATTCCAGCGAGCCGCGTGCGTTTTCCACGCATGCAGCTGTGTTTGAGACGGCACGTGAACCGGCTTCAGCAGCAGACAACGCGGCGGTGGCATGGCAGGATGCCGCTGTGCCGCAACCTGCGAGCTGGCAGCCGGAGGATGCGAAACGATGGGGGAAATTGATCGCGGAGCCCGTTCGCATTGATGACGGTGCGGAGTATCTGCTGACCGCATGGGCGGACACGCAGAGCAGCACGGTGCGCATGATTTTACTGGATGCGGAGCGGCGCCCGCTGGGGCCGGTACCGGTGACAAGCAACGGATGGCAGGTGGGAAGGTTCTCGGTCTTACATACACCCGCGGATCGCACCTCGCGCTATCGCACCCAGCGGTTTCGTCCGAGTGACTGGGCGGGAGATGGTGACCTGGTGTTTCCGACGGATGGAAGGGCGGGTGAACAACTGCCGCAGTTCATCGCCTTCGTCACACGGGATGCGGTGGTGAAGGCGCTGCCAGCGCTGCAACTGCGCCCGTATCGCACGGCATCGATGGTGGAGAAAGCAGACGGTAAATTCAGCTCCGAGAAACCTGAGCTGCCAGAGCTGAACGACGAGTACATCGGCAATCTCGGCTTCACCCTGCATTCATGGCATGTCACGTTTGCCAGTGATCGTGGCATCCTCACGGGCAAGGGATCGCTGGCGGGATTCAACGTGACGCACATCCCCTGGAGGCCGCTGGTGCGAGCGGAATCCGAACTGCTCGAAGGCAACGAATGGCCGATGTGCTTCACACCGGAGCACAGCCTGATCATTGAGCCGCCCTGGAACAACACCCGCACGCTGGGGCTGCGCTTTGTGCCATTCGACGCGCGGGGTGAACGCTATGCCGGCTGCCGCCGCATCGAGCTGCCGCTGCCGAATTACAACCGGGGGGAGATCAGCGAGTGGAATGATGGAGCAGTGCTGATGGTATCAACGCAGGACAGGGAGAACCCCGAGCCTGCCTGTGCGTGGGTGGAGCCCGATGGACAATGCCATGTGGTCAAGCTGCCGCGCCCGCCGATCAAGGGCAATCCCGGCATGGAACTCGCCTGGTGGGGACCGGGCGGCACGCTGTTTACACTGCATGAGGACGGGCTGCTGTTTCACATGGAGCACCTGAACGGCCTGCGCCTGGTGAGCGTGGAGCCAGGGTCACCCGACGACATTCCCAAAGGCTGCACGCCGGGGCGATCCAAACGGAAGCGCGAATGGAGGCTGGAACGTCCCGATGTGCTGATCCGGGTGGACAAGAAAACCAATATCACGACCCACCGCTACCATCTTCCGAAGGCCTGCGAAGGCCTGCCGATGTCTTTCAACTCCCGTGGGTATGTGATTCTGTTCACCACCGAGCACGAGATCATTCGGGTGAACCCGCCGAGCATGACGGGCGATGATGATTGAAAAAAACGCGCTGGCATCCTGAAGGAGTCGCGCCTTTGATAGGTGACATTACCCAACCAACCACCATGCGCACGCTGCTTTCCCTCCTCGCCCTCGCTTCATTTGCCACTGCTGCCGATCCGGTCTATCTGACGCTGGCTGATTTCACGGACACCAAGGATGCCGCCCCCTCTGGTGGCTGGGCGACGGGAGGTGAGAATACGATTCATCTCAGCGGCAAAGGTGGCGGCGCGTTGATCTCGAAAAACGAATACTCGAACTTCGAGCTCGAATGGGAATGGAAGGTGAATGCGAAGGGCAACAACGGGATCAAGTACTGGGTGACCAAGGTGGGTGGCAAGGAATGGCTGGGCATTGAGTACCAGATGATCGACGACAGTGGGCATCCTGACGGCCTCAGAGGTGGATCTCACACGACGGCCTCGATTTATGACATCAAGGAACCTGTGGCAGGCAAGGCGGTGAAGCCGGCGGGTGTGTGGAACACGAGCAAGATCGTGGTGCAGGACGGGAAGATTCAGCATTGGCTGAATGGTGCGCTGGCCTGCGAGGCGGACACGACGACTCCGGAGTGGAAGGAGCGCGTGGCGAAGAGCAAGTTTAAGAAGAAGGAGGGCTTTGCGCCGGGCAAGGGTAAGATCATGCTGACGGAGCACGGGGATGAAACGTGGTTTCGGAATATTAAGCTGACGGCGAAGTAGGGGTGGGGGCGGCGGACGCGTCAGGTGACTCGCCAGAACCGCACATGGAATGTGCGGACCACTCCACGCTGGGCTGGCTGTGAGCGTGGCTAGAGAATGCCGCCTGTGGCCAGACATGGTTATTCGAAATCGCGGTGTGGTTGCGGCACGCTGGCAGACGGGAGGGCGAAGCGGGGATTGGACTGCTTGCGGAGTGCTGCGGACTCGGAGGTCCGCGCTCCAAGGGCTTCTCTGCGTGCGGCTATGTTTCTTCTGCGCGTCCGATTTCCCAGCCTTTGTCGTTGTCGTCGGGCAATTCGGCGATGTCTTTTTCGAAGAGCTGGGTGAGAGCGATGCGTCGTTCGCGGACGATGCTGGCGTAGGCGTCTTCGTCTTGATGGATGGGAACGAGGAGGTCAACGGTCTCTTCGTCGTAGCGCTTCCAGCGGCGGGCGGCGCGCTCGGTGGCGTAGGCGGGTTTTCCCAAGGCACGGAGGGCGCGGATGGCGAGCTCCTGGGCGCTGCCCATCTGCTCGTGCACGGTGTCTTCGGCGGCGAGGCCGAGGCTCATGAGCTCGAAGCGCTGATCGTAGTCATGCGCACGCGCCAGGATGCGCAGCTTGGGGAATTTTTCGCGCACCTCGGTGACGAGTTGAGCCACCTTGGCCTGATCTGCCAGAGCGATGATGAGCATGCATGCCTGCTCTATGCCTGCGGCGTGGAGGAGATCGAGGCGGGTGGCATCGCCGTAGAACACTTTGAAGCCAAATTTGCGCAGCATTTCCACATGATCGGGATCGCTCTCGAGTACGGTCACTTTGACGCCCTGGGACATCATGAAGCGGCCGACGAAATTGCCGAAGCGGCCAAATCCGGCGAGGATCACGGGTGCGTGTTCATCGATACGATCGGGGGCACGCTGCTCTTTGCTCACAGCCGTGTAACGCGGTGCGAGGACGCGCTCATAAAGGATGAAGAGCAGCGGTGTGGCGGCCATGGACAAGGCGACCACGGCCACCAGGAGGCGCGAGGTTTCGACTTGAAGGATCTGCTGCTGCATGGCCATCGAGAGCAGGGCAAAGGCGAACTCACCGCCCTGGGCGAGTGCCAGTGAGAGGAGCCAGCGATGACTGCCGCGAATCTTCAGGAAGGTCGCAATGACAAAGACCACGACTACTTTCAAGGCAATCAAAGCGGTCACGAGTGAGGCTACGAGCAGTGGCTTTCCGGCAATGACCCCGAAATCGAGTGAGGCACCGACGGCGAGGAAGAAAAGGCCGAGGAGGAGGCCTTTGAAGGGCTCCAGGTTGCTTTCGAGTTCATGGCGGTAATGACTGCCGGCCAAGACAACGCCTGCGACAAAGGCACCGAGCGCGGGTGAGAGGCCGACCTGGGTCATGAGCAGGGCGACACCGACGATGAGGAGCAATGCGGCGGCGGTGAGGAGCTCGCGCAGGCCTGTCTTCGCGAGGATGGTAAAGCCACGCGGAACGATGAACTGGCCTGCGATGACGATGGCAACCACGGCGCCGAGTGTGACGAGTGGCTGAGCCCAGTGAGGAAGCTCATGCAGCCAGCCGTCATGGACGACCTTGGAGCCGCTGGAGGCAAGCAGCGGGAAGACAGCGAGCATGGGAATGACTGAGATGTCCTGGAAGAGGAGTACGGCGAATGAATCGGCGCCGCCGTCGGTGCGCATGAGGGCTTTTTCCTGCAGCGTTTGAATCACGATGGCAGTGGAGGACAGCGCCAAGATCATGCCGATGGCGATGGCTGGTTTGGTTTCCAAGCCGCAGGCCATGGCGATGCCCATCACCGCAAGGATGGTCAGCGACACCTGCAGGCCGCCGAGGCCAAAGATGGGGCCGCGCATGCGCCAGAGGCGTGCGGGTTCGAGTTCGAGGCCGATCATGAAGAGCATGATGACGACGCCAAACTCGGCGAAGTGCATGGCTTCCTCGCCCTGTGTGCCACCGACCCAGCCGAGGGCGAAGGGGCCGATCATGGCTCCGCCGATGAGGTAGCCCAGAACGCTGCCGAGGCCGAGGCGATGAGCCACGGGCACCAGCAGCACGGCGGCACCGAGATAGATGAAGGCGGAGAGAAAGAAATGCGGTGCGTGCATGGGTTACGCAGGGATGAGGTCGTTGATCTTGTGCGCTGATGCGGCCTCCTCCATTGGCAGGGTTTCATCCCGCAGGGCTGTGAGCAGACGAGCGTAACGCTGCGCGAGCGGCTGGATGCTCGCGGCGCTGGCCAGTTGGTTCGCGCTGTAAACGATGTGAGGGGCCAGGTAGCGCATGCCGCAGAGAAACGCGGTTTGATCAAACGGGGCGAGGAGCTGGCGGATGGTGAAGCGGTTCCGCCCTTGAGAGCAGTAGACTTCTTCGGAGCCGCCGGCGCTGATGGACTGAAGGAGGGTCTTGCCCTGAAGCGCGGTGCCCCCTTCCCCGTAGGCCCAGCCGTAGGTGAGGACGAGGTCTAAGTACTCCTTCACCAGAGAGGGGGCGCTGTACCAGTAGAAGGGATGCTGGAGTACGATCACGTCGTGTTCCTTGAGGAGTTTTTGCTCCTCCTCGACATTGATCACGAAGCCGGGATAGAGCTCGTAGAGATCACGAAAGGTGACGCCTTCCACTTCGCGGGCCGCAGCTGCCAGCCTGCGATTGATGCGCGACTTGTGAGGGGCTGGATGAGCGTAGAGGACGAGGACGGAGGGCATGGAGCGGGGACTTTGGTCAAAGCAGAGATGACGCCAAATGAAATGGGATTGCGGAAGATCGGGGACGGGACTCTGTGGCCATTCGTCCGGAACCGCCTGAAGGCGGGACTACAAAACGTAAGCTGGGTTTGCGATGTTGTGATGCAAAGAAGAGGGTGATTTCCGCAGAGGAAACGAACTCAAGACGGCTTGATTGTGGAGCGAGGCGGCAGGATCGAGGACGAGGACGATTTGGGAGGGGGCGGAGCGGTGATTGGGCTAGCGACCGCGCGCGAGCCAGACGCCTAGCACGGCGACGGCCATGCCGATGAGGGAGAGGCCGGTGAGGGTCTCGCCGAAGATTGCCCAGGCCATGAGGGCGGTGACGGCGGGAACGGTGTAGAAGAGGCTGGCGACGTTGACTGCAGTACCGCTGCGGATGAGGTGATTGAGGAGGCTGATGGCGCCGATGGAGAGGACCAACGCTACCCAGAGGAGTGCGAAGATGAACTGGCCGCTCCATTCGATCTGCATGGTCTCGGTGGTGAAGGCGAGGATGGCGGTGATGAGCAGGCTGGCGGCGTATTGAACGACGGTGCTGGTGCGCAGATCAAAGGTGGGGCAATGACGCTTCTGCCACATGGTGCCGACGGTGATGCCGACCAAGGCGGCGATGGCGGGCAGCGTCATCGTGAAGGTGAGGCCGCTGCCGGTTTTGTGGGCGACCACGAGGATGGTGCCGATGAAGCCGAGTGCCAGACCTGTCCATTGGCGTGGCAGCACGCGCTCGCTCAAGACCATGCCTGCAAAGGCGGCGGTGAAGAGGGGCTGCAGGGAGACGATGAGACTGAGGACGCCGGCGGGCAGGCCGAGGCGAAGGGACCAGACGCAGCCGCTGAGATAGAGTGCGTGGATCATCAGGCCTGCGAAGGCGACGTGTGCGAGCTGCGCTTTTCCTTTGGGCCAGGGTGCGCGTGTGAGAAGAGCGATGGGGATCAGAATCGCGAGGACGATGCAGTAGCGCAGGGTCAGGAAGGTGAAGGGCTCGGCGTAGGGGATGCCGAGCTTGGAACCGATGAAACCGCTGCTCCAAAGCAGGACGAAGAGCCATGGGATGATGGCGGTCCAGCGGGAGGTGCGAGGCGTGAATGACACTCGGTTAGCGAAGTTGAGCGTGAGGCTTGGATCTGAGGCGTTTTCCGAGCGCGGCTTCCGTGCGGCGGGGCTCATTGCAGACGCTGCTGGTGTGCATGGGGTGTGGAGGAGCGCTGGGTTTGCTTCCCGATGACTGGCTTATATACCAGGGTAGCCTCGCTGAGGCTCGGCAACCCTTCGCTATGATACGCAGCCCCTTTGGGGCTGAGGTACTGCGGAGCGGAGTGGCGAAAGGTATCATTCAGCCGAGGAGATGCAGGGTGCGGGACATGGGTGAAACACTGAAGCACATCACGCCTTAACCGAGTGCCATTCATGCTTGGTGTTTTATTCATCAAGCTGCTGAATTCTAGCCAGGTGGCGGCCGCCTTCGAAGGGGGTGGTGAGGAAGATGTCCACGATCTGGAGGGCGGTGGGGAGGTCCATCATGCGCTCGCCGAGGGAGAGGACGTTGGCGTCGTTGTGGAGGCGGGTGAGGCGGGCGGATTCGAAATTCCAGCACAGGCCGCAGCGGATGCCGCGCACGCGGTTGGCAGCGATGGCTTCGCCATTGCCGGAACCGCCGAGTACGATGCCGCGCTCGAATGTGCCTGCCGCCACGGCTTCGGCCACGGGCCGGATGAAGCGGGGGTAATCGACGGAGGCTTCGGAATGGGTGCCGAAATCTTCGACTTCATGACCGGCATTCAGCAGGTGTTTTATGATGGCCTGCTTGTAGAGATAGCCGGCGTGATCGGAGCCGATGGCGATTTTCATGGTGGGCCGAAAGTTGCGCAATAGGCAGATGCTCACAAGTGTTGTTGCGGCAAAGCGAATGCGGGGGGCGGGGAAATCATCTTTGGTGCTCCTCTGACGGGAGGCGGGCCAAGGCGGGGGCTTGTTGGTTTTTTGGCTGCTGGCATTTTGTGACTCCGCACTTACACGAGAGGTACAGGATCATAAAGTGCGTGCGGCATGTCTGGGTGCGACGCCGCTTTCGCAGGCCGGACAGTGGGCTGAGAATGAGGGGAGTTCTACACCCCGCGAAAGCGGTAGCTTCGATGCAGGCTTGCGCCGTGCATCTCCGCGACCGCACTCCAAAACGCTGTCGCGCTGCTAGAGTGCACCATGCTTTAGAACATAGGATGCAGCTTAACTGAGTGCCTTTTTTGCCAGTCTTGTGCCACCCTCAATTGAAGTGATCGCGGATGACGACTTCGTCGTAGGGGAGTTGGCCGGGTTTTGGCCAGGCTGGCTGGGTACCTTTGCCAACGGCGATCATGAAGGAGATGACGTGGTCTTCGGGGAGCTTGATGATTTTGGCGACGGCGTCGAAGTCGAAACCGTCCATGGGGCAGGAGTCATAGCCCATGGCTTTGGCGGCGAGCATGATGGTCATGCCGGCGAGGCCGCAGGAGCGCATGCATTCGTCGCGTTGGACCTGATCGCGGCCCTCATAGTACTGGCCGATGGCGGGCACGAGGAAGTCCTGAACGGGCTGCGGTGCGTTCTTCCAGTAGCGAGCGGCATCTTTTTTCCATGCGTCTTTGTCAGCACACATGACGATGAGGAGGGAGGCATCTGTTACCTGGGCCTGATCCCAGGCGGAGGCGCGGATTTGTTTGCGCACTTCAGGATCGAGCACGGTGACGAAACGGCAGTTCTGAATGTTGAAGGCGCTGGGGGCCTGCATGGCGGTTTCGAGAAGCTGGTGGATTTCCGCTTCGGTCATGCGGTGGGCGGGATCGTAGTGCTTGATGGCGCGGCGGGAGTTGATGGCTTCGAGGGTGTTCATGGGGGTGGGGTGGGAGAGTGTGTGAGAAAACGAGAGTTTTTGATGTTAGCGGGAGCGCTGAGCTCAGCGTGGCGAAACGAGATGATTTCCGTACCGGATGGTGATTTTCGTGATGGGACGGGGTAGATTGAAGGGGTGAGGGGGTAGCGGGAGCGTTGTGCTCATCTCGGCGGAGCGAGATGGCTACTGTACGAGATGGCTACTGTACGTGTGGAGTTTGAGGTGGAGATGGACGTGGTCGTTGACGACGTGTTTGCCGAGGAAGGCGAAGAGTCTGCCGGAGCCGTAGTGGCTGCCGAACTGGGTGCGGTCGAGCTCAAACTGTGCCTGCCCGGTGAGATGATCTGCGTCTGCGGCGGCAATGACGGCGGGAAAGCTCAGGGGCTGTGTGACGCCGCGCAGGGTCATGGTGCCATGCAAGGTGTAGTTCGGTGTGCCGGGGGTGCAGGATGGGAGGGGGTCTGCACGGTCGCAGATGAATTCCGCAGTGGGGAAGCGGTCCACGGAGAAGAAATCGTCGTCACGCAGGTGGCGGATGAGCATGGCGTTGTAGGTGGTGTCCACGAGGTCTTCACAGGCGATGGTGTTCATGTCGATTGTGAAGCGTGCGGACTGGAGGACGCCGTTTTGCACTTCGATGTGGCCGCCGGAGAGCTTGAGGGTGCCTTGATGATGATTGAAGAGATTTCGGCCGGTCCAGCGGACGACGCTGGTTTCGGTGTCGAGGTCGTAGTGGCCTTGGGGAGTTGTGGAGTTGGTCTCGGCGTGGGTTCCTTCAAGCGGAAGATTGTTCTGCCGCCACTCAGAGATGCCGCCGGGGAAAACAGACACGTTGGTGTAGCCGGCTTTCGTCAGCTTTTCCGCTGCGGTGGCGGCATCCAGTGAATCTCCGCCAGCGCCATAGACGATGACTGATGAAGTTTTGTCGGGGACGAGTTCGGCGACCTTGGAAGGAAAGATCGTTTCGTACACGCAGGCGTTCAAAGCGCGCGGAAGATGCTCGCGCTCGAAGTGGTCCTCGGGAAGGACGTGAAGAAGCGTGGCGGCTTCCTGCAAGGACTTGAGTTCGGTGATGGAGATGGTTTTCATGATTGGTGAGGTGCTTCAGCCAGGAGGGCGTCGAGGGCGAGGGAGTCGGTGATCATGTTGAGTTCGCCCTGTGCATTGCGGGGCCATGCGGAGGGATCGCGATCGACGTAGAGCTCAAGGCCGTTGCCATCGGGATCGTGAAGGTAGAGGGCTTCGCTGACGCCGTGGTCGGAGGTGCCGTCGAGAGGGATGTTGTGCTTGATGAGGCGGCGCAGGGCATCGGCCAAAGAGGCGCGATCAGGATAGAGAATCGCGACGTGAAACAAACCGGTGGTGCCGCGAGGTGGGGCTTTGCCGCCACGGCTTTCCCAGGTGTTCAGGCCGATGTGATGGTGGTAACCGCCGGCGGAGATGAAGGCGGCCTGGGTGCCGTAACGCTGGGTGATTTCGAAACCAAGGACACCGCAGTAGAAGGCGAGAGAGCGCTCCAGATCGGACACCTTGAGGTGGACGTGGCCGATGCGGACGGCGGGGTGGATGGGAGTGCTCATGAAGTTGACGGTGGTTTACTGTGGTTGACGATGGTTGACAGTTGTTTTCCAGAGGCGGGCTGCGAGGAGTGGGAGATTTTGTGGGCTGAGGGCTGGCGCTGAGAACGGGATGGAAGGTTCTTCGTTGGGTTGTCGTGAGGCGGCGGCCCAGAACCGCACTCGGAGAGTGCGGACCACGCCGCGATGGGTGGCTCGTGAGGAATGAGGGTGAGCGGGCCGGATTCGGGGGGGGAATCCGGCCCGCGTAGGGGGGCGTTATTTCGCAGAGAAGAGGGTGCGGAGGTAGTCTTTGCGGCCGGAGAGGGCGACGAGGGAAAGCAGGCCGAGGACTACTGGCATTTCATAGCCGCCTTTGACGAGGAAGAAGTGGTAGAGGGCGATGTTTACCACGACTGGGCCGACGAGGGTGAGGGCGAGGTTGGTGAAGCGACCGCTGAGGAGCAGGAGGCCGCCGGTGACTTCCAAGACCTTCACCACGGTGAGGTAGCCGCTGCCGTAGATGGCGAACATGAAGTTGGCGGCAGGACCTTCCGGAGGCGGAGGAATCGGGATGAAGTGGAGCCACATGTTAGCACCGAAGACGGTGAAGATGAGGCCGAGGAGGAGGCGGGCGATGGTGGGGATGTGTTTCATATGAGGGGGGGGAGTTGACGGTGGTTTACGATTGTTGACGGTGGTTGTTCAGAGGAGGTCGAAGAGGAGGGCTTCGGCGTTTTGGGTTGCGGTGAGGGTTAGGGTGCCGGTGTCGTCGGTGCTGATGGCGTCGCCGGGATTGAGGGTGGTACCATTGGCGGTGAGGGTGCCTTTGATAAGCTGAAGCCAGGCACCGCGACCGGCGGTGACTTCGTGGGTGGTGGATTTACCTGCTTCAAGACGCACGCGGTAGATGTCGGCGTCTTGGTGGATGGTGGCGGAGCCTTCGCGGCCGTCGGAGGAGATGACGAGCACCTTCTCGGCGGTTTCATGCTCGGGCTTTGGATGCCACTCGGTGTAGCTGGGCTTCAGGCCGTTTTGACGCGGACGAATCCAGATTTGGAGGAGGCTGCCGGGTTCAGTCGAAGAGGGATTGAACTCGCTGTGGGTGACACCGCTGCCTGCGCTCATGAGCTGGATCTGACCGGGAAGCAGAGTGCGCCCGTTGCCCATGCTGTCCTTGTGGGCGAGAGCGCCGTAGAGGACGTAGCTGAAGATTTCCATGTCGCGATGCGGATGGGTGGGGAATCCAGCGCCGCCGGTGATGACGTCCTGATTGATCACACGCAGGCTGCGATAGCCCATGTGCTCTGGATCATAGTAATCAGCAAAGCTGAAGGTGTGGTAGCTGTCGAGCCAGCCGTGTTCGGCGTGCCCGCGTTCATTGGAGAGGCGAAGTTTGAGTTTCATAACGACGCTGCATTCGCGCAGAAGCCGTCAGTCCTCCAATGCCACTTGCTTCACAAGTTCATGCCGTGAGGTAATGAATATGCAGAAGGAGGAATGGCATGTTTGTCGTCTGGCTGTTTGCGTGAGGGCCAGGGCAGTTCGAAAGCGCCAGAGGACTGGCGCATTGATTCGCTTCGCTCACCCTTCGGGCAGCCTGCCGGCTGTCTATCTCCGCTGCGCTCCGGTTCCAAAACGCTGGCGCGCCTGACAAACGGCCCCGGCATGCCGCACCCGCAAGGTTTTCCGAAGCTGGTTCAGTGCTTCTCCTGCACTGCCCGCACGATCGGACGGTAACCGTACTCGTTGAGGAGGGCGATGGCGCCGCGATCAGTGGAGTCGCGGGCGACGTCGGACCAGGAGTTGAGGGAGTTGTAGATGCTGTCCATGGCGGCTTCGAGGGATTCGGCGCGGGTGGTGGCGTCGTGGGATTTGTAGAGGGCCTCGATGGCGCTGAGGTAGTGGAAGGTGAATTCGAGGCGCTTGGCGTTGTAGAGCGTGAACGTGCGCGAGCCTTCGCGGGCGCGGGTGTTGGCGCGGTACATTTCGTTCATGGCCGTGGCGTAGTACGTTTTGACCTCGGTGAGCCAGTCGGGCAGGCTTTTCTTGGAGTGCAAATGGCGCAGCAGCATGTCGGGTGCGGGAACGCCGAGGGTGGGGTCGTTTTGGGCGATGAGCTGCGAGGCTTTGTCGATGGCTTGGAAACCGAGCCACATGCGCTCGGCGACGCCTTCACCGCACATGGGGGTGACGAAATCGCTCAGGGCTTTTTCGGTGGCGAAGTCGTTTTTGGGAAGGACGGAAACGGCTGCGGGTTCGGCGGCGACGATTTCAAAACCGAGTTTGGTGGCGTGTTCACGAAAACGAGCGGTGATGGCGGAGACGTCGGGATTGGCGAAGACGGAGGCACCGTGGAAGGCTTTGCGGCCGCCGGTGTCGCCATCGACGCGAATGGGTGTGAAGGGGGCGATTTTTGAGGGAATGGCGATGGCGGTGTATTTTAACTTTTGGAGGCGCTGGAGAAGCTGATCGAGTTCGTCCTGAGTCCATGACTCCTGACCCATGGCGTTGCCGGTGTAGCCATTCCACACGCGTGAGCCATGAGGAGGCTGGGCGTTGATGATTTCGATGGCATCCGTAGTGGTGGAAGACTTCGTCATTTCTGCCAAAGCTGGTGCGGAGGTGGTGGCGGATATGCAGAGGAGGCTTTCGCGGGTGCGGATGAAGAGGCGGCCATCGGCGATGGCGGGGGTGGCGATGATTTCTTCACCCATATCGTGCTTGGCGAGAACTTTGAGCTGCGGTGCGTCTTCGAGTTCGACGATGAAGCCGTTCTTGGCGGCGATGTAGACTTTGCCATCTGCGGCAATGGGGGAGGCGAAGTAGTCGCCGAAGTTTCCGAGGCGGCTGCGGTCCCAGAGGGTTGTGCCGTCCTTGGCGTCGTAGCAGCTGGACATGCCGCCGCTTTTGACGACGTAGAGGCGGTTGTTGAAGAAGAGGGGTGAGGAGAGGTTTGAGGGAGTTTTGGGATCGATGTTCCAGAGGACGTGGGTCTTGGTCACATCGCCACTGCCGCCGCCTTTGATGGCCTGGATGATGTTGCCGCCTGCGGCCATGTTGTCGGGGGATTGGAAGGCGGTGTCGATCTCCTCGGGGCCGATGACTTTGTCGTGGTTTTTGTCGGAGGCATCGAAGCGCTCGTGGAATTCCTTCGGGGTCTCTTCGCGGGAGAGGATTTTGTCCTGGTTGGTGTCGAGCCATTCGAGCAGGGCGTGCTTCAGGGTGCGCGTGGCATCGCCGTAGCTTTGGACGGCGACGTAGATGACGCCGTCATGCACGACGGGCGAGGTCATGATGGTGCGCAGGAGGGTGTTGCAGGTCCAGAGTTCGGCGCCGGTGGCGGGATCGTAGCCTTTTAATTTGCCGCTGCCGGCGATGACGAGGTCGGTGCGGCCATTGGCTTCACAGAGGACAGGCAGCGAATAACCGGCGAGCATTTCTTTGCGCAGGGTCTTCCACTTTTCTTTGCCGGTTTTCGCATCGACGGCGACGACGAAGGGAGCGAGATCATCGTCCTGGCAGAAGATGACTGTGTCGTTGTAAACGATGGGCGATGAAGCGGCGCCCCAATCCATCAAGTAGGCGGGGCGCGTCATGGTGTGACGCCAGACTTCATTGCCGGTGGTGAAGTCGAAGGCGAGGAGGCCGATGGTGCTGAAGTAGACGTAGACGCGTTCGCCATCGGTGGCGGGAGTGGAGGAGGCGTGGCTGTTGGGCGGGGTAATGCGCGGGAGGGTGCCGGTGTCGAAATCGCTGCGCCAGAGTTGTTTCCCGTTGGTGACGTCGAAGCTGAAGAGGCCGAGCTTTTGATCACCGAGCATGGCGGTGGTGAAGACGCGGCCGTTTTTGACGATGGGCGAGCCGATGCCGTCGCCAATCTTGGCTTTCCAGGCGATGTTTTTTTCGGCGGAGAAGTCTTGGGGGAGATTTTTTGAGGAGGAGATTCCGGTGCCATTGGAGCCGCGGAACTGGGGCCAGTCTTCGGCGTGGAGGGTGATGGAGAGGGACAGGGCGGCGAGGAGGAGGCGATGCATGAAGGGGACTCGGTTCAGGGTGTGAGTGTTGGAGGAGTCAGGACGCGCGGGGCAGCGGCGGTGGTGCGGTGAAGCCGCTGCTGGTATGCGCGGTGTGCGAAGATGGCGCTGGGTTTGCTTCCCGGATTGATGGTGAAATACCCAGGGTCGCCTCGCTGAGGCTCGGCTGACCCTGGGCTGAATTACGCAGCCCCTTTGGGGCTGATGCATGGCGGGGTGAAGTGGCGGAAGATGGCTTCAGCCTGCCAAGTGAAGACTTAAGCAGATGGGCGGCGGGGCGTTTTGCAGACGCTGCTGGTGACCTTGGGGAGCAACTGGGCAGTGGGTTTGCTTTCCGGAGGTGTGGCGAGAGGTACCAGGGGAGCCTCGCCAAGGCTCGGCACCCCTTCGCCATGGTGCGCAGTCCCGTTGGGACTGATGTATGGCGGAGTGAAGTGGCGAAAGATGGCCTCCTTGTAGCAAGAAGCTTTCGGGAATAGCGCATGTGGCATTCGGCAGGTGGAAGACGAGCGAAGCCGAGTGCTGGCATCATGGAACAAACGGCAGCATGCTTTAACCGAGTGGCGTTCATGCGGTGCATCATGAAAAGAGTCAGCCGAAGAGTTCGGTGAGGGGCTTGCCTTCATCGAGGAGGTTGTAGGCGCGGCCGAGTTTGTCTTTGGCTTCGAGGTCTTTGATGCCCATGGCGTAGTAGACGGTCTTGGTGATGTCTTCGGGGTAGATGGGGCGGTCTTTGGGGAGTTCGGCACGGGCGTCGGTTTCGCCAACGACCTGGCCGCCGCGAATGCCTGCGCCGGCCATGAGGACGCTCATGCAGGAGGTCCAGTGATCGCGGCCTGCACCGATGGTGCCGCCGGAGCGGCGGTCGCCGACTTTGGGCATGCGGCCCATTTCGCTGGTGACCATGACGAGGGTTTCATCGAGGAGTCCACGGCCGGACATATCCTCCATGAAGGCGGAGAAGGCCTGATCAAAGCGCGGCAGGAGGTATTTGCGAAGGCAGTTGAAGTTGTCGCCGTGGGTGTCCCAGCCGCCGGCGCTTTTGCATTGTTTGGCGATGCTCTCGTCCTCCTTCCAGAAGACGGTGACGAAGGGCACGCCCGCTTCGACGAGGCGACGCGCCATGAGGAGGCTGGTGCCGTTGATGGTGTGGCCGTAGCGTTCGCGCAGCTTGTCGGGCTCGGACTTGATGTCGAAGGCGTTTGAGGTGCCGCTGGATGACAGGAGGTCAAAGGCACGCTCCTGCTGCTTGACGTAGTTTTGAACTGCGGCTTCGTGATCGAGCTCGCGCCGGGCTTGATTCATGGCGTTGAGCAGTGCGTGACGGTCCTGCATGCGCTCGGCAGTCATGCTGCCGGACATGGAGATGGTCGGGGCGCTGAAGTTCAGGGGTTCATCGAAGCTGCCGCTGAGATAGAAAGGGTCGTGCTCCATGCCGATGCGGCCGGCGAACTGACCGGGGCGAGTGAAGGGGAGTTTGCTGGGCTTGTGGGGCAGCGAGATGATCTGCGGCAGCGACGGGTGTTGCGGGCGCTTCATGCCGACCACGCTGCCCATGTAAGGCCAGTCTTCGGGATAGGGGCGGCGGTCGTTGCCCTGCTGCTTGAAGGTGGGATCCGGGGCGTGGCCGGTGAGGTTGTAATAGTAACCAGCGTGATGGTCGCCCGTGGCGCGGCCGCCATCGGTGACGCCGTGAACGAGGGAGAAGTTGTGCGCTTGTTTGGCCAGGAGTGGCAGGTGCTCGCACAGGCGGATGTCTGCGCCGGTGGTGCGGATGGGTTTGAACTCGCCGCGAAATTCCAGCGGGGCCTCTGGTTTCATGTCCCACATGTCGATGTGGGAGGCACCGCCGCAGAGGAAGAAGAGCACGGTGGATTTCGCGGGCTTGGCTAGCGTGGGGGCGGCTAGACCCGGGCCGGTGGAGGCTCTCAAGGCTGGGCCGAAACGCAGCGATGCCAATCCCAGCGTCGAAGCCGTGAGAAAGGCCCGGCGGTCCATTGAGGGGCGAAAGAGCGGTGAGTCCATAAGATGCGAGCAAGCCACCTACGTGGGCCAACGTGTTCGACTTGCCGATGAGCGGACGATTTGCGCAGACTGCTGGTCTGTGGTCTGATCCGGGGTGGAATTTCACCAGCTTCGTTACTTCATCGCCGCCGCCGAGGATTTGAGCATTTCGAGTGCGGCGAAGCGACTGCATGTGACGCAGCCTGCGCTGAGCCGGCAGATCGCGGTGCTGGAGGCGGAGCTGGAGGCGGAGCTGGGGGTGACGCTGTTTGATCGCATTCGCAAACGCATCTATCTGAGCGACGCGGGGCGTTTCTTTCTACCGAAGGCGCGGCAGATCGTGTGCGATGCGGAAACGGGGGCGCAGCAGTTGCGCGAGCAGTTTGGCAATGCACGCCGCACGCTGCGACTAGGGTTCCTCGCACCGTTTCTGGATGACCTGGTGGTGCCTGCGGTGCGTGAGTTTCGGCAGCGGCATCCGAAGGCGCAGGTGAGCTTGTTTGAACTGCCGCCGCGTGCGCAGCTTGACCGGCTGCGGAATCATGAGCTTGATGCGGCGATCCTCGGCAACATCTCTGACAGTGATCGTGCTTTCTTCACGACGCGTATTCTATCCCGTCATAAAATGGCGGCGTTGCTGTCGGAGGATCATGCGCTGGCGAAGAGGAAGACGATCAAACTGGCTGAGCTGAAGAATGAGCGATGGGTGTCGCTGTCTGATGCGTCATTCCCGGGGCGGCGGGAGTTTTTGCGGTCGATTTGTCAGCAGGCGGGGTTTGATCCGCAGATTGTGAGCGAGGTGGATTCGCTTTCGATGATGCTGGGGACGGTGACGACCCTGGGCGGGGTGGCGCTGATTCCCGGGCATGCGAGCAAGATGCCGCATGGAGGGTGTGTGTTTGTGCCGCTGGCCGCGCCGGTGCCCACGACGGAGCTGCTGATGGTGCTGCCGAAGCAGGAGGCGAGCAAGGAGCTCATTACGCTGACAAGCTTGATCGCGGAGCTGGCGGCGCAGCTGGCGAAGGGGTAGGGCGTGGTATTGGAGCGTTGGGTTACTGCATCCCGCATGCGTGGCGGAGTTGATTGCAGACGCTGCTGGTGAGCGTGGTGTGTTGCGATGCGCTGGATTTGCTTCCCAATGACTGGCATGGGTACCAGGGTAGCCTCGCCAAGGCTCGGCAACCCTTCGCTATGATACAGGACCCCGTTGGGGTCGCTTGGAGCTTACGCCGCTGCCGACTTTTGATCGCGGAGCTGGCGGCGCAGTTGGCGAAGGGGTAGGAGACTTGAAGGTGTTGCGCGGATGCGGGCGCGCTGGGCTCATCTCGCGAAGCGAGATGGCTACTTTTCGGTGGAGGCGCGGAACTGGGGGAGGTCGGCGAGGATGTTCTGGCTGCGCATGAGGGTTTCGCCAATGAGGAGGGAGTCGGCGCCGGCTTCGGCGAGGCGGAGGGCGTCGGCGGGGGTTTTGATGCCGCTTTCGGAGACGAGGACGATGTCGTCGGGGATTTCCTCGGCGAGTGCCTCGGTGGTGGCGAGGTCGACGGTGAAGGACTTCAGGTTGCGGTTGTTCACGCCGATGATGCGGGCGTCGGTGGCGAGGGCACGTTCGAGTTCGGGGAGGTTGTGAACTTCGACGAGGGCATCGAGCTGGAAGGTGTGGGCGACTTCGAGGAGGTGCTCCAGCGTGGGCTGGTCCAGGGCGGCGACGATGAGGAGGATGGCATCTGCACCAGCGACGACGGCTTCGAAGATCTGGGCCTCGTGAATGATGAAGTCTTTGCGCAGGCAGGGAATGTCGAGCTGCTCGCGGATCAGCGTGAGGTACTCCAGGCGGCCCTGGAAGTATTTTTCGTCGGTGAGGACGGAAATGGCGCTGGCACCGGCTTTTTCGTAGCCACGGGCGATGGTGAGCGGATCAAAGTCAGTGGCGATGGTGCCGACGGAGGGTGAGGCGCGTTTGACTTCGGCGATGATGCTGAGGCGCGTGGGATCGGCGCGGAGGGCGTCGTAAAAGGAGCGCACGTCATTGCGGAGAGCGGCGGCGGCGCGGAGCTTTTCAGCGCGAGGCAGCAGGCGTTGCAGTTCGGTGTGCTTGTGGGCGATGATTTCGTCCAGCTTATTCATAGGGGCGCGCACGGTGGCGGAGGGATGGCGTTGTGCAACCTTCACCTGAAGGCAAATACGGATGCAGGGGCTTCTTGACGTCCTAGATGATGCAGGCTCTTTCTACAAGGAATGCCCGAAGTGCCCATCAGCCCCGCCGCCGTGATCGAACTGCTCACCGCCGAACACATCCTCGAACCCCAGGAACCCATCACACCTGACACGGACCTGTTTTCCATGGGGCTGGACTCCATGGCGATGATGCAGCTGCTGCTGCTGATCGAGGAGCGCTTCCGGCTGACGATCAATCCGGCGGAGATGACGCGGGAGAGATTTGCGACGGCGGCTGCGCTGGCCGGATTTTTGGAAGAAAAACGCCGACTGGCCGCCTGATGTCGATCTTGCCCGCCACCACGGTTGATTTTTTCCTCGCGGGACTGGAGGCTTTCATGCGCCGCAGCGGGCAGGGAACACACTGGGGCGTGACGGTACTGCGACTGAAGAGCAAGCCGGACGCGCCGACTTTGACGCAGGGCTGGGAACAGGTTCATGCGCAGCACCCGATGCTGGGGGCGCGGCTGAAGCGGCAATGGCGGGGCTGGCGGTGGGTGTGGGAGACGCATGGCGCGATCACGGCCCCGCCCATCTGCTGGCATCCTGCGCAGGTGCTGCCTCCTGATGAGGCGGTGATCCAAGAAAGATTGCAGGGCAGAAGCAGTGCCGGGGCGCTGACAAGTCCTTTATGGATGGAGGTTTTTCCGTGTGGGGCTGACGGCGAGCATGTGATTCTGCTGACCTGGCGGCATGCCCTGCTGGATGGGACGGGGATCAATCTGCTGCTGGAAAAGCTGGCGGTTGGGAGCTGTACGTCGGGGCCGCCGCTGCTGACAGCGACTCCCATCGACAAACCCGCCCTATTGTACAAGAGGGCCCGACCGCTGATGGACAGGCTGCAGGCGATGACGACGGCGGGGTGTCTGTCCGCCTGGATCAAGGGGATGCCCCAGAACGGGCGGCCGGAGCATCGGCTGATCGAGCTTTCGCGCGACGAATCAGGGGAGGCCGTGGCGCGTCTGCGTGCGCTGTGCGGTGATTTTATGCAGATGCCGTTTTATGCGGCAATGGCGGCACGAGCCTTGCGGCTGCTGCATGAAGGGCGTGGATGGAGCAGCCCGGAGATCCACCTGCATCTGCCTATTCAGCTGCGAGGCCGAAGCCGGGAGCTGATTTTCGGCAATCACATGGGGGCGATGCCTCTGTTTCTTGATGCAGGGGAGCTGGGCAGCCTGGAGCAGACGGTCACTCACCTGCTGGAAAAATACCGTGAAGCGATGAAGCAGGGGATGCCGCAGGCTTCCGATGCTTTGACCAACCTGGCGGCGCATTTGCCGCTGAGCACCTTCATCCCGCTGGTACGCTGGACGAACATGGGGCAGATTTGCAGCCTGTTTCATTCCCATACCGGCTCCTTTCTGCCGGGACGCACGGAATTTGCCGGGGCGGCGGTGGAAAACGTCTTCACCATTCCAAGCGTGAGTGCGCCACCGGGGCTGGGCATTTTTGTCTCTGACTATGCCGGGCTTATTACGGTGACCCTGGCATGGCGGGGGGACGGTGTGTCCCAGGCAGAAATCAAAGCGATGGAGCAGCGGATTCGGACGGATTTGACCGGCATGGCGGAAGAAAGACCGCAATGAATCCAACAAAAAGTGCCAGGGAACCGCGACATGGACAGACAGGCTGCCGTTGCTTCCGTCAGGACCTGGCGGGGTTCGCAAGCTGAGCATCCGCGGTCCCTGACGCCGCTGATCTAGCCGCTGGGCCCATCGGGCACAAGCAAGATTCCAGCCTAAAGGCAAAATGCGTGAAAATTGGTGTTGTCGAAACCCGGCGTTTCCGGTAAAAACGAGGTTCTTAATTCTCACTAATTACGCTTTCGTATGGTCTGGAAAATCTTATCTGCTCTCTCTGCCGTCTGTCTCGGCACCGCCTGCTATTTTGCGTGGGCCAACCAAAAACTGCTCGTTGAGGAGCGGAAACGCGAGGGCTTCGCGAACGACAACCTGGTCGAAATGAGGGCCCACATCGTCAAAGCTGAAGAGGCGAAAAAGAGCCGTGAGACGCAGCGTGACATGGCCAATAAGGAACTCGAAACCACCAAGACTTCCGTGACAGACTTTGCCGCCAAGGCACTGGCGGCAGACCAGGAACTGACTGTCGTGAAGACAAACCTGGAGCAGACCTCGAAAGTGGTGGCCCAGAACCAAAAGCAGATTGAGGAAGCTGGCGACATCAAGGCGCTGCTGGCTCAGATCGATGTCATTAAAAAAGAACGTGCCGAAGCCGAGGCGGCACTGGCCAACCAGATTCACCATCTGGCAGCCGCTCAGGAGAGAATCACCAACCTCACCAATGCAGCCAAAGAGGCTGAGGAGCGCGAAGCCCGTGGTCGGCGCGGCATTGTGGACGATGATTTCACCGCCAAAGTCTCCTATGCTTACACCGACTGGGGCTTTGTGGTGCTTAACAAGGGCAACGGTGGTGGTGTTTTTGCCAACGCGGATCTCGAAGTGAAACGCGGCAAGGACGTTGTGGCCAAGCTGAGAGTCCGTGATGTGGAGCAGAATTCCTCCGTGGCCGATCTGGTCAAAGGCAGCCTTGCCGAAGGTGAGCACATTCGCTCGGGTGATCTTGTGGTCGCCGCTGCTGAGCAGAGCGCCAACAAGGCCAAAGCAACCGACGGCGCTGCCCCAGCCGCACCGGGAGACCCCGCTGCCGCACCAACTACTCCTCCTGCTGATGCCCCGATGGGTACAGATCCATTTGGTGCGCCGGCGGCAGCGCCAGCAGCAGCCCCGGCTCCAGCCGCGATGGGGGCTGATCCATTTGGTGCTCCTGCCCCGGCTCCTGCTCCAGCTCCCGCCGCGGGTGCTGATCCGTTCGGTGCCCCACCTGCAACACCTCCTGCCGGGGGTGCCACGCCGCCAAGTACTGCGGATCCCTTTGGTGCAGCACCTCCTGCCAAATAATCGCTGCCAGCCGTTCGTCGCCTGATTCCCTTCCCTGACTCTCTCTTTCCCATGACCAAAGTTCTTTTCATCCTTAGCGCAGTGGTGATTCTCGTTGCCAGCTTCTTCGCCTACCAAAACGGGCGTGAGTTTGCCGAAGTGCGCAAAAATACTGTGGACGTTAACGCCAAAATATTGGGCGAAAAGGCAGCCCAGGACAAGCTGCTGAAGCCAGGCTCAGGTGAAGTGCCCAAGCTGGTGGCCGAAATTGCCCGTGTGCAGGGGGACCTGGATGTCGAGGCCGAAAAGCTCAAGGCGCAGAAAAACAAGCTGGCCAATACCCAGGATGAAATCACGCGCACTCAGGAAGAGCTCGCGGTGAAAGAAAAGAAGATGAAGGAATTGGACGAACTTCTCAAGGACCTCCCGCAGGGCATGAAGCCGGAGACCATGGCCGAAGACATGCAAAAGCTGAAGAAGGAGAAGCTCGAATTTGAATCACTGGCCGAACTCAAGAAGAAAGAGGTGGCCGCTGAGGAGGACAAGGTCGCCGGCATTCAAAAGCGTGTGGATGAAGTGATGCACAAAATCGAGGACCGCCGCAAAAACTTCGAGCGCAACAGCCTGAGCTCCCGCGTGATCGCCGTGAACTATGACTGGGGCTTTGTGATCATTGATGCAGGCAAGAGCACCGGTCTCACTGAGCAGACCAAATTGATTGTCACCCGCGGCGCGCAGACTGTTGGCAAAATCAGCATCATGTCTGTTGATGGCAAAAACTCCATGGCATCCATCGTGCCGGACGCAGTCGTCAACGGTCAGGTGATCATGCCGGGAGATCGGGTCATCCTCGAAAACTTGGTGCAAAACTGATTCGCCGAGTGCATAAGTGTGGTCTCATGAAGACACGACTGCTCAGCCTTCTGCTTTTGGCGACCACTGCCGCATGCTCCCTTTCCTCCTGCGCCTCGGATGAGCCGAAGCGCAAGAAAGTGGTGGGACCGGATTCCAGTGAGTACAGCAGTCTTCCATGGAACCGTCCTAGATCCTGGGAAGGCAACGCCAAATACGGCGGCATGGTTCCCGGCAGCCGATAACGGGCTGGCTTATTCCACTGGTTCCAACAGCGCTTCACCGTCTGCTGCTTTAACAATACGATAAAAGCAGGTGGGACGTTTGGTGTGGCAGCAGCCGCCGCCATGCTGTTTTACACGTAGAACGAGTGCATCCTGGTCACAGTCCGTGCGGATGTCGATGATCTCCTGAAACTCGCCGCTGGTGGCCCCTTTGTGCCAAAGCTGGTTGCGGCTGCGACTCCAATAAACTGCCTGGCCGAGTTCCAGGGTCATTTTAAGGGATTGCTCGTTCATGTAGGCCAGCATGAGAGGGGCACCGCTCTCGGCATCCACCGCCATCGCGGGCATCAGGCCATGCTCATCGAATTTCGGGGCAAAGAGCATGCCTTCTTCAATGGCGTGCTTCGACTCACGGGCGGCGAAGGAGATGGGAAGGGAGGTGGACATGGGAAGGACCTATGCTAGCGGCACATCCCTGCCGTGCAACCATCTCAATCGTCTTGTTCCCGGATGGCAGCGCGAGTCTTTTGGAACCGGATGCAATGGGTGCAGCCGGCCCCTGCCCCGAACCGCACATGGAAGGTGCGGACCACTTCGCGCTGGGCTGGCGGTCATTGTGCCTGGAAAAACGACCCAGACGGCCTTCATTCAGGGGTATTCGAGTCGTGGGGTGTTTGCCACCTGCTCAGAGACGGGCGGGCTGCCGCCGCACCCGTCCTGCAAACAAGCCTATTTTCCGGGAAAGATAGGGAGCACACTTTTGAGGAGCCCGGCACCGGCGTTCACGCCGTTTTCCATAACACCGCTGGCCCCATTGATGACTTTGCCAGGCAATTTGGCGGCATCCTCGCCAAGCACTGGTTTGAGCAAGGTTTCAGCCCCCTGGCCGACCACGGCACCGGGGGTGTCAAGCAGGAGGGACATGCCGGCAGCACCGATGAGACGACTGCTGAGGTCCTCCAGGGGGGCATCAAGGGTGCCGACGATGCGCACACGCGTCCACAGGAGACCGGGAGGGGCGCCCGGATTGCTCTCCACAAAGACACGGCGGTTGGCTCCGGGAATGCCGCTGAGGGTCTCAGGCGTGACACCGAGCAGGAAATTGCCCTCCAGAGCACGGCCGCGAATGGTCAGAGCGCCTTCGATGCGCAGGAGGCCATTGGACTGCACGATGATGTTTTCAATGCGCAGGGAATCGCCTTGGGGCCGGAGAGAGGCGCTGCAGATGTCGAGCACGATGCGTTTGAACCTCTGGGTGTTCGTGTAGGTCACGAGTTTGTCGAGAATGGGCAGACCGATGAGCGCTCCGTCCTTGAGCGCGAGGTCAGCCTTCCATGCTGGCGGTGCATTGCGTGCGCCGGACATTTCGACATCGCCTTCAATCTTTCCGGAGAGACGCTGTTTCCACCAGGAATCGAGAAATTCATCCAGCGGGACGGCTTTGACATGGGTGAACATCTGCCATGCGCCGGTTTCATATTTCAAGGAACCGCGCAGGGTGGCCTCGGACGACTGCTTCCAGCGCAGGGTGGCGTCACTGATCTGAATCTGGCTGCCGCCCACACGCAGGGTGGCCCGGGTGAGGTCAAACTGGAGTGGTTCTTTTTGTTCAGGAGCCTGGATGGGGGTCTGGAGTTTGCCACCGTTCAATTTGGCGGAGACGGATACCTCACCGGTACGCCAGTCACCGAGGCGCAGCTGTGAGTCTGCGATTTTCCATCCTTCCTGTTCAAACACGAAACGATGCACTTCGAAGCCGCTGATGCGCGTTTCGGTGGGGATGTAGCGGCGCAGAAAGGCGGGAATCCCGTCGTTGCTGTCATCGAATTTTGCGGTGCTTGCAGCGGGCGGAACATCCAAGGGTGCAGCAACCAAGTGGCGCAGTGTGAGATCGTCTGCTCCGGCATTTTGAATGCTCCACTTGCCTTGCCGGATGGCACCGAAATCGAGGGCGGCACGCAGGCCTCCTGCCTCCATGGTCCAATCGGAATTGGAGAATGACAGATCAGCAACGGTTGCGGTGTCATCGTTCCAGATGATCGGGGCGATGTGCGCACTGCCGTCAATCCGCGCCGCAATCAGTTCCTCGGCCTTCTGGCGGAAATCATCTTTCTTCACGTATGCGCGGATGTAACTGGTGACGAGCGAGGGAGCGAGCAGCACCAGAATGACACCGCTGACGAGGATCAATCCAGCCAGCCACCACAGCCAGCTAAACGAAGTGGAGGAGGCACGCTTGCCCGATCTGTTACGGCGTTGCATTTTGGTGGTGGATTGAATTTTTTCATCGCCAGAGCAGTACTCCCCGGCCTAGTGTCGGCACCTATTTAACCTGTATGCTCAAAGCACTCAACGTTTGTCTTGAAGTCGATGGTCCGCAGGACTCGGAGAACAGCACGCTGCACCTGCTCCGGGAGGTGAGTTTCAATGTTCCTCCTGCGCATCTGGTGGCGATCGTGGGCCCGTCGGGCTGTGGCAAGACGACCCTGCTGAAAGTGATCACGGGCATTCAGCAGCAGACCACCGGGGAACTGCTGTGGGATGGCAGGAATCTGAGTGATGAGGAGGATCTGCATCCCGGAGATCTCGGGTATGTGCCGCAGTTCAGCGTGGCCTATGATCTGCTGACGGTGGAGGAAAGCATCGCGAGTGCGATGGTGCTGCGCACGCAGCTGTCGAAGACGGAAGATTTCATTCCGGCGCTGGATCACATTTTGGAGGTGACCGGTTTGACGCATCTTTCAGACCGCCAGGTGAAGGTGCTGTCTGGAGGACAGAAACGTCGCCTCGGTCTGGCGCTGGAGCTGGTCACGGACCCCTGCCTGCTGCTCTGTGATGAGGTGACGAGCGGACTGGATCCGAAATCTGAACACGAGATCACCAATCTGCTGCGCGAGCTGTCGCGCGGGCATCCGAAGCGGGTGGTGATCAATGTGACGCACAGCCTTGCCAGTCTGGACGCCTATGACAGCGTGATGGTGATGTATCAGGGAGTGCTGACCTATCATGGTCCGCCGAAGGCGATGATGCATTACTTTGCGGCCGAGCACCCCGAGGAGGTCTATCTCAAGCTTACCGAGCGCAAGGCGGGTGACTGGCATGAGTCGTGGGAGAAGTATCGTGACACCTACTACCAGCGTCACGGATTCGACGGCGCACGTGTGCTGCCGAAAGAGGCAGAAGCCAAGAAAAGCAGCGGTCCTTCCAAGACCACGGTGCGTGAGGAGCGTGTGGTGGCAAGCCCCGAGCATGCTGAAATGTCCGAGCCACTTGATCTGCCTCCGGTGGAAATGCCATCCATGATGACGCAGTTGTTCGAACTGCTGCGCCGACGCTGGACGATTTTCCGCCGAGACAAGGCGCAGGTGTGGCTGCATATCGCCATGCTGCTGGGCTTTCCGCTGCTGGTGGTGATTTTCGCGCTCGACGGCATCAAGCCACTGCGTGCGCTCTCGACGCATCAGGATGCCAACATGCTGCAGGAGGCACAGCAGGTGGCGCAGCATGGAAAGGAGCAGCTCAAGGCTGGCGGACTGGTCTCCGGACTGATCATGCTGCAGGTGGTGCTGGTCACGCTGATGGCCAGCAACAACGCGGCGCGTGAGATCGCCTCCGAACGACTGATTTTAGAGCGAGAGAAACTCGGAGGGCTGCACCCGTTTGCCTACATCGGCAGCAAGGTGATCTTTCTCGGCATGTTTGTGCTGGCGCAGAGTTTATGGATGGGGTTCTTCGTGGACATGGTGACCGGAGGGCTGCCGGGAGATCTGATCACGAAGCTGGTGCTGCTGGTACTGGCCTCAGCGGCGATGACCAGTGTGTGCCTTGGCATCTCGGCGATGAGCAAGACGCCGGAAAAGGCCACGATCCTGTGCATCTACCTCGTCGGGTTTCAGCTTCCGCTGTCGGGTGCGGTGCTCACTCTGCCTGACTGGTTGGAGAACTGGGTGCAGCCGCTCGTCGTGGCTTTCTGGAGCTGGAGCGGCAGCCTGAGCAGCATGCGGAGCACGGCTTTTTATGACGCGGTCAAGCAGGTCACCTCCACCGACCTCATCAGCCCCACGCTCGCTGGATTCGTGCTCTCTGTGCATGTGCTGGTGGGCCTCGGCATGACGTTCATCGGCGTGCAGCGCAGCCAGTGGGATTCGTGATGGGGGGAGATGACGATTGTTGACGGTGGTTTTCTGAACTGGCGAAGAGGCTTTGCTGCTAACTCGAAACACATCCGGGTCATCTAGCCAGGAATGAGGGCGAGAAAGAACGTCCCATGCTGGCGAAGTGTGACTGCCGACCCCTCACCCCTGCCCTCTCCCCGAAGAAAAACATTGGTTGCCTGCGTGTGTCGGGGACGGGGAGAGGGAGATCGATTTTGCAGCCTCTGGATCCATCGGACCCCTGATTGTTTTAATACCACACTGGATTGAAAACGGGTCTGTCTTTCAGCCGACTGACGAGATTTGTGCGATCGAGTGATCCCCCATGAACTGGGTGGAGGCATCGAGAGCAGACAAGGGGGCTTGCGGGAGCACTGCCTGCGTGCGGCG